>CAVBQS010000015.1:0-17667 GCA_963597615.1 Bacteroidaceae bacterium
AATAAAACCAACCTGCTTAAGCAGCAGTTGGAAAGTCAGATTGAACTTTTAAAAGAGCAGATTAACAGTGCCAGAATGAATGATGAGCACTATGAACAGCGTTCTAAAAGCATCCAAATTGAGATGGAGGCTAGAAGGAAGCAGTTAGAAGAACTGACGGCCAAGCAGAAGTCTTTAGAAGCTCAGATTGATGAAAAACATAAAGAAGAAGATGGGGCTAAGAAGTCTTTAGAGGATTTGCAGATTAAGATTGCGGAGATTTCTGATAGCATAACCAACAAGCAGAATCAGATCATGGAACTTTTGAATAACCGTGCTTCTACCAAGGCCAAGATCCAAAAGTTTGATACCATGTTAGAGCAGATCCAAACTTCTAAGGCTAGAATCCATTCTCAGATTATTGAGCAGGAAAGTGTGGCGGCTGCCAAAAAAGAAAAGGCTCTAGAATACCGGGCAAAACTTCAGGAAGTGTCTGATGAGATCCGTGCACTTTCTAATGAAAATCAGAATTTAGAAGCAGAGGTTGCCAAACTTCAGAAAGAATTGGCTGGAAAGACAGAGGAATATAAGAGAAGCCAAACTTCTTACCACAGGGATGCATCTAGGCTGGAATCCTTGCGGAATATTACAGAGCGCTATGATGGCTATGGAAATAGTATTAAGCGGGTTATGGATAAGAAGGACTCGGAAAAAGGAATCTTAGGTGTTGTGGCAGACATTATTAAAGTTCCTAAGGAATATGAGGTTGCTATTGAGACAGCCTTAGGAGGAAGCATCCAGAATATCGTTACGGCAGATGAGGATACGGCCAAGAGGATGATTAATTATTTAAAGAAAAATAAATTTGGTCGTGCCACCTTCCTTCCCCTTACCAATATTCGCTCGTCAGGAAAGATTGCAAGAGAAGAGGCCCTAAGGGAGTCTGGAGTCTTAGGCTCTGCAGATAGTCTGGTAAATGTAGAAGGCCGCTATAAAGGTCTGGCAGAATTTCTCTTAGGAAGAACTCTTGTAGTAGACCATATTGATCGAGGAACTGCCATTGCTAAAAAATATAAGCAGTCTCTTAGAATTGTAACCTTAGAGGGAGAACTCATTAACCCCGGTGGTTCTATGACTGGTGGTGCCTTTAAAAACTCCAGCAATCTTTTGAGTCGTAGACGGGAGGTTGAGGAGTTAGAAGGCAGGGTAAAGCAATTAAAAGAAGAGATGGAAAGCCTGGAAAAAGATACTAATGAAATCCGTAAGAAAAGGGCTGGCCATTATGAAAAAATGGAGGCCATTAATTCCAGACTTCAGAAGGCCTATGTCTTGCAAAACACTGCCAAGATGAATTTTGATCAGGCAAATGCCGGCGTAAACCAGGCCAAGGAAGCTTCGGAAGGGTCTAGAAAAGAGTTAGAAGAGCTGGACGCTCAGATTACAGAGATTTCCGATAACCAGGAATCCATCAATATAGAACTTGATACATCAGAGAACTTAGAAGAGACCTTAAATCAGGAAATAAAGGACATTCAGGACGCCTTAGAAGGCTACAGAGAAGAAGAGGCAAAGGAAGCTGCAAAAACCGAGAGCCTTCATTTGGAATTAGCTTCTTTGGAACAAAATTTTACTTTTGCTGCGGAAAATGCCAATCGTATTAAAGAAGAGAATGAAAAGTATGCTGCAGAATTAAAGGAAATGCAGATTGGTAAGGGAAGTGCCTTAGGTGAGATTCAGGACAAGGAAGCCCAGATTGAGAAACTGAAACTTACCATTGCAGATTCTGCAGACTTATTTACAGAGATTGGGGAAGAGATTCAGACCCTGAAAACCAAGCGGGAAGAGATGAATCAAAAGAACAAAGAGTTCTTGCAAAAGCGAGAAGAGTTGTCCAAGCACATGACTTCCCTGGATAAGGAAGTCTACCGTCTGGAGAGTCAGATGGAAGGTCTTGAGGCTTCTTCAGACAAGCAGATCAACTACATGTGGGAGGAGTATGAACTTACCTACAACATGGCCAGGGACTTAAGGGATGAGAATTTAACAGATCTGGCCCAAATGAGAAAGCGGATCCAGGAATTAAAAAGTGGGATTAAATCTCTTGGAAATGTCAATGTCAATGCCATTGAAGAATACAAAGAGGTTTCAGAGCGCTACGAATTTTTAAAGGGACAGCATGATGATCTGGTGGAAGCAGAGGCCACCCTGGAGAAAATTATCGAGGAACTTGATAATGCCATGCGCAAGCAGTTTAAAGAGCAGTTTGCAAAGATTGCCAAGGAGTTTGATCTTGTCTTTAAAGAACTTTTTGGAGGTGGAAAGGGTACCTTGGAGCTTATGGATGATGAGGATGTTCTGGAGGCAGGAATTAAGATCATTGCCCAACCCCCAGGAAAGAAGCTGCAGAATATGATGCAGTTGTCCGGTGGAGAGAAGGCTCTGACAGCAATTTCCCTACTTTTTGCCATTCAGAATCTAAAGCCGTCGCCCTTCTGTCTTCTAGATGAGATTGAGGCGGCCTTAGATGACAGCAATGTAGATCGATTTGCAGGATATTTACATAAGTTAACCAAAAGTACCCAGTTTATTGTAATTACCCATAGACGTGGTACCATGAATGCGGCGGATAGACTTTACGGTATCACCATGCAGGAGAAGGGAGTATCTACCCTTGTTTCTGTAAGTCTCTTGGAAAATGAGCTGACAAAATAGTGTAAAGATAGAGAAAGGACCATAGGATGGGAGAAGAAAAAGTTGGATTTTTTAAACGGCTAGTCTCTGGTCTTAGCAAGACCCGAGACAGCTTTGTAAGTGGCATGGACAGTATTTTTCATAGTTTTTCTCGCATTGACGAGGACTTTTATGAGGAGCTGGAAGAGACTCTGATTATGGGAGATTTGGGAGTCAATGCTACCTATAATATATTGGATGATCTTAGGGAAAAGGTGAAGGAACGCCATATAAAGGACCCTATGGATTGCCGCCAGATTTTAATTGACAGTATTAAAGAGCAGATGGACGTGGGAGAGACTGCCTACGAATTTGAAAATCAGACATCTGTAGTCATGGTGATCGGTGTAAACGGAGTGGGAAAAACCACTACCATTGGAAAACTGGCTGGCAAGCTGAAGGCTCAGAATAAGAAGGTTATTATGGCTGCGGCAGATACCTTCCGGGCGGCAGCAGGAGAACAGTTAAAAGAGTGGGCCAACAGAGCCCAGGTAGATATAGTGAGCAGCCAGGAAGGTTCAGACCCTGCCTCTGTAGTCTACGATGCTGTGGCAGCAGCCAAGGCCAGACATGCAGATGTGCTCCTTTGCGATACAGCAGGAAGACTTCACAATAAGAAGAATCTTATGGAAGAGCTCCGGAAAATGAACCGTATCATTGACAGGGAATTTCCAGAAGCCTTTAGAGAGACCTTGGTAGTACTAGATGCCACTACTGGACAGAATGCCCTGCAGCAGGCCAAAGATTTCAATGATGTGGCAGATATTACTGGAATTGTCTTAACTAAGATGGATGGGACTGCCAAGGGAGGAATTGCAGTGGCCATTCAGTCAGAACTTGGAATTCCTGTTAAGTATATCGGTGTGGGAGAGACCATTGACGATCTTCAGAAGTTTGATGCAGATACCTTTGTAAATGCCTTGTTTGCAAGGGAGTCAGATAACCAGGAAGAACAAGAAGATAAAGAGCTAGAAGCGGCTCCGGAAGAACTTACTTCAGAAGAAGATTCTGAGGAAGGCTTCCTAGATGAAGATTTCTTAGACGAAGATGAATGGGATGAGGATGACTTCGAAGAAGTAGAATGGGATGAAGAGGACTTTGACGAAGAATTCGAGGAAGAATAAAATTGATCAAGAATAACTTTCAGAAAATCAACACAAATGTGTCAGATTGGTGTATGATGTACAACGATGACATAAGTATCAGAAAGGTTAGGTGAGAAAAATGGGAGAAGCAAATCAGCTCACCATTGAGAAATTTGAAGAAGCTAGTGAAATTGTTAAAAAGGTTACGAACCCTACAAAGTTGATTTACAGTGAGTATTTAAGTCAGCAGACCGGTGGAAAGATTTATCTGAAACCTGAGAATATGCAGTATACAGGAGCATACAAGGTTCGTGGCGCCTATTATAAAATTAGCACCATGACAGAGGAAGAAAGAAGCAGAGGTCTTGTGGCTGCATCCGCTGGAAATCACGCCCAGGGAGTTGCCTATGCAGCTCAGAAATTTGGCTGTAAGGCTACCATTGTAATGCCTTCTGTTACCCCTCTTATTAAGGTGAACCGTACGAAAAGCTACGGAGCAGAAGTGATTCTCTACGGAGATGTCTATGACGATTCCTTTGCCTATGCAAAAGATTTGGCAGAGAAACAGGGATGTACCTTCGTACATGCCTTTGATGATCTGGATATTGCTGCAGGCCAGGGAAGCATTGCCATGGAGATCATTCAGGAGCTTCCGACTGTAGATTATATTTTGGTCCCTGTAGGAGGCGGCGGATTGATTACAGGTGTTGCTACTTTAGCAAAGATGTTAAATCCTAAGATCCGTGTGATTGGAGTGGAGCCGGCAACTGCTGCCAGCATGACTGCTGCTCTTGCAGAGGGAGCCCCGGTGGAACTTGATAGCGCCAATACCATTGCAGACGGTACTGCTGTTAAGAAAGTAGGAGAAAAGATTTTCCCATATGCCAAGGAAAATATTGATGAAGTTCTCCTAGTAGAAGATGACGAACTGATTGGAGCCTTCCTAGATATGGTAGAAAACCACAAGATGGTTGTAGAAAATTCAGGCCTTCTTACAGTGGCAGCACTTCGTCAGCTGAACCTTAAGGGCAAGAAGGCAGTGGCAATCCTTAGTGGAGGAAATATGGATGTAATAACCATGTCTTCCATTGTACAGCACGGCTTGATCCAGAGAGACCGTATCTTCTCTGTATCCGTACTCCTTCCAGACAAGCCAGGTGAGTTGGTTCGTGTGGCATCTACCATTGCAAATGCTAAGGGAAATGTTATTAAGTTGGAGCACAATCAGTTTGTAAGCACCAATCGTAATGCAGCTGTGGAACTTAGAATTACCATGGAGGCCTTTGGAACAGATCACAAGAGTGAGATTTTACAGGCCTTAGAAGACCAGGGATTTCGCCCAAGAGAGATTGGAGCAAAACTTTACTAGGAGTTTCGGTTTTTAGAAATCATAAAGAGATTATGAGAGGAAGCAAGAAAAAATCTTGCTTCCTTTTAAGCGTCAAAGTTTATGAGAATTTAATATTAATCCTGAGCTAGGGTTGACAATAAAAAAAGGGATGTATACAATAATACATAGTCAAAAATGATTGGGATTTACAAAAATAGCGAGAAGCTATTTGGGGGATTTATAGAAATGGAAGATTACAAAGACCGGTCCTTACGGGGTCGGGTATTTCAAAAAATTAGAGAAGATATTTTAAGAGGGGCCTACAAAGAGCACGACGAGTTGAAGGAGATTACCATTGGAGAGAAGTTAGGAGTCAGCCGTACGCCAGTAAGAGAGGCTCTTAGACAGTTGGAATTGGAAGGTTTGGTAACCATTATTCCGAATAAAGGGGCTTATGTTACAGGAATTACCAATAAGGATGTTAGAGACATCTATATGATCCGTTCCCACTTAGAGGGTATGTGTGCCAGATGGGCCACAGAGAATATTACTGACGAACAGATTGAAGAGTTAGAGGAGATTATTCTTCTGTCAGAATTTCATTTGCAGAAGAAGACCAGCAGTCAGGCAGAGCAGGTGGCGGAGCTTGACAGTAAGTTCCATGGGATCTTGTATGAAGCCAGCAATAGCCGGATTTTGGAACATGTTTTATCAGATTTTCATAAATACGTGCAGGTTTCAAGAACTGCTTCTGTGGAGGCCGAAACCAGAGCTCAGAAATCTATTGAAGAACATCGAGAGATTTTAGAAGCCATTAAGGCAAAGGACGGAGATCTGGCAGAGAAGTTGGCCCATGAGCATATATTAAAAGCCATGGATAACCTGCATTTAGAGTACGAAGAATAGAGAATGGGAGAGATTTTATGAGTAGCTGTGAATCCTGTTCTAATTACGAATATGATGAAGATTATGAATGTTACACCTGCTCCATGGATCTTGATGAGGATGAGCTTTATCGCTTTATAAGCAGTTCCTACAAGGATTGTCCCTATTACAGTCATGATGATGAATATGCCATTGTAAGGCATCAGATGTAACATAAGCATGGAGACAATATAAGAGTGCATAAGAAAAACCTTGAAATGCCAAGTATTCGGATTCAAGGTTTTTCTTTGCGAGTTTGTGTAAATTTTGTGTAAATTAATCCATAATATGGTGAAAATTATTGCATAAATATAGTATTATTGCTACAATTAATAATAAAAACTAGTAACCATTCTTAATTAAAGAACTGACCAACTAATGCTGAAGGAGAGATCAGAGGTATGAAAATAATAGAAGAAATTATCATTGCCAATGGAATTTCCATTCTCATGATGTTATTTCTTTTGGATTGTCGAAGGAAGAATCGGGAGAGCATTCGGACAGAAGACAAGATATATGACCATATGGCGGTAATTACCCTAGCAGGGGCAGCCTTAGAAACTATAGCTTTTTTGATTGACGGACAAGAATTTTCTGCAGGTATTTTTTTGAACTATCTTACCAACAGCCTTTGCTTTTTGGGGACGGTAACAGTTGGGTTTTTGTGGTGTATCTATGTAGAACTTCATATATACAAGAATTATAAGAGAGCCTTTCACAGAGCTAATTACCTGGCAATTCCGTGGATCATTGAGGCGGCCATGGTTATTATCAATTTTTTTGACACCGATGTGTTGTTTCATATAACAAGCTATAATGTATATCAACGAGGAACCTTTGTCCTTGTAGGCTACATTTCCTTGATGATCTATTTCTTTTATAGTATCTTTGTGGTATTTCATTCGGGAAAGCAGGGAATTAATCTGACTTTTTTCCCGGTCATGTATTTTGTGGGGCCCTGTATTGTAGGTGTTCTAATACAGCTCTTCCGTTATGGCGTTACAACTGCCTGGCTGTCTGTAGCCTTGGCTCTTACCTTTGTACAGATGCAGAATTATTCGGAAAGTTTGCTGGTAGATGATCTTTCGGGCTTATATAACCGGCGCTACTTAGACCGGGTCCTGAAAAAATATAATGTCCATAAAGGGAAACCCCTTTATGGAATTATGATGGATGTAAATGATTTTAAGAAGATTAATGATAATTTTGGTCATTCTATAGGAGATCATGCAATTTCTGTCATGGGAGACATTCTTACCAGAATCTTGCCGGAAGAGGGATTGGCCTTGCGGTTTGCAGGAGATGAGTTTATTATCCTTCTCATTGATGTAGAAGAGGAAGCTGCTAAGCAGATGTTAAAGAATATTCATAGGGCTCTTGCCGATTTCAACGAAAAGGGGGCAGAGGACTTTAAATTATCGGTTTCTGCAGGATATACTAAGTATACTAAGGAGGATAATGGGGAAAGCTTCTTAAAACATATGGATGAGAGTATGTATGAGAAGAAGAGAGAATACCATAGAACCCATAAAAAATAAGTTTATGTCAAGGAGGGAATTGTCGCTTAGGGAGACGGTTCCTTTTTTGATTGAGAAATTAGGGCAGGTAAAAATCCTGGTACTTGTTTTAGGTAAGCACTTGACAGTCAAAGATGGCAGTGCTATTCTACATGAGGATGATATCCAAGCATATTACTAGGAATTAAAAAGGAAGGTGGATTTATGAAGCTTTCTACAAAAGGAAGATACGGTCTTCGGGCCATGATAGACTTGGCCAGATATAGCGAGGATGCGCCGGTATCCATTAGCAGTATTGCAGCCAGACAAGGGCTTTCTGATGGATATTTGGAACAGCTGGTAGCCCTCCTTAGAAAAGCAGGACTTGTAAAGAGTATCAGGGGCGCTTCCGGTGGATATGTTCTCACCAAAGATCCAAAGAACATTTCCGTAGGGGACGTGCTAAGAGCCTTGGAAGGAAGTTTAGAGCCTGTAAAGTGCTCAGCTTTTTATGATGGAGAAGGATGTACCGCTGCCGGAGGATGTGTTACCAAGTATGTGTGGCAGAAAATCAATGACAGTATTAATCGCACCGTAGATGAAATGACCTTAGATGAGCTGGTAAAGGAAAGTAAGAGCTTAAATCCGAAAGGGTCTTCAGAAAACAGGGTGCAGTGCGAGAAATAATAACTTATGCGCCCAGAGAGAATTTAACAAGGTTAAGGGAGGAAGGTAAAATGAGCAGATTCGTTTATTTAGATAATGCAGCCACCACAAAGACTGCACCAGAAGTTGTGGAGGCTATGCTTCCATATTTTACAGAGAAGTTTGGAAACCCATCCAGCGTATATAGCTTCTCTTCTGGAAACAAAGAAGACATTACAAAACAAAGAGAGATCATAGCAGATGCTTTGGGAGCAAATGCCAATGAGATTTATTTTACTGCGGGAGGTTCGGAGTCAGATAACTGGGCTCTTAAGGCTACTGCAGAAGCTTATGAAAATAAAGGTAAGCATATTATTACCACTAAGATTGAACATCATGCCATTCTCCACACAGCAGAGTATTTGGAGAAGAGAGGATTTGAGGTGACTTATGTAGATGTAGATGCGGATGGTAAGGTGAGGCTTGATGAGCTTGAGGCAGCGATTCGTCCAAACACCATCCTTATTTCTGTAATGTATGCCAATAATGAGATTGGAACCATTCAGCCTATTAAAGAAATTGGTCAGATTGCCCATGATCACAAGATTTTGTTTCATACCGATGCGGTACAGGCCTTTGGACAGGTGCCTATCAATGTAGATGAATGTCATATTGACATGTTAAGTGCCAGTGGTCATAAACTAAATGGACCAAAGGGAATTGGTTTCTTATATATCCGTAAGGGAGTAAAGATTCGTTCCTTTGTTCATGGAGGAGCTCAGGAGAGAAAACGTCGTGCAGGTACAGAAAATGTTCCTGGAATCATTGGACTTGGAACTGCTGTATCCCGTGCAGTGAAATCTATGGAAGAGAGAACTTCCTATGAGAAGGAACTTAGAGACTATTTGATTGAGCGAGTAATGGCAGAGATTCCTTATACCAAATTAAATGGACATAAGACAGATCGCTTGCCAAATAATGCTAATTTTAGTTTCCAGTTTATCGAAGGGGAGTCTATGTTGATTATGTTAGATATGAAGGGGATTTGCGGATCCAGTGGATCAGCCTGCACTTCCGGATCCTTAGACCCATCTCACGTACTTTTGGCTATTGGCCTGCCTCACGAAATCGCCCACGGATCTCTTCGTCTTACCTTAAATGAAGAGATTACCAAAGACGACATCGATTATGTAGTAGATAACCTGAAGGAGATTGTGGCAAGACTTCGTTCTATGTCCCCTCTTTATGAAGATTTTATCAAAAAGCAGAATGCGTAAAATATAGGTGTTTGTAAAAAAGGAGAAGATTAATTATGTATACAGAAAAGGTTATGGATCACTTTCAGCATCCAAGAAATGTAGGAGAAATTGAAAACCCAAGTGGTGTTGGTACCGTAGGTAATGCAAAGTGTGGAGACATTATGAGAATCTTCCTGGATATTGATGACAACCAGGTGATTCAGGATGTAAAGTTCAAAACCTTTGGATGTGGCGCTGCAGTGGCAACTAGCAGTATGGCTACTGAGATGGTAAAGGGAAAGACGGTTCAGGAAGCTATGGAAGTTACCAACAAGGCAGTTATGGAAGCCTTAGACGGACTTCCACCGGTAAAGGTTCACTGTTCTTTGCTGGCAGAAGAGGCAATTCACGCCGCCCTTTGGGATTATGCAGAGAAGAATGGCATTAAAATTGAAGGTCTTAAGAAACCAAAGTCTGATATTCACGAAGGTGAAGAAGACGAGGCGGAAGAATATTAAGATTCAGAAAGTATAGAGAATTTCTATGGAAAAGAAAAAGGTTGTAGTAGGTATGTCCGGAGGAGTTGACTCCTCTGTGGCAGCTTGGCTATTAAAACAGCAAGGATATGATGTGATTGGCGTCACCATGCAGATTTGGCAGGATGAGGATGAAAGCACCCTGGAAGAACATGGGGGCTGCTGTGGCCTTAGTGCCGTAGATGATGCCAGACGAGTGGCGGCAAGCCTCGAGATTCCCTATTATGTAATGAATTTTAAACAGGATTTTAAGGAAAATGTCATAGACTATTTCGTTGATGAATATGTAAATGGACGGACGCCGAACCCCTGTATTGCCTGTAACCGATATGTAAAATGGGAATCTCTTTTAAAGCGCAGCATGGACATTGGAGCGGATTATATTGCCACCGGTCACTATGCTAGAGTGGACAAACTCCCAAATGGAAGATACAGTATCCGCACCTCTAAGACCGCCGCCAAAGATCAAACTTATGCGCTTTATAATTTGACCCAAGAGCAATTGTCAAAGACCCTTATGCCGGTAGGAGACTATGCCAAGGATGCCATTCGTAAAATGGCCGATGATATCGGACTTTTGGTGGCTCACAAACCGGATAGTCAGGATATTTGCTTTGTGTCTGATGGAGACTATGCCTCCTATATTGAAGAAAATACAGAGTACAAATCCAGGCCAGGAAATTTTGTCTTATCAGATGGCAGGGTAGTGGGGACCCATAAAGGAATCATCCACTATACTGTAGGTCAGAGAAAGGGCCTGGGCCTTTCTCTGGGGCATCCTGCCTTTGTATTGGAAATCCGGCCGGAAACCAATGAGGTAGTAGTGGGAACAAAGGAAGAATCTATGTCCTGCTATGTAAGAGCCAACCAGGTAAACTTTATGGCGGTAGAAGATTTAACAGAACCTAAGAGAGTATGGGGAAAGATTCGCTATAATCATAAGGGAGCCTGGTGTACCGTAGAAAAAACCGGTGAAGATGAAATCTTATGTACCTTCGAGGAAGAACAAAGAGCCATAACCCCAGGCCAGGCAGTGGTCTTGTACGATGGAGAGTATGTTCTGGGAGGCGGAACCATTATTTCTGATAAATAAATTAACTAGGTGAATCAATAGGATAAAAATGCGAAGGGGCTTATGCAACTTCGTATTTTTTCTATAATTTTTCAAAGCAAGAGGGAAAAGAATGTTAGACAATAAAGATTTATTATTTTCAGATTGCCATATGCACACATCCTTTTCGGGGGATTCCGAAACTCCCCCGGAGGAAATGATCAAGAGGGCCATTGACCTGGGCTTGCCCCATATTTGCATTACCGATCATGAGGACCATGAATATGCCTATGACGGGGTAGAATTTACCTTTGATACAAAAGAATATTTTCGAGTATTGCAGGATCTGCGAGAAAAATATAAGTCACGAATTTCTATTGGAATTGGGGTGGAGATAGGCCTAGAACCCCAGTGGGGACCTTATTATGATAACTATGTAAAATCAGAATCCTTTGATTTTGTCATTGGGTCGGTGCACTTAATCGGTGGAGAGGACCCCTATGATCGTACTATTTTTAAAGATAAAAGGGATGAGGATGTCTACAGACAGACCTTTATAGAAACCCTAAAAGATATACAGGTGACCCATGAATTTGATGTCTTGGGTCATATGGATTATGTGGTAAGATACGGAAGCTTCCGGGAAAAAGACTACAGCTACAAAAAATTTGCAGATGAAATCGAAGAAATTTTAAAATTTTTAATCCATCAGGGCAAGGGACTGGAGTTAAATACAGCGGGATTTAAATATGGACTCCCCTTTGCTCATCCCCTTCCAGATATTTTAAAAAGATACAGGGAATTAGGGGGAGAAATTATCACAATCGGGGCAGATGCCCATAAGCCAGACCACATAGCCTATGATTTCCAAAAAGTCAAGGGGATTTTGCAAGACTGCGGTTTCAAATATTACACAGAATTTTGGGAAAGAAAGCCAGTTTTTAAACAAGTTCTATAAAAATATGAAAACCTCAGGAATTACCCTTGAATTTTGGTATTTTATTTAGTACAATTAAACACGGTTGATGAATCTTTAACGAAAACGTTGAAGATAATAATTTCAAAAAGACTGCGTCGTCAGTCAAAAAGACATTAGGAGGAATTTATAATGGCAGTAAAAGTAGCGATTAATGGATTCGGACGTATTGGACGTCTTGCATTCAGACAGATGTTCGGAGCAGAGGGATATGAAGTAGTAGCAATCAACGACTTGACATCTCCTAAGATGCTTGCTCACCTGTTAAAGTATGATTCTTCTCAGGGAAAATATGCTTTAGCTGATACTGTTGAAGCTGGAGAAGATTCTATCACAGTTGATGGAAAAGAAATCAAGATCTACGCTTTCCCAGATGCTAACAATTGCCCATGGGGAGAGTTGGGTGTAGACGTTGTATTAGAGTGTTCAGGATTCTATACATCTAAAGAGAAGGCATCTGCACATATCAATGCAGGAGCTAGAAAAGTTGTTATCTCTGCACCAGCTGGTAATGACCTGCCAACTATCGTATATAATGTAAACCATGAGACATTGAAGGCTGAGGATACAGTAATTTCTGCTGCATCTTGTACAACAAACTGTCTTGCACCTATGGCTCAGGCACTTAACAACCTTGCTCCAATCAAGTCTGGTATCATGTGTACAATTCACGCTTACACAGGTGATCAGATGACACTTGATGGACCACAGAGAAAGGGTGACCTTAGAAGATCTCGTGCAGCTGCAGTTAACATCGTTCCTAACAGCACAGGTGCTGCTAAGGCAATCGGTCTTGTTATCCCAGAGCTTAACGGAAAGCTTATCGGATCTGCACAGCGTGTACCAACTCCTACAGGATCTACAACTATCCTTACAGCTGTAGTTGAAGGAAATGTAACAGTTGATCAGATTAACGAGGCTATGAAGGCTGCTTCTAACGAGTCATTTGGTTACAACACAGACCAGATCGTTTCTAGCGATATCGTTGGAATGAGATTTGGATCATTATTTGATGCTACTCAGACAATGGTACTTCCATTAGAGAATGGCACAACAGAGGTACAGGTAGTATCTTGGTATGATAATGAGAACTCTTACACAAGCCAGATGGTTAGAACAATCAAATACTTCTCAGAATTAGCTTAATTCTAGTGATTCGAGTATTGATATAGTTTTTTAAGTAAGACTCAAAAAGGGGTCCGGTCTTATGGACCGGACTCCTTTTCATTATGTAAGCAAAATCTGATTTTGCTTTAAGAGTAAGATATAGCAATGGAGGATATACATATGCTGAATAAGAAATCCGTAGATGATATTAATGTAAAAGGCTTAAAAGTTTTAGTAAGATGTGATTTCAATGTTCCATTGATCGATGGAAAGATCACAGATGAGAACCGTTTGGTTGCAGCACTTCCTACAATCAAGAAGTTAGTTGCAGATGGCGGAAAGATCATCCTTTGCTCACACCTTGGAAAACCGAAGGGAGAGCCAAAGCCTGAATTATCTTTAGCTCCAGTAGCTGTTCGTTTGTCTGAGCTTCTTGGACAGGAAGTTAAGTTTGCTGCTGATCCTGAAGTTGTAGGACCAAACGCTAAGGCTGCGGTAGAAGCTATGAAAGATGGAGATATCGTTCTTCTTGAGAATACTCGTTACAGAGCAGAAGAGACAAAGAATGGAGAGGCATTCAGCAAAGAGTTAGCATCTTTATGTGATGTATTCGTAAATGACGCTTTTGGTACAGCTCACCGTGCACATTGCTCTAACGTAGGTGTTACACAGTTTGTTGATACTGCAGTTGTTGGTTACTTAATGCAAAAAGAGATTGATTTCCTTGGAAATGCAGTTAACAACCCGGAGAGACCATTTGCAGCAATCCTTGGAGGAGCTAAGGTTTCTAGTAAGATTTCTGTTATCGAGAACCTTCTTGATAAGGTAGATACCTTGATCATCGGTGGTGGTATGTCTTATACCTTCAGCAAGGCTCAGGGAGGAAGCGTTGGATCTTCTCTTCTTGAAGCAGATTACTGCGACTATGCTTTAGATATGATCAAGAAAGCCCAGGAGAAGGGTGTGAAGTTATTACTTCCAGTTGATACTGTAATTGCTGACGAGTTCTCTAACGATGCTAACACAAAGGTTGTTAAGGCTGGCGAGATTCCAGAGGGATGGCAGGGACTTGACATTGGACCTGAGACTATCAAAATCTTCAGCGAAGCAGTTGCTGAGGCTAAGACTGTTGTATGGAACGGACCAATGGGATGCTTTGAGATGCCTAATTTTGCTACAGGAACAGAGGCAATTGCTAAGGTTCTTGCAGATATCGATGCTGTTACAATTATCGGTGGTGGAGATTCCGCAGCTGCTGTTAACCAGTTAGGATATGGCGACAAGATGACCCATATCTCAACAGGTGGTGGAGCTTCCCTTGAATTCCTTGAGGGTAAAGAGCTTCCAGGTGTAGCTGCTGCTAATGATAAGTAAGCTCTTAGCGAAAACAAGCGTAAGCGTAGTTTGAGCCTTAGAGATTACTTAGTTCATCGCACTAGGCTCGTCCGAGCCTAGTGCGACGGACGAGCCTAGTAAGGTGAACATACCCGTTTCACGTAGCGGAGGGATGAACGCTACAAGCTGAACATCCCCTATATATATAAAAGGAGATTTGAAAAAATGGCAAGAAAGAAAATTGTTGCAGGTAACTGGAAAATGAATAAGACACCAAGTGAGGCAGTAGCTCTTGTAGAAGAGTTAAAGCCATTGGTTGCTAATGATGATGTAGATGTAGTTTTCTGCGTACCTGCTATTGATATTATCCCAGTAGTTGAGGCTGCTAAGGGAACTAACATCCAGGTTGGTGCTGAGAATATGTACTTTGAGGAGAGCGGTGCTTACACAGGTGAGATTTCACCAGCTATGTTAGTAGATGCCGGAGTTAAGTATGTTGTTATTGGACATTCTGAGAGAAGAGAGTACTTTGCAGAGACAAACGAGACTGTAAACAAGAAGGTTCTTAAGGCTTTCGAGCATGGAATTACACCGATTATGTGCTGTGGAGAGACTCTTGAGCAGAGAGAGCAGGGAGTTACAATGGACTTCATTCGTCAGCAGGTTAAGGTTGGTCTTCAGAACGTAAGTGCTGACCAGGCTAAGACTATGGTAATCGCATACGAGCCAATCTGGGCAATCGGAACAGGTAAGACTGCTACTACAGAGCAGGCTGAGGAAGTTTGCGCAGGTATCCGTGCTTGTGTAGCTGAAGTTTACGATGAAGCTACAGCAGAAGCAATCCGTATCCAGTACGGCGGATCTGTAAATGCTGGAAATGCAGCTGAGTTATTTGCTCAGGCAGATATCGACGGAGGACTTGTTGGTGGAGCTTCTCTGAAGGCTGATTTTGGAAAGATCGTTAACTACAAGTAATTTTAAAAAGAGATAAAAAGCCTGATAGCACCGCGAAGCCCCTTGGCTTTGCGGTGCTATTTCAGACCTAGAGTTTAAAGGAGACGAAGAAAATGAGTAAAAAGCCAACAGTATTAATGATTCTTGATGGCTATGGATTAAATGACAAGACAGAGGCTAATGCAGTGGCAGAGGCCAACACTCCTGTTATGGATGGTCTTATGAAGGACTATCCTTTTGTAAAGGGATATGCCAGCGGTCTTAGTGTTGGACTTCCGGATGGTCAGATGGGTAATTCTGAAGTAGGACACTTAAATATGGGTGCCGGAAGAATCGTATACCAGGATCTTACAAAGATTACAAAGATGATCCAGGATGGGGACTTCTTCCAGAATCCAGAACTTCTTAAGGCTTGCCAGAATGCCAAGGACAATGATTCTGCATTACATTTGTATGGTCTTTTATCTGATGGTGGAGTTCACAGCCATATTACCCACTTATATGGACTTTTGGAGCTGGCTAAAAAGCAGGGACTTGAGAAGGTTTATGTTCACTGCTTCTTAGACGGACGTGATACACCACCGGCTTCTGGAAAAGGCTATGTAGAAGAGCTAGAAGAGAAGATGAAAGAGATCGGTGTAGGTAAGGTAGCAACTGTTATGGGTCGTTACTATGTTATGGACCGAGACAACCGTTGGGACCGTGTAGAGTTAGCTTACAAGGCTATGGTAAAGGGCGAAGGCGTTACAGCTGACAGTGCAGTAGAGGCTGTGGCAAATTCTTATGCCGATGATAAGACTGACGAATTTGTACTTCCAGCAGTTGTAATGGAAAATGGTGCACCTGTGGCAACCATCAAGGATGGAGATTCTATTATCTTCTTTAACTTCCGCCCAGACAGAGCCAGAGAGATTACCAGAACCTTCTGCGCAGAAGAGTTTGATGGATTTGACAGAGGAGAAAGAGTAAAGACTACTTATGTATGCTTTACAGAATATGATGTTACAATTCCAAATAAGAGCATCGCTTTCCCTAAGACTGAGATTACCAATACTTTCGGAGAATTTTTGGCAGCCAAGGGCTTAAAGCAGGCTCGTATTGCTGAGACAGAAAAATATGCCCATGTAACCTTCTTCTTCAACGGTGGTGTTGAGGAGCCAAATGAGGGAGAGGAGCGTATCCTTGTAAAATCACCTAAGGTTGCCACCTATGATCTGCAGCCAGAGATGAGCGCATTTACAGTATGTGACAAGCTCTGTGAGGCAATCCGTTCTGACAAGTATGATGTGATCATTATCAACTTTGCAAATCCGGATATGGTAGGACATACCGGTGTAGAGGCTGCAGCAATCAAGGCAGTGGAGGCTGTAGATGCTTGCGTTGGAAAGGCAGTAGAAGCTATTAAGGAAGTGGATGGACAGATGTTTATCTGTGCAGACCACGGAAATGCTGAGCAGCTTTTGGATTATGAAACAAAGGCTCCATTTACTGCTCATACTACCAATCCGGTACCATTTATTTTGGTAAATGCTGATTCTAAGTATAAGCTTCGTGAGAATGGTGTTCTTGCAGATATTGCACCAACTCTTATTCAACTTATGGGACTTGAGAAACCACAGGAGATGACAGGAACTTCTCTTTTGGTAGAAGCATAGGTAAAAATAGGTCACTGCATCTTAATAAGGTGCAGTGATTTTTTGTTTTTATTGTAAAGGTGGAAAATAAATTTGAAGAAAGAATATGAAACCTATTTATTTGATTTAGACGGAACCATTATTGATTCCTCTCCCGGAATTGTGGCGTCAGTAAACTATGCCTTGAATAAGTTTGGAATTGAGGAAGCTAACCAAGAAAAGCTTCTCAGGTTTATCGGCCCCCCTCTTACAGAATCCTTCCAGAAGTATTATGGGCTTTCTGAGAAAGACAGTATCCAGGCTGTTTATTATTACCGGGAAAACTATGAGGCAGGAGGCATGCTTCAGTGCAGTGTTTATGATGGCTTAGAAGACAGCTTAAAAGCTCTTAAAGAGGCTCATAAAAAGATTCTTGTGGCTACTTCCAAACCAGAGGTCTATGCCAGAAAGATTTTAAAACATTTTGGTCTGGATCTTTATTTTGACTATATTGCAGGCATGGAATTAGACGGCGGGAGAGGCACCAAGGCAGAAGTAATTGCCTATGGTCTTGAAAGTTGCGGCATTACAGACAAATCTAAGATTCTTATGATTGGGGACCGAGAACATGATATCTTTGGGGCAAAGGCCATGGGTGTAGATAGCAT
>CAVBQS010000016.1:0-67500 GCA_963597615.1 Bacteroidaceae bacterium
AAATATTGAATTTTCAAGGTGCGAACCCCACTTGGGGTATGGGAAGTCTTAGTCATTAACTGTATTTTTTTTTGCAACAAAATTCCTTGAGCAGACAACAATCATGGGTTGCGGAGCGTCTGCATCCATTCCCATATCAAGACTTGCTCCCCAACGGAAATGAACACCATCAATACCTACAATGCCACCATGTTTTGTTGTCATATGAAGCTTATTAACAAGGATCATATCGTTTGATGCATTTTTTCCAATTTTAATTTCATATATTTCAACACAATCTTTATACGATCCTGCAGTAGAGCTAGAAACAAAAGCCAGTAGATAAAGTTTGTCTACTATCCCGTCATAATACAGAGAAATGTTCTGACAGTCCGAAAGTTCCTTAAAAACAGTGAACTTTGGAGTCGATAATATAATTTCTTTAGTTTTCCAGTCATTCTCCTTCGTAACATAAAAATCAATCGCACATCCTTTAACTCCGCTATCGCTTCCATGAAAGTCCAAAGCACCAATCAAAATCGACGAGTCTTTTAATCTACAAATGCCAGCAGCCACACATCCGACATACTGACGGTCAATTTCGAACTTCGAGACTCGCACAGGAACAACGGGTTTTTCATCGGATGCATTTGAAACATTATAAAGATAGATTTTTGATTTTTCATGGTTGCTGGTTTCGCTGCCCACCATAAGATAATCTTCCATCCGCTGAATCCCTCCTGGATGGTTATAATGTTCTGGATCAATTGAAACATCTTTATACTCCCCATTGCAGCAGACTACCATATGCCCTTTAGAATATTCCTTAATATTATGAGCAAAATAATAGGTCTTACCATAGCGAGCCATCCCCTGCACATGGGATTCTGCAATATTAGGAACATCTGCATTGCCCTTGAGACTATCTTTTTCTCCCATCCTAACAATTCCACTTTCGTCTACCATTTTAAAAGCCGTACAGCCAAATGAATTAAAATCAATCCTTCCAGGAATTCCAACCGCCTCTCTGAAAATAGCTGCACTTACTCTTTGGTCATTAAGAGCCCGATGTTTCGGATGATTATACTCGCTAATTTCATTAATAATCGAAAGCAAATCGTAATCATATGTTACATTCATCTGAAACAAGTTAAAGTTAACATAATCTGTAACTTGCGTAATGCTTTGAACCGTCAATTTACGATTAATATCCAATTTAAACATATGACATCACTCCCTCTGCATTCTCCTTTTTTTCATGATTCTATTGTAATTTATCTTCAAAAGTTTTACAATACACTTCAAAAAATATCACTTGTTTATAAACAAAAATAACTCTTTTTTCAAGGAGGATCCCTTATGACCGTTAATGAAATTACAGACCTTACCGTCAGTCTCTTAACCCGCTATTATGACAATGACATCCAACCCTTTCTAGACTACTGCCATGAGGACATTCTCTGGCTTGGTCCTGCAATGAAGCAGGTAATCCGCACAAAGTCAGCTCTGGTAGACGCATTCAGCCTGGAAGAGCAACAACTGTATTTTAAAGTTTATGACCTTACTGCAACCCCCTTACATATTTGCAGCAACTGTACAGAAGTTCTTCTCACCTTTGTGGTGGATACCTTCTGGCCTGACGGCAGCAGCAATCGAGTCTATCAGAGAATTGATTTTACCTGGGAAATCAAAAAGGATCTTGCCCGCATCCGGGTATGTCATATTTCCAACCCTATTGACTACGATGACAGGGACTCTATTTATCCCGTTCACTACTTAGAAAATCATTCTCATATGACTCTTTATGTGGATTCTTCAGAGAAACTGTCTTTTTCAGGAAAGAACCGGACCACCCTCTACACAAGCCCTGAGCAGATTCTTTACATGGAAAGTATGGGAAATCATACCCGCATTCAGCTACTCTCTCAAACTTTTGAATGTACCAAACGACTGTCTGAAATCAGCAAAAAAATCAAGAAAGGCTTTCTTCGCTGCCATGCCAGTTACCTAGTGAATCCTTTGTATGTAGAGTCTATTGAACGATTTGCGCTAACTATGACAGACGGGAGAAAAATCCCAGTACCAGAAAAAAAATATACAACTGTGAAAGCAGAGCTACTTAAAACATGTTAGGAGTTTCATATGTCTTTTTATAGAATTCATCAATTATCACAATTTGCTTTTGAAACTTTGGAGTCTGCCATTTCAGCCAAGATCCACTCCATCTACCGCAAAACCATTAATTTGGATGTAAATGGTCAGATTCTCGCCGTGCAAGTGGAGGATTCTCCCCTTTCTCCCATAAGCCTCATTACTGATATGACGCAGGAGGATATGGAAGAATTAGGGTTAGCATTTCATCAGCAACTATCTATCAACCAAGAGGAGCTCTACCTCGTAGGAAAGAATGCTCCATACAAAAAAATCTTTTCCTACAAGGGAACACAGCCACTGGATCTAAGCCTCTCCCCCTGCAACTCAAAAGCGAACCTCCCTCTTCTTAAAAAATCCATCAAGAAAGCCATCGCCAGCTCGAACACCAAGGGGTTTGATTTAATTTTCAATCATTCCGACCAAGTAGATGACAACCTGATTCTGAAAGCAGCAAAAAATCATCTCCTTGCTATAAAAAAAATGGCCGAGAGCCCCAATCCCCCTCTTTCAGAAATCATCAAGGAGCTGGTCCGTCTCATTGGTCTTGGCATCGGCCTCACTCCCAGCGGGGATGATTTTCTTACAGGAATTTTAGCCGGAATAATCCTCTGCAGCCAGGAACAGACTCCTTTTGCCCTCAAGCTAAAAAAAGAAATTCAGAAACACTTAAACGATACCAACGATATAAGCAGAGCCTTCCTTACCTGCGCCCTAAAAGGGCAATTTAGCCAGACCATCAAAACGCTCCAGGAACACCCAGACATAGATGCCACAAGCATACAGGAAATTTTCTTAAAAATCGGCCATTCCTCCGGCATCGACACCCTCTGCGGCATCTATTTTTATTTGAACACATTATGGAACATTTTCTGATAGATAATATTATTGTATGTTGTGTAATGTTTGATATTATTATGTTAAGAAGATCATTTTGGGAGTGAGATATGTCCATTGTCAAGTAACCAGCATAGCAGGGAGCGAGATATGTCTGTCACAACACAAAAAGGCATCGCACAATGAATGCGACACCCTATCCTTTAAAACTTACGTATTTCATCCTAACTGCATCTATAAATTGTCAATCCTTCTGATTTCTACCATTGGCGAAAAAAAGTGCTTACAACAACTCTTTTGTCTTCCGAGCAAGGTAAAGAGGCAGATTGGTAAAATCTCCATCCATACGATAACCGCGCCTGGAGAAGCGGAAAGCGTGGTTTGGCTTGTGATCTGCGACATATCTCTTAAAAGAGGGGGCTGTTCTATCCTCGCCACCCTTGGCTTCAATGGGAATAATTTCCATACCGCTTTGCAATACAAAGTCAATCTCACTATTTTTGTCAGCATAATAACGAGGTTCTATCTCAAACTGTCCACGAAGCTGCTGCAAAACATAATTTTCCGTCAGCGGACCTTTGAACTGATAATCCGATTTCAGCAGAATGGCAGCATTGTCAACCCCCGCCATATGTTTGAGAAGCCCGGTATCAAAGACAAAGAGCTTGAACTGATCCAGCTTGTCAAAGGCAGACAGTGGATGCTCCATCTTAGATACATTGTAGACACGATTCAACATACCTGCTGAAACCAGCCACTCAATCGCTTCCTCAAAATCTCTGGCTCTTCCACCTTCACGAACAGCACCGTACATAAATTTCTCGTTCGGCTTTGCAAGCTGTGCCACAATACTGCGGAACACCATAAGAATACGTCCGCTGTTAACCTTTCCGTTATGCTTGGAAAAGTCATTTTCGTAGACTTCAATCAATTCTCGCTGAATCTTCGAAACCTTGATAGGATCTTTGTACTTGACCCACGAGGATACACATTCGGGCATACCGCCAATGATGAGGTAGTAATTGTAGGCTTCCAACAGACGATTATGGAAAATCTCCTCGATGGACTGATTTTTCCGGATACTCTCATAAAAAACATATAAGCCGGAATCGGTAGCCTCCAAAAATTCGTCAAAGGTCAGGGGATAGATATCCAAAAGATTCACCATGCCTACAGGATAAGACTTGGGTTTTGCCAAAAGAGTACCTAGCAAACTTCCTGCGGCAATTACATGATATTCATTCGCTTTTTCTTTGAAGTATTTTAGGGTATTCAAAGCTTCTGGGCACTCTTGAATTTCATCGAAGATAATCAGGGTTTTCCCCGGTTCAATCTTCTCACCGCCAATCATAGAGAGTAGTTCAATGATACGCTGGGGATTTTTGCTTGCCTCAAAGATAGACTTTAGCTCATCCTCCTCATCAAAGTTGAAATAGGCAAAACTTTCATAATAGTTTCGCCCAAATTCTTTCATAAGCCAGGTCTTACCAACCTGTCTCGCTCCTTTAAGCACCATGGGTTTTCGTTCGGGGCTGTCTTTCCATTGAATCAATTCTGAAATTGCATTACGTCTCAATTTCATCACCATCCTTTTAAGTGATAGTCACAGTATAACACATTTTTCCCATATTTTCAGCATTATTTTCACACATTTTTCCCGCATTTTCAGAATCATTTTCGCACATTTTTCTGAGTTTTAACGCCACAAAAAAACACATAATTCTTCAATTTGCATAGCTGCGAGGAGATATGTGCGTCCCTCTTTCACGACACCAATTTCACGACACAAAAAAGGCATCGCATAATGAATGCGACACCCTATCCTTTAAAACTTACGTATTTCATCCTGACTGTCATCCGTGGAATTATCAATCTTTCGAATCTCCACAAAATAACCTCCGGCACCAGCCTCTACCTTGACCTTATCTCCTACCTTATGCCCCAAGATTGCCTTTCCCAGCGGAGACTCTATACTAATAAGGCCCTGCATGGAATTTCCCCGAATACTGGTAACTAAGCGGTAGGTTTCCACCTCATCATCATCTTCAAAATACAGGTCTACCGTATTGTTGATCCCTACTTCATCCTCTTTGGAGGCATCAGAAATCACCGTGGCTTGTTTTAACATCTTCTCCAAATAGCGAATTCGGCTCTCGTTGCGGTTTTTATCCTGCTTGGCTGCCTTATACTCAAAGTTCTCACTTAGATCTCCCTGGGCTCTGGCTTCTTTCACCGCTTCTAGTTCCCGCTTTCTTACTACTATTTTTCGATATTCAATCTCTTCTTTGATTTTTTCTACATCACTTTTGGTAAGCTGTTCACCCATGTTTACATCCCCTTTTTACATAAGCAATAAGAAGGCCCATGAGCCAGGGGCCATGAGCCTTCTCTTGTATACTATTCTGCTGCAAGTCCCTGGTCTTTAATTACATCCACTACCTGCATAACATACTTTTCGCACAGTTCATCGCTGGCAGCCTCCACCATAACTCGGATCAAAGGCTCGGTACCACTTTCTCTTACCAAGATACGTCCATCATCCCCAAGGGCTTCTGCTACAGCTTCCACAGCCCGGGTCACAGCCTTGTTATCTGCCACTGCCTTCTTATCTGCCACCCGAACATTCTTAAGAAGCTGAGGATAAATTTTTACCTCTTCCACCAATTTAGAAAGAGCCATCTTCTTTTCTAAGATTACTTCCATAACCATAAGAGAAGTTAAAATACCATCTCCTGTAGTGGCATATTTGCTGAAAATAATATGTCCAGACTGCTCTCCACCAAGAACAAAACCGTTCTTTACCATATTTTCATTTACATACTTATCACCAACGGCAGTCTTTTCATACTTCATGCCAATCTTATCGCAAGCCTTATAAAGTCCAAGGTTTGACATAACAGTAGTAACAATGGTATCCCCTTTCAGATGGCCGGTCTCCATAAGATATTTTCCGCAAACATAAAGGATCAAATCTCCGTCTACTACATTTCCCTGATCATCTACAGCGATGCAGCGGTCCGCATCTCCGTCATAAGCAAAACCTACATCCAGGTGGTTTTCCTTTACATAGTTTTGCAAAATCTCGATATGAGTGGATCCACAATTGTTATTAATATTAGTTCCGTTAGGTTCACAGTTAATGGCATAGGTCTTTGCTCCCAAGGTATCATAGATACTCTTTGCCATATTAAAGGAACTTCCGTTGGAGCAATCAAGTCCTACCTTCACTCCTTCAAAAGACCGGGTAGCCAGGGAAATAAGATAACCAATGTAACGGTTTCTTCCGGCTACATAGTCGATGGTACGTCCAATATCATCCTTAGTGGCCAGAGGGATTTCACCAATCTCACCGTCAATATAGTCCTCAATCTTTGCCTCAACCTCAGCCTCCAACTTATGGCCCTTGCCATTAATAACCTTAATACCATTATCATAATAAGGATTGTGGCTGGCTGAAATCATAATACCGCAGTCAAATCCCTCGGTTCTAGTAACATAAGCCACACTTGGAGTGGTGGTTACGTGAAGCAAGTGTGCATTAGCTCCAGAAGCAGTAAGACCAGCTGCTAAGGCATACTCAAACATATAACTGCTGCGTCTGGTGTCCTTACCAATTACCACCTTAGCCTGATGGTCCTGTCCATAATACCATCCCAAAAAACGTCCAACTTTAAATGCATGTTCAACCGTCAACACCACGTTGGCTTCCCCGCGGAAACCATCCGTCCCAAAATACTTACCCATATGTAAAACTTCCTCTCTAAAATTTTAATGATGGAACAAACGAAGGCCTGTAAAGCTCATAACCATGTCGTATTTGTTACATGCAGAAATTACATTGTCATCTCTTACAGATCCTCCCGGCTGTGCCACATATTTCACGCCGCTCTTCTTTGCTCTCTCGATATTATCTCCAAATGGGAAGAAGGCATCAGATCCTAAAGCTACATCTGTAAGCTTGTCAAGCCATGCTCTCTTTTCTTCTCTTGTAAATACTGCTGGCTTTTCTGTAAATACTCTTGGCCATGCCTCATCATTTAAAATATCCTCGTATTCATCTCCAATATAAAGGTCGATGGCATTATCTCTGTCTGCTCTCTTGATTCCCTCTACAAACGGAAGGTTCATTACCTGTGGAGACTGACGAAGCCACCAGTTATCTGCCTTCTGTCCTGCCAGGCGAGTACAGTGGATACGAGACTGCTGTCCTGCTCCGATACCAATTGCCTGTCCGTCCTTTACATAACATACAGAATTGGACTGGGTATATTTTAAGGTAATCATAGAAATAGCCAGATCAATTTTGGCCTGCAGGGTCATTTCCTTGTTGTCTGTTACAATATTTGCAAAGAAATCATCGTCGATCTTTAATTCATTTCTTCCCTGCTCGAAGCAAACGCCATATACTTCCTTATGCTCTAAGGCTGCCGGAACGTAGTCTGGGTCGATCTGGATTACGTTGTAGTTACCTTTTTTCTTCTCCTTAAGAATCGCCAAAGCCTCCGGCTCAAATCCTGGTGCAATCACACCGTCAGAGACCTCTCTCTTAATGAGTCTTGCAGTATCCACATCGCACACATCAGAAAGAGCAATGAAATCTCCAAAGGAAGACATACGGTCTGCACCTCTGGCTCTTGCATAGGCACTGGCAAGAGGAGAAAGTTCTCCTAAATCATCTACCCAGTAAATCTTTGCCAGAGTGTCGCTAAGAGGAAGGCCTACCGCTGCACCTGCTGGAGATACATGCTTAAAGGAAGTTGCTGCCGGCAGGCCTGTAGCTGCCTTTAATTCTTTTACCAACTGCCAGCCGTTAAAGGCATCCAAAAAGTTAATATATCCTGGTCTTCCACTTAAGACCTGAATTGGGAGTTCGCTGCCATCTGTCATATAAATTCTGGAAGGCTTCTGATTAGGGTTACATCCATATTTTAATTCTAATTCTTTCATGCTGATTCTCCTATTATACTATTTCTACATTGTCAAGAAATGCCACATTCAGTCTATACAAAACTTTATTGATTCTTATTTACAATTTTTGTTTCATACTTTCCTGTTGCAATATCAATATATCTTACAAATAAGGATACTTTATTGTCTGAATTTAAGCTATTCCACAAGGTCTCAACGAATCCATCCATATCATCTGGAATGCTAATAAGCTTTGGTTCTCCCTCAAAACTTGGAAGTGGATTACCATCGCACATATAAGTATGGATAAATCTTCCCTCTCCTGCCTTTGGATTATCGTAGGTGTAAGTGTAGCGATTACACTGAGAAGGATCTCCCTGGTTGCTCTTTAAAATGGACATGGCAAAATCATAAGCCCCATCTTCCACATGCATCAGTCCGGAAATACGGGGAGTATAGTTTGGTCCATCTGGCTCAAATTCTCTGCTTCTTAAGGACTGTTCAAAAGTAAGTCCTTCCTTTAATCCATCGTAGATGGTATCTGTCTGATCTCCGTTGGTTACAATGGTCTCATTTCCAAAAACTCGTACAGGAGCGTAGATAATTAAGCTTGGATCTGTAAGCTTTGAAGGATCAAAAGCCTGGGTGCGGATTCCTTCTCCTTCTTCTACGAAAACACGATTACGACTGTTCTGGCTTCTTCCCATAATAAAATATGCGGTTACTGCCTTACTTCCATCGGCACTTCTGCCAATAATGATTCCACGGCCTGGATAAGAGTTGCCCTGTAATTCTTTTTCGATAGATAACATCTGCATGAAAATAATCTCCTTTAAAATTTATAGTAAAATCTTTTACACCCTATTATATAAAACCAAAGTAGTTTTTTCCAGTAGAAAAATAGAAATAAGAAAGAAGCCTCCCTGATCTTCTTTCTGCCATTGACGAAAACTCACTCTTGCCTATATACTTGAAGGAGTTTTGATTTTTTATAGATTGGGGATTATATATGAATCGAAGAAGTATTTTTGTGAAGGGATTTAGGGATGGGATCCCTATTTGTCTTGGATATCTTGCAGTTTCTTTTACCTTTGGAATTATGGCAAAAAAGGTAGGAGTCTCTATTTTTCATGCGGTTCTTATGTCTTTGGCTGCTCTTACCAGCACAGGACAATTTGCCGGCCTATCTCTTTTGGTTGCAGGAGGAGGCTGCCTGGAGCTTGTAGCCACGGAGCTTGTGGTAAATTTAAGGTACTCTCTTATGTCCTGCTCTTTATCCCAAAAAATTGATCCGAAAGCTCCTTTTTTCCACCGTTTTTTTATTGCCTACGGTGTAACCGATGAGATTTTTGGAGTCACCATTAGCCAGGAAGGCAAAACCAGTCCTTTTTATTCTTACGGCGCTATGACCAGTTCTGTGGGGGGCTGGGTTCTTGGAACCTTTTTAGGGGCAGTGTCCGGAAGCATTCTTCCAGCCAGCATTATTAGCGCCTTGGGAGTCTCCCTCTACGGAATGTTTGTGGCTATTATCGTTCCCCCTGCCAAGAAGGACCGTATTTTAACAGTCCTGATCTTTCTGTCTATGATGGCAAGTTTGATTTTTACCTATGCACCCTTCCTAAGAGAGATTTCCTCAGGATTTCGAATGATTATCATCACCCTGATTTTGGCAGGCCTTGCCGCCTGGAAATTCCCTATAAAGGAAAATATCCAAGGAGAAGGAGAGTCCCTATGAAACATTCTATTTACTTATATATCTTTTTAATGGCTCTGGTGACCTATCTAATCAGAGTGCTGCCACTGACCTTAATTCGCAGAGAAATTAAAAGCAGCTTTATTAAATCCTTCTTGTATTACGTACCTTACGTAACTTTGGCTACCATGACCTTTCCGGCCATTTTAACAGCTACTGACAGCATCTGGTCCGGGGCTGTGGGATTTTTGGTAGCGCTGGTCCTAGCTTACAAGGGGAGAAGCCTGATCCAAGTCTCTATGCTAGCTTGTGTCAGTGTTTTTGTTGTGGAACTTTTCTTGTGTTAGTTTGTGGCTCATCCGGCATATTTTCCCAAATAACCAAGTTGGCGTTAAGGCCAAAAAAATACGGAATGTGCTTCGACACATTCCGTATTTTTTTTTGCAAATTCCAATTATAATTTCTCCATCACTAGGGCTGCGAATTCTTGGCAGCTTGCTCCTCCCGGCTGTCCGGTCATGCGGGAGCCGATTTTTTCATCTGCATAGGCTAATGCTTCCTCTAATTTCACGGACTCTTCTACATATCCAATATGAGACAGCATCATTGCTGCAGACTTCATTAGACTGGCCGGGTTTGCCAGATCCTGGATGCCTTCTTCTACCATTCTTGGTGCACTTCCGTGGATAGCTTCAAAGAGAGCATAATTACTTCCAATGTTTGCACTTCCTGCTGTTCCTACTCCTCCCTGAATCTGCGCTGCCTCATCTGTCAGAATATCTCCGTAAAGATTTGGAAGAAGGAAGACTTGGAACTGATCTCGGATGTCTGTATTTACTAAGTTAGCTGCCATAATATCAATAAACCAGGTATCAGTCTCAATGTCCGGATACTCTTCTCCAATGGCTTTGCAAATTCGTAAAAACTCTCCATCTGTCTTCTTTAAAATATTAGCTTTTGTTACAATAGAAACTCTTTTCTTTCCATTTGCCTTTGCAAACTCGTAGGCAGCTTTTGCGATTCGGTAGGTTCCTTCTTTTGTAGTCACCTTAAAGTCGACATTTAATTCTTCTCCGATTTTTATACCGCGGCTACCCAAAGCATACTCTCCTTCGGTATTCTCTCTAAAGAAAGTCCAATCGATGCCCTGGTCTGGAATGGAAACCGGACGTACGTTGGCATACAGATCAAATTTTTTACGAAGAAATACATTGGCACTTTCTAAGTTCTTGGTATTCATGGATACGCTAGGAGTGGTAGTAGGTCCCTTTAATAGAACATGGCACTCCTGCATTTCTTTTAATACTTCCTCCGGAACAGTCTGGCCCTTCTCTAGACGATTTTCTAAGGTAAATCCCTCAATTTTCTTAAGTTCTACCTGTCCCTTAGAAATAGGCTCTTCTAATATCTTCTTTAGGACAGACTCTGTTTCCTTCATGATTACCGGGCCGATTCCATCTCCATCTGTAAGACCAATCACTATTTTCTTAGACTGATCTTTGTTTTTCTCAGATTCTAAAGCTGCTTCGTGCATCTTTTCATTTCTCAAATACTGCTCTCTTAACAAGCCTTCAAACTCTTCTACAGCCTTTTTAATATCCTTCTCAATTTCGTAATTCATGATCTAGTGTCCCTCTTTCTTTGCTTCGTCACTGGTTTCTTTAGTTCCCTTGGATTGTATACATGTATGTTGGTATTCTAGTATCCATACCAGTTTTTGTCAATGCTTTCCGAAAAAAATTACAAAAAATAGCGACAAATCTAAAGCCGGACTTTAGATTTGTCGCTATTTTTTATTTTTTCTCTAGGAAAATTTTTCTCGTTACGAAGTTGTACACCATTACTACTGCTGTGGCAAAGATTTTTCCTCCGGTATAAATCAGATTATATCCTACATTTTCCTGAAGGAAGGCACTGTGGCTGTAAATCGGTCCTACTAAGATCCAGATGATCAAACTGTTTATGATCATTCCCACCACTGAAAGCAAGACAAAGACGGTAAATTCTGTCTTTTTATTCAAATCTTCTTTTCTTTCAAATACAAATTTAAAACTTAAAATATAGTTTACTACCACCGAGACTACAAAGCCTACTACGGAGGCCACCAGGGAGGCAAACTCAAAATAAGAGGTGGACAGGATGGCCATAAGCACATTCAGTACTACCAGGCCTGTCAGGTAATCGATGACAAAAGAAATTACTCCAACGAAGCCAAACTTAATAATCTGCTGCATTAATTTTTGCATTTTTCTTTTCCTTTCTTCTAACTATCTATTACTAACGAATATGTAAGCTTCTTCCTTGATGCAGCCTGCTCCAGACCAGACGAAAAAGCACGGTAGTTACTGTCATTCCTGCTGCCATGCTGGCTGCAAATAGGAGGGTGTAGATTCCCTGGGCAAAGAAGCCACTGTAATTTTTCCCCATAAGATTGCTCATAGTCCGGTAAAGGGCTGCCCCCGGGATTAAGGGAATGGTGGCTGATACCAAGAAGACTGTCACGGGAGATTTAAAAAGTCTAGCCATAATTTCTCCGTAAAGGGTGGTGACAATTGTAGCAACAAATCCACAAAAATAGGGATTCTCGTTGATTAGTCCTGCCCCCAGGTAGACCGCCCAGGAAAGAAGGCCTCCTAGGGCTGCATATATTAACTTTTTCCCTCTGATATTAAATAAAATAGCAAATCCCAAAGACCCTACAAAGGCTGTTGCCAATTGAATAAAATTCTGCATCTTCTACTTTCTCCTGCTTTCTTCCCCTGTGATCTTTCACCTAAAAGTATCTTTATAAAACAAATCCTGCCACAGTAAATCCCAAAGCAATGACCAGGGCCAGTAAAATAGACTCCATAAAACGAATCAACCCCGTAATAATATCCCCACAAAACATATCCCTAAGAGAATTGGTCAGGGGAATCCCTGGGATCAGAAGCATAATATTTCCAATACTGATTAAGTCCACATGGCTCCCAATACCTAAAAGTACAAAAAATTTTGCCAGGAATCCTCCAAAGATGGAGACAATTAAAGCGGTAATAAGGGCATTTACAGACCCCTTGCCAACAAAAGTTTGCATAAGCTTAAGGAAAATTCCGATTACAGCCGAGGCTATAGCATCTCCTAAATTTCCTCCAAAGAATACGGAAAAAGCACCGGAAATCAAGGCATATACAAATAACTGCATAGCAAAAGAATACTTAGGTGCCTGATCAATCTTTTCTAGCCTCTCACGTATGACAGGATAGGCTACTTTTTCCTGACAGATTTCTCTGGATAATTGGTTTAACCGGTCCAAACGGTCTAGGTCATTGACCATGCCTGTCACACGCCTGGTCTGGGTGCAGACGCCAAACTCTTCCCCATACATAGTGGTAATAATGCTGGAGGTGATGGAAAATACATCCACCCGACTGGCACCATAAGCCAGACAGATCCGCCTGATGGTATCCTCCACCCGTCCTGCTTCTCCACCGCTTCGAAGAATCTGCTCTCCAACAGTCATAGCACAGTATAAAATTTCTTCCGCTTCTGTTTTTTTCATAATATCTTTATAAATATAGGTAGTCTTACCCTTTTCTTTCCCCATAATCTATAGACAATTAGCTTCTTGCAAAGAAGTCCTCTAGTATCTTACCTTAGTTTTTAAGCTCCGTAAAGTTTAATCTCTAATCTATAGCGTATTTTCTTTATTTTGTTATTTAAAATAACTTTTATAAATAATCAATATCAATCGCCTCAATTAATTACTGCTTTTTTCATAAATCCCAAAGGAAAACTGCCTTTAATTATTGCTATTTCCCAGCAAAAATGCTATGATACACCTGTTTTTTGACCAATATTATTTTACAAACGATTGTTTTTTTAAATAACATTTTTACAAGGAGGATCTTATGAAAAAACTTTCTCAAGCTCTTTTGGCCAATGTGGTAAGTTCTAAAAGAAGGGAAATGAACCTCACCCAACAGGAGCTTTCCGAAAAAACAGGCATTAACAGGGCCCTACTTAGCCGTATTGAAAAGCAGGACTATCTGCCTTTAATTCCTCAGCTGGAGGTCTTAGGAGATGTCCTTGGCTTTGAATTAGAAGATGTATTTACAAAAGAGGTCGGCAATCATTTACCAAGTCCTGCCCCCTTAAAGATTGCTGTAGCAGGAACCGGCTATGTAGGCCTTTCCATCGCCACTTTATTAGCCCAGCACAATCAGGTAAGGGCTGTTGACATTATTCCCGAGAAGGTAGACATGATCAACAAGGGCAAGTCTCCCATTCAGGATGATTATATTGAAAAATATCTGGCCGAAAAAAAATTAAACCTTACAGCCACCCTTGACGGAGAGGCAGCTTACAAAGACGCAGACTATGTAATCATCGCAGCCCCTACCAATTATGATAGTCAAAGAAATTATTTTGATACTTCTGCCGTAGAATCTGTAATCGAATTAGTCTTGAAGGTAAATCCTGAGGCTATTATGGTGATTAAATCCACCATACCTGTGGGATACACAGAATCTGTAAGGAAGAAATATAATACCAACAACATTATCTTTAGTCCGGAATTTTTAAGGGAATCCAAGGCCCTCTATGACAACCTCTATCCTAGCCGAATTATTGTTTCTACAGATAAAAAGGACGAGAAACTTGTGAAGGCCTCCAAGGATTTTGCTGCCCTTCTACAGCAGGGAGCCATTAAGAAAAATATCGACACCCTCTTCATGGGATTTACGGAGGCAGAGGCTGTAAAATTATTTGCCAACACTTATTTGGCTCTTCGGGTTTCTTATTTCAATGAGTTAGATACCTATGCAGAAATGAAGGAATTGAACACTCAGGACATTATTAACGGGGTATGTTTAGATCCGAGAATCGGAAGTCATTACAACAACCCAAGCTTTGGCTATGGTGGCTACTGCCTACCAAAGGATACCAAGCAACTGCTAGCAAATTATAACGATGTTCCTCAGAATATGATGACAGCCATTGTAGAAAGCAATCGGACCAGAAAAGATTTTATTGCAGACCGGGTATTAAATATGGCCGGCTACTACAGCTATGGCGAAGACAATACCTATGATTCCAGCAAAGAAAAACAGGTAACTGTAGGGGTATATCGCCTGACTATGAAATCTAATTCTGATAACTTCCGTCAATCCTCTATCCAGGGAGTTATGAAAAGGATCAAGGCTAAGGGTGCCAAGGTTGTGATTTACGAGCCAACCTTAAAGGACGGGGATACTTTCTTCGGTTCTCAGATTGTCAATAACTTAGAAAGCTTCAAAGACCAATCTGATGCCATTATCGCCAACCGCTATGATCCATGTCTGGATGATGTGATAGACAAAGTATATACCAGAGATATCTTTAAGAGAGACTAGAGCAGATAAAAAGAGAAGACTGGGAAGTTAGTCCTTCCCTATCTTCTCTTTTTTTCCTATTTCTCTTGCTGTAAGCTTTTATGTTCTTTAATAATTTGCAGCATCCGATCTACCTGCTCCTCAAATCTTCCTTTCTCCGCTTCCGCAACATATTCCATCTCCTGCCCACGCTTCCATGATCTTGTATTTGTAGCAAATCCGTTGACAAATCCAAAGCATTTTAAAGCATGGGACATAACAGCACCAAGTCCACCATCCCTTGCATCAAGCCTCTTACTGTAATCTTTTCCATATTTGTCATCGAACATTTTTTTAACATCCGGTCTGATGGTTATCATATTCTCCATTATGGTATTCAAACGAACTATATCGTATAATTCCGTAAAATGTTCTTTTATATACTCCTTGCTTGTGACAGATTCATCCATAGGAACATCCTTTATTTCATTTATGAAGTTATCAAGAACTTCAAAACAATCTTCTGTACTTCCATTATAGAGGGCATCCATGAACTTCAGATCTTTTTCAAAGTTTGCTCGATCTTTTTCACTGGCAAATCTTCCCTGGGCATTCAAGTTAAATCCAGTCATTTCCCCTGCCAAACGTCCTTTTTCTGCATCTAGAATTCCTCCATAGGCAGTTTCTCCATAGGCCCCTACGATATACTCCAAGCGATATGCTTCTAGCTGGTGATTATCATACCACTCAAAATGTTTTCGGCACAGTTCTTTCCCTTCTTCAGGCACAACTGAATTATAAGTCATGATTTCACGCAAATTCTGGATTTCCTCTTGATCTCCTGTTTCACACGCCTTTATATAATCCTCCAGTTTCTCATAAATAGTTACCGTCTGTTCCAAACAACGCACATAATACTGATAAACTTTTTCTTCAAAAATCTGTCCCGGACTTTTCACTCCTTCTTCTTGGTTCATGTGTTCATGGTTCCAATCTGTAATAAAAGTCTTAACATCAAAGACACATTTTGCATAATGCTTCATTTCATCCAGGTGTCCCATAATATATTCCGGGTCCAACATTTTTGCCGTAATAATAATTCCGGAAGCGGCTTTTAAGGTATCAAATTTGCTCTCAATTTCAATGGCTTCCTTTAACTTTTCATTGGCATTCTTTAGCTTTTCAGTTCTTTGGTCGATCATATCATCTGCGGCTGTTCCCTGGTACTGGATCTTGCTGGCTTTGTCCATTTGTGCCCGATTCCTATAGGCCTCCTGATGCTCAGAAAGCCCTAATCTGGCCGCCAGATCCTTCATTCTCCGAATTCTAGCTCTTCCTTTTGGTCTGAATCTTTCCTCTCCTTTGGTTCCATGTTCCGTTCTTATTTCAATATAGTTATGGACCTTCTTCTGCAAATTTTTAAAGTTTTCTTTATTCTTATCTTTTTTATATCTCTTAATGGCTTCGACAACATCTTTATATACCCCTGAATCCGTAAACCAAGAATCTTCTACGATCTTATCCATGACTTCATCAATAACATCTTCATTCTCCGTATAAGTCTTCCAATTTTTCAGCCTCAGGTCTTCATCAGAAATTTGTTTTTTGGCAGTTTTAGCCTCCTCCACCATGGTCTTAAGTTTTTCTAATTCTTCTTCTCCCAGCTCCTGATTCGCCTGGCTTATTTTCGTTTTAGCGATACGAACAGCTCTAGACATCTTCTTTACCAAAGCATTACGGGACTGATACCTCTCTACAAAATTTGCATTTTCTAGGCCCTCTCCTTTTGGCACCTTTAAACCAATTCTTTCTTTTGCATCTAAACGGGAAAAAGCATCATCTAATTCTTTCAATTCCCCCATCAATTCAAACGAGGTATTAATTTCCATTTTTGCCCCTTGCTGCTGCATCATAGGCGCTTCGTGATTTCGCTGCATCTGTACGGGAGCTTCAACCGGTACATTCGATACATTCAAAGCCTCGAAGGGATTATTCTCTTTCTTTTCTACAGTTTTTGCCTTATCTCCCATAATCTTTCTCCTAGGTCTATTTTATTTCTCCCTGAGCTTTTTTGTGTGCTTCAATAATCATCAGCATTTTCGTTCTTTGCTCTTCGAAATCTTTCTCTGTATCTGCCCTTTCATCCTCATCTTCCATGAGTCCTGCAGAATAGAAACTTACATTGTTATAACTAAATCCTTTAAGCACTGCAAGGAACTTTAAAGCAGTTGACATAGCAGCGCCAAATCCTCCATCCTCTGCATTAAGCTTTTTAATATAATCTGCTCCATATTTTTCTTCAATCATTTTACAAACATCCGGTCTGAGATCTCTTAAATTTGCTCTCATCAAATCCCAACTTGCTATATTGGACAATTCCATAAAATGTTCTTCCATATATTCCTTGGTTGTTATGGTTTCATCCATAGGAAGCTTCCTATCTTCTGCCATATATTTTTCAACTAGTTCAAGGAACTGCTCAGGTTCTCCATTATATATGGTATCCATCATCACCAGGTTCTTTTCAAAAATTTCTCGATCTTTCTCACTGGCAAACCTTCCCTGTTCATTTAACTGAAATCCTTCTACCACTCTGCCTAAACGATCTTTATCAGCACTTAAAGTTGCGCCATACTTTGTTTCTCCATATGCCCCTACCACATAGGCCATTCGTAAAGCTGCAATCATTCTTGCGTCCATATCTTCATAGAATTCTTTACACATTGCTTCCGACTCTTCATGCATGCCTCCACAACCTTCCATAGTTTTACGCAACTCTTCTATTTTTTCTTGATTTCCTAATTCACAAGCAGTTATATAATCATCCAGTTTTGTAAAAATCTTCAGATTCATTTTTATATTCAGAGTATAATGCTTATAAATTTTTTCTTCAAAAATCTCTTCTTGACTTTTAACCCCTTCCTCCTGGTTTTGATTCTGCGCCTCTGTTCGTTCCTTCATAAAATCAAAGGCGGCTTTGATACTTTTTGCATTCTGCTTCATTTCATCTAAGTGGGCCATAATATATTCCGGCTCCAACATTCTTGCTGTAATTATAATCTTGGAAGCCACTTTTAAGCCATCAAATTTACTTTCAATTACAAAAGCTTCCTGCATCCTTTCACTGGCATTTTTTAGCTTCTCGGTACTGTGATCAATCATATCATCAGCTGCAGTTCCTTTGTACTGGATCTTACTAGCCTCCGTCATTGCTGCTCTTTTCTTATAATCTTTCTGCTGTTCATGAATTCCTAATCTAGCTGCCAAATCCTTCATTCTTCGAATTCTAGCTCTTCCTTTTGGTCTAAATTTTTCTTCCCCTTTGGTGTAATTATCTGTTCTTTTCTTAATATATTTTTCCACCTTCACCTGAAGATTTTTGAAATTCTTGTCACTTTTATCTTTACGATAGCGCTCGATTGCCTTTACAACATCTGTATATACCCCCGAATCCGTAAACCAGGAAGAATCCGCTACGATCTCATCCATAACTGTATCCATAGCCTCATTATTTTCTGAATAAATTTCCCAATTTTTCAACCCGGTGTCCTCATCACGAATTTGCGTTTTCGCAGTTTCCGCCTCTTTCACCATGGTATTCAATTTCTTTAATTCCTCTTCATCCAAATTCTGGTTTGCATCTTTAATTTTTGTCTTGGCAAGGCGAACCGCCCTGTGCATCTTCTTTACCAAGTCATTACGAGACTGATATCTAGCTACAAAGTTCTTGTTTTCTACGCTTTCTCCTTTAGGCACCTTTAGACCAATTCTTTCTTTCATGTCTAAACGGGAAAAAGCGTCATCTAAATCTTCCAGTTCCTTCTTTAGTTCATCCGGAGATTTCATTTTATCTTTAACTTCTACCTTCGCTTGCTCTCCCTGTACCTGCTGGGCCTGTGGATTTAAAATATTCTCTCGGTGCTGTTCTCCCTCTTCCATCTCCCGGTTCAGCATCATGACATTGTTCAGTCTCTGATTCTCTGCATTCTGCTGCATCTGCATTGGATTGCCAAATGGTGCATTGGGTGCATTTAGTGGCTTATTCGCTTTCTTTTCTGCTGTTTTCACTTCATTTCCCATAATATTTGTCTCCTTTTTTCTATTTTTACGTTTCTGTTTTTTATTATTCGGTTTGCATCTTTGTTATATTATATTATACGTGATTCTGATCCAGAAGGCTAATCCCTCTTAGACAAACTTTCCATATCAAAATTTTGAACCTTTAATAGGTAATGCCTTCTTTTTTTCTAATCATATAGGTGGCCACATTTATACTGAAGGCACTTCTATCAAAGGTAACATAATAGTCAATAGTACCTTTCCCACTATCAACATCACCTGTAGCTAATGATGGTACACGAATGGTATTATATCCATAGAAGGCAAGAATGATACTAACTTCCAAAGGAAGGGCGCTGGCTTTATAACCTCCATGAGCCTCTGCTTCCTTGAGATAACTACAAAAATCAGGGTATTTGGTCTGAAAATGGTCACATAGCACTTTTGCATGGTTCATATCAATGATTTTTGCATTTTGATTAAAAGTCATTGTAACTTGCATGGACCCCAGGCTTGTTCCAAAGCTCCAGCTATGCTCACTTGCCGCCTTATCGATCTCAAACTTTTTTTCATCATCTGCATTTTCAAAGGCAATTCCTCTTGCCGCTGTATAAGTTCCCTTTCCAAAATTTCCTGAACCTAAGTATTGACGGCTATCTTCCGTAGTTCCTGCCAACTGATCCACCATGCCCTGTGCAGTAACTGGATCCTTTTCGCTTCTTATGCCTTTCTCTGCAATTCCAATGGTATGATACAGTCTTACCTTCACCGGAGCTTTTTTCTCAGCCTCTTTTGTATCAGTTATCTGCTCTGGAGTCCGCTTTGCCCAGCCAATGGCATTAAAGAATCTAGTCGATAAAAAATCCGACTGATTCTCTTCTATTCCCTGAACTTCTAAGACCTTTGCAAGCTTTAGTAATTCCTTATCATTTTTAGAATCCTCTTCTGTCTGTAAAATCTTCATCCTCTCAAGCTTCTCCACAGGAATATTCTTTACTTCCTCTTGCAAATAGTGAGAAAGAAGATTAAATTTTCCACTGACGGCTTTCTCAACTACTTCCTGGGATACCTGGCTTAGGTCTTCTGCTTTTTCAATATCAGCATAAGCCATCTGGGTATCTTCTGCAAACTTACTTATCTCAAGCTGCACCTTATCATAAAGCTTTTCAATCATAGCTTTTCTTCGTCTTCCCGGTCTAGTAATAGGACTTCTAGAATCAATATATTCTTTACATGATTCCAGGAGACGGTTTAAAACTTCATATCTTTCGCTTTCTTCTCCCCCATTTTTCACCAGGCTATTAAAAAGCTCCAGGTCCGTTGCCACATCGTTATAAAACTGAGAATTGCTTCCATATTTATTATTTTTCATGACAATTTCAAGCTCCTGCAGAGAAAAGCCGGAATAATGTTCCTTATTTCTTCTACTGTATTTTTTTCCTTCCTTGTCTTTTGGAATCTTATCCTGCAAGCCTCTCATTGCCTGACCGGTACTGTCATGCCAATGGTCTTCAATCTCCTTCTTCCGTCTTTCATGTTCCGTCTTCCTGCGCTTCCATTCTCTGGCATCTTTCACATCCTTTTCTTCCATCTGAAGCATTCTGGAGTTCATGTCCGAATAGCTAAGACCATATTTCTTCGTAAAATCATCTACCCGGGCATCATTTCTTAATTTCTCATTTAATTGATCAATTCGTGCTTTTTCCTGTTGAAATTGCTGTTGTTTGAATATCATAATTTCCCCTCCCAGATATCTTATATATTTCTTTTTCCTTTTTATGCATCTTTATCAAAGCTTTCCTCTCAACTGCTCTGCATGTCTTTCTGTAATAATTATACGAAATCTTTTCCTCCATGGCTATAATCGAATCAAACAAGAAAAGATCTTCAGACGCAAGCAAATATCTTGTCTGAAGATCTTTTCTTATGATCTGTTTATTGTTTTACCAAATATGCATTAGATGTTGCATCAATAAACTTACCACAGTGATTCCTACCCAACAGGTGGCTCCCACTGCAATAGGCTTTCCTCCGTTTTTTATAAGTTTGATCACATTACTGTTTAGACCAATGGCCGCCATAGCCATAATGATCATGAATTTGGACAGCTCTTTAATGGGCGTAAAAACATCCCCACTAACACCCACTTGCATGCAAATGGTTGTAATAATGGCTGCGATAACAAAATAAAGGATAAACATGGGAAAAGCCCGCTTTAAACTAAAACTAGATCCTTTCGCATCTGCATTCCTACTATCCTTAGTTCTTATAAAGGATAGGACCAGAGTAATAGGGATAATAACCAAAGTCCTAGTAAGCTTTACCGTCACCGCCTTATTTAAAGTCTCACTTCCCAGATCCCACATACTATCCCAGGTAGAAGCAGCCGCTGTCACAGAGGAAGTATCATTAATGGCTGTTCCTGCAAAAATACCAAAGGCATCTCCATGCAAAGTATCAAATCCAATGGCCTTTCCAAGGATTGGGAAGAAAATCGCAGCCAGCATATTAAAAAAGAATATTACTGCGATAGATTGGGCAATCTCATCGTCATCCGCATCAATTACCGGGGCCGTAGCCGCAATGGCAGAGCCTCCGCAGATAGAAGATCCAACTCCCACTAAAATTGATGTATTAGCCGGTACCTTCAAAAGCTTCCGCATAATCCAGGCAATCACCAAAGATGTGGTAATGGTACAAATAATAATGGGCAGTGACTGCTTTCCTGTCTGAAAAATAACTCCCAGATTCATACCAAAGCCAAGAAAAACCACTGCCGCCTGAAGAACCAGCTTCGAAGTCCACTTAATTCCAGGCTCCATAGCCCCCTTATCTTCCCAAAACATGGTAATCACCATACCAGCTAAAATCGCAATCACCGCACCCCCAACAAGAGGAAACAACTTACCCAAAATCCAAGACGGCACCGCAATACAAAGACAGAGCAAAATTCCCTTGCCATTCTTCTTTATAAATTCCACAAACTCATACCTCTCTTTCCTATGTACATGTTGACTCTTGCTAAACGTCAACAAACTCCCCGGATTGTACAAAATAATCAAAGCAAAAGAAGACCCTTGGAGCATGTCGGTCCTTAGGGGCCGTCTTTTGGCCCCTTAGTACCGCTACATGCGGAAGGTCGCTAACACGAGCGAGTCTTCGTTGCTTTCGGTTATTTTGAACAATCCTTCGCAATTTTTTAGCGTTTCACAACAGTCACCTTCCGTATATAGAATACTAGCACTGGTTTTTGATAAGGTAAAATTATATAATGATATGGAACAATAAGGTATTTTTATTGATAAAGGAGATTGTTATGCTTGATTTTCGCACCGAAACTTTTCTTACTGTTTGTGAGACCATGAATTTTACTGCCGCTGCCAGGGAATTGAATATTACCCAGCCTGCAGTTTCCCAGCACATTCATTTTTTGGAAGCCCAGTACCATACTTCTCTTTTTGTTTACCGAAACAAAAGGCTTTCTCTTACCCGGTCTGGGGAGATTCTCAGGAAACGTCTCTTAACCATGAAAAATGACGAAAAAGCCATCCAGGACGAAATAAAAAGCAAGTTTTCCGGAATTGAGACCCTTTCTATGGGAGTCACTATGACCATCGGAGAATATGCCATTGTGGATAAACTGGCGGACTTCTTAAAAAGCCATCCAGAAATTAACATTCACCTTCATTATGGTAATACCAGCCAGCTCCTACAACTGTTGGACCAGGGTCAGATTTCCATGGCTATTGTGGAGGGTAACTATCCAAAGGAAAATTATTCCCACAAAAAATACAGCACAGAGGACTATATTGCCGTCTGTGCCGCATCTCATAAATTTGTAAACGAAGACCCTCTAAGCATTCACGATCTAATCTGCGAACGTCTCCTGGTACGGGAGGAAGGGTCCGGTACCAGGAACATTTTAGAGCAGAGCTTAATTGCCAGGGGGCTTCGAATTTCTGATTTCACTCACTATACCCAGGTGGAAAACATGCATTCTATCATCGGTCTCTTAAAGAAAGACTGCGGAATTTCTTTCCTTTACAAGATTGCCGTAGAAAAAGAATTAGCCTCCGGAACCCTAAAAGAAATTTCTCTAACAGATTTTAAAATGCAACATGATTTCGATATGATCTGGGAGAAGAATAGCATCTATACAGACAAGTATCTTACCGTTTGCAGGGAATTTATTTAATTTCTTTGGATATATTTTTATGCAATTTCCTGTTTCTCAAACTGGCTGTTATAAAGATCTGCATAGAAGCCTTTCTTTGCAAGCAATTCTTCGTGATTTCCCTGTTCGATGATATCACCATCTTTCATAACCAGGATTAGGTCTGCATCCTTAATAGTAGAAAGTCTGTGGGCAATCACAAAGCTGGTTCTGCCCTTCATCAGGTTGTCCATGGCTTTCTGGATCTGAATTTCCGTTCTGGTATCTACAGAAGAGGTGGCCTCATCCAAAATCAAAATCTTATTGTCTGCAAGAATGGCTCTTGCAATGGTAAGAAGCTGCTTTTGTCCCTGGGAAATATTGCTGGTTTCTTCATCAAGAACCATGTTATATCCACCAGGTTGCTGCATAATAAAGTTATGGACATGGGCTGCTTTGGCTGCTGCAATCACCTCTTCATCGGTGGCATCTAACCTGCCATAGCGGATATTTTCCATAATGGTTCCGGAGAACAACCATGTATCCTGAAGTACCATTCCAAACATTTCCCTAAGCTTACTTCGGTTGAAATCTTTAATATCATAACCATCCACTTTGATGCTTCCATCATTAAGATCATAAAATCTCATAAGAAGCTTCACCATGGTAGTCTTTCCTGCTCCGGTTGGTCCTACAATGGCAATCTTTTGACCATCTTTTACACTTGCAGAAAAGTCATTGATAATAATCTTGTCTGGGTTATAGCCAAATTTTACATGATCAAACTCCACATCCCCTGTAAGACTTTCTATATCTGCGGGATTGGTCTCCTGTTCGCTTTCCTCCGGCTCCTCTAAAAACTCAAACACTCGCTCAGAAGCTGCTGCTGAAGACTGCAGCAAATTGGTAACTTGGGCAATCTGCTGAATCGGCTGGGTAAAGTTACGAATATACTGGAAGAAAGACTGAATGTCTCCCACTTCTATACTCTTTTTGATTACAAAGATTCCCCCAAGAAGAGCCACCATTACATAGCCTAAATTTCCCACAAACTGCATGATTGGCATCATCATTCCTGAGAAGAACTGAGATTTCCATGCAGATTCATAAAGCTTTTTATTGTCTTTTTCAAACTCCTCTACCACATCTTCTTCTTTATTAAATACCTTTACAATATTGTGGCCGCCAAAGTTTTCTTCAATCTGACCATTTACCTTTCCAAGATATTTTTGCTGGTCCTGAAAATATTTTTGGGAATGCTTCATTACAGTCTGAATGATTAACATAGAGATTGGCAAGATCAAAACAGCTGCCAGGGTCATCCATACATTAATGGAAAGCATCATAATAAACACACCAATGAGGGTAGTTACTGAAGTAATAAGCTGGGTTAAACTTTGATTCAAACTCATTTGTAAGGTATCCACATCATTGGTAATCCGGGAAAGGATCTCTCCATTGGTCCTGCTCTCGTAATAGTTTAAAGGCAATTTATTAATTTTCTTGGAAATATCTTTTCTAAGATTATAGGTTACATCGTTAGAAATTCCTGTCATAACAAAGCCCTGGATAAAGGAAAAACAGGCACTTGCCAGGTAAAGTCCAAAGGTACAAAGGAGGATCATTCCAATTTTTTCAAAATCAATCCCCCCGGTACCATTAATTTTTGCTACTAATCCGGAATAAAGTTCTGTGGTAGCTTTTCCTAGGATCTTTGGGCCTACAATATTAAATACCGTTCCGGCTATTGCAAAGACAAACATCAGCGCAAAGCGGAATTTGTACCGTTCCATATAGCGAAATAGTTTTCCCATGGAACCTTTAAAGTCTTTTGCTTTTTCCCCAGGGGCCATACCACGACCGCCTCCCATGGGGCCTCTTCCTCTCATAGAAGATCTACTTCGTTCACTCATGCTAGTTCCTCCTCTGATAATTGAGATCTGGCAATCTGTCCATATACCTCGCAGGTTGCCAGCAGTTCCTTATGGGTTCCAATTCCAGCCATATGACCATCCTCCAAGACAATAATCTGATCTGCATTTAGGATAGTACTGATTCTCTGGGCAACAATAATGGTGGTGGCATCTTTAGTATGTTCTTTTAAGGCCTTTCGAAGTTTGCTGTCGGTTTTAAAATCCAAAGCCGAGAAGCTGTCATCAAAAATAAAGATCTCTGGATCTTTTGCAATGGCTCTGGCAATAGACAGACGTTGCTTCTGACCACCGGAAACATTGGTTCCTCCCTGAGATACCGGAGCAGTGTAAGTTTCTGGTTTCGCAAGAATGAATTCTGTTGCTTGAGCCACTTGTGCTGCTTGTTCCACCTGGGTCTTGGCAATTTCTGGTTTTCCATAGCGAATATTGGAGTCAATGGTTCCGGAAAAAAGCACTCCCTTTTGGGGAACATAACCTAATTTATCCCGAAGTTCCTTCTGGGACATGTCACGGACATCTACTCCGTCCACTTTTACGGAACCTTTTGTCACATCGTAAAATCTAGGGATAAGATTCACCAGGGTACTCTTTCCACTTCCTGTACTTCCAATCACTGCCACTGTTTGGCCTTTCTTTGCTTTAAAGGAAATGTCCGTAAGAACATTCTCTCCTGCATCTGGATAAGCAAAAGATACATGGTCAAATTCAATCTCACCCTTCAAATCTTCAGACGGATGGACCGGAGTCTTTGAATCTTCAATAGAGACTTCTGTTTTTAAGACCTCATCAATACGGCCGGCTGCAACATTTGCTCTAGGTAACATAATGGACATGGCTGTAATCATTAAGAATGCCATAATAATCTGCATTGCATACTGGATAAAGGCCATTACATTTCCCACCTGCATGGTTCCATTGTCCACTGCATAGGAACCGCTGTAAATAATAAGCACCGAGGTGCCATTCATAATCAACATCATAATAGGCATCATGAAGGTCATGCATCTGTTTACAAAGAGGTTTGTCTTTGTAAGATCCATATTGGCTTTTTCAAAGCGGTCTTCCTCGTGCTTCTCCCGACTAAAGGCACGGATTACGGGAATACCAGTTAAAATCTCACGAGATACTAAGTTTAATCGATCGATCAAGGTCTGAAGCTTAGTAAATTTGGGCATAGCAACCTGGAATAGGACGATAATTACCATAAAGATTAATCCCACTGCCACTGCCAAAATCCAGGTCATGGAAGAATCAGTCTGTAAGACCTTTATTACCCCACCAATTCCCAAGATTGGAGCATACAGTACGATACGAAACATCATGGCCATAACCTGCTGTACCTGCTGCACATCATTGGTACTCCTAGTAATTAAGGATGCTGTGGAAAATTTATTATATTCCTTACTAGAAAAGCTCATAACCTTTCGGTAAATACTATTTCTAAGGTCATGTCCTAACCTACCCGCAACTCTAGATGAGATAAAGGTGATACTTACTGCCGCAAGCATAATCACCAAAGCCATGGCAAGCATTTGAAGTCCTGCCTTAAGAAGATAATGCATTTGCATGGCATCCACATCCATTCCCAGGGCTTCATACTCAGAAGCTACAAAGGAAACCCCTGCCTGAGTCACAATGGACTCTGGCATATCTTCTAACTTTTCATCTACCTGATCTATGATTTGCTGTAAGGCTTCTTCCGGCAGTTGGGATAAAGCTTCCATAGGATCTGTTCCTTCCGGAAGGCCCATCTGAGTCAGAAGCTGTTTTGCCTGATCACTGTCTTCTGTGAAAACCGACAGAATCATCATAGCCTTAGAAAAATCCTCGTTAAGATTTTCTCTAGTTTCTTTAGAAATGTCGTCATTTAAAATCCAAGTGTCATCTTCTTTCGCATAGTTTTCTAAGACTTCATCTTTTTGATCCTCATCCATAAACAGCTGAAGATTTTCCATAGTAGAATCTCTAAGCTTTTCCGGCACACTGTCCTCAATACCCTTTTGCTGGATACCTACGTTAATAATCTTGGAGGTATAATCCGGCAAGGAAAGATCACAGTAAGCTTGCACAAATAAAAGGGCTATGATCAGAATAATGTATCCTGCTGATTTCTTTAGATATTTCATTAGTTTAATCATGGCTGTTCTCCTTTTTCTTATTTCTTATTTTTTATCTATCAGATCAATATTATCCAGGATCTGTTCAAAGAATCTTCTAAGAAGACACAATTCTGTCTCGTTAAAGTTACTGAACATAATTTTTTCCACAGCTCTGCTTTCTTCCTGGATTTCTCCAACGATTCTCTTGCCATTGTCTGTAAGATAGACCCGCATAATCCGCTGATCGGCCACGTCTCGTTTTCTACAGACGATATCAGCCTTTTCTAAGCGCTGGATACTGACATTCACCGTCGGAGGGGTAACCCCCATTTTCTCAGCAATTTCCTTTTGACTACATCCATCATTCTCATAGACAATCATTATGATAGGCATCTGTCCATGTTGAATCCCTAATTCTCTAATATGGTCCATACATTTCATACCGTAGCGTCTATTGATCTCCATAAAAAGAGCTGGCATACTTTTCTCTTTTGGCTCCTTTTTTTCATCTTCTCCCAAAAACACATTCTCATCTCCTTTCTTTTTATTTAGCCTAGCTAATTATACAGGATATAGATTTGTACAAAAATTGCAAGTAGTTTTTGTTTATTTTATATTATTTTTAGATTTAGAACTAGACTCAACCCAGCTTTTTCCACCTTATTTTATTTTGACAGGCTATTTTTTATTTGAATTACCGACTAACATTTAACTAATTCAAAAAGAGACTGGCAAAACCAGTCTCTTTCAAGTAATTTTTCTCATTTTTATATATTAAAGTTTTACCACTGTATAACTTACCTTATCAGACAATCCGTCAATTGGGCTGATCTGATTGTCTCCGTAAGGAGAGGAATGCCAGAACAAATCTTCATCGGAGCTATTTCCCCAAAAAAATCCAATATGATGAGTTGTACTGGACTGTTGCTTGCCTCCATCATTTTCATTCCAGATCCAGATAATATCACCTTTTTCCAAAACTCCTGATGCTAACATTTCCCATTTATCGCTAAAATCATAGGTCGGAATCTGACTTTCGTAGGTTCTTAGCCAATTCAGCCACCTTCCTGCACTCTGAGGAGTTCCTCCCATATTGGGAATATCCGACGGATTTGCACCTAGGCTTTTTAACACATGCCAAACAAATCCTGTGCAATTCATTCCCGCCACCCCATTATAAGAAATATCTCCGTTTGGAGAACGATAATCGTAGCCTACATAGGGAGTTCCCAGATAAAAACTGTCGTTTTGATGAGATTCCAAATATCTTACCAAGGAAGCTGCCGAAATTCCAAGGACATTGGATATACCTCGGTTGGGGCGGTTGATATAGGCATTTTCCGTGGATCCTGGAGCAGAAGATCCCTTAGAAACCAGCCTGATCTGAATGGTCTCCAGCCGCTTTGCAAGGCCCTCGGAACCTGCCATTTCTCCATTTTTCGCCCAGCCAAGCCAGCCGTAGCTTTGAATATGGACGCTATAATAAATGTCATAGTACTGGGCAATATCACCTTCTAACTCAATCTGAACAGCCTCCAGCCGTTTCCCCTCACCGGTAGTTCCAGACAAGGCTCCGTCACTTACCCAGTCCTGCCATCCATAGGTTTGCACATGGGTTCTGTATCTTACTGATCCTGATAAGACTCCTGTTTCAAGGCTTACAGACAAGGCTTCTAGACGCTTAGACTCCCCCAGGACTCCAAGGTTCTCTCCCTGGTAAGCAGGGCCAATATCACCATAGGTTTGCTGGTGTCCACTGTAGGAAATCCACCCAAAGGAATCCTGTGTAAGATAGGAATAATCTATCATGGCACCTGAAATGTCTTCCGGAACAGTCCCTCCATCTTTTGCCACCAGGCAAACCTTCACAGCTTCCACTCTTTTACTTAGACCAGAAGTCCCACACCAGCCACTGTCATCTAAAGATCCCTTTACCCACTTGGTCCATCCAAAGGTTTGGGCATGAAGACAATAATAAATATCAAAGTACTCCGCTAATTCTCCTGTAAGATACATTTGAATTGCTTCTATACGTTTTCCTTCCCCAGTGGTTCCCATTTGGTCTCCACTGCTTTTCCAGTCCTGGGTTCCATAGGTTTGTACATGGGCACGATATACAATATCTCCATCAAAGTCCTGAATGGCGCTTCCTTTAAAAATGCTTAAAGCCTCCAGGCGCTTGGCTTCCCCTGTGGTTCCAAAATCCGCACCATCACTGACGTATTCCAAGTCTCCATAAGTCTGTACATGACCAAAATAATTTAGGTAGGTTCCCTCTTTCAGCTTATCTCGCCATGAGGTTGCTGTTTCCTGGGCCTTTGCTAAGTCAGTTTCAGACGATGCATCTACACTCTCTGATACAACTTGACTTTCATCTCCTATAGCATCCAAACTTTGCTGATCATCTGCTACTGAATCCAATTCCTCTTGGTTGCTTGAAGTCTCTGAAAAATCCCCTATCTCCTGATTATCTTCTGCAGAAACTTCTACAACTTCTCCTTCCACATACTCCTGGGCGTATGCCATGGAAGGAGCAGACATTCCCATTGCGCCTGCCATTACAGCTACAAGCAGTACACTTTTCCATTTCTTTCTTATCAAAAAACTCGCTCCTTTCCTATTATAAATTTCTTATTACACAATAAATCGAGTGGAAGAAATCCCACCCGATTTATACGTACCGTATATTATAATATTATACATTATCTATAATTAGGAACTCCATAGCCTCTGATGTAACGATCACCTACCTGAATCACCCTGCCAGATACGGAATCATCCTTATTACCCTCAATTACTGTAATGGTGCTACCGGAAACTTTTGTCACAATACCAACATGGTCTGGCCATCCAGTATTGTCTCCCTCTCCGCTGTCATCCCAGTCATAGAAAATAATATCTCCCACATTTGGCACTCTGTCGTCATTTTCATCCCATTCGCCTAGCTCTTTAAAGAGTTCTACCATCTGTCCACATCCACTTTCGGTAGGAATAATATCTGTCATACCCATTTTAATAGAGCATGCCGATACAAAAGTTGCACACCATGCATCTGTGTACTGTACCGCATAATTTCTAGCCCAAGGATAATGACTATTATAGACATCTATGATTTCTCTATGGCTTCCATCTTCTTCGTTGTAACCTCTCCATGAGATTGCCTGACCAACTAACGGATTATTTACATAAGAGAATAAGGTGGATCCAGGAGCAGAAGCTCCTTTTTGTACCAGCTGAATCTGAATAGCCTCCACACGCTTAGCTAAGCTAGAGGAACCGGCGATCTCACCATTCTTTGCCCAATCCAGCCATCCATAGGTTTGCACATGTACCCGGTAGTAAATATCATAGTACATGGTAATATCACCTTCTAATTCTATCTGAATGGCCTCCAGACGTTTCGCCTCTCCTGTAGTTCCAGATAAGGCTCCGTCACTTACCCAGTCCTGCCAACCATAAGTCTGCACATGGGTTCTATATCTTACAGATCCTGAAAATGCTCCTACGTTAAGGTTTACTGATAAAGCTTCTAATCTCTTAGATTCTCCGATCACTCCCAATTCTTCTCCCTGATAAACTGGTCCGATGTCTCCATAGGTTTGCTGATGACCACTGTAGGAAATCCATCCAAAGGAATCAGGGGTAAGATAGGAATAATCCACCATGGCACCGTGAAGATCCTCAGGAACACTTCCTCCATCTTTTGCTACCAGGCAAATCTTCACAGCTTCTACTCTCTTACTTAAACCGGAAGTTCCACACCAGCCACTGTCATCCTCGCTTCCCTTTACCCACTTGGTCCAGCCAAAGGTCTGGGCATGAAGACAATAATAAACATCAAAACACTCTGCCAATTCTCCTGTAAGATACATTTGAATTGCTTCTATACGTTTTCCCTCTCCTGTGGTTCCCATTCGCTCTCCGGAAGTTTTCCAGTCCTGAGTTCCATAGGTTTGTACATGGGCACGATATACAATATCTCCATCAAAGTCCTGAATGGCGCTTCCTTTAAAAATGCTTAAAGCCTCCAGGCGCTTGGCTTCCCCTGTGGTTCCAAAATCCGCGCCATCACTGACGTATTCCAAATCTCCATAAGTCTGTACATGACCAAAATAATTTACATAAGGGCCCTCTTTGATCTTATCCTTTAAGGAACTAGCATCCTCTCCAGTTTCTGACTCCTGGGCCTTGGCTAAATCTGCATCAGACTGTACCTGGGCACTATCTGTAGTGGTCTGACTTGTTTCATCTGTAACTGCAGCACCCTGCTGATTCTCCTCTGATGTAACTTCTGTCTCCTGATTTGTCTCTGAATTTGCGGCATCCTCTGTACCAGTTACCTCCACAGAATCCTGATTGCCATCGGTTTGTTCTTGGGTAACTTCTCCCTCTGTGTACTCATCTGCATATGCAATAGTAGGTGCAGCCCCCATCACCATGGTAGCTGCCATGACACATGCCAGTAGGGAACATTTCCATTTCTTTCTCATAAAACTAAAAAACTCCTTCCTGAAGACAAAAAGACATCCCCCCCCCGAAAAATTAGGTATTCCTAATCTTCCGGAAGGGATATCTATCTCTTCATTATTATGTTGTGTTCATGAACTCATCCACATCCTACTTTACATGGGTGATTCAAATCCGTTTCATGATAGCACGAAATGTTTCTTTTATCTACATTTTCTGTATACAATAATTGTTAAATCTAGTTACTTTATCCTCATAGTCTGGCAGTATAACAATTGTGGTTGTGGGCTCCTCAATAATGGCCGGTCCATGCACCACATCTCCATAAACCAAACCTTCACTCTCCAGCTGATACACTCTAGGTAAGTATCATCCTTAATAGAGAAGGTTCTCTCATGCTCTTTATGGAAAGTTTCTTCCATCTTAGGAACACTTCCCTCTGTGATTTCATAGTCATCTCCAAGAAAATCTGTAATATCTACAGATAACTCATAGACCTGGAAGGGATAATGGGCTTCCATATATACCTCAATTTTCTGGCGGTCTTTTGAAATATTATTTCGATCAAAGAATTCCTCCGCCTCTTTTTTCAGGCTCTTTATCAGCTTATTGGTTCCCTTGTAATCAAAGCTATTGGTTGTAGTATACAAACTTCCGTTATACTCGGAAACAATATCAGAGAAAATACCTCCAACTGCGCTAAGGCCTCCTGCTGTTCTAGGGATCAGCAGGCTATCCATCTCCAGCTCCTCTCCCAGTGCAATGGCATGAAGTCCGCAGGCTCCTCCGCCGGCTACCATAGCATAGGCTCTCGGATCGATCCCCTGCCAAATGGTAATATCCTTAATGGCAGCGATCATATTTACATTGACGGTAGACCAGATTGAATAGGCTTCCTCCATAACACTGATTCCAAGAGGCTCTGCCACATGCTTCCTGATTGCTTCCTTTGCTAGTTCCGGATATAATTTCATCCGGCCATCATTAAAATTGTCAGGATTTAAATATCCAAGAACACAGTTGGCATCAGTTACTGTAGGCAAAGTACCTCCTCTGTTATAGCAAGCAGGGCCAGGAACAGAACCTGCACTTCTTGGTCCAACCCGAACCATTCCACCGTTATCCACCCATGCAATACTTCCGCCGCCAGCACCAATACTATGTACATTTACTCTAGATATCCCAGGGATTTCACTACCAATAATTGCTTCTTTAGAAACTGATATATTTCCTTCTATAACACAACTTACATCAAATGTGGTGCCGCCCATATCCAAGATAACTGCATTTTTCTCATTCAAATCTCCCATGGCGTATTTACGGCCGGAAACCGGTGCCATAGATGGACCTGAATCTACAGAGTAGAGGGGTCTTTCTACAATCTCTGTGGTACTCATAACACCACCGGCAGAATTAAGCATACCAACCTTACCAATAAAGCCTTCTTCATTTAAGCGCTTATTCAGATTGTTTGCATAGGTGGAAATTAACTTTCTAAGGGAAGCGTCCATAGCAGCAGACACCCATCTTCTGTATTCTCTGTTGCTTGGATTTACTTCGCTGCTTAATACCACCGTCACCTCAGGCCATACTTCTTTTACAAGCTCTGCCGCCCGCTTTTCATTTTCATCATTCACCGTTGACCAGAGAAAGCAGATGCAAATAGCCTCTACATCGTATCCCTTTAATTTTAAGGTTTGCTCTCTTACCATATCCTCATCAAGAGGCGTATCAATACCTCCCTCCGAATTGATTCGCTCTTTTACAGGCAGGGTAAGATAACGTGGTGCAAAGGGCTCCGGGTAATCTAAGAACATATCAAAGGGATTTTTGTTGGGGCCCTCTCGAAATAAGAAGACATCCCTAAAACCTTCCGTACAAAGGATACCGATTTTGCCACACTTTTTTCTACAATAGCGTTAGTTGAAATTGTGGAACCATAGGTAAATAAGCCTCCATTTTCCACACTGATATCCTTCAAAAAATCCTTATAATATTCTGATGCCACCTTTAAGGCTCCTAGGATTCCTTCTGTCCAGTCATGAGGGGTTGTGGGAGATTTAAATACATGCACTTCTCCCCTCTCATCTAAAACTGCAGCATCTGTAAAAATTCCACCAACATCCACGCAAGCATATTTTGACATAGCATTTTCTCCTTTTTTAACCTAGAATCTTCCCATTAGCGAATTAATTTCATTTCCTCACGCAACTTATTTGTTGCTTCTAATTACAACTGCATAATTTACCTCTGAATATCCTGCCCCTGCAATAATGGGTACCGAAACACAATAGTTTCCCATCTGGTATTCCTCGTTGCTTACTGCATATCCATCGTAAATGATCTGCTCTAACTGGGCCTTCAAAGCATTGCCATCTGTTATGGTATTTGGAGTAAACTGCTTTAGCTCACCGGAACAAAAAACATCCTTGTAGGCAACCTCTGAATATCCCAAAAGCACCTTGCCTCCCACCGTACAATGTAAAGGAATTTTGGCACCTTCCTTTACAAGGCTATCATCTTTTCCATAAAAGGATTGCTCGGCACACAAATACACTGCCTTGTCTCCATTTCTTTCTACTAAATAAGCGTTTACATGAAAAGAATCCCTAATCTGCTGCAAATATTCTGTCACACGGTAGTCAATGCTTCTAGTAGCCTTATATCTGGAAAACAAGGATACAATTTCTCCACCTAACATATATTTTCTTGTATCACAATTCTGCTTCACATAGCCACACTCTTCAAATGTTCGCATAATATTAAACACAGAGCTTTTTAACATACCGCTGTATTCCGCAAGCTCTGTAATTCCAACTTCCTTATGATCTTCATCAAAATAAGTCAACAGCTTCAATGCCTTATATAGTGATTTTACTCTCTGTTCCATATGTCGCTCCTCAAATGTTTCTTTGATGAGTGTAAGTTTAACATCTCCAATAGCCTTGGTAAAGTGCCAGAAAATTATGTCGAAAAAAATGTGATGTTTGGCTTAAAGCATCCCCGAAAAAATGTAACATCTGTCTTGAAGTACCCCAGAAAAAATGTGATATTCAGGGATTTATACGTCAGAAAAAATGTGATATACTGTAAAAAAACTTCAAGAAGGTGTATATATGCAGCGATTTGCGATGGAAAGGCTTAAAGAATGGAAAGAAAAGAAAAGTAGGAAAGAAAAGAAAAGTAGGAAACCAATGCTTGTAATGGGAGCAAGGCAGGTAGGGAAAACCTGGTTAATGAAAGAATTCGGAAAAACTTGTTATAAAAAAATTGCCTACATCTCATTTTATAATAACAAACGTATGAAAGACGTATTCGAAACAGATTATGATATTCAAAGAATCCTTATGAACTTAAATATCGAATCAGGAGTTTCTATAACTCCAAATGATACCCTGATCATATTAGATGAAATTCAAGATGCTCCAAATGTTTTAGAATCTTTAAAATATTTTTGTGAAGAAGCACCCGAATATCATGTAATAGCAGCAGGTTCTCTCTTAGGAGTAGCTATTCATAATGGAGTTTCTTATCCCGTCGGCAAAGTGGATCTATTGGATTTGTATCCCTTAAATTTCAGAGAATTCTTATGTGCCATGGGAGAAAATCGTCTGGTAGAAGCCCTAAAGACTAAGGACTACTCTTTGATAGATAATTTTTCTGATAAATATTTATTTTGGCTTAAAAATTATTATTACACAGGTGGCATGCCTGCCGTTGTGAATGCATTTCGGGAAGAAAAAGATTATGCAGCCGTTCGTAAGATACAGAATGATATTGTAAGACAATATCGCGGAGATTTCGGAAAGCATGTAAATTCCAGAGACTTACCAAGGATTAATATGGTATGGGAATCGATTCCAATACAACTGGCAAAGGAGAACAAAAAATTTTTCTTTGTGCAAATCAAAAAGGGAGGCAGAAGCAGTGAGTTTGAAATAGCAATACAGTGGTTGCTGGACTGTGGACTGATCTACAAGGTCCATCGGGTAAATGAACCAAGTGTTTCCCTAGCTTCTTACAAAAATTTTAATGCCTACAAATTATTTATGTTGGATGTCGGTTTATTAGGAGCCATGAGTGATTTGGATTCAGAATCTATACTCGAAGGGAATCATATTTTTGTAGAATTTAAGGGCGCATTAACAGAACAATATGTATTACAACAACTAATCTCAGACACTCCCTACACACCTTTTTATTTTGGCACCGAAAAAGCAACTTTTGAACAGGACTTTTTGATACAAAAAAAGGGGAAGATTGTCCCTATTGAAGTAAAAGCAGAGGCAAATGTAAAGTCTAAAAGTTTGAAAGTCTTTTGCGAAAAATATCAGCCTGAATTAGCAGTACGATTTTCTACCATGAAATATATGGATCAAGGCTGGATGCAAAACATTCCATTATATGCCGTATGCAATCTTTAAAAACACGTTTTAGTTTCCAAGAGTTATATGTGGTGGAGAAGGAAATAAAAATCTACTTCTCCACCTGTAGCACTCCCTTACATGCTAGCATTTTCAATTGACATGTTTTCTGTTTTTCTCCAAATTGAATCTGCACATTTTTTTCGTCCACATCCACCACGACACCCTCACCCCATATTTTGTGTTTCACGATTACGCCTACCCTCAGCTTATCTGCAAACTCTTGATACTTTTCATTTGACACTTGCTCTTTTTTGTATGGCTTTGAGTTGTTTTGGAAACTTTTTTGTATGCTTTTCTGTTTATTTCCTAACAACTTCACATTTTCACGAGATTCCTTTTCTTTTAAATCAGGTTTCCCTAACAGTTCGGCAACAAAACTTCCCGACCGATTTTTCATTGTAAATACAAACAACTTATTTCTCGCTCTAGTTACACCTACATAAAACAAACGGCGTTCTTCTTCATAAGTCTCGATTTCTTCTTTCGGTGCATTCTTTAAATTTGTTGGGATTTTCTCCGGCAGGATCCCATCTATTACATCCATAAGATAGACCGTATCATACTCTAAACCTTTGCTTCCATGAATCGTCGATAAGATAAAGGGGCAATCATGGTCCTGCTCTTTATTCTCTATAATATCTTTTAATTCTTCTAATCGCTTAATTAATCGTTCCGACGAATCTTCTCTGCCACCAATTATTTTTAATAATTCAATCTTGCTGTCACTGATATGCTTATTCTCCAAATATTGCTGATATCCCATAGACTTAACAATTATTTCAATCGCTTCTTCAGGCGATTCCGTTAACAATTTTTTAAATTGTCTCTTTCTTTTGTTCACTGTTTCAACCCTACGATCTTCCAAATTTCCATACTTGCTTGCCGCTTCTAAAACCTCAATCTTCTTCTCTTTACTAATCTCTATGATTTTCTCGGTCTCTTCTTCATTGTATATGGTATTGTCTGGGCAATTATTGAAGGCTACAACAATTTCGGACTTATGTGGGTTTCATCTGCCGGAAAAAATTGGGCATCACCCGGAATGGGAGCACTGACCAATTCCTACACCCTGTGTGGACTTGGATGTGCAATTATCTCCATCGCTTCAAGAGCTTGGATTGCCGGAATTTCCACACTTACCATACTTTGCATCGGATGCATCCTAATTTTAACTCTAATTCGAGGAGTCTTCATGTGGATGAGAAGCAAAAATATCCATATCAAAAACTTATAATTACAATGTTATTTTTCTATTTTACGCCCTTTTACTCTAATGCTATGATGTACTTAGTTAAAAAAATAACAGGCGCCGAATAAACCAACATACACAAAAGAAGAAAGAGGTAAATTATGAACGATAACAAAGTATGTCTTGAGAAACAAGCCTTATCTCAGGAAATGTTAGAAAAAATGAACGCCTATTGGCGTGCTGCCAATTATCTGTCAGCCGGCCAATTGTATCTTCTTGACAACCCTCTCTTAAAAGAGCCTTTGACCATGGATCAAATCAAGAAGAAAATCGTAGGACACTGGGGAACTGTTCCCGGACAGAACTTTGTTTATGTGCACTGTAATCGTGCCATCAAACGTTATGATCTAAACACGATTCTCTTGTCAGGCCCTGGACATGGTGGAAACTTTTTAATTGCTAATACCTACTTAGAAGGTTCTTACAGTGAGGTTTATCCTAACATCGGCCAGGATAAAGAAGGAATGAAGAAAATGTTTAAACAATTTTCTTTCCCTTGTGGTGTTCCTAGCCACTGCGCTCCTGAAACACCTGGTTCTATTAACGAAGGTGGTGAGCTTGGTTATTCCATCGCCCATGGATTTGGTGCAGTATTCGATAACCCAGATTTGATTGCTACCGTTGTAGTTGGTGATGGAGAGGCTGAAACCGGTCCTTTAGCTACTTCTTGGCAGTCAAATAAATTTTTAAATCCAATTACTGATGGTGCCGTACTTCCAATCCTTCACTTAAATGGATATAAAATTAGCAATCCTACCATTTTCTCTCGTATTTCTCAAGATGAAGTGGAGAACTTCTTTAAAGGCTGTGGCTGGAAACCTTACTTTGTTGAAGGGGACGATCCTATGACCATGCACAAGAAAATGGCAGAAACCATGGACACTGTCATTGAGGAAATCAAGGCAATCCAAAAAAATGCCCGGGAAAATAATGATCCGGAACGTCCAATTTGGCCAATGATCGTACTTCGCACCCCTAAGGGATGGACCGGTCCCAAATTTGTAGACGGACTTCAAATCGAAGGTTCCTTCCGTGCCCACCAGGTACCTCTTTCTATGGAGTCACCGGAACATCTAGACCGACTGAAAGAATGGTTAGAAAGCTACCATCCGGAAGAATTATTCGATGAACAGGGTCGCCTGATTCCAGAACTTGCTGAGCTTGCACCTAAGGGAGAAGCCCGTTTGGGAGCAAATCCTCATGCAAATGGAGGACTTCTGCTTAAAGACCTTCGTCTTCCAAACTTCCGTTCTTATGGAATTGAGGTGGAGCCCGGAAAAACCACAGCCCAGGATATGATTGAGCTTGGAGGCTACATCCGTGACATCTTCAAATTAAATGAAGAAAATAAAAACTTCCGTATCTTTGGACCAGACGAAAGTATGTCAAACCGTCTCTACAAGGTGTTTGAAGAGCAAAACCGTGACTGGAATGCCACATTACTGGATTCTGACGACTGCCTGGCTAGAAATGGCCGTATTATGGACAGTATGCTTAGCGAGCATATGTGTGAGGGATGGTTGGAAGGCTATCTGTTGCCTCAGGCTTTTCATCTTTAAGGGTTTATCCACTTGAAGCTCAGTGGAAACAAAGGCCAAATCCACTTTTCCTTCTTTTACCGCATTGACAGAATCTGTGGTACTGTTATTTAAGATTTTAAAATGTACATTAGGAAATTTCGCATTAAACTCTCCCATTGCTCGAAACAAATAACAATGCAGGGCTGTCTCTGTTGCGCTAATGTAAATAGTTCCATTTTCCAAGCTAACCAGGTTGCTCAAAGCGCTCTCACCCTTGAAAAACTGGGCACATCCTGCAGCCACATATCCATAAAAAGTCCGCCCTTCTGGGGTAAGTTTCATCCCAGTCTTACTTCTTGTAAACAATCTGCAGCCAAGCTCATTTTCCAAGTTATGTATGGTCCTTGTCACTGCCGGTTGACTGGTCTTTAAAACACTGGCCGCCTTAGTTAGGTTTTCATATTTTGATACATAGTAAAAAACTTTATAATATTCAAAATTCGAATTCATAATTACTTCCCTAAAAATCTCAAAATCTTTATCACTTTCTATATTATTTGTTCCTGTGTCTATAGACTATACCTATTCCGAAAAAAAATCTCCAGTAATTTTTCTAGCATTTTTCCTGTCAAAATTCATTCTCCCGGTAATTGTTAACCTTTTTGCATTTTAGGGTTGACAATTACTTTTTCCCCATGTTAGAGTAGAGCCTATGTTAAATTAAGTATTAACGCATGGAAAGAGAGGATTTCTTATGGTTTCAGAACAAGCGATATCAACAGATCCAAACCTTAATCGCCAGGAGGCTCTTGAAATACTGAACACTCCCGATGACAAGCTAGAGGATTTGATTGCCAGGGCCGAAAAATTACGACGAAAATACAAAGGAAATCACGTAAGCATTCACATTCTTACCAATGCCAGAAGTGGTAACTGCTCTCAAGATTGCGCTTATTGCGCGCAGTCTTGCCGTTCAAAAGCTGACATTGATAAGTACGAATGGGTAGCTGACGAGAAACTTTATAAAGATAATGATTTTGTAGTCCAACATCACCTGTCCCGTCATTGTATTGGATTAAGCGGTATGAAATTTAGTGATGCAGAAATCGAAGAACTTGCAACAAAAATTCGAAAAATGAAAGAAGATGGCACCCACCTTTGTTGCTCCATTGGATTTCTTACCGAAAAGCAGGCCCTAATTTTAAAAGAAGCAGGGCTAGATCGAATTAATCATAACCTAAACAGCAGCCGAGCTTATTACCCTAATATCTGCTCTACTCACACCTTTGAGCAAAGAATTGCCAATATCAAAATGCTCCAGGGCCTGGGATTTGAGATTTGCAGCGGCGGAATTATTGGTATGGGAGAGAGCAAGGAAGATGTGGTAGACATGCTTCTAGAACTTAGAAAGATCCGCCCGGAAGCCCTTCCTATTAACTTTTTGCTTCCAATTCCAGGAACCCCTTTAGAAGATGCGGATTTATCCGGACTTACAAGCGAATACTGCATGAAGGTTCTATGTCTTGCCAGACTTTTAGTTCCCCAGTCAGATATCCGCTGCGCTGCAGGACGAGAGGTTTATTTTAAAGGAGAGGAAAAAAAGCTACTCAGGGTTGTTGATTCCATCTTCGCTTCCGGTTATTTAACCGCTGGCGGCCAGGGAATCAAAGATACCATCGAGGCCATTGAAGCCGCCGGCTTTACTTACGAAATAGAATCAGCATAAAAAGGAGATTTATTATTATGACAAACGAAACGATAAAAGCACAACCTTTGAGAAAAACTAATACTTATTCACTGGTGGTTACAGCCCTTATGGCTGCTGTTACCTGTATTCTTGCGCCCCTATCTATTCCGATCGGACCAGTGCCAATTTCCCTTACCAATCTAGCCATCTACCTGTCCCTCTATCTTTTGGACTGGAAAAAAGGAACTCTTAGCTACTTAATCTATCTCTTATTAGGATTTGTGGGACTTCCTGTATTTTCCGGATTTACCGGAGGAGTCAGCAAACTGGCAGGTCCAACCGGCGGATACATTGTCGGCTTTATCCCAATGGCCATCATTGCAGGTATTATCATCGATAAGTTCAACAATCGAGGAATTCAAATTCTTGGAATGATTGTAGGTACTGCAATCTGCTATGCACTGGGAACTGCATGGTTTTGCTTCCAGGCAGGATACACCGTAATTGCTGCACTTTCTGTCTGTGTAATTCCATTTGTTCCTGCAGATCTTTGCAAAATGCTTGTAGCAATGATCATTGGACCAGCCATCCGTCAAAGGCTAGACCTTGTTACCCGTTAACATTTAATTACCCATAATTACCTATAACCATCTTAATAAAAGCAATAAAAAACGACTGCCATTTTTCTCTTCAAACTTCTAATGGCAGTCGTTTTCTATATTCTTTGCGTATTATAACAAATCAATCAGTTCTTTCATGTTCCTGATTACCCCATCTGCTCCGGCCTCTAGAAATTTTTCTCTTACTTTTAAGAGTAATTCCTCTTTTTCTTTCTGAGAAAGGGCCTCATACTCTTCCTTAGAAAGCCCCATCGCAGAACTTCCCTCAAGCACTCCTATGGTATATACTCCGGCATTTTTTCCTTCTTTGATATCCGAAATAGTATCTCCAACCTTCATCACCTGATTCACGCCAGAAATTCCAAGTGCCTGCATATTTTTAAAGACCATATATGGGTAGGGTCTCCCAAAACCTTCTACTGCATCGGGACTAAACCATACATCCGGCTCATAACCATTTTCCTTTGCCCTTGAAACAACTATTTCCATCATTTTATCTGTATATCCTGTAGTAGAACCAATCTTAATTCCTCTTTTTCTCAATTCCCCCACAGTTTCTTGTACATAGGGCTTTAGCTCGGCGAACTGATCCAAAATGCCAAGAAGTTTTGCTTCAAAAATATCATATAATTCTTCTACATCTTCTTCTGTCCACTTTCTTTTGTACTTATTTTCCCAAAGATTAGAAATTCTTTCCATGTTAAGCATAGCACGAATGTGGTCTTTTTTTAGCATTCCCATGGGTTGTCTGACTTCCTCCATGGTGGGTTCAACTCCAAAATGTTTGAATACTTCTACAAATGCCTGTACCGGTGCCAAGCATCCGTAATCCACAGTTGTTCCTGCCCAGTCAAATATAATCATCTGATATTTTTCCATTTACTTTTGCTCCTATTTTGTTTCTTTTTTCAAAAATTCCTTAATCAGTGCTGAAACCTTCAAGATATCCTCTTTGTAGATTTCTCCTATATTTCCGATACGGAAGGTATCTGCCTCAGTAACCTTTCCCGGATAAATTGCATACCCGCCTTCTTTAACGTATTCATACATTTCTGCAAAGGAAAAATCTGTATTTTCCGGATAGAAAAAGGTTGTAATAATGGGTCCTTGGTGGGCACTGTCAATATATGGACGTATTCCAAGCTCCGCCATTTTTTCAATTAAAAGTTGATTATTTTCTCTATATCTTTTATTTCTGGCTAAAATTCCACCCTCTTGTTCAAGCTCCCTTAATGCCTGCGCAAAAGCAAGTACCACATGGGTCGGTGAGGTAAATCTCCATTTTCCATCTTTTTTCATGGTCTCCCACTGGTCATATAAATCCAGAGACAAACTTCTTGCCTTCCCCTTTGAAGCTATCAATTGCTCTTTATTTGCAATAATAAAGGAGAATCCCGGTACTCCCTGGATGCATTTGTTAGCGCTGCTTATAATAAAATCTATTCCCAGGTCGCCAACTGGAATGTCCACACCACCAAAACTACTCATGGCATCAACAATCATAACCCGTCCTTTTTCTTTTACAAGCTTCGCAATGGATTCTATATCATTTAAAATACCGGAAGTAGTCTCACTATGTACCATAGATACATGGGTAATCTCTGGATCTTCTTCTAGAAGCATAGCAAGCTTTCTGGCATCTGGAATTTGATCATATTTTTCGCGATAAATGCTATAGTTGATTTTTGCATGTTCTGCAATATCTGCCATTCTCTCGCCATATGCTCCATTTGCACAGATCAACAACTTTTCATTTTCTCCAATTACACTTGTAAGAACTGACTCTACCCCAAAGCTTCCGCTTCCCTGCATCAAAATGGCAGTATAATCTCTTTCCGATACATGGGCAAGCTTCAGAAGTTCTCCACGAATTTCCTGGGTAATTACCTTATAATCATCATCCCAGGTACAGTGATCAAATAGCATTTCCTTTTTTACTGTATCGGTAGTGGTAAGGGGTCCCGGTGTCAATAATTTATAGTTTCCCATTATTTTTTCCCTTTCTATTCAGGTTTACATTCTTCTGATAATTCCTGATGCTTTTTCAAAAGATCTACTGTTAATTTCTCTGGGAAGGTCTTAGGATTTCCAGATTTTTCTGCCTCATCTACAGACTCTCCCTCATACAATGGAATTGGGTAATTAGCTAAAAGATCTTCTCTTCCGTTCTTAATAATGCACTCTGCCATCTCCATTGCTTTCTCGTTAGTCTTATCAGCTTTATCAACAACTGCTACTGACTCTGTTAATGTGAAATTTCCTTCTTTGGGATCCACATAATCAATTGGAAGTCCAGCCTCCTTATCTGCAACTGCCTGCTGTCTAAGGCCAAAACCGATGGCCACCTCTCCTGCACGAACCAATTTCAGCGGGCCAGAACCGGACTCTTCAATGTGATCTCCTGCATTTACATAAATATCTTTTAATATATCTTTGGCTCCATCTTCCCCATATTCAGAGATCAGGCCCTGAATCAAAAGCCATGCTGTAGAAGATGAAGAAATATCTGTAACAGCAATCTGTCCTTTGTATTCACTCTTTGCCAGATCCTTTAGAGAGGTAGGCATGTCGAGATTATTTTCTTCCATTAACTCCGTGTTTACGATAATGGTTCCTTCCTGCGCAGTAATGGGTGTACAGTAAGACGGATATTCCTCCAAAGTATTGGTATCAAAGGTCAAGTCCTTAAACATTTTCTGCGAATCCTGTGCACTTTCCACATAGAAGGTACTCATAGTTACAAGGTCAGCTTCAATATTAGATCCTTCTGCCAAAAGTTTTCCTCCCAGCTCAGAAGTTCCAAAAGTTTGGAAAATATACTGATCTTTGTAACCATTTTCGTCTAAGGCTGTTTTCATTGCCTCAACAGCTTCGTCGTCTGCGTTAGAATAGATGACAACCTTCTCATCACTGCTAGTTTTTGCTCCACATCCACCAAGTGTAATTAAGGAAAGGGCCATCACTCCTGTCATAGCTGCCATGACTGCACGTTTTAATCCATTGTTCTTTTTCATAAGTCTGTTCTCCTTTTGTATTGTTTTTTTATTTGCTAAAAGTTGAAATATCACTTTTACCAGTAAATTCGTTCCCAAAATCAAGAGGGAAAGTACAAAAACTTCATTAAATTTGTTGTAATACTGTAATTCTTTTATCTTGGTAGTAATTACCATAGTTCTGGCTCCTGCAATAAAGATAACTGCACTGACAGTCACCATACCATTGATAAAATAATAGCTAAAGACCTCCATAATGGTTGAAATGGCATTAGGGGTCACGACACGAATAATCGTCTTAATCCAGTTATCCCCCATCAACATGGCTGTGGTCTCCCAGGATGCATTCATTTTAGAAAGAGAGCTTTTCATCATTAGGTAAGGTGTTGAAAAGAAGTGAATTATATTGCAAATAATAAGGATTGCAAATGTACTTTGTAATCCAGTTCCTGAAAAGCAAAATAAAAATGCCAGGCCCAGTACCATTCCGGGGATTGTATTTGTTACCAAAGAAATCCCTTCTATTACCTGTTTTAATTTTTCGCTTACCTTGCTTCTAGCAACTACAATTGCTGCTCCGTAAGAAATTAGAGTTCCTATAAACGCCGTCATAAATGCAACGAAAAGTGAATTTTTATATACGCCAAACAATCCCCCGTCAGTAAACACTGCCTTGATGTGATCTAAGGAAAAGTCCAAACTGTAAGGCCAGTCCTTTACAAAAGGAATTAGGAATATAACTGCAAAAATCGATAAAGTACAAAGACAGACCAGAATACTAACCAATCCGCAGATTAAATCTCGCACTTTATTTTCCCGGATATCCATGCTGGAAATCTTGTTATAGCGAATGTTATATCTTTCCAGATAACGCAGAATCAGAATGCTTACAATAGATGGAAGCAGCATCATCATGGCCACAACGCTTCCTCTATTGAAATCCGGCAGACTTCCAAGCATCTGTGTATACAGCACACTTGCGATCACTTCATATTTTCCACCTACGGACGCAGGAATTCCAAAATCTGTAAAGCAGAGGAAAAATGCCTGGATAAAGGATGCTGCCAGGGTTCCCATTAGCGGTCGAAAGATGGTCATCATAAAGCTAGCAAATGCATGATCTCCCATTAGTCTAGACACCACCATAAATTTCTTATCGATATAATCCATGGTATTGTTAATCAACATAAAGGAAATCGGAAGGGTATAAATTACATAGCCAAGAAGCAGACCATTGAACCCATAAATTTCAAACAGCTGATGGCCAAACAATCGGGTAAGTAGTCCCTGTTTTCCAAAAGAATAAATAATTGCAAATCCATAAGTCAGGGTTGGAAGCAACATGGGAAGATTTGCCACAGCACGGATGCATTTTTTTAGAAGGCTAGGCACCTTGCTATAATGAATCGTATATGCCAGAAAAAAAGATATTCCGGTTGTTAAAATCGCACTAGCTCCCGCCACTTTAAAACTATTTCCAAGAGCTTTTAAAAATCCTTTTCCAGTCAATACGGAATAATAATATTCAAAGCTAACTCCATCTGTTCCCAAAAAAGATTTGGCCAAAAGTCTTGCAACTGGATAGATTAAAAAGATTGCAAATACAAGCACAATCAATAAAAAAATCACTTTAATCTCTCTGTTTTTTATCTTCATATTGGCTCCTTACGCACTGTAGATTGGATTTGCAGACATTTTTGCTCTCCCAAATGCATCTGATACCGCAAACAAAGAGTAGATATTGTTCTTCTTTATTTCCAACTGACGGAGAATAAATTCCTTTACGAACTCATTTTCCGGAGTCTTCACAATTTCTTCCGGCTTTCCATACTGAGATATGCTTCCGTCATTGATAATCATGACGTGATCGGACAGGGTCAAAGCCTCCTCCGGATCATGGGTTACGATAATTGTAGTCAAATGAAATTCCTTAGCGATTGTCTTAATCTTTTCCTTAATAGATTCTTTGATCACTCCATCAAGAGCGCTAAGGGGTTCATCCAAAAGAAGGATTTTGGGCTTCATAACCAAGGTTCTTGCAAGTGCCACTCTCTGTTTTTGCCCACCTGACAACTGGTGAATTTTCTTATTTAGATGATTTTCTAATCCCAGAAGGTGGATCAAATCCTCGACTTCTTCTTTCGTAGAAATATTCGGATTATTGCGCAGTCCATATACAACATTTTTATATACAGACAAATTCGGGAACAATGCATAATCTTGGAATACTATATTAAATCCTCTTTTTTCCATGGGAACATCAGTAATGTCTTCATTATCAAAAAAGATTTTTCCCTGATCTACATCCGTAAGCCCAAGAATCAGATTAAGAAGTGTAGTCTTTCCACACCCAGACGGCCCTAAAATAGAAACAATCTCACCATCCTCAATGTTTAAATTGATATCCTTTAAAATTGTTGTGCCGTCGTATGTTTTCTTTACATGTTCTAACTTTAACATTTAGATTTTCCTTTCCAATTTGTTTCGCTGTAGCAAACTACGCCTCAAAGTTTATCCATTCGATTCAGCAAAAACAATCAAATCACTTTTAGGATTTTGTAACAAAAATGTAAATTTATACATCAAAAAACAGGAACCTGAATCTGTAGTTTTTCTACATTTCAGGCTCCTGCTTTCTTTCTATTTCTCTTCTGTATTCGCTTCTATATCTCTTCTATTTTTCTTCTTTGTATGCTTTATTTCGGATAATCCTGCTATTCTCATCCAGCCGGTCCGTGCATTTCTCATAGTTATTTGCAATAAGGCCCATATAGATCATATCATTTAAAACCATCTGAGTTGTTCTTGAAAAAATGGAATCCCCATACATCCACTGTTCCTGAGAACAGCACAGTACTAGGTCACTCCACTTACTAATCTTAGACTCCTTAAAATTAGTAATGCAAATGGTCTTGGCTCCTGCTTTTTTTGCGGTTTTCATAACATCCACCGTATCTTTTGACTGTCCGGAATAGGAAATTCCAATCATCACATCCTCTTTTGTAAGTGCTGCCGCTGCAATTTGCTGGACATAATAATCTTCATCGTATCTGCAATCATAGCCTAGATACAGAAGCTTAATCATCAAATCCTTTGCCGTGGCCGAAGAATTTTCTACACAACACAGCATAACCTTTCTCGCCCCGGCAATCATGCGAATAGTCTTTTCAAACTCTTCACCTGAAATACTTTTCAGCATATCTTCAATTGATTTTACCGAGGTTGCCACTACCTTTGCCGGAATAATCTTCAAATGATCCGAAGGCTTTAAAGAATAGCCATGCATAGCATATTGTTCTTCCCCATCCTGTAAGGGCTTGCTGATATTTTCCTCCATCAGACGATATTTAAAATCTTTAAAATTCTCATAGCCCAATGCTTTTACAAAGCGCATGACTGTAGGTTGGCTTACCCCACTTCTTTTTGCCAGTTCTTCTATTGTAATCTTGTGGCATGTATTCTCATGGGTCAAAACATAATCTGCCACCCGCTGCTCAGATTTACGCAAAGAAGCATATGTACTCCGAATTCGGTAAGCTGTAGATTCCTTCGTCACCATATTCTATCTCCATTCTCAGCATTCTATGTAGGCTTGCTAGGTAACATGCTATCGAGATGTAGCATTTCTACAAATGTATCCAAGAAGCTTTTGTAGAAATACTACCAATCTCACACTTTTTATTCTACACAAATTCTGGCAGAGCCTATGTTAAAATTCTGTAAAACCTTCTCCTCTAATCACTACAATATCATTCATCCTAAGCATAGTATCCTTCTGTGGTAAGATAGAAAGATCATCTCTTAAGATCAGAAAAATTTTAATCTGGTCCATTTTCTCCATCTCTTCCACTGTCTTTTCCGCATATCTGTGGTCGATAAATATCTCTGCAATTTCCTTGATATCCTCTTCCCTGATATTCATAATACTGCTTTTCCTCTGATACTGTTCCACAAAACCGGCGCTGATAATACCAGTTGGAATAGCTACTGCACCAACTCCAAGGTAAGCAATACAGATTGCCATCACCCGCCCAAGGGTTGTTACAGGATAAATATCCCCGTAACCTACCGTCAAAAGGGTCGACATACTCCACCAAATTCCACTAAATGCATTCTTAAAAATTTCTGGCTGTGCCTCATGTTCAACGCTATACATACAAAGGCTGCTGGCCAGCATTAAAATCATCACAATAAAGACAGAAGAAATGATTTGGTTTCTTTTTTCATACAAAACTGTGGTGATAACATTAAAAGAGTCATACTTGGCATTCAACCGGAACAGGTGAAAAATACGTGCCACCCGAAGCATCCGAAAAATCACAAAACCTGACAAGAAAAAGACTGGTACAATGGTCAGAAAATCAACCACTCCGTCAAAGGATAATAAAAAGCGCAACCTTGCCTGCCCTTTATTAAGGTTCGGATACAGATCATCTGCTGTCCAGATTCGCAGCAAATATTCCACACAAAAGATAAAAAGGGACAGATATTCCACCATTTTAAAGATAGGAAACAGGTCCCTTAAAGCTTCAAAGGTCTGCAAAAAGGTCACTAGAATATTAGATAAAATTGTAATCGTAATAAAAATGTCAAAAGCCCTGCTAACTCGGTTACTCTTATCTCCAATTTGGATAATATTAAATATTTTCTCTTTCATTTATCTTTAGCACTCCGTCATCATACGGATAATCTCCGTCAGATAAGTATGCAATCCCCGTCCCAGCTCCCTGTTGGCATTTCCTGCAATAATACCGGTAGTAACTGCTGCCGCATAGGCCAGGGCGATTGGTTCCGTACACCCCATTGCCGGAATCAGTTCTTCTCGCAAAATCTGGACATAAGCTTGATACTTTATATCATTTTTCTCCATGATATAGTCCCCCCAATGTTTATTTTAAATATAGGTACCCTTACTATAACATGTACGAGAAAAAAGGTCATCAGCTTACAATATTTCACAACATTTTCTTTTTCAAAAATTCCATCATAAACTTCTCATATTCCAGATTGTTTTCCGATTATTTTGCAAATTCCTCTCTGCATATGCAGCTATCTTGTCACTTATAGTTACTGTAGTCTATTATTGTCTGTTTTCTACTATACGTAAAGAATTTTTTCTGCGTAGGACTGGGCAAGATCCTACTGTCACTTTCTCTCAGGTATGCTATACTACATTTTGCAAGTCAATTGATCATTATATTATTGTTATATTTATACGAAAGGAAGTAATTTATGAATCTAATTAACAACTGGCTTACTGCTAATAAAGAAGAACTAATTCATATTGCCAGTGACATTTTCTGCCATCCGGAGATTGCTTATGAAGAAACCTATTCTTCTAAAAGACTGGCAGAATTTTTAGAAGACCAGGGGTTTTCGGTAACCTGGAAGACAGCCGGAATCGATACTGCTTTTACTGCTGTCTGGGGTTCTGGAAAACCCATGCTTGGATTTTTAGCTGAATACGATGCATTACCGGAAATTGGTCACGCCTGCGGACATAATCTTCTTGGAACTGCAGTCTGCGCTGCCGCCTGCGCCCTTAAAGAAGATATGGCCGCTTCCGGTACACCGGGCACCATTCTGGTATATGGTTGCCCTGCAGAAGAGATTATGTCTGGGAAGATTGTTATGAATGATGCCGGAGTCTTTGATGATTTGGATGTAGGAGTTATGTGGCATCCCTTTGACCGCAACCGAATCAGCAATGATATTTGGCAGTCACAGGATATTAAAAATTATACCTTCCATGGCATCAGCGCCCACGCTGCCAAGTCCCCGGAAGATGGGCGCAGCGCTCTTGATGCCGCAGAACTAATGAATGTGGGAGTCAATTACCTTAGAGAACATGTATCAGACGATGTCCGTATGCATTATGCCTATTTACCCAATGGTATTCCAGCCAATGTAGTCCCCGACCTTGCAAAAACCAACTACTTTATCCGCTCTTCCAAGCGGTCCCGCACAGAAGATGCCAGTCGCAGGGTAGATGACTGTGCCAAAGGAGCTGCACTAATGACAGGCACGACTGTAGATATTGAACTGGTTAAAAGCTGTAAAGAAATGAAGGTCAATCGGGTGCTGGCAGAACTTTATTATGACGCCATGACACGTATCCCCGTGCCAGAATACACCCCAAAAGAACTTGCATTTGCAGCTGACATCAGCAAAGAAGCAGGCTTTGAAAATCACGGAGTTTACTTTTCCGGTCTGGAACCCTTAGAAGATGCCCCAGTGCCAATCTCCATCGGTACAGACGCTTCCCAGGTCAGCCATACCGTTCCACTGATTACGATCAGTGCCACCACCATGTGCAAGGGCACCCCTCTTCACCACTGGGCAGCCGCCAAGCAGGCTGGCATGAGTATCGGGCACAAGGGTATGCTCTACGCTACCAGATGCATGGCAGAAGGTACCAAACTTCTGATAGAGACGCCAGGGGCGCTTGAAAAAGTCTGGGAATGGCATAAGACACATGATTAATCAATTCATCGATAGAGCAAGAAAAAAAGGGATGACCAAGTATACAGTCATCCCCTTTTTATTTTCTTATTGTCTTACTCCCCATCCTCGGCAATCTGCACAATTTGAATAAGTGGATATCTGACCACTACCTCCACATCCACTACAACTTTGCCAAACTCCTTGCCATCCCATGATGTTGTCGTATAGGGCATTTGGAATATATTGCTGTCCACTACCTCCACAGATCGAACAGGTCACAGTGCTAGCAACGACTTGTCCTGATCCCCCACATGTCTCGCATGCTGCCTGATCGTAGATTTCAGAGGAATACACGATAGTCCCATCGGTTTTTGAAAAGCCAAAGCAACCACCACTGCATTTCGACTTATCATCGCCATCATATCCACAAATTCTGGCAACTATTCCACTATCATTATTTTCAACAATGTCATAAAAATACCTCGTAGCCTTACAGGTATCAACCCCTAAAATTGTATCCCCTATCATAGTGCTATGAATTTGTCAAAAACCAGCAGATGTACTATACTATACTTATCTGAAAACTATACCACTTTAAAGGAGAATTACAATGAAAGAATACAGTATGGGTACCAAATGTGTGCAGGCTGGTTATAAAGCCGGAAACGGAGAGCCAAGACAAATCCCTATCATCCAATCTACCACATTTAAATATGATACAAGCGAGGATATGGGAAAACTTTTTGACCTGGAGGCGGAAGGATATTTCTACAGCAGACTGCAAAATCCTACCTGCGATACGGTAGCAGCAAAGATTGCAGCTATGGAGGGTGGTACGGCAGCTATGCTTACCTCATCCGGTCAGGCAGCAACCTTTTATGCCTTATTTAATATATGTGAGTGCGGAGACCACATTGTGGCCTCATCTTCTATTTACGGAGGAACCTTTAACCTTATTGCAGTAACTATGGCAAAAATGGGTATCACAGCTACCTTCGTATCTCCTGATGCCACAGAAGAAGAGCTTAACGCAGCCTTTCAACCAAACACAAAGCTTATGTTCGGTGAGACCATTGCCAATCCAGCCCTTACTGTATTGGATATAGAACTTTTTGCCAAGGTAGCCCACCAGCACGGAGTGCCGCTTATTGTAGATAACACCTTCCCTACACCGGTGAATTGTAATCCCTTTAAGTGGGGAGCAGATATTGTCACTCACTCCACCACAAAATATATGGATGGACACGGTGCATGTCTTGGAGGAGCGATTGTTGACAGTGGTAACTTTGACTGGATGGCACATGCGGATAAATATCCCGGTCTTTGCACACCTGATGACAGCTATCACGGCATTACCTACGCCGAAAAATTCGGCAAGGAAGGGGCCTTTATTACAAAATGCACTGCACAGCTTATGCGTGATTTTGGATCCATGCAGTCACCCCAGCATGCATTCATCTTAAATCTAGGACTTGAATCTCTTCATGTGCGCATGCCAAAGCATGTTGAAAACGGACAGAGTGTCGCTGAATTTTTAGAGCAGCATCCAAAGGTTGCTTATGTAAATTACCCTGGGCTTCCTTCAAACAAATATTATGAGAGAGCAAAAAAATACCTTCCAAAGGGAGGTTGTGGAGTCGTATCCTTTGGTTTGAAAGGGGGCCGAGAAGCGGCATCCACATTTATGAAGACCCTAAAGCTTGGAGCCATTGAGACCCATGTAGCAGATGCCAGAACCTGCTGTCTGAATCCTGCTACATCAACCCATCGCCAGATGAATGATGAGCAACTGAAAGAGGCTGGGGTTCCAGCAGAACTTATCAGAATAAGTCTAGGTCTCGAGGACAAGGAAGATCTGATTGCAGATATTTCAAATGCTCTGGATGCAATTCAATAATAGCTTGGCTATACCACCTTATGGGCCAGCCATCTGCGGCTCATAAATCGCAGAGTAAATATGATTCCCCGGATTGTCCAATCGGTAAACATACCAATCCAAACTGCAATTGGGCCAAATCCATGGACGCGGCAAAGGTATATACACAGGGTAACACGAAAGACCCACATACTGATACAGGAAGTAATCATAGAAAAACCCACATCGCCGGCAGCCCGCATTCCATAAGCCGGGATAAAGGCAAGCGACCATACGATAGGTTTAACAAGGCTAATCCAGCCTACCATATAAAGACACAGCTTTGCACTTTCTGGCTCCATACCACCTAAAACTGTAACCGGTTTGGTTGCCAGAAATACCAAAGCGCAGCTTACAATAATCACAATCTCTGCAAGGATTGTCAATTTCTTAATGTAATAAATGGCCTCATCCTTCCTGCCTGCCCCAAGGCATTGTCCAACAACTGTCATCATTCCGATGCCGATTCCAATGGCTGCAATACCATTTAAATTTTCCAGAATATTAGTCATAGCCTGGGCTGCAATGGCAACTGTTCCAAGAGTGGAGACCGTAGACTGGATTGCAAGCTTACCGAATTGAAACATGGCATTTTCTATACCATTTGGTATTCCAAGAGAAAGGATTCTCTTAATCCGCCCCCCGTCCGGGCGAATATGAAGGTAATCTCTTACAGCAATAAGCTGCTTTTTATTTCTTAAGAAACCAAATACTAACACTGCCGATATGACCCTGGAAGTAAGGGTTGCAATTGCTGCGCCGGCAACTCCAAGATGAAAAATCCAAATCAGAACCCCATTGCCTGCTATATTTAGGCAGTTAGAAACCAGGGCTATGGTCATCGGAAGCCTGGTGTTACCCTGGGCACGGTAAATTGAGGAACCGGCATCATAAAGAGCAATAAAGGGAAAGGAAATTGCAGTATAAAAAAAATAGGTCTGGGCAGCCTCCATAACATCTGCCTCTACGCTGCCAAAGATTAAGCTCAAAAGTGGTCTACGTAACAAAAGACAGATTGCCATAATGACCGTTGAAATAAAGGCCACTACAAAGACAAGCTGTCTGGCGGATTCTTCCGCATTTTTCTTATCCTTTTGCCCAATATACTGGGAACATACAATGGTTCCACCTGCTGCCAAGGCATAAAATGCCTGAATCACCAAAACATTAATGGAATCAACCAGAGAAACTGCTGAGATTGCAGCTGATCCAACATTGCTGACCATCATACTGTCTGCAGTTCCCATTAGTGAATTTAAAATTTGCTCTACTACCAGCGGAACTAAAAGGATCCCCAGATCCCTGTTGCTAAAAATATGCTTTGTCTTTTTAGATGTATCCGAATTCATACTTATCTTTGGATTTACATCCATTCATCTCCTCTCGTTGACTCATCCTTTTCTTTGTCAGATGATTTTCTTCAAGGATTATACCATATAAAATAATAAAAAGGACGCCAGGTCTTAAAATCTGGCGCCCTATATTTAAAATCATGTTACATAATAGCAATTCCCTTGTCCTGGCACAACTGTTTAAGCATTTCTTCCATCATTAGGTCTTGCTGGATCACATGGCCTCCATGGTTTGCTTTTTCTAATTCCATCTCCTCTTTTACTTTCTCTAAGAGAGCAGTATAGGATTCCTTGGCTACCATTTCTGAATTATCATCTTCCATAAAATCACCGGTGCTATCATAGCCATTTACATAGTTATTCAAACGAACCAAATTCATGCTATAAGTCGTAAGAGGTCTGTCATAAATTCCTTGCATATAGTAAAGCATAGGATGGTCTGTTTTCTCAGCTTCCTTTTGTAAGCAGCTGTTAAAGGCCTGATACTGGGAAGCAAAACCCTTGGTTGCTACCATTTGGCGGCCAAACTCAGCCACGTCTCCTAATGAAGGCTCATCATCCCCCCAGTTAAATTTTTTAAGTCTCAGATAAACAGAAGCAAGCGCTGCAACTCGGTCTTCTGGATCGTTACTATGAATCAATGTCAGAAATTTATCATTGTATGCCTTATTTGCTTTTGAAGCAGCATTTGTTCCCTCTCCATTTTTATCTATATAAAAAGGAATAAGTAAGGAACCTAAGTCAGAATCCCCATTCAAGTAGTTGGCATAATGTTCCTTAATAAGAGGCCCTGCCTGCTTATCAACCTCCTCTTTTTTAACCTGGAGTCTGCAGGTTTCTTTTACATACTCATGGGAACCTTTTATCTTTTCTGCCTCTAGCTCTTCTTTATCCACTTTCTCAACAAATTCACGAAGTTGTTTCTCTAATTCCTCATCGATGGGGCGATATTCGGAATACATCTCCTGGGCAACTTGATACATCCGTTCTTCTTCCTCTTTTCCGGTCGCCACATCATCGTCCCTCTGGCATTTAGAAATGCCAATGCCAAGGTTTCCCATATGTAATCCGAAAGCGCAAGCCATGTTTGAACGAGCTGGGTCAGAAACACGATCTCCCATGTACTTTAACAAAGGATGATCCTTTCTTCCTATACGACGCTCTAATTCTGTGATAAAATCACTTAGAATCATTTTGTTCGATTCTATAGTACCTGCTACATACCGCGCATTCGTAAATTTAATTACATTCCCCATGGTAAGATCCTCTTTGGAAAAATCCTGCAAAGGTTGTTTTAAATAAATTCGAGCGATTGCAGCTATTTGTCTATTAATATCCTGAGACTGATAAGCTCTTAAAAATTTCTTATCAATCTCATAATTTTCTCTTGTTTCCGTCGTAACTTGATTTTTATTTTTTTTGTCACGCTTATATGGAAGCATAATTTGCGGCCATCTTCTTTGATCGAATTGGACCTTGGTATAAGTTGCATATATGTTCTTGCTTTCTATATACTCCTGCGTTAGATCTGAATCTTTCAATTCACTACTCATATATGTTGCCCTATCCAAATCCCTTTGTCTTAACTCAAAATATTCCTTACATTCCATAAATTTGTAAGTCATAGCCAAAAGCTTTGTGATACGAGTCATACGCTCCTTGCCCTTATCGGTTTTGTAAGAAGTCTTGTATCTAAGCTTTGCATACTCTTTCATACAAGCCTGCAATCTCCAGAGGACATCCAGCTGTTCCATCAAACCTTCTGTGTTAAGATACTCCTTAGCTACTTCTATAACCATTTTATAAGTCTTAGAATCTGTAGCCGAAGACTTTTTTATCATTGTCCGAATTTCTTTATCAAATTCTTTAAAGGAAGTATTGTCTCGAATCTCTGCCTGGGCTTTATCCCTCTGAATCATAGTCTCAGTAATGGCTTTAGATTCAGCCTTTAACTGTGCTAATTCCTGGTTTTGCTCCTGCCAATTCTGTATTCCTGCATTTTTTGCATACAGGCCTTTAAATTTTTCTAAAATCTCCTCAGATTGTTTTCCACACTCATCAAAGTTCTGGGTCCAGTCTTTCTGATTTCTCTCTTTTACATAATTCAGTAATTCCCCTAGTTCTTTGTATTTCTCATCATTAGTAAGAAGCAGGCGGTAGAAGAGATCTTCCTTTTCTTTTTTCACCTGTTCAAGTTCCTGAAACTCCTTTAATTTAAATCCGCTTTTTAAAGCCTCTGTCTGAGGATCCATATGTACCTGTTGAATATTCTGTTGTTGTTGCTTTTTTGCATTGATTTGTCCTTTTCCTCCTGGCATAATCGTACTCCTTTCAAATTTCCGATCTTAGTTATTTATATAATAAATAATAACATTTTTTTAACTTTCTGATTATTTATACGATAACTTTTTCCCCAGGGATAGAACAAAAGAGCAACCTTTTAGGCAAATAAATTGATTATCAGTGCACAAACTAAGCCTGTAAATCCAATAATAGTCTCCATCATGGTCCATGACTTTAACGTTGTCTTTTCATCAATTTCAAGCAAGGCACCAACAAGCCAAAAGCCTGAATCATTTACATGACTAAATGCAGTAGCACCACCTGTAATTGCGCATACCATTGCCGCAAGCTGCAATGAAGAAAGGGAGGAAACTGCCGGCATAGAGGCCATAATTCCGGCTGCCATGGTCATTGCCACAACTGCCGCACCTACGGAGGCTCTAACCAGGGCTGCGATTAAAAAGGCCACCAAAATTAGTGGCAGACCACTCTTTTCTAATGCCGGTCCAATAATATCTCCCATACCACAATTTTGAAGGACCCAGCGGATAATTCCCCCTCCTGTAATTACCAGAAGGATCTGCCCCGTGGGACGAAGGGAACGGTCCATAATCTTTTTAAGCGCTTCTCCATCGTAACCTTGTTTCTTGCCAAGGAAATACATTGCGCATAAAACCGCAATAATCAGGGCCACAAAGGGAGTCCCTACAAATTCCAGTAGTGGACGGATTCCTTCTAATGCCGGAAGATATTCAGAAAGTGTACTACAAAGAATCAAAAGCAATGGAACCAAAATAATTGCAATAACCGTTGAAAATCTTGGGAGATTTGCCTCTCTTTCTTCTTCCGTCTCTGATACTGCCTTTGGAAGCTCTGTATAAATCTTCCCTCCAATAAATTTGGACCACAAAATTCCGGCAAAGATTAAAGACAAGATTCCTGTTGGGACCCCTACTGCAATCATCACCCCAAGGTCTACCCCTAACATGTTGGCCACCAGAACCGATCCTGCTGATGGCGGAATATAGGCAAAGCCAGTTGCCAGTCCAGCTAAAAGGGGAATCACATAGTATAAAGTAGATTTCTTGGTCTTTTTTGCAAGCCCAAATGCCAGGGGAATTAAAATTACAACACCGGCCTCAAAGAACACTGTGGTCCCCACCACAAGGCCTGTAATTCCAAGTGCAACTCCTGCCTTTTTCTCTCCAAACCTATTTATCAAGGTCTGGGCAACACACTGGGCTCCCCCAGATACTTCAAGAATCCCCCCAAATAAGGATCCTAGCCCAATCAGCAATATGATTCCCTGCAAGGTCTCTCCTGCTCCCTTTTCCACTGTATCCATCAGTGTAGAAACCGGCATGCCGGCTCCAAGGCCAATTACCAGGGCACTGATTAGTAAGGAAAGTATGGGATGAAATTTAAATTTAATAATCAAGAGTAATAATAATAAAATTCCCGCGGCGGCGGCGATCAAAAGCCTGGCCGGGTCTGCTGCAAATACTGCCTCTTCCATCTTTAGTTTGCTCCCCTTTCTTTTTTATTTTTGCAAATATTTATGAATGGTTGTCGCTACTGCACCTGTTCCGGCAATCATTTCACGGAATATATCCTCAATCTTCTGACCTACACCGGCCTTATAAAGGTCTGTGAAAAACAGACGCTCATTTGACAGGATGGGTTTTAGCTGGTCTTTGAATGTCTCTGGCCTTCCAAGCTCAATATCCTTAAGCTGGTCCTGAATCTCTTCATTCATAGGGTCCGGTGCAAGCTCATATGCCTGTCCCTTATCATCAAGAGCCAGCATATATCTAAGCCATCCTGCAATTCCAAGTGGAATGGCTGTAAGGGAAGAAGCATCACCGAATCTTTCTACATAAGCCTTTATGGTCTCTCCGAAACGGATGCCTACCATCTGGGATACATCAACTGCCAGTCTAAGGTTCGTATCTCCCAAATATTCATTAGGGAAACGGTCATTAAAAAGTTCATCTACAAAGGCCTGGGGCGACAAAATTTTGGGATCTGCAACTACCGGAAGACCTTCATCATATGCCACCATGCGAGCCATCTTCATCATGTCTTCATTGGTATTTAGCATATGGGCAAAAAGATCATATCCTAGCACCACTCCTAAGGGGCCTGTGGCTGAGTGAACCGGATTTAGGCATACCGTAACTTTCATTCTTTCAGACAAATTAACTGTCTCCCTATCTGCCAGATAAACGCCAAATCCCTTTTCCAATGCCGGACGTCCATTGGGGAAATCATCTTCAATTACCAGATACTGGGGTTTTTCAGCATTTACAAAGGGTGCAATGTAAGTCTTTTTGCCAGTAATCACCGGCTGCATATCCTCCACGCCAAGGGCTTCTAAATCTGCTGCAATCTGTTCACTTGGACGAGGTGTAATCTTATCAATCATGGTCCATGGAAATGCGATCTTTTCCTGATCTTGTATATAGCTTAGAAATTTTTCATCTACAAAACCAGCCTTCTTCCACTCTTGTGCCATTGTCAGTACAGATTCCTGCAGTTTTGCACCATTCTTTGAACAGTTATCCATAGAAACCAAGGCCAAGGGGTATTGTCCGACTTTGAATCTTTCATACAGCATTGCAACTACAACTGCCATGGCTCCTTTTGCTTTCTCCGGCCCATTTTTTATGTCTGCTTCTACAAATGGAAACCATGTTCCATCTGCTTTTTGCAAGGCATATCCCTTTTCTGTAATTGTGAAAGATACCATCTGAAGGGACTTGCTTGTAAAGATTTCTTTCAACCGGTTCCACTGGGCCTGATCTAAAGATTGGGCCTTCACGGCTTCCGCTAAAGATCCAAGAACCTTATACTGACGACTACCGTCTCCATGCAAAATGACACTAAGTCCCAGATTGTCATAAGGCTCATAGATCTTATCTACCACGTCATAGTCAAAGGTCTCCACACAGGTAATTCCTCTATCTAGAGCTCCCTCTTCTAAAAGACCATCTGCAATACCACCGATGAAGATGCGGAAAATGTTGCCAATTCCCAAATGTACCCATCTAGGTTCTTCTTTTGCCTTCTGTGACACCTTCTCAACATCATATCCAGGCAAAGCAATTCCGGCTTCCTGCCATGCTTTCTGATTTTTGATTCCTTCCAATGTTAATTTCATCTTGTCTTCCTCCCTGATTCATAAATTATTTCTTTTTGTCATTACTTGCATCTTTGACTTACATTTAAATCTAAGTTGTAAGTATAGTGTAAAACCACCGACAAATATCTGTCTATTGGCAAAAAAACTAATTTTTATTGTCTATTTTTATTTATTTCTCACAAAAACCTTAGGCTTTTCTTGTGTCCTGTGGGCATTTATATTAGAATAAAGACAAATCTTGTGTGTATGATTCACACATAAGTAGGGGAAGGAGAAGATCATGAGAGAAAAGGGAATGACTACCATTACTCTAAAAAAGATTAATCGAGATAAGGTTTACCAATATATTTATCAGCAAAAAGAAACTTCCAAACTCCAGATTGTTCAGGACTTACAGATGGGACTTTCCACTGTCAGCCAGAATCTGAATGAATTAGAAGCCAACGGCCTAATCAGCCGAAAGGGATATTTTGAATCCACCGGCGGACGCAAGGCCCAGATTATAAGAATTGTAGAAGATTTTCGTATTTCTATCGGTGTGGGAATTTTAAAAGATCTGTTTCATATAGTAGCCGTGAATCTATATGGCGATGCCATGGCCACAGAGACCGTAGAAGTGGCCTACGAGAATAGTGATGCTTATTACAATGCCCTTTCTGAAAATATCAAAGAATTTATCCAAAAGCATAACTACGATCCTGAGAAAATAGAAGGAATATCCATTGCCACCCAGGGAATCATCTCCCCAGACGGAACTTCTGTGACTTATGGAGATCTTATGGGCAATTCAATGATGCAGCTTTCTGATTTTTCAAAGAGGCTTCCTTATCCCTGTCATCTAGAACACGATTCCAAGGCTGCTGCCGAACTGGAACTTTGGAACCATCCCCAGTTCGACAGTACTGTAATTTTACTTCTGAATCCCAACCTTGGAGGTGCAATCATCACAAACCACCAGGTACATAAGGGAAGTCACATGGGAAGTGGACTGATTGAACACATCTGTATTGACCCAAAAGGGCCAGAATGTTACTGCGGCCACCAGGGCTGTTTGGAAACCTACTGCTCTGCCAATGCCCTGAAAGAGGCCGCCAGAATGCCTGTAAAAGAGTTCTTCCAGATTCTCCACAGCTCACCTACTCCCACATTGGAGCAGCTTTGGCAAAACTATCTTTCCCATCTTGCATTTGCAATAAGCAATCTGAAACTGGTAATTGATAGTCCGGTAATTATAAGCGGATATCTAGCTCCATATTTTCGCCAGGAAGATCTGCAGAATCTTTTAAAAGAGATTAACAAAAAGGCCTTCTTCCCGATGGAAAAGGAAGAGCTTTTACTTGGAAATCATGGGCAGTATACACCGGCAATTGGCGCAGCACTTTATTATATAAAGAATTTTCTGCCTAATTCATTCGACACCTAGCCGTTACTCTTTTTCTATCTGCTCCCGAATCCAGGAACTAGTATCCCAGGCATCCAGTGCAAGGCCCTCTTGCCTTTCAGCAATAACTGATCCTGCAAAGCTTCCATAACTGCCCTCCAGTCTTCTTCCATCCAGCCGGTGAAGTCTCAGACAAAAGCCCACTGCCCGCAACTCATCCTCTTCACTGTCATCATCATCAAAGAGAATCTGATAATCTACCACAAAGGTTTCATCCGAGGCCTCCCTGTAAATGCGGATTTCATTTTTTCCACCTGTTTCCAAAAGCAAATCGTTCTCATAGCCCAGATCAGCCAGAGCCTCCGCAAGAGTGCGGAGTCTGGCCTCTGTCATATAAGCATCCATAACGCGAGGATTTATCATGTTATCTCCTTTCTTAGTTCATGCAGTATACAACTTCTATCTTATTCATAAAATCATTTAACTCCAGATCAAATTCTCCACCGCCTATTTCCTCATCTAAGTGCTTCTTTCCGATGATATACTTGCTTTGATCCCTTCTAGTACGCTCCGCATAGAATACCTCTCCGGTGCCCCAAGGATTGCGCATGGTGATGAACTTATGCCCCTTGTCCTCTTTGTAGCCGGTGACAATATAGGCATGCCCCATGCTCATACCATCAAGTTCGCCTAAATCATGCAGTCCGCCGCCGCTTTCATATCCTACAAACATTGGGGTTCCTGCAAATACGACCTGCCCTTTTTGCTTGTCATCCAGGAATTTCTTAATCTCCCCGTACTGTTCAAGGGCCTGATTGGTATAACGGATTGTGGCATTTGGCTCCATCCGGCAACTATATTGGAAAGAAGTTGTGCTTTTCGTATGCATACCGGCATTCATAAAATCATCCCCAAGCTGATTCAAGTATTCTTTTAATTTTTCTTCACTGATTTTAGGGAATTTCTTTTGCATCGCAACCAACAAATCATAAAATACCGAACGCCCCTTCTGATTTTTCCAGTTTTTTACATCCCTAAGTGCTTCACAAAAGTCATCCACTGTCAAAGCCCGGTAAGCTGTTTTGTGTTTTTTTTGGTTTGTCAGTGTTTCCACTGTACCCAGTCGATATTCCAGTTCAGCCATTAGCTTGTCTTTCAACTGTTGCCTTAAAAGTTCCTTCAGGCCCTTCCACTTGCCCTTGTTTTCCACCTGTTCTGACTTCTTAACTTCAACATCCACTGCCAGGTCCCACAATTCTTCATAGGCCTTTTGGGTCTTAGACTGGTCTTCGTTTCCACGCTCCTCATAAACCCTTAAAGGTTTGCTTACCTTCGCATACTTATACTCTGCATCTTCCTTAAACAATTCTTTATAGGTTCTCTGGCTGTATCCTCCAGATCCAAGATGTAAGGTCGTATGGGCAAACAAGTCCTTAAGTTTCGCATCCTTTTCATCCGCCTCCAGGCTATCAAATCCAAAATCCTTTAAAAGCTCATCGGCAAATTCGTTATAATCATCCCCGATACATTCATTTGCATCATCCGGTTCCTGTAGCATTGCATAGGCCTTCTCCATAATCTGCACCCACAACACGTCGTTTGCACAATAGGGGGTACATATCTTTTTGGAAACATAGACGGTTTGCTTTTCAAATGTAACCTTTACCAGGTCTCCTAAATCCTCCATCCGGTCTAAGATTTGCTGTGGATCGTTTCGAACAACAGCAAGCAGGCAGGAAAGGAAGTAGCAATCTCCTAGTTCTCCCTGCTTAATATCCTCCGCACAGGGCTCATGAGGGAACAAGGCTTCGCCGCTTCTGTCTAGAAGTTTCGGTTCTGGATGGTTTTCCTTATAGCCTTCTTTCTTACCTTTTTTCTCACTTTCTCGAAGTGAGTTTTGATATTGATACTTGGCATAACGCAAGTTCATCTCATCTTGAAGCTTGCATGCATCTCTTGCATTTGCCATTTCCTTTGTATCCTCAGATTTTTGAATAAATTTTTTGCCATACATGTCGGCGAAAATCTCTGAAAGCTTCTGAAAGGCTTTACTAGCCTCCGACTCCTTAGAGCTTTTCCATTTCCGGAAGGCCTCCATCATCTTTCGGTGAGCCTGATAATACTCCTTACTTCCCCATTTTTTATCCACCTCATCATAATAGGCCCCTACAGCCTCCATAGTCTCAGACAAATATTGGGAAGGGTTTTTTTGCTCTTTTGCACCCATCAACCACATTTTCAGATTGCTATTACCCTTGATTGCCGGATAATCCTTTTTCTTTTTATAATATTCCTCCGATATACTTTGGCCCGTAGCCTTACTTGACCCGGCATTTTTTGTATTCACGGAAATGGTGGTATGATAGCTAGCTATAATCGTTGCCAGACGGCCTTCATCCTCATAGTCCTCTTTTCCGATTAGCTCTGTTTCCCCTTGCTTCAATGTAGCCTGTATTGTTTCAAGCCTGCTGCTAAGCTTCTTGCTTTGTTCTTCATCCAGCACATCCTCCAGCAACAGATGAAGGTCTCTGGCATGCAGATTACTAAGCTTCGTGGCAAAATCACGATCCATATGATACGACGGGTTCCAGGCAGCTTTCAAATACTGATCCTGCATAAATTCCGATGGCTTCTTTGCAATGACATCTTCTATGACAAGGAGGGGTTTTCCCTGGTCCATGCTTTCCCGAGTTTTTACATAATAGTCCCCTGGCTTTCGAAGGATGCCAAGAAAACGATCCAAATCTCGGATTTTAACCATCTTTGCCATAGCTTCTGGCGTATAAGTAAAGTTCTTGTCTTTTAGCTCTTCAAACAAGCTATAGTCTTCTGTATTTTGAGGCGAATGTAAGGATCCTCCAAGCAAAGCTTCCAGGCGATGATAAATCAACATCTCATCGAATTTTTTTGTACCTGGATAGGCTTCCTTGATGACCTGAATTTTGGCTTCTTGCTCCTTCTTGGCATAGGAATCTGCCTGCTTTTCATCTTCCATCTGCTCTTCAGTTCTTTGTTTCTCATTTTCAGGCTCGGATATCTCATCCTTTTTAACATTTTCCTCAGGAAGCAGGAAATCCATTTTTTTACTTCCTTTTGCCAGCTCTATTTTTGCAGCCTTCATCCAGTCCGCTTTCTCATAAAAGGAAATAAGCTTTTCACTTTCCTTAAGTTCCTCACTAATAAGCCCCAGGCTTTCCTTTGAAATATTCACAAAAGCAAGCTTTCCTTCCTTCTCAAGTCTACTGTATTCTTCCTGAAATCTTCGAAGCTGCAGATATCTTTCAATTTTCTTTGTCACATAAGGATGGTGGTTCACCATATACTTGCCACTCTGTGGATTCATCAGAATCATCTTCAGAGGGGAGTTCCAGTCTGTCATCTCTCCTGCCGTGCTTATGATACTGGCAAGTTGTTCCTTACCCCCTCTAGTTTTCACTCCCAAACAGATCCTGCCTGCGGACTGCCACAGCCTTTCCATGGTATGCTCTTTCAGGCTTTTTTCTCCCTGTTTCCTTAAAACTTCTTCACAATTAAGCATCTGCTGATTGATGTCCTCTGTTCGTTTCCTGATATGCTCTTGTTTTTCTTTTTCCCGCTCCTTATCTCTTTCTTCCTTCAGCCTTTTTTCTTCCTTAACTAGTGCGATTCTTTTTGCTTCCTCGTCTCTACGCTTTTTGTACCATAGAGCTGCCTTTTCTTCATACTCTTTTTGATTCTTTTCATATTCCTCATCCAAAGGCATTCTAAGGTAACAGACCAGCCTCTGTAGGTCTATTAACTTATCTACATATTTCTCAAATTTTATTTTCTGCTCACTATCCTCCATACAGCCCTTTCTGAATGCGCTCAGGACAGAGCTTATAAGGCTCTCTTGCATAACCCACTGGAATATTTCCGGATGCTGCTCTTGCAGATATATTACCCTGGCTCGATTTTGTAATTCCATAGTAAACCATTTGGATTGCTCCCCTAGCCTCTTTAGCTCGTAATCCTCCAAATCACCTATCTGCTTATTTTCATACTTATACCGGATCCTATCATAGAAGTTCAGTGCATAAATTTGCTCTCCACTAATATCCTCCGGAATCATTTTTTTAAAGTCCAGCTCCTCTAGCCATTTTTTTATCTCTGGGATCACATCTGCTTTACGTTTCAGAGCCGCCTCCACTTTCGTTTTAGGTTCTGTGTAATCAATTTCCGGCTCTTTTGCAATCTCTACCTTTTCTGGCTCAGCTTCCTTTACTATCTCCACCTTTTCCGGCTCTTTTGCTATCTCTACCTTTTCTGGCTTTTTCTCCTTCGGATGGAGATATTCTTTCACTGCATCCTGATAGGCCGCACTTAGGGTTACCCGATGGGTGATGGCACTGGATACCTGTTTTTCCAGGAGTAATTTAGAAAATACATCTACCTGAAGATCTGAAGTCTTCCGATTCTTTACTTTCTCATACATACCTGCCAACACAGCATTACGAAGAGCACCGCATAGAAGACCGGTTCGCCCGCTGTCCAAAAGGAAATCCATGCCCGTTTTCTCGCTGCCTTCCTCCAGGGGATTTAGGTATGCCTGTGGAATATGTCCCCCAAGTCCAGCCTCAGTTAACTTAAGGATTGCTTCTTTAAAATAACCGCGACTTTCTTCTGTCAGATTTCCCCCTGCTGCTTCTGTCTCGATTTCGATGCATCGATTCCATATGGCCTTCAGATTATCGAAACCTGCGGGATGCTTGACCCCCCTTCGTAAGAGATCTTCCGGACGAAACCCGACAGATGTCCTATTGTTCTGATAGCCCTGTAAAAATCGGTCAAGAGTAAGGTCTTCTTCCCTTGATTTTAGAAATGCACTCATTTTATTGACGTTTGTTTCTACCTGGGGCAACAAATTTCCAAATTTCCGTGTCTTTTCCTGACTTAGGTCGTCTGCTACCGCCTGATATTTTGTCTTTAACTTATGGACCCCTGTATAGGTTTGTCCCTGTGCTTCATCATGGTCAATTTGCGCAATCTTAGTCTGAGCTGCCATCTGCATCTTTATATTCGTTCGGTAATCTCGTTCAATGCGGCTTAGATTCTGCTGCTGGGCAAGTTCTTTCCTAGCCCCTGCTTTTAGCTCACTTCGAATAGATCCTTTTAATCGGATTAGGTCCCACAATCCCATCTCTACACCTCCTTATAAAACATATATTCTCCAACAATCACTTCTTCTGTAATCCACTCATATTCTGGCAATACATGCTTTGCCAGCTTCTCCACATTCTCACTGATGCAATAAAAGCTTATGCGCTGGGTCTTTTCTTCGTCTCGAAGTAAGTCCTTTGCCATCCGGCGAAAGAGGAAGAAAAGCTCCCTGCTATATCTTTTTTCCACATAACATAGGGTCAGAATTTTTTCTTTCCCCAGGTTATGAATGAGTGCGGTGCCAACTATGGTATCATTTGCAACTAAAAGCTTACTCTGATCTAGATCCACCCCTTCAAAATCCCCTCGGCTCACCAGATAATTTTTCTTTTTCTCACATAATTTTTGAAAATTATTTAGTTGCTTTCCCGTAATCTGCCGAAGAGAAAAAAGGCTGGTCTTAGAATCCCGGTAAGATTTATGTAAGGCCGGGTCCGTGAAGAATACGGCCTTTTTTAACTGTTCTCTTGTAACGCTGATCTTTGGAATTTGTTCCCAGGTCAGAAAAAAATTTCTTGCAGACAACATGGCCAAAAAAAGATTTCTGTCCGGTGCATCATCCTGAATATAGATTTTCAGGCTATTTCCGCCATTTTTTCTAGTCTCAGAAATTGTAGCGTCCATTAAGGCACTGCCATAGCCCTTTCCTCTTTCCTCCGGCAAAACAAAGATCCAGTTTAATACCCAATCCTCTGCCTTTTGCATAAGTACTGCTGCCCCCACTTCCTTGTCCTGTTCTTCGCAAAGCAGCACCAGATCCCCTTCTTTGACATAGACCTTCGGAATCAGAAAGTCCTGCTTTCTTTGTTTTTCCGATACCCTTCGAATTTTCATATTCTTTATCCGCTCCTCCTCTCATGGGCTCATTTTTTTATTTACCTGTTTTTTAAAGATTATAGCATATAAAATAACAAAAAGAGCGTCAGGGCTTAAACTCTGGCGCCCTTTATTTATACGATGCTTCTTTTCTCAGGGATACCTCTTAAATATATTGGTCTTGATTCATTGATGAGAATAATGTCAGATGTCCTATTCAATAAATTTATCCAGTTGTGCTTCTACTTTTTTCCGGATCTTGACTGTCGGATGTTGGATTACTTTCCCTCTTGTTACCACCATATCCACATGGCGCAGTGCACACAAATCTTCCAATGGATTTTCCTTTGTTACTATTAAATCTGCGCATTTTCCTACTTCAACAGTTCCTGTAAGATCTCCGATTCCCGCCATTTGGGCACTCTTTGCAGTTGCTGTATATAAGGCAAAGGCATTGGATACGCCCACGTATTTGTGGAAATAATATAGTTCCCGCCAAAAGTCATACTGGGTAATCCACGGACATCCCACATCATTGCCCAGTACTATCGGAATATCATGCTTAAGGGCCGTCTTTGCACAGGCGATGATTCCCTCAAATACCACATTCCCATTATACTGTTCAACCTCCGTTGCATTGGTAATGGATCGGTCAAATAGTGCATAGGGAAGTGCCGGTGAAAGGGTGGTACAAAGAAAGGATTCACTTTTCTCAAACAACTGAATCGTGTCTTCCGGAAGCTTAGCTCCATGCTCAATAGAATCCACACCATTTTCCAAGGCCACTCGCACACCCTCCGGTGATTCCACATGGGCCGCCACAAGATAGCCTTAATTTCCAGATCAAAGTAGCCCTAAATCAATATTAAACAGAGTACATCTG
>CAVBQS010000017.1:0-36733 GCA_963597615.1 Bacteroidaceae bacterium
TCAGAGCCAAGCAAAATTTCATAAATCAGACGTGAAATGCTTGCATTTCTAAGGCCGATTTTGAAATTTTATTTGGCGGATACGCCACACCGACGAAATGCAAAGCATTTTGGAGGTTGGCTCTGAACAGTTATTACATTTTGTTGTTACTTTATAGAACTTGTCTGGACCTTCACTCCACTTTTCTGAAGTATAGAAATCAGGACAAAGGCAAGAATGCTGCCTGCCACTGTAGAAATCAGGAATGGAATAACATAAACAAATAATCCTGCCGGTGCCGCCCCCATAAAGAAACGAGCAACTGGATATGCGGCAAGTCCTCCTAATAATCCAGTGCCAATTGCCTCGGCAAGGCAGGTCAAACTTAATATTTTACTTTTTTTATAAACCAAGGCACAGCACAGGGCCCCTACCATGCTTCCCGGAAAAGCCATTAAGCTTCCAAGGCCCAGCAAATTACGCAATAAACTTGCACAGAATGCAATGGCAATCCCCCATCCCGGGCCTAATGTAACCGCCGCGAAAATGTTGACCATGTGCTGCACCGGCGCACATTTACTTCCTGCAACAGGAATACTTAAAAAGCTTCCTACCACCGCAAGGGCAGTGAGAACTCCCGCCAGTGCTAATTGTTTTGTATTGTCTGCTTCCTTCATAGTTACAGTCTCCTTTCTTTTTTGAAGGTGTTTTTGCAAGTCCCCTTGAAACGAAAAAGGACCTCCACCTAAGTGAAGATCCTACCAGCTCGGTACAAAAAAAGAGATGCGAGGGCATCTCTTTTAATTACATGATATACATTCCCTCCGTTGGCATTATCCAAATCAGGTTTCAATGGGTCGAAACGGAATCACGTTTCCTCTCAGCCGGTTTTCACCAGCTCCCCTGCTTGCAATATTTAATTGTTGTCTCATCTACTGACAAGGGTCATTATGCGCCTAAATTTCCCAAAATGCAAGGATTTTTAATCATCTTTCCTTTGAAGTAGCGTCACACATTCTGTATGTACGCTCATTGGAAATTGATCTACAACCCTTCCTCTCTTTAGCTCATATCCTCTTTCCCTTAGGATCTTTAAATCCCTGGCCAAAGTAGCGGAATCACAGCTGACATAAACGATCCGATCTGGCTCCATATCAGCCATGGTATGTAAAAGTTCCTCCTGACAGCCTTTTCTTGGAGGGTCCACCACGATTATATCTGCATGAGCTTTTTCTCCCTGATGGCTTTTCTCGTACTCTTCATAGTAAGCTGGAAGGATTTCTTCGGATTTTCCTACATAGAATTCCGCATTGGTAAATCCATTGATCTGGGCATTTTTCTTAGCATCCTCTATAGCCTGAGGAATTATCTCCACCCCGTAAACCCTTTTTGCCTTCTGGGCCAAAAAGAGGGAAATGGTTCCAATACCACAGTAGAGATCCCACACAGTTTCATCCCCCTTTAAGTCTGCATATTCCAGTGCTAGATTGTATAGTTTCTTCGTCTGCACCGGATTCACCTGATAAAAGGAAAGTGGGGAAATCTGATATTTTACATCTCCGATATAGTCTGTAATATATCCCTGGCCCCACAGGACCTTGTAGTGATCTCCCATAATAACATTGTTGCGCTTGGTGTTAGGACTAATGCTGATACTGGTCATGCCTGGAATTTCTCTTAAAGTCTCCACCAACTCTCTAGCACTTGGTAACTCGCTGCCATTAATCACATAGCAGACCATAATCTCCTTGGTGGTAAATCCATAGCGAATCAGGGCATGGCGAATGAGACCCTCTCCTGTGGTCTCATCGTAAGCTGGTATATGATTACGCTTCATAAAATTCAGAGTAATCTCTAGGATTTCTTTATTTACCGGCACTCCCAAGGCACAATCGGTATTGGCAATAATATCATGGGTGCGGCCTGCATAAAATCCTGTTACAGGATCCCCATTCTTATCTGTTCCAAAAGGAAACTGGGCCTTATTTCTATAGTGAAATGGATTCTCCATTCCCACCACCGGCTCCATAACTTTATCCAAATATTCCGAAGAAAATCCTCCAATTCGCTCCAGATTTCCTCGCACCTTCTGGGCCTTAAAGCCAAGCTGTCTTTCATAGGACATTTCCTGAATCTGACAGCCCCCACATTTTCTGGCAAAAGGACAGACTGGCTCCACCCGGTCCTTGGATGGGGTAAGGATTTTCATCAGGCGACCGTAAGCATAATTTTTCTTTGGCTTAATCACCTTAGCATCCACCCTGTCTCCAATTACCGCATCCTTAATAAAAAGAGTATAGCCTTCTACTTTTCCAATTCCTTCACCGCCTACACCAATATCAGTGATGTCCACGGTTACCATATCATTTTTCTTAAACATACCTAGATACTTGTCTTTCTAATGTTGCTATCTAACAGACGATTGAATCCTAACCAGTCGTTACTCTTCTTTTCTTTAAATAATTCTGTGATAGTCTGCAGTCTTGCATCGGCACAGTCTGCGAAATTTAATGCAAATGCTTCTGCCAAAGCTGGCTTTTTGGGGGAACCAAATTCCAATTCTCCGTGATGGGCCACGATACAATGCTTTAATTCACTGGCAAGTCTTGGCGGAAAATCCGGAATGCATCTAATGGCTTCATCCATCATCTCCACTCCAATCACAATGTGTCCTAAAAGCTGGCCGTCATCGGTATAGTCATTGGCAGGAAAGGCCGACAGTTCTTTGGTCTTTCCAATATCGTGACAGATAGCCGCCGCATACAAAAGATCTTTATTTAAGATCGTATAAGCGCCTACCATGTACTCGCAAAATTTCACCACACTAAGGGTATGCTCTAAAAGTCCTCCCACAAAACCGTGATGTACGGTTTTGGCTGCAGAATGTCCTTTAAAGGTCTTAATAAAAGCTTCGTCCTTTACGAAATAGTATTCTACCGCTTCCTTTAGATATGGATTCTCAATTTGTTTCACATAGGATAAAAGCTGCTGCCACATAGCCTCCGGATCCTTCTCTGTAGCTGGCATATAATCAGAAACCACATACTCTTCTTCGGAAGCCTTCCGAATCTGTTTAATATTAAGTTGAAGGTTATTATTGTAAGTAATAACCTCCCCGTAAACCTCTATAAAATCCTTCTCGTCATAATCTGCAATTCCACCGGAATTTGGATCCCAAACCTTACCGTCCAGCGTTCCTGTCTTATCCTGAAGCACCAAGTTATCATAGGGCTTTCCATTTCTAGTCTCCGCTGAACGTTTGGTTTTGCACATATAAATGTTGCGAATGGTCTCTCCGTCTCTTAAGGTATCGATATATCTCATGGTCTATTAAATCCTCATCTTTCTATTCCAATATCTTTAATTCTCCCCAACAGTAACTGTAAACTTGACATCTACATAGCCATTGGTTCCCTTACACTTTCCAGAAATCTTAACCTTATCTCCCACAGAAAGCTTCAAAAGGGCTCGCCTATAAGCTTCTATGGAATCCACTTCTGTATCTCCAACGGCAGTGATTACATCCCCACTTCGAATTCCTGCTTCCATAGCCGGTGCATCTGCAAGGGTCTCCTGCACATAGACTCCTTTCGGTACTCCCTGGGCTTCGATTTCTTCTGTTACCGTAATGCCACGGATTCCTATATAGGGAATGCTCTGTCCGTTTGATAAGGCTTCTATAATTTTCTTTAAATCCGAAATCCCATATCCTGTTACCAAATTCATACTAGACTGGTCTGATACGGTCTGGTCAATAATGCCAACTACTTCCCCATCTGCATTTGCCATAATCCCGCTTCCGTTGGTGGCAGCTCCTATGTCGGTGCAAATCAGCCGGTAAACTCCATCGGCCTTAGTAACGGTATTCTTGTTGGTGGATACGGTACCAAATCCCATGGCTCCTGCATATCCAAAGGGATTTCCTAATACAATAATGGCATCTCCCTTTACAGCTCCAGAAGTAGTTCCAAGGTTGGCAACCTGGATATGCTTCCAGGTGCTATCTGAAATAGCTTCCTGTTTCACAGCATAAATTCCAAATCCCAGGGATCCATCCTGTTTTTTCAAACTAGCTTCCGCCACACTTCCATCACAGAAGCTTACCTGAATGGGACGGGACTCTTTGATTACCTCTGTCTTTCCAAAAATCAGAAGTTCCTTCCCATTGTCTGCCACAATCAGTCCTGCTGTGTCATTTTTCGCATCATAGCTTTGAGAAGTTAGATCTTCTCCCTCTTCCATACACAAGATATCAACCACTGATTTGGAGGCTTCATTTCCCACCTCTGTTAAAGAAGTCTGCAGCTGTCTATAACTATCTACCGTAAGTTCCTCCTGTTTTTGCTGGGTTTCTTCCTGACCATCTGTCGTTTCAGCTGTATCAGAATCTCCTTGGTTCTCAGAAGAATCTCCATCATCATTTTCAGACTCTTCTTTTTGGATCTCTACAACCGCCCTTTGATCCTTTAGGCTGCTATCCAACCAAGATTTGGTGACACAAAAAGTAGTGCTTGCCACAACACCGAAAACAAGCCCCAAAATTACCATTCTTGTAATATCTTTTTTCCCTTTTTGCTTCTTATCCTGGTCCTTAATGGTTTCCTGAACAAAAGAATATTCATCCCCTGGATTTTTCTTTTCATTCTGATCTTTCATAGGCGGCCTCTCCTTAGAATACCTACTATCCATTTATCAAAAAGGAGTTACTCACTATCTTCTTTATTATACTCTACAAGCAAAAACATTCCAACCGCTAATCTTAGGTTTTGACTTTCAATTCTGTATTCCATCATTTATAAAAAAGAAAAATCGTGCTATGATACTGATGCTAGAGTTGAAAAGTTATTCCCAATAGAAATATAAATACGAATAAAAACACAAACATGAAACAATAGAAAGAAGATAGAGAATGAACAAAAAAACTTTAATAAAATTGGAATATGATAAAATCATTAATTTATTGATTGATCAGGCCTCCTCCTTCAGTGGCAAGGACAAGTGTCGAAAGTTAAAACCCAAAACAGATATTAACGAGATCACCCGCATGCAGGAGGAAACTGCTGCTGCCTTTACCCGTATTGTGAAAAAGGGGCATTTATCCCTCAGCAACTGCAATCCGGTAAATGAGTCCCTAAGACGTCTGGAAATTGGCTCCACCTTAGGAAGTGGGGAACTTCTTCGAATTTGCAAGCTTCTAGAGACTGCCGGCCATGCAAAAGCCTATGGAAGAAGGGATAACAACGACTCAGAGACAGACTGTCTGGATCCTTTTTTCGAAGAATTGGAGCCCCTTACCTTGCTGTCCACAGAAATCAACCGCTGTATCCTGGCAGAAGATGAGATCAGCGACGATGCAAGCCCAGAGCTTAAGAGGATTCGCCGCTCCATGGGCCAGATTAATGACAAGGTCCACAGCACCCTGTCCGGTTTGGTAAATGGTTCTCTTCGGTCGTATTTGCAGGATGCCATCATCACCATGCGAGGAGACCGCTATTGTATTCCAGTAAAGGCAGAATATCGAAGCCAGGTCCAGGGCTTGATTCACGACCAGTCCTCCACCGGCTCCACCCTTTTTATCGAGCCTATGGCCATCGTAAAATTAAATAATGAATTAAAAGAACTTTATGCCAAGGAGCAGGAGGAGATCCAGGTAATTTTAGCCAGATTAAGTTCTGATGTGGCTGATTATGTAAATACCATCCGCACAGACTATACCCTCCTGTCTGCTTTAGACTTTATTTTTGCCAGGGGAAATCTTGCCCTGAAAATGAATGGTTCCAAGCCTATCTTTAACACAGAAGGAAGGATCCACATTCGGGAAGGCAGACACCCTCTGATCGATCCTAAGAAAGTGGTCCCTATTACCATTACCTTGGGAGATACCTTTGATCTTTTGATCATTACCGGTCCTAACACCGGTGGTAAGACGGTTTCCTTAAAAACCGTAGGATTATTTACCCTGATGGGACAGACTGGTCTCCACATTCCAGCTCTGGACCGGTCAGAACTTGCCGTATTTAATAATGTTTTTGCAGATATTGGAGATGAGCAGAGCATTGAGCAAAGTCTTAGTACCTTCTCTTCTCATATGACCAATATTGTCTCCTTCTTAAAGGATGTTGATGAAAATTCCCTGGTTTTATTTGACGAGTTAGGGGCAGGAACAGACCCTACAGAAGGTGCTGCCCTAGCTACCTCCATCTTGCATCATTTACATGAGCGAGGCATTCGCACCATGGCTACTACCCATTACAGCGAGCTGAAGGTTTATGCCCTCTCCACTCCGGGAGTTGAAAATGCCTGCTGCGAATTTGACGTAGAAACCCTCCGGCCTACCTACCGGCTTTTAATCGGTATTCCCGGAAAAAGTAATGCCTTTGCCATTGCAGGAAAACTTGGAATTCCTGATTATATTATCGAAGAAGCCAAAGGACGCCTTACAGAGCAGGAGGAATCCTTCGAAGATCTTCTTACTGACTTAGAGACCAGCAAGCGCACCGTACAGAAGGAACAAGAAGAAATTGCCGCCTACAAAAGGGAACTAGAAGCTTTAAAATCTCAAACCCAAAAGAAACATGAGCAGTTAGAAAAGCAAAAGGAACGGATCCTAAGAGAGGCCAATGAGGAGGCCCACTCTATTTTAGCAGAAGCTAAGAAGGAAGCCGACGAAACCATGCGCAACTTCCACAAGTTTGGAAAGAACGGAATCGATGCCGCTGCCATGGAGCGAGAAAGAGAACGGCTCCGCCAGAAAATGAAGAAAACCGAGAAGGGTATGCAAAGGAAGGTAGAAAAACCTGCAAAAGAGCATAAGGCTTCTGATTTCCATTTGGGAGATTCTGTTAAGGTCCTTAGCATGAACCTTACGGGTATTGTAAATTCTCTTCCGGACTCCAGGGGAAATGTTACTGTGCAAATGGGCATTCTTCGTTCCCAGATTCCTATGTCAGACCTGCAGATTATAGAGGAACAGCCTTCCTACGCTGCCGCTCAAGCAAAAAAATCCGGTACCGGAAAGGGCAAGGTAAAGATGAACAAGGCCCTGTCAGTAAGTTCTGAGATTAACCTTTTAGGAAAAACAGTAGATGAGGCAGTGGCTGAACTAGACAAGTATTTAGACGATGCCATCCTGGCCCATTTAACAAGTGTCCGGGTGGTTCACGGCAAGGGTACCGGTGCTCTTAGAGCCGGCATCCACGAATACTTGCGACGCCAGAAAAAACACGTAAAATCCTACCGCCTAGGAGCCTTTGGAGAAGGAGACGCCGGGGTTACCATTGTGGAACTTAAGTAAGAAACTAGACACGAAAGGAAAATAATTAGAAGGGAGCCTTCCCATGAATAAACAAAAAATTTTAATTGTAGATGACGATGAAAATATTGCAGAGCTACTTTCCCTGTATCTAACCAAAGAGTGTTTTGACACCAAAATGGTTTACGATGGGGAATCTGCTCTCCTTGCCTTTGATAGCTACCAGCCAAATCTGATTCTTTTGGACCTGATGCTTCCTGGCATTGACGGCTATCAGGTCTGTCGAGAACTTCGGATGCGGTCTAATGTCCCTATCATTATGCTTTCTGCAAAAGGAGAAGTCTTTGACAAGGTATTAGGCCTGGAGCTTGGAGCTGATGACTATATTATGAAACCCTTTGACTCCAAGGAAATGGTGGCCAGGGTAAAAGCCGTCTTGCGGCGCTACCAGGCAGTTCCAGATCCAGTGGCTCCTGTAGAGCCCACAGGAAAATATGTGGAATATCCGGGAATTGTCATTAACCTTACCAATTATTCTGTAACCCTAGATGGGGCGAAAGTAGAAATGCCTCCTAAGGAGCTGGAACTTTTGTATTTCCTAGCCTCCTCCCCCAACCAAGTATTTACCAGAGAGCAGCTCTTGGATCAGATTTGGGGCTACGAATATGTTGGAGATACCAGAACCGTAGACGTGCATATTAAAAGAATCCGGGAGAAACTGTCGGAACATGACGGTTGGAGCCTAGCCACTGTATGGGGCATTGGCTACAAATTTGAGGTAACCCAATAAGCCGGAAGGAATTCATTTATGAAAAGTGCACTCTATCTAAAATTTATTCTGATTTATATTATATTTGGCTTTATTAGTATTTTCGTGGTGGCCACCCTGACCTGTGGGCTAACCTCTAATTATTTAGAAAGCAACACCGCAAACACCATGTATCAGGATGCCACCCTGGTGGCCAACAATTACCTGCCAGAGTATTTTAAGGAAGAACTTTCTTTGTCCTCTGTACATTTTCAGCTGTCTGCCATGAAAGACCAATTTCATGCCGCTGTTTGGTTTGTGGACGATGAAGGGAAACTAATCAGCTCTTCTCACGCAGATTCTTATCCTGCCACACCTACTAGCATTGAAGATTTCGATCCTACAGAAGCCAGCGGAGATTTGTATCTTACAGGGACCTATCATGATTATTTTAGCGACCAAGTCATTTCCATTATTACACCGGTAATTGTTGACTATACTCCTAAGGGATATCTTATTATCCACAAGTACACGGCGGACCTTACGGATACCCTTGATTCCTATATGATCATTGCCTATATAAGCTTAGGAATTATTTATCTTCTGTCCTTTGTGGTGCTTTTAGGGATTCATTTTCTCATTTACCGTCCTCTAAGGAAAATCACGGAGGCTGCCACCCAGTATGCTTCCGGAAATCTAGACTATGAAATTCCGGTAAATTCCCAGGATGAAATCGGATACCTGTCTGCCTCCTTAAATTATATGTCCGCCCAGCTCCGGGACATGGAGGAATACCAGAAGTCCTTTGTAGCAAATGTATCCCATGATTTCAGGTCTCCTCTCACCTCCATCAACGGTTACGTCAAGGCTATGGTGGATGGGACCATCCCACCGGAATTATATCCTAAGTATCTGGATATTATTCTCTTTGAAACGGAACGCTTAACGGATCTTACCAGAGACCTTCTTACCCTAAATGAGTTTGACACCAAGCATTTACTCTTAAACCGGGAGAACTTTGATCTTCATGAAATGATCAAACATGTGGTATTCAGTTTTGAGGGAACCTGCAAGGAAAAGAAAATTTCTGTTGAACTAATATTGGCTACAAAGAATCTGTCGGTATATGCCGACCAAAGAAAGATTCAACAAGTCTTGTATAACCTGTTAGATAATGCCATTAAATTCAGCGAACCAGAATCCACCATTACCATTGAGACTACAGAGCGGGGAGACAAAGTCTATACCTCTGTGAAGGATGAGGGAATTGGAATTCCAAGAAGCTCCCTTAATAAAATCTGGGAGCGCTTCTACAAGTCTGATGCCTCAAGGGGCAAGGACAAGAAGGGAACGGGCCTGGGGCTTGCCATTGTGAAGGAAGCCATTCAGACCCATGATGAAAATATAACCGTAGTCAGCACGGAGGGGGTTGGAACGGAGTTTATTTTTTCTCTTCCTAAATCGTAAGTGGACGACAAATACAAAACACGTTACGTTACGTAAGATTGAAGGCAACACCCAGTAACAACGAAGACGCGCTCTCGCTCCGCTCCGCCGCAGCGGTACTAAGGGGCTAAAGGACAGCCCCTAAGGACCGGCGGCTCCGAGGGTCTTCTTTTGTTACTGGGTGTTGCCTTCAATCTGGCCTAGGTTTTTGGTGTGTTTTGTAATTACCTGACTAACGGATTTTGTAAGAGAAAGAAGCCATGATGCCTTTGTTGGTATCATGGCTTCTTTTATTTACATTGTCTCTGTTTGGCTTTGATTTTTTAATACATCACTGCCTGGATGGTGTCTTCTTGGTAGTTGTCTTTGGTTACCCATGTGTAGCCTGTGTTGACTTTGGCTTCGTTGGCCATGTCTAGGGCTGCTCTGGCGGTGGCGATGACTGCTGCGTATCCCATTCCAAAAGGATTCTGTAAGATTACTCCATCTATGGTTCCTTCTTCCAAGGCTGTTTTTACTTTATCGTTTATGTCAAATCCCATAGTTACCAAGTTTTCTGTATCTATTTCGTTTCGATCGTAGCCTGATAATACTAGATTCATTACTTCTGAATTTGTGGCATATACTCCCTTGGCATTTGGATGTTTTGCGAAGATGTAGTCTATTACGTTTTCTTCGGTTATATCGCTAGCCTGGATTTTGGGAGCTTCTGCCTCTGTAGCGCTCTGCCCTGTAGCATCTCCTGCAACAGTGCCTGATGCATCTGATGCGGTCCACTCATCTGCGTTGACCCCATCTCCTGTGTAGGTCTTGCTCTCTAGGTCATAAATTCCGGCATTTATATCCTCTGCTACCTTTTCTTTATAAATGTCTAAACGGTCCATGGCATAGGTTTCAACCACGGACACTTCCGGATAGGCTGCCTTTATCTCGTCTATAAATGACAGGGTCCGGTCAATGGCTGCCTGGGACTTGGAATCATGGGAAAATACTAAGACCTCTCCTGTCTTTTCTATCGCTTCTCCCATTTTATCTGCCACTTCTTTTCCTATAGCCTGATTGTCTGTGGCTACGGTAGCCATGACTCCGTCATAATCTGTTCCGGAATCATAAGCCACCACTGGAATATCATTTTCCGTAGCCAGATCAAACTGTACTTCACAGGCCTTTATATCTGCCACAGAAATTGCCACTGCCTCCGGATATCTGGAAAGTTCCTCATCCAAAATATTTACCTGCTGGTCCACATCATCGGGAGTAGCAGGTGCGTTGAAGGTGGCCTTTACCTTATCGCTGCCCTCATAGCCAAGCTCTGCATTAATATCTGCTACTGCCTGCTTTACACCTTTTTGAATTTCCTTCCAGTAGGCATCATCGCTTCTTTTTCCAATAATGGACAGGTAGGTGCCTTTCTCAAGTTTCAAGCCATAGACATTGTTGTAAGCAGTTGGATCAATCAGATCCAGTTTGGCCTGATATTCCGGTTCCTGAACCTTGGCTTTTGCAGACTCCTCCTCCACATCAGAACTACTGCCCCCACATCCTGCCAAAAGACCTGTGGTCATGGCAAATGCCAATGCCAGGGCTATATTCTTTCGTAAATTCATCTTTTTAAACTCCTGTATCCTTTACACCCCTAAAACTCTCTCAAATTTGGAATAAATTTTATATTATACAAATTTTATTCTTCCCTTGATAAATTTGCAAACTTGGTATACTGACCCAGCCATGCCAGGTTTACAGTACCTACCGGTCCGTTTCTTTGCTTGGCAATAATAATCTCTGCCTGATTTTTATACTCAGAATCTTTATTATAGTATTCATCTCGATAGATAAACATAACCACGTCGGCATCCTGCTCGATGGCTCCGGATTCACGAAGGTCTGAAAGCATAGGCCGCTTGTCCGGTCTTTGCTCCACCGCACGGCTTAACTGGGAAAGGGCCACTACCGGCACATTTAGTTCACGAGCCAAGGCCTTTAGAGACCGGGAAATGTCAGAGATTTCCTGCTGTCTGGATTCATTTTTTCTTCCAACTCCGCCGGACATCAACTGCAAGTAGTCGATCATGACGCAGTCCAGGCCAAATTCCAACTTGTATTTTCTGCATTTTGACCGAAGTTCTGAAATAGAAATACTGGGAGTATCGTCAATGATCATCCGGGATTGTCCTACAATACCCGCACCCTCAATCAACTTATCCCAGTCGGAATCCTTCATCTTACCTGTTCGAAGAGCCTGGGCATCTACTTGAGATTCCAAAGAAAACAGACGGTTTACCAACTGTTCCTTTGACATCTCCAAACTGAAGATTGCCACACAGCGATTCTTACGAAAGGCCATATACTGTGCAATATTTAAGACAAATGCAGTCTTTCCCATGGAAGGTCTAGCTGCCACCAAAATAAGATCCGAAGGCTGAAATCCAGAAAGCTTGTAGTCTAGATCCATAAATCCTGTAGGAATACCTGTAACAGTTCCTGCACTTTTGGCTGCTGTCTCAATCCTACTAAGGGCATTAAGAACTATCTTCCGAATCGGCACAAATTCTCCACTGTCTCTGCTTTGCAACAGATTAAAAATAGTTTTTTCTGTCTTATCCAGAATCTGTTCCAGGGACTCATTTCCCATATAGCACATGTTTTCAATTTCTTCATTAATCCTAATAAGTTTTCGTAGAGTGGCCTTGTCTGCCACGATTTTAGCATAGGATTCTACATTTACCGAGGTGGGCACTGCCTCCAAAAGGTCTCTGACATATTCTAGTCCATATACCTCCGGAGGAACATTTTTCTCCTTTAATTTGGACTGCAAAGTAACCAGATCCACCGGGGTTTTCTCGTCAAAAAGCTCCACCATGGCGTCAAAGACAATGCCATAGGTTTTGTTATAGAAGTCCTCTCCACTTACAATCTCCGAGGCCTTAGTAATGGCATCCTGATCCATAAGCATGGCCCCCACAACTGCCTGCTCTGCCACATAGTCATTAGGCATTGTCCTCTTTATAACCGCTTCTTCCATGTATTCTTCCATGTAAATTTATCCTTACGCTTCCTCAGTTACTACAATCTTAAGTTCTGCAGTAACCTTCACATGAAGTTTCACCGGCACATTAAAAGTACCAAGAGACTTAATAGGCTCCTTCAGCTGGATCTTTTTCTTATCTACAGTTAAGCCCATCTGATTCTTTACTTCTGCCGCAATTTCCTTAGAAGATACAGACCCAAAGGTTCTTCCTCCTTCTCCGGTCTTAATAGCTACAGTAACCTGTCCGGCTTCCACCTGCTTTTTAAGCTCCAAAGCTGCCTCATACTGCTCCTGAGCGATCTTGTCATCGTTTGCTTTCTTAAGCTTCAGATCATTCATATTGGCGCTGTTAGCTTCCAGGCCTTTTTTCTTTTTCAGGATAAAGTTTCTTGCATATCCGTCACTTACTTCTACAATTTCTCCCTTCTTACCCAGGGATTTTACATCTTCTGTTAAGATAACTTTCATCTTAAATTTCTCCTTCTCTTATCATTTCATCAATTACATCCTTAAGGGCTGCAACTGCTTCCTTCATATCTGTATGACCAAACTGAGCTCCAGAGGCATTTAGATGTCCGCCACCGCCTAAATGTTCCATAATAACCTGAACATTTACCTCATCAATGGATCTAGCGCTGACGTAAATCTTACCATTATAGTCTGTCAAAACAAAAGATGCCTTAATGGCATTAATATCCAAAAGCTCGTTGGCTGCCTGCGCTCCCACAATAGTAGGACTCTCAATAGGCAAATGCTCTCCTACAGCAATGGCAAAAATCTCCCGATACACCTCGGCACTACTAATAATCTCTGCCTTAGCCCTGTAGGAAGCCATATCATCTCGAAACATTTTCCGCACCAAAGTAAGGTCCGCACCACATCTTCTTAAAAATGCAGCTGCCTCAAAGGTGCGCACCCCTGTACGGTTCACAAAATTGTTGGTATCGATCATAATACCGGCATAGAGACTGCTGGCCTCTAACTTTGGTATTTTAATATCATCTACAATATATTGCAAGATTTCTGAAACCATCTCGCATGCAGAGGAGGCATTGGGCTCAATATAAGCCAACAGTGCATTCTCTATATGATCACTGCTCTGTCTGTGATGGTCTAGGACCACAATCGTCTTGGTCTTCTTAAGGAGCTCCTCACACTCCGTCATCTGGGGTCTGTTGGTATCTACAACCACCACCATGGAGTTAGAGTCCGCCCTGGAAATGGCCTCAGAAGACTTTAAGAATAAATCCTCCGGATAATTTTCATTGGCTACAAAAGTTTCATAGAGGGGGCGAAGAGATGCGGACACTTCATTAATTACAATATAAGCTCTCTTACCAAGAGCAGCTGACGCCCGGTAAATACCAATGGCAGCTCCCAGGGCATCTACATCCGTAAGCTTATGGCCCATTACGAAAATATCATCCTTAACCGTAATAAACTCCTTTAAGGCCTCTGCCTTAACTCTGGCCTTTACCCTGGTATTCTTAGAAGTCTGCTCGCTCTTTCCACCAAAATAAGTAATACCATGGGCATCCTTAACTACAGCCTGATCTCCACCTCTTGCAAGGGCCAGGTCAATGGCAACTCTGGCATAACCATAACTTTGGGCATAGGACTCCTCACTAAGGCCCAAACCAATACTTAAGGTTACCGGAATATCATTTCCAAGATTGACAGCCTTCACATCTTCCATAAGAGAAAACTTGTCATCTTTTAAGCTCTCATAAAAATGTTTCTGTACAACCACAAAATACTTGTCATTTTCCAGTCGTTTTGAAATACCATCTACCTTAGAAATGTACTGGTTAATGCGGCGGTCCACCAAAGCCCACAAAAGGGACTGTCTGGCCTCGTCCACCCGGTCATTCACCTCATCATAATTATCAATGTAAATAAGACCTGCAATGAGGCGCTGTTCTTCGCTCTCTCTAATATAGCGATTTAACTCCGTTACATCTTCCAAGTAAACTGCCACAAAATGGCGGGATTCCTTAGGGATTGTAACCAGCTCCTGACTTCCTTTAAAGCCTTGAACCGGCAAACGGTTTAACATAGCCTTGTATTCCCGGTCATGATAATATACCTGCATCTCTACTGTCTGGATATCATCCTTAGGAAAAATGGCAGAATTAATCTCAGGCATATACCTGGAAATATGAATCTCCTCGTCATCATCTACATCTAAAATACGTTCAAATTCATTGTTCATCCAGACAACATTTCCATTGTCCAGAAGCATGGCATAGGGGATGTCAATTTCTTTCAAGAGGGTATTTTGCACTACGCCGTACTGGGCCGCAAAGGTTACCAATTCCTGCATAAGGACTGCCTTGCACCGCAAGTACAAAAGTACAGAGCCGCCAATAAAAAGCGTTGCAAATACCAAAAGGATCAGCCTTCCCTCCCGGTCCATAATCATGGCACACAAATTAAGGGCCACCATTAGTACCGAAAAGAAAATGGGCCACTTCATGTATATTTTCAGTCTTCCCCTTAGCTCTATATCATCGTTCATAATTAGCTCCTGTAGCCATCTGGATTCTGAGACTGCCATCTCCAGGAATCTTCACACATCTTATCCAGGCCTCTTTCAGCCTTCCATCCCAAAACTTCATAAGCCTTGGTAGGATCTGCATAGCACATAGCTACATCTCCTGCCCGTCTAGGCTTAATCTCGTAAGGAAGATCCTTACCGCAGGCCTTAGAAAATGCCTTTACCATATCTAATACAGAATAGCCAACGCCAGTTCCTAAGTTGATCACATCAATTCCAGGGTTACTGAAAATGTATCCAACAGCCTTTACATGTCCAATAGCCAGATCTACTACATGGATGTAGTCACGAACACCGGTACCATCCGGAGTATCATAATCATCTCCAAAGACACCAAGTTTTTCTCTCTTTCCTACAGCCACCTGAGTGATATATGGCATAAGATTATTCGGAATTCCCTTTGGATCCTCTCCGATACGTCCACTTTCGTGAGCTCCAACCGGATTGAAGTAACGAAGCAAGATAACATTCCACTCTGGATTTGCCTTTTGGAAATCTGTCATGATCTGCTCCATCATAGACTTGGTCCATCCATAAGGATTGGTACACTGTCCCTTTGGGCATGCCTCTGTAATAGGCATCTCCTTAGGGTCTCCATATACAGTAGCAGAAGAACTAAATACAATATTCTTTACGCCACATCTATCCATTACACGAAGAAGGGTTAAAGTTCCGGTAATGTTATTGTGGTAGTAAAGCAGTGGCTTCTCTACAGATTCTCCAACTGCCTTTAAAGCTGCACAGTGAATAACTGCATCTGGTTTTTCTGCCTGAAGCATAGCCTCCAGGGCTGCCTCATCCAAAACATCTCCCTCATAAAAGGCCACCTTCTTACCTGTAAGTTCCTCTACTCTCTTTAAAGATTCTTTGGAAGAATTGCACAGATTGTCATAAACAACGACTTCGTAGTCCTGGTTTAACAGCTCTACTGCTGTGTGGCTTCCAATATATCCTGCTCCTCCGGTAATTAAAATTTTCTGCATAATAACGCCTCCTAATTCTCCCACACATGCTGTGGGTATCTACCTTGATCTTTCATGCTTTGGATGGCATTTACCACCACTGGCTTGTCCTCTTTGTAAGTTACTCCGTACCATTTATCTTTGGATGTGAGCACTGTAACAGTAGCTCTGTCACTCTCCAACAAATCATTTACAACAGAAGGAAGGAAATATTCACATTTCTCTGGATTCTCCTGTAAACCCTTATCAAGAAATTCCGGGAAACCTGCTTTAATTTCCTCCAGGATACTTCTGGTAAATCCCCACATATTCATAGAAACTACCGTATCCTCCGGAAGATAATTCCAAGTCTCTCCATCATCTTCTGTATAGGCTATTCCATTTGGCCGCTTCTCTATACGAGTGCGCTCCTTAACATCTACAAGCTCACTCTTCTCATTCATACTGCAGACACCTCTAGCCACGTGACCGTTGTCTGTCACCGTATTTCCCAGAAGATATCCCACCATAGTATAGCGATATTTATCATCATCCTGATGGGTAGACAGATAATCATAAATTAGCTGAAAGCTTTCCGGGCCATAGTAGTCATCTGCATTAATCACTGCAAAAGGACCATCTACCTGATCAATACAACTGTATACCGCATGGGCAGTGCCCCAAGGTTTCTTACGGCCTTCTGGAACTTGATAGCCCTCCGGAAGATTTGAAAGCTCTTGGAATGCATAGGAAACATCCATATACTGGGCGATGCGATTTCCCACCGCTTCTTTAAAGGTTTCCTCATTCTCTTTCTTTATAATAAAGATTACCTTCTCAAAGCCTGCCCTTCTTGCATCATACATAGAGAAATCCATGATGATATGGCCATCCTCATCTACAGGATCGATCTGCTTGAGGCCACCATAACGGCTCCCCATACCTGCTGCCATAATCACCAAAACTGGTTTGTTCATAATTGTCTCCTTCTTGTCTATTTAAATCTAGCGAAGAAGCCTAGACTCCCCCACCCTTAAGATAAGGTTATTCTAATCCAAATGGAAGAAGAACGCAAGACTGCGAATGAATCTGGAAATGGAATTTATATAGCAAAAAAGAGACACAATAATAATCTAAGCAATTATTGCATCTCTTTCCACCTTTTATTCTATTTCCGAAAGCGCCTCTTCGTCTGCCACCAAGGTTACATCATTGTGCATCTGCAAAATAGATGCCGGAACGTCCGGTGTAACTGGTCCAAAAAAGGCCTTCTTCACCATGGAAGCCTTATCTTTTCCACTGACAACCACAAGAATTTTCTTTGTATTTGACTCCAAACCATTGGGAAGATTCGTATTCTCCGAAGGAATATAATTTTCTCCCGTTACATCTCTTTAAAATAAGAGTATAATAAGATTTGTTGCCTTTTTTGCAATTCTAAAGCAGCAATTCACGATAATTTGATGATTGGGGGGCTTTCATTTAGTGAAACGTGATTTAACTTCCGGAAGTGTTCTTAGGAATATTGCCTACTTTTCACTTCCCTATTTATTATCTTATTTTTTGCAAACTTTATATGGCATGGCGGACCTTTTTATTATTGGTCAGTTTGAAGGGGCTGCCAGCACCACTGCTGTTTCTGTGGGTAGTCAGATTATGCACATGATCACTGTGGTGATTGTGGGACTGGCTATGGGAACTACTGTTTGTATCGGTCAGGCCATCGGGGCTAAGGATAAAGGCCGGGCTTCTTCTGTTGTGGGAAATACAGTGACTCTTTTTATTGCGTCCTCTATTGTGCTAGCTGGGATTCTTCTATTATTTGTAAAACCCATTGTATCCTTAATGTCCACTCCAACAGAGGCTGTAGATGGAACCATTCAGTATCTGATGATTTGTTTTGTAGGGATTCCTTTTATTACTGCCTACAATGTCATTAGTTCAATCTTTCGTGGGCTGGGAGATTCTAAAACTCCTATGTATTTTATCGCCATTGCCTGCCTGTGCAACATCGGGCTGGATTATCTCTTTATGGGAGGCATGGCTATGGGCCCTTCCGGAGCTGCTCTTGGAACCACCCTGTCCCAGACCATCAGTGTTATTTTGGCCTTGATTACAATTCTTCGGAAAAAGAATCTTGAAATTTCTATAAAAAACAGTGATTTAAAGCCTGCACCTTCTGTTATGGGACAGATTGTGCGTATTGGAATTCCTATCGCCTTGCAGGATGGATTTATTCAGATTGCTTTTTTGATTATTACAATTATTGCTAATCGAAGAGGTTTAAATGCGGCAGCTGCCGTCGGCATTGTAGAAAAAATCATCAGTTTTGTATTTTTAGTTCCTTCCTCTATGCTGTCTACTGTGTCAGCTCTGGGTGCACAAAATGTGGGTGCAGGCCAGCACGACCGGGCCTCTGCCACCCTTCACTACGCCATCGGTATTACCGTCATCTACGGCCTTATAATCTCCATAGGAGTGCAATTTATTGGAGCCAATATCGTAGGACTGTTTACTTCTGATTCTACAGTTACCCTCCTTGGAGAGCAATACATTCACGGATATATTTATGACTGTATATTTGCAGGAATTCATTTTAGTTTCAGTGGTTATTTTTGTGCTTATGGTAGATCAGAAATTTCTTTTCTCCACAATATTATCGCCATTTGCTGTGTGCGAATTCCGGGAGTTTATCTCACTTCTTTGTGGTTTCCAGAAACCTTATTTCCAATGGGAATTGCCACAGCCTGCGGATCTCTTTTATCCGTAATTGTATGTCTCATTGCTTACAAATGGCTGAAAACCAAGGGGATTATTCCCTCAGGCAATGAGCTTTAAAAATATAAATAGAAAAGGGGTATTTTCATGAATGATAAGAAACAGGGAATTATGTATATTATTATGGCGGGATTTTTCTTCGCTCTCATGACCTTCTTTGTGCGACTGTCCGGAGACCTACCCACCATGCAGAAAGCATTTTTTAGAAATGCTGTGGCTGCGGTTGTGGCTATCTTTCTTTTAGCCAGAAGCGAGGGAGGTTTTAAGATTAAAAAAGAAAGCTGGAAGGATCTTTTCTTTCGCAGCTTCTTTGGAACTTCCGGTCTGATCTGTAACTTCTATGCCATCGATAAATTAAATATCGCTGACGCTAATATCTTAAATAAATTGTCACCTTTCTTTGCCATTATTATGTCCTACTTTATTTTGAAGGAAAAGGCAAATAAAATCGAATGGGGTTGCGTCATCGTGGCTTTTATCGGTGCCATCTTTGTAGTAAAGCCTTCCATGAACATGCAGTTTTTCTACGCCATGGCAGGTGTAATTGGGGGCTTAGGAGCAGGAATCGCCTACACCTTTGTCAGAAAGCTTGGAACCAACGGAGAAAGGGGCCCGGTAATCGTTATGTTCTTCTCCGTCTTCTCCTGTATTGTTACAGGGCCATTCCTGATTGTGGGAGCCAAGCCTATGACCCTTCACCAAATGCTAATGCTTCTTTTAGCAGGAGCTGCCGCAGCAGGAGGTCAGCTTACCATTACCAAAGCCTACACCAAAGCTCCTGCCAAAGAGATTTCTGTATTTGATTACACCCAAGTGCTGTTTGCAGCCCTCCTAGGTTTTGTCTTCTTAGGCCAAATTCCAGATGCCTTAAGTATTATTGGATACCTAATTATTATTGGCAGTGCGGTTTATAAATGGCACTATAATTTAAAACATGCCTAGGCTTATATAAACATATCCTTAGCCTATAATTTAAAAAGAGTGTTTCCAGGTAGAATTCTCTGAGAAACACTCTTTTTTATATTCTAGTTACGAATATACAAGGTTCCATCCATAATCCGTCTTGCAGTTCTTTGCACTGCCACAGATGGCACCTCTATTTCTTCTTTTCTTACGATTTCCGGACACATAGTCATAATCCCACTGGGGTGGCCGATTCGTACATTTTCCGGATCCATGGTCTCACTTACAAGCTTTTGAACTACCGTTCCCTCTAAGGCTGCTGCCACAGCAATAGCACTGGCTGAAGTAAGGGGGCAGGCCTTGTGGCACTTAAATACAGAAATCACCCGGACGCACAGATCCATATCCTTAGCTTCTACCTGGCTGCCTCCTATTTCCCTGTAAGATTCGGGATTGGTAACAAATCCTACCTTAGGGACTGCAGGGCTATTTTCTGTGGCATCTAAAAGGTCTTTTGCAAATCCCATTTTGCAGGCTGCAAGCCCCCGAATCTTTTCTAAAAGATCCATAAGTTTCGCATTGGCATTTACTTGCTCCGGAAGTTCTGTCCCCAAAGCTTCTACATTCTCTGCCCGCACCAAAACCATTGGATTTGACACATCTAAAATCGTAGCTTCTATTTTCCCAAATTCCGGAATATCTAAAACATCCACCCGATTCCCTGTAGGAAGAAGTTTACCTGTCTTAGCCCCTGCGGGATTTAAAAACTTTACCTTTAACTCAGGACTGGTTCCGTCAACTCCCGCAATATGACAATCTCCTTCTTGTGCACAGGTTCCATTTTCACAGGGAACGGTAACATCTATATATTTGTCAGTATTACGGTTTAAAAGATGCACTGTAGTCACCGGCTCCTCAATATCAACCAGCCCCTCTTCCACAGCATAAGGGCCTACAGCTGCTGTCATATTTCCACAATTGGACTTATAGTCCACCTGCTCTTTTCCCACAATGACCTGGCCTACCAGGTATTCTACATCCACTCCAGGCTCTGTGCTTTTCCACACAACCACGATTTTATTGTTGGAAGAAACAGTTCCCCCTAGTCCATCGATTTGCTTAGGATCCGGGCTTCCCATAGCCTGCAAAAAAATACTATCCCATTCTTCCCTATTTTCTGGAAGGTCTTCTTTCAAAAAGAAACAGCCCTTGCTGGTGCCTCCACGCATAAATACGGTTTTAAATTTTCTCATAGTCCTATATTTCCTCTATCATTTAACTATTTTTCTGTAACAACTTTAGCATATCGACTTTCCCTATTATTGTATAATATAATTATGTTATTTCACCATAGCAAATATGCATGTATATAAAACGAAAAGGACCATTGAAATGTCACAAGATTTAACTTTAAAAAAAATTGCAACAATTCATACAGATTTCCCAGAAAAATTTGGTCTTCCCAGGCAAAGTGGCCTTGCAAATACCAGTGGCCGAATTGTCTTTGAACCGGAATATCGAAATCCGGAAGCCTTAAGAGGTATTGAAAATTACTCCCACCTCTGGCTTCTTTGGGGCTTTTCTATGGTCCACCAGGATTCCTGGCATGCCACAGTAAGGCCTCCCAGACTAGGTGGCAACCAAAGGGTAGGAGTCTTTGCCACCAGGTCTCCCTTTCGCCCCAATCCCATAGGATTATCCTGCGTGGAATTAATTTCCATAGAAGAGACTACAACCAATGGAAAGGTTCTTCTCGTATCCGGAATCGACATGATGGATGGCACCCCCATCTACGATATAAAACCCTACCTCCCCTACGTAGATGCAAAACCAGAGGCCAAAGGAAGCTTTTCCGATCTCCACAAAAACGATAGATTGCAGGTGGTTTTTCAAACTAATCCTGAGACGGGCAGATCCTTGGAAGATCAGGTCCCTACTAGGAAACAAGATGTCCTACGGCAAATCCTCTCTCAGGATCCAAGGCCCTCCTATCAGGAAGACCCAAACAGAATCTATGGACTGGATTTTGCTGGGATGCGGATTAAATTCTTTGTGGACCATGGTGTTTTGACGGTGTGCCAGGTGATGCCTCTTTCTTGAAAGTTTCCGCCAAGCAGTGGCAATTAAATTCTTGAATGCAGGATCGCTCATGGCATTGCAGGAGGTATATATGTTTCCAAGACGCCCTGCGTTTCCTACTCGCTGCACGCGCTAATCCACTCAGGCTCTAGCGCAACTCGCCCCAAAAAACGGGGCTCAAACAAGCGCCCGCCTTCGTTGCTAGCGTGCAACTCCCTACGGAAGCCTCGGGAATTGTCTTGTCAACATATATACCTCCTGCAATGCATTTACTTCCCTAACCAAAGAAAAATATGTGTCACCTGCAATCCCCAGCATTCTTCCCTGACAAGAGAGCTTCATGCGGCATCTTCAAAACACTTACGTTTTGAATTTAATCAGCACCCCGTCGTGGCAAAGGGGATTTTTTGCTGTGTAAATTTTTTCTGAAATGAAAAGGAAATATCAGCTGAAATATCTGTGGTGTTGCGGGAGTCAGCAATGCCAAGGGGGATGATATGCTGGCAAAGACGATTCCCGAGGCTTCCGTAGGGAGCTGCACGCTAGCAGCGAGGGCGGGCGCCTGTTTGAGCCCCGTCCTTTGGGGCGAGTTGCGCAAGAGCCCGAGCGGCTTGGCGCGTGCAGCGAGTAGGAAACGCAGGGTGTCTTTGACAGCATATCATCCTCCTTGGTATGCGTCCCTCCCACCAGCATGATTCATTCTCTATATTCTTTGTATCATTCACACAAGAAAATTATACACAACAAAAAGGACCATCGCCAAAGCGACAGTCCCTATTATCTTCATAGAGTTTAAGTCCCGCATCAAGCACTCTTAGTCTTCATGCTCTTAATAACTTTCAGTCTTGTGAATTCTTCACGTTCCTTCTCTTCCAGTGCATTGTTAATATTACGCACAAGCTCTGTGTACATTGGAATCGTAATATTCTTCAAGGCATTTGCTCTCTTTTGAGTCTTCTTAATATTGCTTGCCAGTCGGTAGGCGGAGTTTTCCACCATGGATAGCTTTATGGTCAAATCCTTCACCTCTCGAAAGGCCTCTCTGGCAATATCAATGGACTCCCTTGTGGTTCCGAAGGAGTAGGTCAGATTGTTCTCCTTGGAATCGTATTTTACATGGGGAATCTCTGTTCCCATGATACTTCTTGTCTGAATACGGATGGAATCCTCGATTGGCACGGTAAATGCCAGCTGCTCTACCCTACTGATACCATGTTCAATATTGGCACTTTGCAGGCAGGCATATGCCTTTGTAAATGTGCTGTCGATTTCTTCCTGGATCTCTTTTGCCTCATCAATCAGAGTCATAAGCTCTTTTAAAAGCACATTTCTCTTCTTGTCCATCAGGTCGTAGCCCTGTTTGGCAAGCGCCAGAGAATTCTTAGCCGCGATCAGATTACCTTTGGTGGGAAATTCTCTTGGATCCATAGATCGACTCCTTTCTTACTATCTGATACACCGAGAAACTGCTTAAGGCCTGACACTTAAAATGCCTATGCCTCTTCCTCCACAGTTTTCTCTCCCGGATAGTATTTATCAATAATCTTGGTGTCGATTCGATCCAACTCTCCCTTAGGAAGAAGACTCAAAAGATCCCAACCTAAATCCAGAGTATCCTGGATAGTTCTGTTATCTGTTGGTCCCTGTCCTACATAACGCTTCTCAAATTCTTTACCGAAGGCCATGTATTTCTTATCGATTGGAGAAAGCTCATCCTCACCGATTACAGATGCCAGGTTTCTTGCCTCTCCTACCTTTGCGTAGGCTGAGAACAACTGGTTGGCCAGATCCTGATGGTCTTCTCTGGTAAATCCTTCACCGATACCATCCTTCATCAAACGTGACAGAGAAGGAAGTACACTGATTGGCGGGTAAACTCCCTGTCCGTGAAGGTTACGATCCAATACGATCTGTCCCTCAGTAATGTATCCTGTAAGGTCAGGGATTGGATGAGTAATATCATCATTTGGCATAGTAAGGATTGGAAGCTGGGTTACAGATCCATTTACTCCTTCTACGATACCGGCACGTTCGTACAGGGTAGCCAACTCACTATAAAGGTATCCCGGATAACCTTTACGGGAAGGAATCTCTCCCTTAGAAGAAGATACCTCACGAAGGGCCTCAGCAAAGGAAGTCATATCTGTAAGAATTACCAAGATATGCTTGTTACACTCAAATGCTAAGTACTCTGCTACGGTAAGGGCTACCTTTGGAGTAATCAAACGTTCTACTACCGGGTCATTTGCCAGGTTAAGGAACATACAAACGTGGTCTGATACACCACTTTCCTCGAAGGTCTTGCGGAAGAAATCAGCTACGTCATGCTTAACACCCATGGCTGCAAATACAATCGCGAATTCTTCATCAGAATCATCTCCTAAAGATGCCTGCTTTACAATCTGTGCTGCCAACTGATCGTGTGGAAGTCCATTTCCTGAGAAAATAGGAAGCTTCTGTCCACGAATCAAAGTGGTAAGTCCGTCAATTGCGGAAATACCTGTACGGATATAGTTACGAGGATACTCACGACGTACTGGATTTAAGGGAAGTCCGTTAACATCACGCTTATCATCGGAAATAAGGGCTCCCAATCCATCAATTGGCTTTCCTACACCGTTGAAAGTTCTTCCCAACATATCAGGAGATACCTTTACCTCCATAGGATGTCCGGTAAGTCTTGTGTGGGTATTAGTAAGGGACATATTTTCTGTTCCCTCAAATACCTGAATAACTGCCTTATCCTCATTTAATTCAATAATACGGCCCATTTTTCTAGTGTTGCCATCCACTATGAAATCAACGATCTCATCATAAAACGCATCCTGAAGTCCTTCCAGAACAACGAGAGGTCCGTTGATATTACTTAAGCCTAGATATTCTATTGCCATGTCCTCTCCTCCTTTATGCGTTCTTTGCTAATACACTGTCATAGAAATCATCAATTTTCTTCTTATAAGTATCTAAAAGCTGGAGATTGTCATTTGGTACATCATACTTAATAGCAATAACTTTCTCGAAGATACCTTCTTCTTTTAACACTGACATAGGCTGTCCCATGGCAATGAGCTTACGGCACTTCTTATATAAATAAAGAATTGTGTCCATCATCTTAAACTGTTTTTCCAAAGATACGCAGGTATCATCTTTATGGAAAGCATTCTGCTGAAGGAAGCCAAGACGGATAACCTTTGCAATCTCAAGAATCAGTTTCTGATCATCTGGCAGTACGTCTGCACCGATCAACTTAACGATCTCGTTCAAGCTGTTCTCCTGTCCCAAGATGGACATGAGACGGTTACGGTAGTCAACGAACTTTGGAGATACATTATCTGTATACCAACCACTTAAGTCTGTTAAATACTCACTGTAACTGGTGAGCCAATGAATGGCCGGGAAATGTCTTGCATAAGCTAAGGATTTATCTAGTCCCCAGAAGCAACGAACGAAACGCTTGGTATTCTGAGTTACTGGCTCGGAGAAATCTCCTCCCTGTGGAGAAACGGCACCGATAATGGAAACGGAACCAGTGCTTCCTCCTAAAGTCTGCATCATACCGGCTCTCTCATAGAAAGCTGACAGTCTAGAAGCTAAGTATGCCGGGAAACCTTCCTCTGCAGGCATCTCTTCCAAACGTCCGGACAACTCACGAAGAGCCTCTGCCCAACGGGATGTAGAGTCCGCCATGATGGCTACGTCATATCCCATATCTCTATAGTACTCAGCCAATGTAAGTCCTGAATACAGGGAAGCCTCACGGGCTGCAACAGGCATGTTAGAAGTATTGGCAATCAAGGTTGTACGATCCATCAAAGGATTTCCACTCTTTGGATCCACCAGCTCACCAAATTCTTCCAATACCTGGGTCATCTCATTTCCACGCTCACCGCATCCGATGTAAATAATGATATCTGCATCGGACCATTTTGCGATCTGGTGCTGGGTCATAGTCTTACCAGTTCCGAATCCTCCAGGGATCGCTGCTGTACCACCCTTTGCAATCGGGAACATGGTATCCAAAATTCTCTGGCCGGTAACAAGTGGAACACTGGCCGGATATCTTTTGTGTACCGGTCTAGCTACACGAATTGGCCACTTCTGTGTCATGGTCAGTTCCTGGATATCTCCGTTAGATCTTTGAATCTTAACGATAACATCATTGATGGTATACTGTCCATCTGCTACAACTTCAACAACTTTTGCCACCTCTACATCCGGTGGAACCATACACTTGTGAATGATAGCTCTTGTCTCCGGAACCTCTGCAATAACAGAACCTCCATGAACCTCATCACCTACAGCTACTGTAATATGGGTGTCCCATTTCTTCTCTACGTCAAGAGAATCTACTGCAACACCTCTGGTAATAAACGCTCCTCCTGCTTCCGCGATACGCTCCAGGGGACGCTCAATACCATCAAAAATATTGTTCAGGATTCCCGGTGCCAATGTGACGGATACCGGTGCTCCACTGGCTTCTACAATTTCTCCTGGACGAAGCCCTGAAGTCTCCTCATAAACCTGGATGGTGGTGCGTTCCTTGTCCAGGGCGATAACCTCGCCTACCAGACGTTCCTTACCAACGTAAACCATCTCAGACATTTTAAAATCGCTTTTTCCTTGCAGGTAGATAACAGGACCGTTGATGCCATAAATAACACCTGTTCTTTTCTTATCCAATGCCTGTACCTCCTCTAAACATAAACTCATGGTATGCTTTCTCTAAAGCGCCCTTGTAAGCGTGATCGATCAAAATATTTTTCTCTCTTACAACGCTTCTAACGCCTCCGATAAAGTCTTCCTTACTTACTGTTAACACCATACCAGTGCGCTCTTCTAAGTAATCTTTCTTGTCAGCATCGCTAGGGTTAATATAAATTGTAAGCTGCTCACCCTTTGCAAATCCTGCTGCATTGTCAATGTATTTTACCAGGAGTTCCTTATATTCATCTGTTTTCATGAAGTCATAAACCATGTCCTGAACTTCCTTAAACAGCTCCTTCTTTAACTGTTTCTGGCGTTTGCCATACTCACGTTTCAGCTCCAGCTGTGCCTTAGAAACCGCCATATTCTGCTGCTGTCTGGCACTTACTGTCTCTGCCTTTACACGAACATCATACTGTCTGTTGGCTTCTCCCTTGTGTTGATCCAAAACACCTGTAAGAGTACGCTTGTGCTGGGTGCGGATCTCATTTGCCATGGCTCTCGCCTCTTCCATCGCAGCTTCCTGCAGATGGTCAATTCTTTCTTCTATGGTCAAGCTTCTCACCTTCTTCTCTCTGATTTTACGAACTATCCTAAAATTCACCCTCCGGACCAAAGATCTTCAGAGGATGAATTTTTCAGATTCTAATAGTCCTTTTACATTTCTACAGTTTCAGCCCAATGGCTTCATTAACATAAGAAGTGATAAAGTCTTTCTTACGTCCGGTTCCGTGTCTGTCAGGAATCTCAACCAGAAGGGGTTGTGTTCTCTGAAGCTTGATCTCATCGATCAAGTCCGGGAACTCCCGTCCAAACCGCTCTGTCAGAAGAACGATTCCTACTTCCGGATCATCCATAGCAGTTTCAATGGCAGTACGAAGTTCCTCTCTCTCGTGAACTACCACCCCATCTACACCTGCCAGTCTCATACCTGTCAGAGTATCGACATTATCACTGATCAGATACATCTTCATCTTACAATTTACCGATGATCATGAAGGAGATGATAAGTCCATACAAACAAACACCTTCTGCAAGACCTACGAAGATCAGTGACTTACCAAGTACACTAGAATCCTCACTGATTGCTCCAAGAGCTGCACTTGCTGCACTTGCTACGGCGATACCACCACCTACACAAGCTAAACCGGTTGAAAGTGCTGCTGCTAAATATCCAAATCCTGTTGCGTTACTTGCTGCAGTTGTTGCTGCCTCTGCTGCCTGTACAGGAGTTCCTGCAAAGAGCATGATTCCTGCGATTACGAATGCACCAAATACAAAGAAAACATTTGCTCCAAGTGCACGTTTATAACGTTTCTTAGACTGCTCTCCTAAAAGAAATGTGCCAAATGGAACGATGATGCCAAGCACCAATGCTGCGATAAGTAATAATTTAACTGCTAGTGTCATTTTAATTGTCCTCCTTAAATCTTAAGTTCTGTTACTTGTTGTTAACTTTATTAAATGGCTTAAACTCACGTCCGCTACCTTTATAGAATCGACTGAACATCTCATAGTACTCAAGACGAAGTACCTGGATACCAACAACCAATCCCTCAAGAAGCATAACAATGAGGTTACCAACGATTACTCCAAGAATATTTGGAGTTCCCTCTTCAGCACCAGAAAGCATAAGAACAACTTCCATGATAGCTGCATGGCTCACTGCGAATGCTCCGATACGCACATAGGAAATTGTATTTGAGAAATAACTTAACATTGTCTCAAACAACTCAAAGAATCCCTGTACAAAGAACATTCCCTTGCCACCTTCCAGTTTCTGATGTCTCTTCTCAACGATATTTCCAAGAGGCTCTTTGAAAAAGAACATTAAAATCGGAACTCCAAGGAAGATAATCATCAAGACATTACCTGGTGTTTTATGTCCTGTCATGTAAAGAACAATGGTAATTACAATAAATGCATAGAATACAAATCCTGCTAATCCGTTGTGGGAGAAGAATAAATCTTCTTTATCTCCACTCTTGGCTGCGTTGATCATCTGGAATACCATAACCAAAAGGTTCAGTCCCATACCAACTGCCACTGCAATGATAAATACGGTGTTCAGCTGTCCCACGAAAGGAAGGGTGGTCATGGCATCCATAGGTTTCAACCACAGGGCCGGAATCACATCTTCAAATCCAAATACACTTCCGTATAACACACCAAAGATCATGGAGAAAATACCTGCTACAGAAACAATTCCTGCTAAGTTCATCTTCTTAAATAGGTACAGAAGACCTCCTCCAATAAATAAAACTGCTCCCTGTCCTAAATCTCCGAACATTGCTCCGAAGATAATGGTATAGGTAAGAGCTACGAAAATCGTAGGATCCATCTCGTCAGATGCCGGAAGACCGTACATCTCAATAAACAACTCGAATGGCTTAAAGATCTTAGGATTCTTAAGTTTTGTAGGCGGCTCACCGAAAAATTTTTCTTTATCTTCCTCAATGACAGCCATAACCTTGTCATCATCCTTAATCTCTTCCATGAAGCTTTCTACATCAGCTTCACTCATCCAACCACAGATTACATAATGTCCATCCTGGTTCTCATCATGCTCTGTAATGGCTGCTTTCTTACGAATATCAAAGTAATCTGCCAGTTCAGAAAGCTTAAGCTTAGCACCTAAAAGTTTTGCTGCATTGCTGGTCATAAGAGCTGCCTGCTTGCTTTCTAGTTCACCAGCTTCCTTCATGGTAGCTTCCATTTCGTCATTTACTTTGTTCCAAATCTGCTCCGGAGTTCCCTCGTAAGCATCAGTCAAATGAATTCTCTCAAAGTGAAGGGAACTAAATAGGGCATCTACCATTCCCTTATCTTTATTCGCTACGATATATCCACCGTAAACATAGCTGTCATTTCTAAGGCCTTCTAAGAATACGGCATTTACATCCTGCATCAGGTACTTCTGCATTCGATCATAGTAATCCAGACCGATTCGTCCAAATCGAACCTTCAAGAATCTATAATTAGATATATGTCCAAGGTCCACATCCAACGCTCTAAAAGGCTCTAAGGCATTGGCCGTTTCTTTCTGCTCTCCTGCCTTCTTCTTCAAAAATTCCTTCTTCTCATCCATCTCTACATAATCATGGTTGATGTCTCGAAGAAGTGTCCTCATTTCCTCTTCTTCCATGGAAGTGTCCGGAGTTACTTCTAAATTCTTATCCAATAGCTCACAGAACTGTTCTGCCTTTGCTAACGGATCCCGGTACGGATTCACTTCAATGAAAGGTTGCAGATTGTCGGTAGTTTTAAGCTCAGACAGGGCACTTTCAAGCTGCATCTCATGCTTGGTGAGATAGGTTCTGCACATTCTGTCCAAGTCTGTCTGAGGTCCGCTGATCTGCAAGAATTTCATCTTTACTATCATTCTTTCTTACCTCCTATGTATCCCAGTGTCTCCCTAGGTGTAAGACCGTAGCGGATACACTCAAGGGCTGTAATCAAACGATCAATCTCTTCCTCTTTTAAGAACAAATAGGTGTTAACTATTGCCAAAGAGTAGGGATTTCTCCGGCGATCGGACATATACAGATCATGCATACATTCTCTGTAGAACTCTTCCATATTTTCCGATTTGGCCATTGCATGGAATCTTCTCTCATAATAGGAATTGTTCAAAAGCTGAACAAATTGCTCCACAGTCGGTGCCTCCACCATGGCCTTAAACTCATCCGGTTTAATTCTATATTGGATTGGAATTACCATAAGATAAATATCCGGAGCAAGCATGTTGTAGTACTTCTTTGCACGATAAATCCAGTTCAAATTCAAAAGATCAATCTTCATACCACAATCACGTTTGTAGATCTCTTGCTCAGACTTATCCATCGCTTTACGCTGCTTGGTCCAGGCATTTTTAAAGAAATACTGTTCTAATAGTATTTCATAATCATACAAAGTAGCATCCTGTTTATCCTTTACGGGGGTAAGCGGCTCATAATACTCTGTATCTTTCAAGCTTTCCACAAGCTCCTGAATGTTTCTAGATGCGATCATCTTATCTACATCCAGCTGAGAATATTTATCAAAGTATTCCTTCTTATAATTGATATCGAAAGGAATATCATAGTGATTAAAAACGATTCTCAAGCAATAATTAATAAGATCAATCTCATATCGCTTCCAAAACCCTCGCATGAACTTCTTTTGTCTCATGCCGGCAAATCGATACAATCTGGTATAGTCTGCGTAGAGGGATTGACCTAAGACCTTCTCTACATTTCCGCGGTGATACAAGGTATCATCCATCTTCCCCAACGCCTCAGCGTAAGCAGGTTTTCCTTTCAGGTATTCCACTGCCTCCGGCACGCTGTGGAGATTTGCAATGTTTTCAAAGTCTTGATCGGTCAGAAGCTTTGCCTGCATGGCCTTTACCTTGGTGGTCAGGCCACTGTATGACATTACATTTCCCATAATTCACCTCTGCCTTATACCTTAATAATGTTTTCTAGAATCTCCTTTGCATATGCTTTGTGATTCTCCTTGAAATCGTCTTCAAGATTGTCGATAACGAAATGATGACGTTCCTTTTCATCATCCATGATCTTCTTCATCTTCGCATCAGAAGCCTGTCGGATTTCGTTCAGTTTTTTTTCTGTCTTATCAGCCAGATCCGCATCGAATTTATCACGTTCGTCCTGAAGCTGCTGGTCTGTCATAACCTTCTCATCTTCCGCACGTTTCACGATGCTTTCTGCGGTTCTCTCTATTTCTTCTATTTTCTGAAATACAGAATCCATAGGGCACCTCCATTTCTACTTAAATCTGTTGGCAACGAACCAAACCCCTTCTCAAAGAGCCTCTCTTAATGCCCTTTAAACTCCTTCTTTTTATGTAAAACACTCCGGAATCTCAGACTCCATAAATGTGTATACACACAAAAAAACCTGCTTCAGCATCTTTACAGCATCATTGCCAGGTTTTTGTAGTTCAAGTCGTTACCTATTATAAGTTTTTGTTTGTACTTAAATAAGTACGTTATTTCTTGGTTATTATGAAACTTTTCTGCGAGAGAATCAATCGTCATTTTTACCAAAAAAGTAATATTTATACCTAGATAAAATTAAATAATTTTGAAGTTTTTTAACAAAATCTGAACATTGTGTCGATTAAAAAACGGTGTTAAAAAAGAAGCCCTGATTTACAGAACTTCTTTTTAAGAAAGTTGCACAAATTTTTATTCTACACTCTCTCGGCATCGTGTTGTTTTAACGTCATTTATGACTAACTTTAAACTTAATCTCCCACGTAAGGCCTATCGGTGCTTCCCGGTGCGGAAGAACCTTTTTCCACCAAACGAATCTCTATGGATTCCAACCGTTTTGCCAGGCCTGCGGTTCCTGCTTTTTCGCCGTTCTTGGCCCAGTCTAGCCAACCGTAGGTCTGACTATGAACTCTATAGTAGATGTCATATTTGTCTGCCAGCTCTCCTGTTAGCTGAATTTGAATGGCTTCTAGTCGTTTCCCTTGACCTGAAGTTCCTGAAACAGCTCCATCAGATACCCAGCCCTGCCAGCCATAAGTCTGGACATGGGTCCGATACTGCACAGATCCCGATACTTCAGGGTCTACCAGCTTAATCTGAATGGCTTCCAGTCGTTTTCCAAGGCCCGTGGTTCCTGATTGTAGGTTATTAAAGGACCAGCCTCTCCATCCATAGGTTTGAACATGGGTCTGATAAGTAATGGAGGCCTTCACATAAGCATTGGATGTATCTCCAGGAGCAGCTCCTCCCTTGGCTACCAAACAAATCTCAATGGCCTCCAAACGTTTCGCCATGCCAGAGGTTCCGGCGCTTTCACCATTTTTCGCCCATCCAAGCCATCCATAGCTTTGTGCGTGAACCCGGTAATAAACATCATACTTTTCTGCCATCTGACCTGTAAGCTTAATTTGAATAGCTTCCAGTCGTTTTCCTTCTCCGGTAGTTCCCGAAGTAGCTCCATCACTCTTCCAATCCGTCTCCCATCCGTAGGTTTGTCTGTGAACCCGGTACTGAATACTTCCAGAAACAGGCGCATTGCCAAGACTAATCTGAATCGCTTCCAAACGCTTTGCTTCTCCGCTGGTTCCTGCCATAGTTCCATCCTGTACCGTGTCCATCCAGCCGTAGGTTTGCGCGTGAACACTATACTTAACGGAAGCATCTGACGACTTATTTCCTGTAAAAACTGTAGTGACATAATCCTTGGAAATATAGGCGTACATATTATTCAGGCTGTAATTTCCAGTAGAATCTACCACTGCCGAACGACCACTGTTTAATACCCCATCACTTTGAATCTCATAGAAATTCCCAGAAGTATTCCGAATGATCACCGGATAGTTGGAATGTGAACCAGTGGTATAAAGTACTGTAGAGGAAGTCGAAGCATCTTTTCTAACATTTACATCATTATGACTGGTACTTACAGTATCTTTAATTCCAATCGTGTAATAACCGTAATCCTTGTTGCCGCCTGCAGCATCCAAGCTTCTTGCAATGGCTGCAAGGGTTTCTCCCCAATACGGAGCAGAACCCCAACTTACATTGACGCCCGAAGCTTTATCTCCCACACAGCTTCCATGATAATAAGTATAGCCAGGCCTCATATATCGTTTTGACATATAGGTTTCTGTAAAATCTTTAATGCAGGCATCTGCACTGGAAAAATAAGTAGCCTGATCCGGGTCAGAATCTACTGCATTAATACCAAATAAATTATAGCGGTTTTTTGCATAATTACTGGTACCCCAACCGCTTTCATTAATCGCTGCCGCTGCCGCAAGAAGCGCATTAATTCCATAGGAATTCTGGTAATTTACAAAAGAAGCTCCTGTTCCGTATAATACAGAGCTACTTCCATACCCATATTGATTCAACAGGTTATTAATAATGTTGGTAAGATCGCTGGCACTATAATTAGAGGTACTTCTCATAGAAAGATACTGAAAATAATTATAGTAAGGCTGACTGGCATTTACCGACTGACTTCTTGTATCCCGCTCATAATCATAGAGCATGGTAGCATAATCGGTATAAAAATAATGACCGTCATAGCTGTAATAAGTGGTATTGGCACTTAAATAATCTGGCTTTGATCCCACATTTAATTCCGAGTAGGCATTGGAAGCTGCCAGGTTGTTGCTGATATAGTGATACAGGTTGGATCCGTCGGTTTCATAATAACTAAATCCCTTTACCGACGATAATTTTACTACCTGAACCTGGGATTCATCCACCAGACCTACAACACCTGCCTGCATGAATTTTACCTTCCCCCCTGAGGTTCCAAGGTAAGCCGCATCAGCTCCCGCACCCCCATAGGTATATCCATCTGCGTTGGTCCGGTACTCCTTATAAGTGGTAACCCCTGTTACAGCTGTACCAGACTTGGTGGCACGGAAATTTACAATCTTTGGACTGGACACAGAAGCTCTGGCCAGAGATTCCTCCTCATCCCCTTCTTCCTCACTTTCCCGGATCACCCCGTCTCCTTCCAAGGTCACTTCATTTAAATTTCCATCTGCATCCATTGCGTAAATAGTGTCTGACACATGGTCGCCATCCATGGAAGTTGTAGTCTCTGTGGCTACCGTACCTGTGGTGGCAGCATCCTCGGAAGAATCTGTTGTAGCTTCCGTAGAAGGCTCTTCTTGGGACTTTGTTGTAGCTTCTGCAGAATCCGCAGATTCCGATGTGGTTTCTTCCGTGGATTCTTCTGTAACGTCTTCTGATTCTACCTCAGCTATACCCTTATCACTTTCATCAACAGTCTGTCCCTGAACCTCTGACTCTGACTGGTAGGAAGAGCTAGTGCCATCCTCTCCATAAGCCACGGACACGCTTCCAAGAACCATACTTGCAGCAAGGATAGTCGTCAGTATCTTCTTGGAGACTTTCCATTTTTTCAAATTTTTCATTTCGTCTTATCATCTCCCCTTATTATTCTGCTAAAATTTACAAGTAGCTACGTTAGTTATTTAACCACACTTTCTAGGGAAAGGCTATGTTTCTGACTGTATTTTTTCAAAGTTCACATTTTACCACAAAGGTAGTCCCAAAGCCCCTGGCAGCTTTTAGAAACATCCCGCCAAGTAGCCTGAAAATCACCGCTATACCAGGGATCTGCCACATCGTAGTTCTCCCCAATATATTCTGTCATCCTGTGAATCTTCCCTTCTGGATCCCCACCCACAATTCTCTTCATATTGCGAATATTGTTGCTGTCCATACCAATAAGAAGATCATACTTATCATAATCTTCTCTAGTCATCTGCACTGCCCGTTTTCCATCGCAGCAAATGCCATGCTTTTCCATCTCCACTTTTGCCGGCGGATACACAGGGTTTCCCACCCCATGCCAGATTTCTTCAGAGCTGGTGGCTGCTGATGCAATATAAAACTGATCTTCCATTCCTGCTTTTTTAACTAAATCCTTCATAACAAATTCTGCCATGGGGGAACGACAAATATTGCCGTGGCAGACGAATAGTACTTTAATCATCTTATTTTTACTCCTTCTCTAATCCTTAAAATTCATGAATTCAGACCGTGTAAAAGCTGTGTAAAACAAGCATCCTCTGTCCGAAAAGCCTTTATTTTCAAGGTTTCCGAGGCTCTTACCAAATATTGCCCCAGCAGGCGAACAGTACTCGTATCATGCTTAAAACCCCTTATTTTACGCGATTTCTCACTACTTTCCGCTTCCATTATTTCGGCTTATTTTGACCTGTTTTGGCCTGTTTTTCCCACCAAACTGTGTAAAAATCTGTGTAAAATGACCTCTGAAAATCCGTTTTACACATCGCCGATTTTTTTGGCATTTGGATGGTGTAAATGGCAGAATATACTGAAAAATATATAGGCTCCACAGAGCCTACAATCCTTTATTTAAGCCATCTTCCAGCCTTTTTCCTGAAGTTTCTGTTCCTGTCCCGTAGCACGATTTATTTCCTGTGCTGCTTCCTGCGCCTGAGCCATCTTCTCCATCTCTTCCTTCGCATCATCCAATTTCAAATGTGTGTAAGTGTTCAGGGTTACAGAGATATCGCTGTGTCCCATCAGATACTGGAGTACCTTTGGATTCATTCCGGACTTGGCCATGTTAGAACAGTAAGTATGACGGCAGACGTGAGGTGTGATTTTAGGAAGCTGAACACGATAGATGCTGTTGTATTTCTCAACTGCGTGCTGGAAGTATTTCTCCCAGTGCATTGCCACCATCGGTTTTCCATCCTTATCAAAGCTGAGGAAGCCGGAATATCCATCGATCATCGGCTCCACCTTCATCTTAGGTCTTGCAGCCAATATTCTCTGGAAAGCTTCATATACATCATCCGTCATCGGAATCACTCTGCGACCGGCGTATGTCTTAGTAGTATCAATATAGACCAACGTCCCGGTCTTCTGCAATTGATGATCTATATTTATGGTTCTGTTCTCCATATCAAGATCAGCCAAGGTCAGACCTGTAAATTCCGAGATACGCATTCCTGTTTTAAACAGAATGTAAATGCCATCATAGTATCTTGCGTAGTGAGTGTCGTTCTTAATGAACTCTAAAAAGGTTCTTTCCTCTTTTCTTGTAATTGCTTCGCGAGTAACAGCGTCATTAACCAGTACTGTCGCCATCTGAAATTCAAATGGATTCTTCCTGATCAGATCATCATCAACAGCCATCTGAAATGCTGGTCTGACAACTCCCCTGATGGTATGAATCGTTGAGAAGCTCTTGTGGTCCGCAGCTTGATGAGCCAGGCCTTCGCATCGGAAAGCTTAACCTTATCAATTCGCTTGTTGCCGAATGCCTCAGACTTCAGAACGTTGATCACTGTCCCGTATCCGGCTCTGGTGGTATTCTTTACTCCGGTCTTCTGTGAAATATATTTCTGAACCAGAGTTAAAACCGTATACCCGTCGCCTTCCGGTGTGATGTCATCGTCCACATCTCTCTGAACTCTTTTCTCGATGTCTCGTAATGCTCCGTTATCTCTTTTGCCCTCCGGAACTGTATCCGTCTTTACCAGCCTCCAGCTATAGAGGCACTGCGTCTTGCCATTAGCATCAACATAACGATACATATATTTTCCATCAGGTCTTTGGCTCTCTCCTGTGTGAAGAATACGATTCTTATTATCTCTTCGTTTTTCACTCATGTGATCTCTCCTTTCGATTGGGAGAGCCTTGCAAAGCGATTAAATTGTGTTGGCATAGACGTGTATGCGCCCATGTCCTAAAAAGTATAACACATGCAAGGCAAATCTTCCACCTTAATTTCCAGATCAAAGTAGCCCTAAATCAATATTAAACAGAGTACATCTG
>CAVBQS010000018.1:0-19851 GCA_963597615.1 Bacteroidaceae bacterium
GTTTATATTTCGCACGCTTCGCGAGCTCAACAGGGTCACGACCCATAATAAAAAGAGAACAGCTTCAAGAATACTCCTAGCTGTTCTCTTAATTTATCCAAAGTCTTTACCCTTCTCTGCCCCTCGCTTCCATAGCAACACTTTGGTTATTAAACTTTTCCTATGCAAAAATCGGCTTTAATCCCTCAGCCAACTGATTCTTCTTTACCTGTGCTTCTGCCTTATCCTTACCTAAGGTAGTAAAGTAGGTCTTAATCTTTGGCTCTGTTCCGGATGGGCGAACAATCACAGTTCCACCATCTTCCAAAGTATAAATCAATACATTAGCTGCTGGAAGTCCTGTCTCTTCTGTTTTCTTGTAATCTAGAGCCTTTGTAATCTTAACTCCTGCAATCTCCTCTAATGGCTTTTCACGAAGGCTTTCCATAATAGAAGCCATCTTATCCATACCTGTAAGTCCAGGGAACTCAAAGCTGTCTACCTGATTTAAGTAACGTCCGTACTGGCTGTAAATCTCCTCCAGTCTCTCTTTTAAGGAGCTTCCAATGCTTCTATAATATGCAGCCATCTCACAAATCAACATAGATCCTATAACCGCATCCTTATCTCTTACATAGGGGCCTGCCAGATATCCATAACTCTCTTCAAATCCAAAGATAAAGCGGTCTACTTCTCCTGCTGCCTCTAACTGTGCAATCTGGTCTCCGATCCACTTAAATCCTGTCAGTACATTGCGAAGCTCTACACCGTAATGATTAGCAACTGCATCTGCCAATGGTGTTGATACAATAGACTTCACTGCCACAGGTTTCTCTGGCATAGTCCCCTTCTCCACACGGCCTGCGCAAATGTAATCTAAAAGCAGAACTCCTACCTCATTACCACTTACCAACTCATAAGAACCATCTGGACACTTCATAGCAATACCTACACGGTCTGCATCCGGGTCTGTAGCCAACATAAGGTCTGCCCCTTCTTTTTCAGCTAATTCAAGACCAAGTCTAAGAGCCTCAAAAATCTCAGGGTTTGGATAACTACAGGTGGTGAAATATCCACTTGGATACTCCTGCTCTGGAACGATTGTAATATCTGTAATGCCAATATCCTTTAAAACTCTGGTTACAGGAACAAGCCCAGATCCATTTAGCGGACTGTATACCAACTTCAATCCAGCTGTCTTACAAAGTCCCGGACGAACCTGGCGGTCTTCAATGGCAGCATACAAAGCTTCCTTACAATCATCTCCTACGAAATGAATCAATCCCTTTTCAACGCCCTCTGCAAAGGAAATATAATTAGCCCCTGTTAGAACATCAATCTTCTGAATCTCATCATATACAATAGCGGCTGCATCATCAGTCAACTGGCATCCATCTGGTCCATAGGCCTTGTATCCATTGTACTTTGCCGGGTTGTGAGATGCTGTCACCATAATACCTGCATTACAATTATAATAGCGAGTGGCAAAAGAAAGAGCCGGTACCGGCATCAAGGCATCATAGATACGAACCAGAATACCATTGGCTGCTAAAACACTTGCTGCTGTCTTAGCAAATACATCGCTCTTTAATCTACTGTCATAACTAATAGCAACAGTCTGGCTTCCTCCCTGAGTCTTTACCCAGTTGGCAAGTCCCTGTGTTGCCTGGCGAACTACGTATATATTCATCCGGTTAGTTCCTGCTCCAAGTACTCCGCGCAGTCCAGCTGTTCCGAACTTTAGAGCCATAGCGAAGCGCTCTTTAATCTCATTGTCATTGTCTTTAATGCTGGCTAATTCGGTTGTCAGATCGATGTCTTCAAGATCTGCTGCCTGCCAACGCTCATACTCTTTCTGATACATTTTTACCACTCCTAAAACTTATTTTTCCTTAAGGGTTTTTGGTGATTTTGTAATCACTTTCTCTTGTATTATCCATTTTTTTGTCAAATGTGACAATACATTAATAATATACCATGTTTCCAAATCTCAGGCAATCCTTTTGTCTTCGAATCAACCTATAAGATTTTTTCTCATCTCCCGGTCTAAGAGCCTTTGATTACGACTGCCCCTAAATTTCAAGGTAATATCTTTTTGCTCCATCACAAAAGGTCCATCCACCAACACATCAATCATAGAAAGCATCTCCTCTGTAACTTCCGTAAATGCCCGCCCGCCAGCAAGCAAATCCTTTTCAAAGACAAATCCTGTATAACACCAAATATCTTTCCCAGGAAGTTCTCTTCGCACTCTTCGAAGAAGTTCCACTAAGACCCTCTGATTTTCCGGTTCAAAAGGCTCCCCTCCAAGGAGGGTAAGTCCCTGAATATAAGTAGAATTAAGAGCTTCAAAAATCTCCTGCTCTGTCTCCTTTGTATAGGCCTTTCCATAATCAAAATCCCAGGTATCTTCATTAAAGCATCCCTTGCAATGATGTCTGCAGCCAGAGACAAAGAGGCTCACACGAACCCCCGGTCCATCTGCAATATCCCATTTTTTAATTCCCCCGTAATTCATGAACAGCCTCCCTTTTCGTTTCTACTATTATAGCGTAATTATAACTTAATTTAAAAATTTTCGAAAGCTGTAGAAAATCTTTAGCCCTCCCCTAAGGGATTTTCGTATATATAAGCAACAAGAAACAAATACAAGATTTCGATATAAAAATATAAACAAAGGAGATTTGATTATGAAAAATACAGTTATTAAAAAAATGGTAGGATGTGCAGCAACTTCAATTATTTTAGGAACTTTAGCAATTGGAACCGTATTTGCAGCAGGAACAAGCAAGGATACATTATCTAACAGTACCGAAGCCAACGCCCTACAGGCTACAGCAAAGGATCCAGTATTCACATGGAGCAAAGATTACTCCAAGGCAACTGCAACCTTTATCACAGAAGATCACGAGATGGAAATCGTAGAATGCGACGTCTTAGTAAATGCAGACACCGATCATGTAACTTATACAGCAGTATGCAGCTACGAAACAGAAGACGGCCTTGAGACTTTCAAAGATGTGAAAGAAGAAAATTACTCCGAAATGGATGGCACTGTTTCCCATAGTTTAGCAGACGATCATTCAAATGTAGCCAGCATGAAACCAGATAAAAGCCCAAAGAAGAAATAATAAAATCATATAGAAAGGATTGTAAAAATTAGAAGTGTCTTGGTTAGGAGTCGCCCCCTTACCAAGACACTTCTATTTTATTTCTCTACTTTTTAAGGTTTCTGATATTTACAAATGCAGCACTCGGTCTTTTATCTCCTGGGTTCTTCCCTGATTCCAGAACTGAGTCCCAATATATCCACAGGTTCTTCTTGCTACGGACATCTTATCCTGATCGGTATTGCCACAATTCGGGCATTCCCAAATCAATTTTCCGGATTCATCTTCCTTAATCTGAATCTCTCCATCATATCCGCAAATCTCACAGAAATCACTCTTGGTATTTAGCTCTGCGTACATAATATTCTCGTAAATAAACTTCATAACTGAAAGCACTGCCGGAATATTACTCTGCATATCCGGAACTTCCACGTAACTAATGGCTCCACCTGGAGACAGTTTCTGAAATTCCGACTCAAACTTAAGCTTGTCGAAGGCATTGATTTCTTCTGTCACATGCACATGATAGCTGTTGGTAATATAGTTCTTATCTGTAACTCCACGGATAATTCCGAATCTCTTCTGGAGACATTTTGCAAACTTATAAGTGGTAGACTCCATAGGCGTTCCATAGACAGAATAGCTAATGTTCTCCGCTGCCTTCCACTCCTTGCATTTATCGTTCAGTTTCTGCATAACTGCCAAGGCAAAGCTTCTAGCCTCCGGATGGGTATGGGTCTGTCCCAGCATACGGACACACATCTCACAAAGTCCGGCATAGCCTAAAGAAATCGTAGAGTACCCATCATACAAAAGCTTGTCGATGGTCTCTCCCTTTTTCAGTCTTGCCAGAGCTCCATGCTGCCAAAGAATCGGCGCCACATCGGAAATAGTTCCTAAAAGTCTCTCATGGCGACAACGCAAGGCCATATGACACAGCTCCAAACGTTCCTCCAACACTTCCCAAAACCGGTCCATATCTCCCTTAGCTGTGCAAGCAACATCCACCAGGTTAATAGTTACCACTCCCTGATTAAAGCGGCCATAGAACTTAGGATTCCCCTTGTCATCCCGCTGGTTTTCTTCTACAGTCAGGAAAGACCGGCATCCCATACAAGGATAAACATTTCCATCCTTCAATTCCTTCATAATCTTTGCAGAAATATAATCAGGAACCATACGTTTAGCAGTACATCTTGCGGCCAACTCTGTCAGATACCAGTAAGGTGCATCCTCTGTAATATTATCCTCATCTAATACGTAAATAAGCTTAGGAAAGGCAGGGGTAATCCAAACACCTTTTTCATTCTTAACGCCCTGCATTCTCTGCTTTAATACTTCTTCAATGATCATGGCAAGGTCCGCTCTGGTCTGTCCCTCTGGGACCTCATCCAGATACATAAATACCGTTACAAAGGGAGCCTGTCCATTACAGGTCATAAGGGTAATCAGCTGATACTGAATGGTCTGAATACCACTCTTAACCTCTTCTCTTAAACGCTTCTCCGTAATTTTGTTGATAATGGTCTCGTCCAGACTCTCCCCACACTCTCTTCGCTCTTCCTCTACAAGCTTGCGGATCTTCTTGCGGCTTACATCCACAAAAGGCGCCAAATGAGACAGGGTGAAAGACTGTCCTCCATACTGATTACTTGCCACCTGAGCTACAATCTGGGTAGTAACATTACAAGCTGTAAAGAAGCTGTGGGGCTTCTCAATCATAGTTTCACTGATAACCGTACCATTCTGAAGCATATCCTCAAGATTAATCAGATCACAGTTATGCTCCTTCTGGGCAAAATAATCCGAATCATGAAAATGAATAATTCCATCCTCATGGGCCTTCACAATCTCCTCTGGCAAAAGCACACGTTTCGAAAGATCCTTACTAACCTCGCCAGCCATATAATCTCTCTGGGTGGAATTAATCACTGGATTCTTATTAGAGTTCTCCTGGTTGACTTCCTCGTTGATGTGGTCAATCAAAGCAAGAATTCCATTGTCTGTAGTGTTAGACTTACGGGCAAGTTCCCGCTTGTATCTATAACGCACATACTTCTGGGCAACCTCGTATCCTCTCATCCCCATGATACTGGTCTCCACCATATCCTGGATGTCCTCCACATGAATCGCATGGGACATCTGCTCTACCTGATGAGCAATGTCGTCGGCAATGGCACGGATCTGATAGTCGTTCATCTTATAAATGTTATCAACTTCGTTATTAGCTTTAACGATGGCATGCTCAATCTTTTCTAGATCAAAATCTACCTCTACCCCATTCCGCTTAATAACTTTTGTTTTGACATCTAATCCCATAGCCATCTACCTCTCCTCTTTATGATCTATTACTCTACCAAGTTTTCGCAATTTATTTAATGATGTCAAGGGAACTTGTCCCTATTCCCCATCACTCGAAATCTAATTATTGGGGGTAAATCTCCCTATTCGACACTAAATGTTGTGTTTCGACACTTTTCTCAACACAACATCTAGCAGGCGACTGATAATAATGATACACCATTCCAACTCAAAAGAAAAGGGGTATTTTGGAAATCTATTGTTTTTAAAAAAGACATATTCCAAAGTTAGTGTCTAAGAATCATATAGATAAAAATACAATGAAGCAGCAGACAAAGAGGAACCAAAAAACAGAAAATAAAATGTTTCGTTTTATGACGAAAAACTTGCATCCCAAGAAAGGCCCCCAGGCCACCGCCTAAGAGGGCAATGCCAAGAAGGGTTCTTTCTGGGATTCGCCAGGCATGTCTTTTTGCCCGCTGCTTGTCATTTCCATACAGAAAAAAAGCTATGATATTTATGATTATATAATATGCAGCCAAAACCTTAAGCATAAAATCTCCTCCAATCTTTCTAATTAATTTCGCAACAAGTCTAAATCTCACTGGCCAAAAATCTCATATCTGTTCAGCTAGGCAATTGCATAAAAAAATCACCGCCCCCGTAAATCCAAGCTTACGAAAACAGTGATTTTAAAAGTGCGCGATCAGGGGTTCGAACCCTGGACACCCTGATTAAGAGTCAGGTGCTCTGCCAGCTGAGCTAATCGCGCTTGCTTATTTTCTTTTGCGTCACTCACAACGCAAGATTGATTATATAGCAGGGTTTCATAAAATGCAAGCATTTTTTTGAAAAAATTGAAAAATTTTTTTTTCTGTGCTATATTAGCCAAGTATCACGCCGCCAACCGGCTTGACATTTTCACAAAAAAACGGAGGTCCTATGAGATTAAGAAATATACCAAGAGCGGATAGCGTCCTAGCTTCCAGCCCCCAAGTTATAAAAAATGAAACCACTTATTTTGGCAAATGGCAGCAACTACTGGGAAACGAAAATCCCATCCATATTGAGATTGGTATGGGAAAAGGCCAATTCCTTCTCCAATTGGCTGCGAAAAATCCTCAGATTAATTATATTGGAATTGAGCGCTACTCCAGTGTCCTTTTACGGGCTGTAGAAAAATATGAAGAGTTTTCTGCTAAGAGCCAAGAAGAAAACCCTGTACCTACTAATATCCATTTTATTTGCATGGATGCCACTGAAATCGAAAAAGTATTTGCTCCGGGAGAGGTGGAAAAAATATACTTAAACTTCTCTGATCCATGGCCCAAGGCCCGCCACGCCAGAAGAAGGCTGACCTCCCGTCAGTTCTTTGCCCGTTACCACGAGATTTTAAGTTCCCATGGAACAGTGGAGTTTAAAACCGACAATCGCCCCCTCTTTGATTTTTCCTTAGAGGAACTTGCCCAGTCCACCAGCTTCCAGGAAATCGCCCACACTTTTGATCTTCACCATGATGAAGCCATGAATCAGGGAAATATTATGACAGAGTATGAGGCCAAATTCTCCGCCCAGGGCAACCCTATTTGCAAATTAATCGCCAAACGGATTGGATAATACATATCACACTTATTTAAGAGAGAATTAATAATTGCTTTCTGACAGGTGTGCTATACTGGGTGAACATCTGAAAAACAATAAAAAGCGAAGATTTTCAATATGTTTTTCTATAGAAACGATTGAATGATCTATCATGAAAGGAGGAAGGTTTTACACCATCCATTATGAGAAATTTCAAAAAAATATTACCATTAACCATGGTTGCTGCCATGACTATAACTGCACTGCCTACCGTGGCATATGCCGATTCCACCAAGGTTGTGACCCTTGGAGCAGATCTTACGGAGGATCAACGAACTTCTATGTATACCTATTTTGGTACCTCTGCTGATCAGGTGACCACTATTGAGGTCAACAACACTCAGGAGCGTCAATATCTAGAAGGCATTGCCCCTGAAGCACAGATTGGTACCAAAACCTACAGCTGTGCTTATGTAGAACCCACTACCAGTGGTGGCATTCAGGTAAAAACAGCCAACTTAACTTACGTTACCAGCTCCATGATTGCCAGCACTCTCACCACCTCTGGTGTAGAGAACTGTAACGTAGTTGCCTCTGCTCCTTTTGCAGTATCTGGAACAGGAGCCCTTACAGGTATTATGTTAGCTTACGAAAAAGCTACTGGCACCACCCTGAATGAAGATCAAAAGGAAACCGCTACTCAGGAACTGGTTACCACTACAGATCTTGCTGATTCAGTAGGCCAGGATGCTGCCACAGATATTATTAATGATGTAAAAGAAGAGGTAATTTCTGATAATATTACAGATTCCGATGAAATTCAGGACACCATTTCCGATGCTGCTGATAAGGCCGGCGTAACCCTGAGCGACGATCAGATCGCCCAGATTACCGACCTTATGGAGCAGATTTCTCAATATGATTATGATGTAAAATCATTGGAGAAAACTTTGGATAATTTATCTGGCGAAGATAAAGGATTTATTTCCAACATCGTAAGCTCCATTAAGGATTTCTTCACTGGAAATTCCGGAGATGGAATTCTTGGAGAAACAGACGATGACAGCTTGGGAGCCGGTACCATTATTGACAGTACCTTAGATTCTTCTTCATCCGATGATGACAGTGATGATAGCTTCTTTAGCAAACTATCTCATTTCTTTAAAAACATTTTTGGTGGAAGCAAGTCTGACTCTGGAAGTGACGATAGTTCTGTAAATAACACAACTTCAGGAACAACTAACACAGATAATGCTTCTACTGACACTAGCTCTTCCTCAACCAATACCACCGGAACTGGGGATGCTAATCAAACCACAGACAGTTCTTACGACACCAGCTATAATAGCAATACCGACACTACTTCTTCAGGTTCCTCCAGCAGTGCTGCAGGAAGTACTTCCAGCGACACCTACGACAACTCCAACAGTGACAGTAGTTCCACTTCAGAAACCAACTCAGATAGTTCTCTTGAAAGTAGCTCAAGCCAGAGTTCTGGCACTGCCACAGAATAAACAATTATAATTTCAAAAGAAAATAGCTCTAGAACCTACCTTCCGGTAAGCCCTAGAGCTATTTTTATATTCTAATTAAAATTCAAATACAGCCACTCCATATGGTGACAATGGATAAGCAAAGGAGAAGTCTCTTCCGTCACAAGCCTGTTTTTCTGCCTTGTAAGTCTTCTCTTTTTCTTTTCCATTTCCTCCATACTTAGGGTCATCGCTATCCAAAATCAGCTTATACTGCTTCTTCTTAGGAACCCCCACACGATAGTCACTATATTCCATAGGAGTAAAGTTACATACGAACAAAAGATTTTTCTTTCCATCTTCGGAGTGTCTCATAAAACTGTAGATACTTCTATAGGAATCATCTGCATTGATCCACTCAAATCCTTTACAATCTGTATCTGCCTCATAGAGAGCCTTGTTTTTCTTATACAAATGTAAAAGATCCTTCATCCAGTTCTGAATAGCCTGATGCTCCGGCTCTGCTAGGAGATACCAGTCAAGCTCTCTCTCCTCACTCCACTCACGAAGCTGGGCAAACTCCTGTCCCATAAAGAGAAGCTTCTTTCCGGCATGGCCCATCATAAAGGCATAGCCCACCTTCAAGTTTGCATATTTATCAAATCCAAGGCCTGGCATCTTATTAAGCATTGAGCACTTCAGATGCACCACCTCGTCATGAGAAAGCACTAAGATATAATTCTCGCTGTATGCGTAGCTCATAGCAAAGGTCATGGCATTGTGGTTGTCCTTACGGAAATATGGGTCCAGCTTCATATACTCTGTAAAATCATGCATCCATCCCATATTCCACTTCAAGCTAAATCCAAGGCCGTCATCTTCTACCTTTCCGGTTACCTTTGGCCATGCAGTAGACTCTTCCGCAATCATAACAGCTCCTGGATTACGCCCAAGAACCACAGAATTCAAATGCTTGAAAAATCCTACAGCCTCCAGGTTCTTATTGCCGCCATATTCATTAGCAACCCATTCTCCATCCTTCTTTCCATAATCCAGATAGAGCATAGAAGCTACCGCATCTACACGAAGACCATCTACGTGGAATTGTTCAACCCAGTACAAGGCATTAGAAATAAGGAAATTCTGTACTTCATGTTTTCCAAAATCAAAGATCTTGGTTCCCCAATCCGGGTGCTCTCCCTTTCTTGGGTCTGCATACTCATAAGTGGGAGTTCCATCAAAATCCGCCAATCCATGGGCATCCTTGGGGAAATGTGCCGGTACCCAGTCTAAGATAACCCCAATCTTATTCTTATGGAAATAATTGATCATCCAGGCAAAATCGTGAGGGGTTCCATAACGAGAGGTAGGAGCATAGTAACCAGTAACCTGATATCCCCAGGATCCATCAAAGGGATACTCTGCAATTCCCATAATCTCAATATGGGTATATCCCATCTCTTTTAAATATTTTACTGCACTCTTTGCAAATTCCTTATAGGTATAAAAGCCCTCGTCTTCTCTTCCCGGATGCCTCTTCCAAGAGCCAATATGGGCCTCATAGATCGACATTGGGTTGGTATGGTGATCCCAGGTCTTTCTTTGCTCCATCCAATCATCATCTGACCAGGTAATATCGGAAATGTCCAAATACTTTGATGCAGTTCCTGGTCTTAGCTCTGCATGGGTTGCGTAAGGATCCGCCTTCTCGATAATAGTTCCCTGCATCGTCTCAATGGAATACTTATACATTGCATATTTCTTCACATCGGGAACAAAACATGCATAAATTCCAACGTCTCCCAAACGCTCCATAGGGTTGGCCTTACGATCCCAGTCATTGAATTCTCCAACAACGGAAACTGATTTTGCATGGGGTGCCCATACCGCAAAATATACTCCGTCCTTTCGTCCCTGCTTTGCCTTATGTGCGCCTAGCTTCTTATAAATTTCGTAATGGTTTCCCTGTCCAAACAGATACTGATCCAGTTCCCCCACTTCATATGGTTTATATTTCTTTGTAGCCATATTACTCACCTTCCTGAATGTATTACTTTCCGCTAAATAATCAACATATTCTACAGTTTTTTCTAAAAAAACCATGGACTAGTTATTCACATTATACAATACAAGGCCATAAAAAGAAAGGGTTCTGATACTAAAATATCAAAACCCTTTCTATATAATTTCTTATTCAGCTTAAATCTTAAAATCTTCTTCTTTCAGAATAATACGATCGGAATCATCGGTTCCCTTACCAAATACTCTTCTAGCTAAATGCTTTGCTGTTGCCTTCTGTGAATGCTCAATGGCTTCATCCATAATATCCTTAACTTCTGCAACAGATACGGAATGATCTTCCCTTTGCATCACATCGATCCGACTATAAAGTGCCAAGATTCCCATCTCATCCAGCTTATATCCATTTTCCTTTGCGTAGGTCTGTCCAAAGGTTACCAACTCATCATTAATAAATACTGGAAGTTCCAACTTGGAAGTAAATTTCTTACGGAAATCTGGATGAGCTGTCATAATACGCTCCAAAGGCTTTCTCTGATCTTCCAATACAAAGAGCAATTCTCCTGTCTTCTTTTCCATTAAGTAGTTAAGTTCCTTAATGGTTCTGGAATTCAGCTTGCCAGCTTTCTCAATGATAATGGCTCCTCCACGAAGCTTTTGAATAATATTGGTCAATTCCTTTTTATTTAAGGAATCACCGGTTACAATTGCAACCTTACCTTGTTTCAGATTTCTCTGCTTCTGAATTGCCTTTACAATATCAACTGCAAGAACTGTCTTACCAGATCCTTTACGACCTGCAATAATCAAGTTTCCGGTCTTTGAAGTTCCCTCTCTCTGGGCTCTTCTGTCATTATCAAGAACGGTTACCAGCTGTTCACTCATACCTCTTACTGGTACGAAATAAGAGAAGAGTTTCTTTTGATCTTCAGTAAGACCAGCCTTTAATCCAATCTCACTGGTTGCACTAAGATCATAACGACCAGTTACAACAAATCCTGTATCAAATGGGACTCCGCTTCCCTTTGATTTCTTAATTCTCTCCTGAATCTCTTCTTCTGAAGGCTCCTCAATCTCAAGATCTTCCAGGGAAATCTTTTCTTCTTCCTCCGGCTCCTTTGTCTCAAGATCCTCTTCTTCGAAGTCTTCCTCCTCTAGTTCATCCTCTTCAAAGTCATCCCCATCGAAATCATCTTCAAAGTCCGCATCAAAATCTTCCTCAAAGTCATCATCAAAACCGATATCATCGAACTCTCTAAACTCATCAATCTCCTCGATTTCGTTATCATCCTCTGGGAACTGTATGTCCTCCTCAGAATCCGCTTCCTGCTCTTCTACTTCGAAAGGTTCCTCTTGGATATCTTCTACTTCAAATTCTGCTTCCAGAATCTCTTCTTCAAAATCGGCTTCTAAGTCTTCTGCCTCTACTTCCTCGAAATCTTCTTCTTCGAAGTCTTCCTCTTCTAGATCTTCCTCTTCGAAATCTTCTTCAATTTCTGCTTCATCAGCTTCTTCAAAGTCCTCATGGAAACCATCTTCCTCAATGTCTTCCTTAAAGTCTTCTACTTCAAAGGCTAGCTCCCCAGCTTCCTCTTCTGGCTCTACTTCCCGAAAATCTTCCAAGATGCTTTCTTCTTCTGGCTCTTCATCAAAGTCCGCTTCCTCAAAATCAGCTTCCTCCAAATCCTCTTCTTCGAAATCTTCTTCTTCGAAATCTTCTTCCTCCAAATCAGCTGCTTCTAGATCTGCTTCCTCAAGTTCTTCCTCCTCAAAATCAGCATCCTCGAAGTCTTCTTCCTCTTCGAAAGCCTCTTCTTCAAAATCTGTCTCTTCTGAATCCTCAGAATCCAAATTGGCCATCAGTTCGTCATCTACAGAAATAATCTTTGTTGCGTCCAAAGATACTTCTTTTTCCGGTGAAGCTTGGCTGGCTATTTCCTCTGGAGAGATCTCTTCTTTGGTCTCCGACTCCTCATCTAACTCAGCCATTAACCGATGAAGCTCTTCCTCCGAAATCTCCTGGGTTTCCTCCTGAGGGAACTTTTCTTTGATTTCTTCCTCTGAAAGAACACCTGCCTCTAGGGCAAGATTTGCAATCTCCTCGGAAGCAATTCTTCTTGCCTCTTCCTCTTCTGCTAGCTTTCTTGCTGCTTCTTCCTCTGCCGCCTTCTTGGCTGCTTCCTCTTCTGCTGCCTTTCTTGCTGCTTCTTCCTCTGCTGCCTTCCTTGCTGCTTCCTCTTCTGCCGCCTTTCTTGCTGCTTCTTCCTCTGCCGCCTTCCTAGCCGCTTCTTCCTCCGCCGCCTTCTTAGCTGCTTCTTCCTCTGCTGCCTTTCTTGCTGCTTCCTCTTCTGCTGCCTTTCTTGCTGCTTCTTCCTCTGCTGCCTTTCTTGCTGCTTCCTCTTCCGCTGCCCTTCTTGCTGCTTCTGCTTCTGCAGCTTTTCTTTCTACTTCTAAACGCTCTTCCTCAAGTCTTCGCTCTGCCTGAGCCCGCTCTTTGGAAAGTCGTTCTTGATCCTCTTCTTTTTGCTTTTCAATGGCCTCTGCATTCTCTTTTTGCTTCTCTTCCCATTCCTGAAGGATCTCATCAATCATCATCTGACCATTCACTCGAAGTTCTTCATCCTTCTCTTTCATGGCCTTTTCTTCGATGTTAATACCGCTGGCAATTGCCATTCCGGCTCTTACTGCCTCCTGCAGGGAAGACCCTGTAACAACATTTGTAATAGCAGAATGTCTTTCTTCTGTCTCTGCTTCCTCCGGTTCCACAGTTGATGGGATAACCGGAGCCATACTTGGAGTCTCATCCTTCTCCACTTCGGAAATGACTTCTCTTAGGTTTGCAGCCATTGGAGCTTTCGGCTTCTCCAACTGACTAAGAGGGCTGGTTTTAGGTTTTGGAATCTCTTTTGGCGGCTCCTGTACCGGTGCCTTCTTTGGAGCTCCCGGCCTGTTATCATACTTTTGCTGCTGCAATGGTGTAAGCGGCTTGTATTTCATCTTTAGTTCCATGGCCTTGTAAACATATTTGCCTTCACTAAACCATAGAATCAAGTCATCACATTCCTCCAAGCACTCCGATGTCATGCCTGCCTCATGATAAAGCTTCGCCAACTCGTAGGCCCACTTTTCAATGTATTCTGCCTTCTTAAAATCTTCCAATGCAGAAATCTGCTCTGTTAAAGGAGCTTCCTGGGCCTTCAAAATTTTATATTTCAAAATATATTGATTGGGGTCTCTGGGTGCTAACTTTACGAATTCTTCATAGCAATCGGAAGCTTCTTCAATATCGTTTAGCTTCAATGCTAAAGTTCCCAATCTGTAAATAATCTTTCTGCTTCCCGGAGATCGGTCAAAGGCCACCAGAAGAATATCTCTGCTCTTTCCATTCTCTCCATTATATTCATAAATCTCACTGACGGAACTTAACATAGAAGCGCTTTTTACTCTACGCCAGTCGATGGTGTCAGCGATTTCCATTGCTTTTTGATATTGTTTTCTCTCAACATATCCAAGCATTTGCTCGGTTTTCACCTTATATTCATATTTATCCAAATCTCTCACCTCAACATAAATTTGTACCTATCTAATGCTATAGTTATACGCTTAAATTCTAGCACAATGCCCCATTGATGTCAAAAAATAGTAGACTTTTCTACCAACATTCACATAATTGTCAAAACAAAAAAGACAAGCCAAAGCCCATGGTCTTTACTTGCCTTTTTTTCCTTATTTTTTGCCTAAAAAGCTTTATTTAAATAAATTTACGAATTTCTCCACCAAGCTGGTGTCCTCTGTCTTGCTTACTGTTTCTGTAACTTTTTCTCCCTGCTCAATTCCCTGGGTTTTTATTACGAACTGCACGGAATCAATGGTTCCATTTTTCTCCGATACAAAAGATGCTGTGGCTGAATCTCCTCCAGAAAGGGAATCTAACATCTCATCAATGGTATCCTGGATTTTGTTATCCATTCCCTTTGTCTCATCATAGAACTCCTGGGTACCGTCTTTTAACTGACTAGTTCCATCCTTCAAAGTTAAGGTTCCCTGATAAAGGTCATTGCTTCCACTTTTCAGTGTCTGGGATCCGCTGACTAACTGCTTGCTTCCACTTAAAAGGTTGCTGGTTCCGGAGTTAATCTGTCCGTAAGCCTGTGTAATGGCAGATACTGCTTCTGTATAGAAATTTACTCCCTGATCTAATTTCTTGTAATTCTCTGTAAGGGCGTCTATTCCTTCTTTTAAGGCCCTTACATTTCCGGACAAGCCAGATAAAGTAGTAGAAAGCTGCCCTATGGCGCTATCAAAGCTTTCATAACTTGTATTTAACTGAGACAAGCCGGATACTAAGTCGTTGGTTCCCTGAGCTACGCTGCCCAAATACTGTTTTGTTCCACTAATAGAGGCACTGTTTCCCTGCAACAAGGTCACCACCTGCGTCAGACTCTCAATCTGAGCCTGCATCTGAGCAACTTGCTGCTGATAAACATCATTTGTATCATAGTCCTCCATACTCTGCAATGTTGCAATAGATGCATATAATTCACTAATCTGCCCAGAAATAGTTTCTATTGCCAAAGCATTTCCTGCCTGAAGCTGATCTAAATCCAATCCATTTGCCTGCATTACAGACTTGTATCCTTCATAGGAAAGGCTGGACTGGAGAGTCTCTGCCCCAGAATATGCACAGGCAATTCCCTGTTTAATGGCTGCAGAACTGGCAGTTAGTTGTTCTAACTGGCTGGTGTCTGCTGACACATTAGAAAGCTGTGCCTGTATGGTCTGCAAGGCCTCTAGCACTTCCCCAGATCCTCCTGTCAAAGTAGAGGACTGACTATCTAAGGTATCTAATGCTGTCTGCATATTTGTCACACCACTTTTTAAAGTCTCAAGTCCAGAGTCTAGGGAATTTATGCCCTGATCTAGGGAAGTAGCTCCGCTTAAAAGACTGCTGCTGCCATCTGACAAGGTATCAGTTCCGTCAGAAAGGGTTGCCGCCCCGTCATTTAGCTCTTTCGTAGCATCCATGATTTCCGTGACTTTTTCCATTAACTCATCATCATCAATATCCACATTCAGATTTTTTTTCTGTAACTTCTGCATCCAGTCCCTTTCCAGGAAGAATGGTGTAACTAATCTGTTTGTTAGAGCCTACATTTGCCAAGGTAGCCCTATCTGCTGTAATATTTTCACAATTTTCTGTGTCTAGGGTCATAGTGACCATCAAGGCACATCTGTCATAAAAGTCTCCTGAGTAATCTTCATTCTTGCTAATAGAAAGGTGCATCTTAAGGGCCCCAGACTTTCCTCCTAAATCCTCCGGCGCAATGGTCTTTCCGTCCAAGGAATAGGTAATCTTAATATCCCACGGAATCTCTGTGTCTTTCATAGTTCCCTGATAATAAACCTTTTCCTTATCTGAAGAAAACGTTACCTTATCCCCATCCTGGGTAATCTGATCTGTAGTATTCAACATTTTTACTGCGCTGTAATCTCCGTAATCCGTCACCTTTCCTTTTCCGAAAATGTTGACGACATTGACATTCTCCATATCGCCTTCTGCATCTGTCATAATATAAATGACCTCTTCTTTTTGGCTTTCCGTATTACTTTTACTCTCTGCTGCAAATGCAGTAACTCCAGTCATTCCTACAGTTCCCATAGTTACCACAACTGCCATAGTTCCAGCAAGTATTCTATTCTTATTCATATCGGACTTCCTTTCCTTTTTCTTCTATTCCCAAAGTGACATTCTTTTTCTTTTTCACAAATGTTCCATCAAATAGGTACAGCATTCCCGGCAAGGCAAATAGGACTATGATCAAGGAACAAAGGGTTCCTTTTCCCAGGAAGAATCCTAGCTGGGATAGTAATCCGTGGCTGGAAATAATACCAAGCAAGAATCCAATTACAGTCAAGGCACTGCCTGAAGTAAGAATTGATATGGCAACAGCCGACAAGGTCTGGACAATCGCGTCTTTCTTTCCCATAATCTGTCTACTTTCTCTATATCGTTCTGTTAAGAGAATAGCGTAATCTACTGTAGCTCCCAGCTGTATAGAACTAATAATCAAATATGCTATATAGAAAATGCTCTTTCCTGTAAAATATGGAATAGATAGATTAATCCATATTGCTGTTTCAATTGCAAGAACCAGAAGAACCGGCAAAATTACTGATTTCATTGTCAGTAAAAGAACCAGGAACACAGCCCCAATGGCTATTAGATTTACTTTCTCCATATCCTGGGTTACGGTATCCATAAGATCATAAGTGGATACTCCCTCGCCGGCCAAGTACCATTCTCCTGGATAATATTTTTCTGCAGTTTTTCTTATTTCCTTTACTAAGGCGAAGGTCTCATCTCCTTCATATTCTGCATCTACAGAAATCACCATTCTGGTATAGATGTCTGAACATAATTTCGAATAGGTTTCCTCATCTAAATAACTTTCCGGAATCTCCATTCCAACAGTGTCTACATAGGAAATAATTCCTGTCACTTGATCAATTTTATGAAGGGCCTGAGAAAGTTCTTCCTGGGTTGCCTTGTCTTCCTTAGGAACCATAAGTACATAGGTATCACTTTTACCAAATATTTCCTCAATCTCAGCAGTGTCTGCTCCAGTCTGGGTCTTCTCATTAAAAATCTTAGAAGCTCCATAATAAAAACTGTTAGCATTAGATGCCAGATAAGATGGTAAAATCATAAGAGCAAACAGGAGCATTACAGGAATCATTACCTTCTGAACGACCTTTCCAAATTTTGTAAAAGGAGGCAAAAAAGCTTTATGCTCTAATTTGTCCAACCACTTATAAGTAGAAAGAATCAAACACGGCATAAAGGTGAATACCGTAATCAAACTAATAGCAATTCCCTTTGCAAGAGCCCTTCCAAGATCAGGTCCGATTTGAAATTGCATAATACAGAGAGCTAAAAATCCAATTACCGTAGTAAGACCACTTGATAAAATAGAAGAAGTTGACATACAAAGGGCATTCACCATAGCTTTCTTTACATCAGGCTCACTCCTTCTACACTCTGTAAAACGATGGATCAAGAAGACCGAATAATCCAAAGAAACCGCCAGCTGTAAGATGTTTCCTGCTGCATTGGTTACAAAGGAAATCTCTCCAAAGAATAAATTGGTTCCTGCATTAATAATAATAGCAACTCCCAACCCTACCATAACTATAATGGGTTCAAACCAGGAAGTAGTTGTAAGTATCAATATTAAAAATACAAATAGAACACCAATTCCTGCAATTTTTGAAACTTCCTTTACAGTACTGGCTGTTGCTGCCGCTGTAGATACTGCACTTCCTGTCATGGCATTGTCATCGCCAATAATCTCTCGAATAGCATTTATAGCTTCTGACCTTTTTTCCTCTTCTACAGTGACAGACATCAGAGCATTTCTATCTTTGTAATAATTTTCTACTATATCAGAATCTAGAGTTTCCAATGGCACATCCACAGAAACCGCATCATCCAGCCAAGTGACATCTGAAACTCCATCCACATTTTTAATTTTTTCCTTATATTCCAATGCCTCCGGAATACTAACGTCCTTGATCATGACCCTGGCATTTGGAACTCCACCGTCAAATTCCTGATTCATAAGATCTAAAGCCACCGTAGAAGCACTGCTTGCCGGAAGATAATCATTCATATCATAATTTACAGAAATCTGTGTCTTCATAATGGCACTTATGATAAATGCCAATCCGTATAAGACCAAGATCAGTTTTCGGTGGTTCACCGCCCAGTTATAAACTTTTCTCATTTCTTATCTACCCCTTCCTTTTTTTCTAATTTTCTACTACAGTTTTCACTCTCCATTTCTTAACTTCTTACACCCCCTGTGCAAAGGCATTATAGGAGAAAAACTTCTTAATTTCCCCGGACAAATACCCCTCAACTGGGTAAATATGGACAAATCTCTTAAATTGATGGGCAAATGTGGAAAACTTTGAGTTTATATTTTGATGGACAGCTGTATAATAGACGGAAAGAGGAGGAACCATCATGACTCATGAAGAAACATCATTACAGACAAAAACAATGCTTTGCACTTCTCTGAAATAAATCATGAAGCACAAAGCATTTTCTAAAATTACAGTTACAGAGCTTATTAAAGATTGCAATCTAAATCGCAAAACTTTTTACTATCATTTTGAGGATATCTATGGATTATTGAAATGGATGTTAGAGCAGGAAGCTTTTCATGTAATTGAACAGTTTGATGTGTTAACAGATTATAAGGATGCTTTTGACTTTATATTAGATTACGTAAATGAAAATGCCTATTTTCTAAATTGCATTTATGATTCTGTTGGTCGAGATCAGTTAAAACGCTTCTTTTATAAGGATTTTATCGGACTAATGGAAAAAATTATTCGAGATACAGAAGAACAAATGAATCTATACATAGACGATCATTATCGCACTTTTCTATGCTGCTTTTATACTGAGGCAATCGCAGGTCTGTTAATCGATCTGTTTCAGAACCCAGAAATCTGTAATCGGGAAAAGATTTTTGAATACTTCTCTGTAATTATCTATAACTCCCTTCCAGCCGTGTTGAAGAGAAATCAGTGAACCGATATCGAATAAACTAAAAACAACTGCATTTTATGCAAGTTGAATCTAGCTTAGCAGATTTTGTGTAAAAAAGACTTTGACGTTTGGTCAAAGTCTTTTTTAGGTATTAAAAATGCCCAGAGCCGGAATCGAACCAGCGACACGAGGATTTTCAGTCCTCTGCTCTACCGACTGAGCTATCTGGGCATACACACTAAATGTGTGAGTTGCGGGGGCAGGATTTGAACCTACGACCTTCGGGTTATGAGCCCGACGAGCTTCCAGACTGCTCCACCCCGCGATATTCAATTAAATTCTCAAATGAGAAAAGCCGATGATCGGACTCGAACCGATAACCTGCTGATTACAAATCAGCTGCTCTGCCAATTGAGCCACATCGGCTTACATCCCGATCTAAATCGGTAATGGGTGGAGGTGGATTCGAACCACCGAAGCATTAAGCAGCAGATTTACAGTCTGTCCCCTTTGGCCACTCGGGAATCCACCCATATGACACAACCCTTTTTTTGGTTGTTAATGGGACCAATAGGGCTCGAACCTATGACCCCCTGCTTGTAAGGCAGGTGCTCTCCCAGCTGAGCTATGATCCCATAACGACCCAGAAGAGACTCGAACTCTCGACCTCCGCCGTGACAGGGCGGCGCTCTAACCAACTGAGCCACTGGGCCTTATTTAATTAAAGGTTTGTACCTTCAAAACTGCATACAAGTCAACCTACATCTTTTCTTTTTCCCACTAACCTACTTGGTCATGCCTTCGACCTATTAGTATCAGTCAGCTCCATGTG
>CAVBQS010000019.1:0-110467 GCA_963597615.1 Bacteroidaceae bacterium
TGATATAATGGACATGGCATAAATCTCCTTTTTTGTATATGGTTTCTTGTCAATTGGTTTGGGTGGTTATCAGACGTTAGCGATTGATTCGGTTGATAAGGTAGCAACCATTGATTGTGACGGACCGGCAGCTTTGAATTCAAATTTTGCTAATTTTACAGGAGTTGGTTCTATTGGATTCCCTTGTGAAATTATTATTGGAAATACCTGGAATAGAGATATAGCGCTAGCTTACGGCGAAATATTTGGGGAAATGGCCGATGAAATGGGAGTATCAGGATGGTATGCTCCGGGAGTAAATATTCATAGGAATCCATTTTCAGGACGTAACTTTGAGTATTATTCAGAGGACCCTGTCTTATCAGGAGATATCGCAGCCCAGGCAGTTATTGGTGCGGCAAATCATGGGGTTTATGCTTATGTAAAACATTTTGCATTAAATGATCAAGAAACCAATCGTTATGGAATGTTAGCAACCTGGTGTAACGAACAGGCTATGCGGGAAGTATATCTGAAATCTTTTGAAATCGCAGTGAAAGAAGGTCGCGCTACTGCAATGATGTCTGCTTACAACTATATTGGAGATGAGTGGGCTGGAGCTACAAGTGAATTGCAGAATACAGTTCTTCGTGATGAATGGGGCTTTAGAGGCATGGTGGTTTCCGACTATTTCGGGTTCCAGGGCTTTGGATATATGGATGCAGATAAAGGAATCCGTGGCGGTACAGATATGAATCTGACAGCAAATGAAGTGACAGAAGCCTATCCTGATGATACTAGCAGTGCAACTGGTGTACTGGCCATGAGACAGGCTGCAAAGAACATTTTGTATACGGTAGTCAATAGCAGAGCTTATGGTGATGATGTGGTTCATGCAGGACCGGCAATGTGGGAAATCCTACTGGGAGTGCTGGATGCAATCCTCTTTGTAATTATTGTATTGATCGAAGTATTTGTAGTACGTAAAGGTTATTTAAAAAGAATAGCGTCGCCTGATGGTGATACGCTTAAAGATGTTTTAATGTAATAGTACGGTGCAACTTGGAAACAGGTTGCACCGTACTATTATAGTTGATGGATTGATTCTGGAATAGTAGAATAAAAATATTAAAAGAAAAAGGACGTATAACTATGAAAAAATTTATTTCATGGAACATTGATTCCATCAACGCAGCCCTGACATCCGAATCAGCAAGAGCAGTTTTATCAAGAAATGTATTAGAGGCAATCAAGGAAGAAAAACCAGACCTTATTGCAATACAGGAGACCAAGCTTCCAGCTACGGGTCCTTCTAAGAAGCATATAGAGGAGTTGGAAAAATATTTTCCGGCTTATCGTATTGAGTGGGTTAGCTCTATGCCACCGGCACGAAAGGGTTATGCAGGCACTATGATTCTTTGCAGGGAAGAACTGGAAGCAGAGAAATCCTATCCCAAAATTGGGGCGCCAGATACTATGGATGACGAGGGAAGACTTCTTACCTTGGAGTTTGAGGATTTCTATTTTGTAAATGTGTATACCCCTAATGCAGGAGATGGGTTGAAACGTCTGAAAGAAAGGCAGGAATGGGACATTAAGTATGCCGACTATTTAAGCGGACTTGATCAGACCAAACCCGTCATTGCCTGCGGGGATTTTAACGTGGCCCATGAAGAGATTGACCTTGCAAATCCAGCAGGAAATCACAGGTCTCCGGGATTTACAGACGAGGAGAGAGAGGGATTTACAAACCTCTTATCAAAAGGGTTTGTGGATACCTTCCGCTATGTTAACGGAGATGTAAAAGATGTCTATTCGTGGTGGGCACAGAGGGTCAAGACCAGTAAAATCAATAATTCGGGTTGGAGAATTGACTACTTTTTAGTAAGTGACCGTATCAAGGAACGGGTCCTTGCATCTGGAATGTTAGATTCTGGGGCAAGACAGGATCATGCGCCATTGTCATTGGAGATAGATTTATAGGAGAGGTGCTTATGAAAAGTGTAGAAGATGTGATTACAAATGGAAGGGCAGTTCTAGGAATTGAATTTGGTTCAACCAGAATCAAGGCGGTGTTGATTGATGAGGATCACAGGCCTGTTGCAAGTGGAGATTATGTTTGGGAGAATCGCTTGGAAAATGGTTTCTGGACCTATCATGAAGATGAGATTTGGACAGGCTTGCAGGAGGCCTATGCTAATTTGAAAAAAGATGTGGCAGAGCAATATGGCCTTAAATTGACAAAAGTTGCTGCCCTTGGATTTAGTGCCATGATGCATGGATATCTGGCATTTGATAAGAAAGGGAACCTGTTGGTTCCCTTTCGGACATGGAGAAATGCTACCACTGGCCAGGCAGCCAAAAGCTTAAGTCAGCTCTTTGAATATAACATTCCGGAACGGTGGAGCATTGCTCACCTATATCAGGCAATTCTAAATGGAGAAGAACATGTAAAAGATATAGCCTTTATCACTACATTGGCAGGCTATGTTCATTGGCGTATGACAGGGGAAAAGGTTCTAGGGATTGGAGATGCGTCAGGTATGTTCCCGATTGATCCTAGGACGAAGCAGTACGATGGGACTATGATGGATAAGTTTGAGGATTTGATTGCAAATTATAACTATCCATGGCATTTGGTAGATATTTTGCCGGAGATTCGCCTTGCCGGAGAATTTGCTGGAAGTTTAAGTCTAGAAGGGGCAAAGCTACTGGATGTAAGTGGTGACTTAGAGCCAGGAATTCCTCTTGCAGCCCCAGAGGGAGATGCAGGAACCGGTATGGTTGCCACCAACAGTGTGAAGCAGAGAACCGGTAATGTATCTGCCGGAACCTCTGTATTTGCAATGGTTGTTTTAGAGAAAGAACTTAGCAAATATTATCCCCAGATTGATATGGTAACAACACCGGACGGAAACTTGGTAGCTATGGTTCATGCCAACAATTGCACAAGTGACTTAAATGCTTGGGTTTCTCTGTGCGGGGAGTTGCTAGACTGTTTTGGAGTGCAAGTATCTGGTGAAGAATTATATGGAACCCTTTATCGCAAGTCTCTAGAAGGAGACCGGGATTGTGGAGGACTTCTTTCCTATGGCTTTTTGTCCGGGGAAAACATAATGGAATGCCCAGAGGGACGGCCGATGTTTTTGCGTACTCCAGAAAGTAAATTTACTTTGGCGAATTTTATGCGTTCCCACCTGTATGCAAGTTTCGGTGCCTTGAAGGTAGGAATGGACTTGCTTTTGCAAGAAGAAAAGATTGCCATTGATGCCATTTATGGTCATGGGGGTATTTTTAAGACTGAGGGAGTGGCACAAAATTACCTGGCAGCAGCATTGAATGCCCCAGTTTCTGTTATGGAGACCGCAGGAGAGGGAGGACCTTGGGGGATGGCCCTTCTGGCTGCTTATTTGGTTCATAAGCAAGAAGGGGAAAGCTTGGAAGATTATCTGGAAAAGCAGGTTTTTGCAGATGCTCTTGGGAAATCCGTTGATCCAGATCCAAAGGATATGGAAGGATTTCAGAGGTATACAAAGAGATTTAAGGATGCCATTGCTGTGGAACAGATTGCTGGAGACAATTTCAAATTATGATAATGGTAATACCACGTAAGGAAATTTTAATGTAATAGTTATACGGTGCAACTTGCAAATAGGTTGCACCGATTTTTTTTGTACTTGCCAATATGCCATTATATATGCCACTGATATCGTCACTTCCATATTGTATTCTATATTCTGATCCGTCTGTATAGTCAACCTGACCTGTTGTCGGATAATTTACGAAACATCTTTCCGTACTTTTTGTCCAGTTCATGTATTCCTTGCTCATTCCGTGAAAAAAACAGCTCTATGATTTGTTCGTCTGTCACTATAGTGCCCCTTTCTCATTTGTATGTTTTTTGTGTTTCATTTACATACTACGAATTCATCATCAGATACTACATATAAATGAATTATATCAGAAAACTTTATTTATTGATTTCCCATTACTGCTTTATATGGTATGGCATCATCAATTGATGCATTGCTTTTTGGAAAAATGTTGCAAAGCATGGGTGAAAATAATGGAAAAATGTTACAGAGTATAGGTAAAAAGCTAGAAAAATGTTACGGAGTATGTTGAAAATACTGAGAAAAATGTTACAATTCTAGTATCAGGAGGTGCTGGATTTATGTTGCAGAGAGAAATTTCTAACCAATTAATCTCATGGAAAAGCCAAAAAAATAAAAAAGCCCTGTGTGTGATCGGCGCACGGCAAATCGGAAAAACAACGATTATACGGGAATTCGCAAAGGAAAATTATGAGAATTTTGTAGAAATAAACTTTATTTTGGATAAAGGTGCAGAACGAATTTTCGATGGAAAACTGGATGCGAATACAATTATTGAAAATATCACAGCATTTAAAAGACAGAAATTAGAATCTGGGAAGACCTTGATTTTTTTAGATGAGATACAGGAATGCCCGAATGCAAGATGTGCGATTAAGTTTCTGGTGGAAGATGGAAGGTTTGATTATATTGAATCTGTTTCTTTGCTTGGAGTAAAATGCAAAGAAGTTCCTTCCTATGCAGTTGGTTTTGAAGAGATTATTTACATGTATCCCATGAGTTTTGAGGAATATGCTAGTGCAAATGGAGTGCAGGAGTCTACCTTTGAATTGTTAAAGCAGTGCTATCAGAGGAAAGAAGCAGTGCCAGAGGCGATTCATGAGACCATGCTGAAGCTATTTTTTACCTATATTGTTGTGGGAGGAATGCCCGATGTTGTACAGACCTATGTCGACACTCACGACATTGGAAAAGTAATTCAAACTCAAAGAGAAATATTGGAGCTATATAGATTAGATATTTCCAAATATGCAGAAAACAATGAGAAGATAAAAGTAAAAGCAATCTTTGATAGCATTCCTGCTCAACTGGACGATAAAAATAGAAGATTTATATTAACCAGGATCGATGAAAATGGGAGAATGAATCGTTATGAAAATGCCTTTCTCTGGTTGAGCGATGCCGGTGTTGCCCTGCCTTCTTATAATGTGACAGAACCTCAGCCACCTTTGCAATTGAATGAGAAAAGAAATTTGTTCAAATTATTTATGGGCGATACAGGTTTGCTTTGTGCAGCCTGTATGGAAAATATACAGTTTGAGTTGCTTCAGGGAAATATGGAAGTGAATATGGGAAGTATTCTGGAAAATATCTTTGCGCAGGCCGTAAAATGCAATGGATTTTCTTTAAATTACTTTGAGTCAAAGAAATATGGAGAATTGGATTTTGTAATTCAAAATGGATTAAAAATAGATTTGTTGGAGATTAAATCTGGGAATGATTACAGGAAACATTCTGCTTTGAAGAAGATTTCAAATGTTGAAAACTGGAAGTTTGGACAAAAACTTGTATTTTGTAAGGGGAATATTGAGATGCAAGATGAGGTAGAGTACCTGCCTTGGTATATGGTAATGTTTTACAAGCCAGAGGCAGTGCCGGAAAAATTAATATATCAGGTGGATCTGTCTGGGCTACAAAAATAGGAAGGTTTTAATGCCCTCGATGTAGAGGACACTAAAAGCCTTGATTTAGCTCTTCTGATCTAGAAGGCGTATCACTAAGAAACCCAAATTAACAAGGATAATTGTCAGACACCAGGAAAGCGGAAAGGCATGAAACAGCATGGGCAGAGTGTGATTGGATGGAAAAATGGTGCAGATCCAAATAATCCGAAAAGCGCAGGTTCCAACCATGGTGCTAAGGGCTGGGTATAGGGCGTGGCCACTTCCCCGAAGGGCCCCTGCAGGTATTTCATATAGATTGCAGATTGGCTCGAAAGCAAGGATACATAAAATTCGGATAACAGCACTTTCAATAACGGCAGGGTTTGGTGTGAAGAGACCAGCGAAAAAGTAGCGAAATATAAGGACCAAGTAAATAGGGATAGAGCTACAAATGGTTGAGAGGAGTAAGCTTAACCATAATATTTTTTTACAGCGTTTTTTTTGGTCGGCGGCGTGATTTTGGCCGGTGAAGGTGGTTGCTGTCTGTCCAAAGGCAGTAATAATATAATAGGTAAAATATTCGAAATTCATAGCAACAGTGCTGCCTGCAATGGCAGTCTCACCGAAGCTATTCACTGAGGCTTGAACAAAAATATTTGCGAAACAAAATACTGCACCCTGAATGGCAGAGGGCAGTCCCACTTTTAAAATTTCTAATGAAATTTGAGAAGAAAAAAGGGCCTGCTTATTTTTATGGGAAAAAGTATTTTCTTTAAAAAGCCGCCTTAGTACAATGGAAGCGGCCAACAGATTGGAAAGATCTGTTGCAATGGAAACTCCCGCAACACCCATGCGGAAGATTACAACAAAAAATAAATTGAGCCCTACATTAAAGACGCCTGAAAATACCAGGGCTATAAAGGGATAGCGGCTATCTCCTTTGGCTCTGAGAATGGCAGAAGCAAAATCATATAGCAAAAGGAAGGGATAGCCAAGTAGATAAATTCGAAGATAAAGGCTTGCATCCTGCAGGATGGCCTCAGGGGCATGAATAAATCGGAGCAGAGGATTGGCAATTATCTGCCCCAAAGCCAGACCAATCAAACCTATGAGGATCGACATAATCATGGTGGTGCTAATCACTTTGGGAATATCCTTTTGGTCCCCTTTGCCAATTAAATTTGCAACCAATACATTTGCTCCAATGGATAATCCGGAGGATACAGTGACAATCAGGGCCACGATTTCTGTATTGGTTCCCACTGCAGCCAGGGCATTTTGATTTCCGAAAGAACCAACAACTGCAGTGTCAGCAGCGCTAAATAGCTGTTGAAGCATGCTGCTTAGGGCAATGGGAAGGGTAAATAAAAGTAGTTTTTTCGTGAGTGGTCCCTGTAGCATATCAATAGTTGAAGATTTAAAATTCATGAGGCTACCTCCTTTGTCTTATTGCAATATTGTATAGCTGGGGGTAAAATATAAAAAGCGAATATTATGAATGCAATATATCGAAGAAAGGAATGGATGAAATGGATAAGATGGATAAACCGGAAACCCCTTTGCTTAAATACCTGGCCTTCGTAAAAACTGTGGAAAAAGGAAATATTACCAAGGCAGCTCAGGAGCTTGATTATGCCCAGTCCTCCGTCAGCAAGATGATTGGAGACCTAGAAAAGGAATGGGGCATGACTTTGCTGGAGCGCAGCAAAAAAGGTGTCAGCCTAACTTCAGCGGGAGAACAGATTTTACCTACTATTCGTAAGGTTCTAAATGAACACAGGGAACTGGAGGAGCAGATCCATAAGTTAAAAGGCCTGGAAACTGGCCTGGTTCGTATTGGAACCTTTTCTAGTGTGGCAATTAACTGGCTGCCGGAGCTTTTTTCTAAACTACAAAAAGATTATCCGGGAATTGAGTATGAACTGCTTTTAGGGGACTATGAAGAAGTAGAACATTGGATTGATGTAGGGCGGGTGGATTGCGGATTTTTGCGGCTTCCCACTGAAAACAAATTTGATACGATTCCCCTAAAAAAAGATGAATATAAGGTGGTTTTGCCAGTAGGGCATCCCCTCGCCTACAAGGATCGGGTGGCCATTGGTGATTTAAACCAGCAGCCTTTTTTGTTGTTGGAGCATGGTGGAAAAACGGAAGTATCGGATTTGCTGGAGCGTTATCATGTGCATCCTGATATTCGGTTTACAACCTGGGAGGACTTTGCCATTATGGCCATGGTGGAAAAAGGAATGGGAATTGGGATCCTTCCGGGGTTGATTTTAAAACGAGTTCCCTATCAGATGGAAATCCGGGCCCTGGAAGAGCCATATTATCGGTCTGTTGGACTTGCTATGAAAAATAGAAAGCATTTGACACCGGCAGTGGAAAAATTTCTTGAGTACCTAGAACCATTTCAGGAAAGTAATGACTCTGATTATGATATACTGAAATAACTGAATCAAAAGGAGAAGTTCTATGCAGGTATCAGATAAATTAACAAAATCACTGACAGAAGCAAAGTATCTTAATGCGGACAATGTCAGTAGATATCGCTGTATTATGCGGATTTTTTTCGAGAATTATGAAAAACTAAAATACTGGCTGTATCAGGAAGAAGTTTATGAAGAAATGATACAGGATCCATTTTTTTCGGACTACAGACTAGAACAGTGTCAGCAGGACCTTGCTATGCTGACAGAATGGAAGAATCTAAATACCATTCAGGATACAAAAAACGTTACAACCATCGAAGAATTTAAAAACAAAAAGTATCGATACCAAATGACAGAATATAGCGTTGAGATTGAGCGTCTGGTCATCCGGTTAGAGAACTTGCTGGTTGAAAATGCTTCCCTAGAGCCTACCCTTTTGGAACGGATCAGGAAGAATGTAGACTTGTTTCCTGAAATGGCAGGGAAAGATAAGAGTCAGGTTTACACCTGGTGGACAGATTTGAATAATGATTTTGTGCGCTTGAATCAGAATTATCAGGATTACATCCGAGATTTAAACAGTGTGCGGGCGGAGGAAATGATGCACACAAAAGAGTTTTTAGTATTTAAGGATCGTTTGATTGAGTACCTGCGAAGTTTCATTAAGGGACTTCAAAAGAATGTAGGGGTAATTGAAGAAAATTTAAGACTGCTAACTGATGAGACAAAAACGCAGGTATTTGAAAAAGTGGTGGAGTATGAACTGTCCATTCCTCGAATGGATGGGGAAGTCACAAAAGACATGATCCAAGAGAAAATACAGGGACGATATGAAAGTATCTATAACTGGTTTGTGGGAAATGACGGCCAAGAAAATGAGGCTGGAAAGCTTTTTGATGCCACCAATGAGATTATACGTAGGATTACAAGATATGCGGCCCAACTAAGTGAAAAGAATGCCTTAGGAGCAAACAGGAAAGAGGAGTATCGGAAGGTGGCAGAAATATTTTTGCGATGCAAGGATATGGAAGAGGCTCATAAGTTGTCTGCAATGATATTTGGGATGGAGCGCCCTGGACATCTGGCAGGGGAGATGATCCGTGAAACTGACAGTATGAACATTGGAGTGTACGAAGAAGGACCCATGGAAGTGACCTTAAAGCCAAGGGTACGTACCTACAGGGAAAAGTCAAAGAGAAGCAGTATTAAAGAGTCGGCCCTGCAGAAGCAGGAAACAAGGCGAAAACTTCTTCAAAAGCAGAAGGAAGAAATTGAGAAACTCAGGGCTCTGGAAGTAGATGGGAAGATTTGCTTTGACAGGCTACCGGTGCTGGAACCTAGAATCAGGGAGATTCCTTTAAAATGGCTGTCAGATGCTATGGAATCTCTTTATCGATGGAATGGGGAAAATAGGCAGCTGATTCTAGAAAAGGATTTATTAAGGGAACTTAGTGAATTTGCAGAAAGTTACCAGGAGACTTCGGATTTTGCCATGGTTCGACAGAAAATCTCAGAAGTATGGATTAAGAAAAATACGGATATTGAATCTAAACTTTCTACTAACCAGACAGAGAAAGAAAGTGCCCAAAAAGAGTTAGAAGAAGTACAAAGAGACTTAAGTGAGTGGGAGAATCAAAAGGAGCCCAAACCAGACCGCGCGGAAGCAGTCCTTCGTAACCGGAAGCGCCTGGATGAACATAAGATTCCTTATCAGGAATTTTATAAAGTGATAGAGTTTGGGGATAGTCTAAGTGAAGAGGCTTGCAATCGTTTGGAAGAAGCCCTACTTAAGATGGGAATATTGGATGCCCTGATCATAGATGAGCAGTACAAAGAGCAGGTTCTTAAATTTGAAGAAGGCTGCGAGGATCGCTATCTTTTTGTGTGTAGCAGCGGTCAGAAAAATTTGCATCCGGAGGTAAGCCTGCTGGATGTACTGGAATTAAATGAAGAGGTCAATGATATTTTTTCCAACCAAAGATTGACGGGAATTCTTGGAAGTATCGCATATGACCGGGAAAGTATGATGACTGTTGGGGCTGATGGAACCTATCAGATGGGAGTGCTGGCTGGAACAATAACAGGAGACTATGAGGCAGGATTTTTAGGAACAAAAGCCAGAGAAAAGCAGAGACAGGCAAAGATTAAAGAGTGTAGACAAAAGATTCAGGATCTGGAAAATTACTTGCAGCAATTAAATGAAGTCTATGAAGAACTTTCCGCTAAAAAGGAGATTCTTAAACAAGAATATGAAACGCTCCCTAAAGATACAGATATGAGAGAAGCTCTTGGAATGATGAGAGCCCAGGAAGTAGCATGGGAGCAGGTTCAGGCAGAAAGTCATAAGCTGGAAAAACAAATTAAAGACTTGTCGGATAAATTAAAAGAAATGAAAAAGCAGGTTCTGGAAATTGCGGAATCCTTGTATTTAACCTGCTCTTATGAGGCCTTTAAGAAGGCAAAAGATGCTGCAGAAGAATATGGAAAGCACCTAATTAGTCTCATGGCAAGCCATGAAATGTTTCTTAGAAGTTTGGAATACTTAAAAGAACGAAGAGACCATCTGGAGGATCTAGAGGCAGATTTAGATCAGATTCGCTATGATCTTCAGGAGATTCAAAAGGAAATCCGGAAAAAGACAGAAGAATTAAATTCTATTAGGGAACAACTTCGTCTCACTGATTATGAAGAGATTAAGGACCGGTTAGATACCTGCCTGCAATGGCTTGGGGCCTATCCGGAACGTCTGCGAGTGTGCGTAAGTCAGCAGACCCATGAGGAGGATGAGGTTGGGCATTTGATGTTGGACCTGGAAAATTCCAGGAAGAAAATGGAAGAATATGATCAGAAGAGAACCTATTTTTCGGAATGCTATGAACAGGAATGGAATTTGCATTATGTGGAAATTCCTGAGACCATCCCGGAGGATGCAAGGCATATCCGCAGTTATTTGGAGTCGGATGTGAAGACTGTGGACAAAGACAGCCTGATCCGGGATCTTAACAAGGTATATTTTGAAAACAGGGGATTTTTGACAGATTATCATCTGACCCAGAATGAATTGTTTACGGAAGTAGAGCATGCAGAATTTCCGGCAAAACGACTGGATATTTCTGCCAGATACCAGGGAGTAAAAATATCATTTTCCAGTCTGCTGACGCATTTAACGGAGGATATTGAAGAACTTGAAAATCTAATTAAAGATGGAGACAGAGAGCTGTTTGAAGATATTCTTGCCAACACGGTAAGCCGCAAGATCCGCGGAAAAATTAATTCTTCTAATACCTGGGTACAGAAAATGAATACTCTTATGAACAGCATGAATACATCTAGTGGATTAAGGTTAAGTCTTAGATGGAGAAGTAAGACGGCAGAGCAGGAAGATCAGTTGGATACAAAAGAACTGGTGGAACTTCTGAAGAAAGATTATCGTTTGATGAATGAGGAGGAGGCTGCTAGGCTTTCCGCTCATTTCCGGTCAAAGGTAGCGGAGGCTAGAAGAAATGCAAGGGATAGCGCCGGAATGGTATCCTTCTACCAGATTATGAAAGAAACTTTAGATTATCGTAAATGGTTTGAATTTCAGTTGTTCTCACAAAAGAATGGGGAGCGTCAAAAGGAGCTGACCAATAGTGTTTTTGGAACTTTCAGTGGTGGTGAAAAGGCCATGTCTATGTATGTGCCCCTGTTTTCTGCGGTGGTGGCAAAGTATCAGGGCGGCAGACAAGATGCTCCGAGATTGATTTCCTTAGATGAAGCCTTTGCGGGAGTGGACAATAAAAACATCCGTGATATGTTCCGCTTGATGACAGAATTTGAGTTTGATTTCATCATCAACTCTCAGGTCCTGTGGGGAGACTGTGACACCTTGGATGCCTTGGCAATTTATCAGCTGATTCGTCCGGAAAATGCGAAATTTGTTACGGTAATGTCCTATTTGTGGAATGGAAATAAGAAGGAGCTTCTAGAAGAGGAAGAGGAAGTAGAACAAAGAGGTAGGGAGATTGAGCAGGCAGCAGGAATCTGAAAAAATAAAAAAAGAATGCCTGGCATATTTTAGGCAGAGTCCGGTTTGGAAGAAACTTCTAAAAGGCTTTCAGGAAAAATATAGTTCTTATGGAAGATTTGGCGGTAAGATTGTTTTAAAAAATTTGAAGACCCAAGACATTGAGGAGCTAGAAGGCTTTTTTTGCAAATCATTTCACAGTCAAAAAAGTGTGACCGTGTCTGCAGAAAAATTTTGTCAGGCTTTAGAAGCAAGCAAGTTTGGCGGGATTACACCGGAAGAACTCTTGGAGAATTTTTTTCAGGAACCTTTACTGGGAAAACAGGAACAAAGAAGACTAAGAGACCAGGAAAAGCAAGGGATTTGGAATGATTTCCACACGAAATATAAAGGTACGCCAGTAGAAATCGTAATGGAAGATTTGAAGGAGCTAGTAAAAGACCGGGAGAATCAAGACCTTCAAGAATGGAAGCGGACCTTATGTTTTGGAGCGGAGATTTATAATCATCTGCCCTATCGATGGAAGGAAAAATTATATCTTGCCGTATTTGCTGCCATGATGACAGGAAATCCCCATGCCTTTGATCATGGAACTACAGAAGGGAATTTTTTGTATCAGATCATTCAGATGGATTTGAAGGTCAGAGAGGTTGAGATAGAAACATCGGAAATCTTTCCGGCTTATAAACGTCAAAAAAGTTACCTTATGGCGGGAATCATGCTGGATGATATTTCAAACTATGCCATGCTATACCATGTGCAGGCGGTAAAAAAAGACGGAAGTTTGCACAAAGGCATGGAAGGATTTGAAAAAGAAGGCCATATTGTCCAGGTTCCTCTTGGGGTTATTATGGAATGGGAGGCCCTTCTATGTCCACAAAATGAGATTTATATTGTGGAGAATCCTTCGGTTTTTGCAGTGCTTTGTGGAAAAGGTGATGAAAGAAACAAAGCCTATATGTGTATGAATGGACAGCCAAGGCTTGCTGGCCTTGTAGTATTAGATTTGTTAGAAAAATCGGGAACTAGGATCTACTATGCAGGAGATTTGGATCCGGAAGGTATGCTAATCGCCCAGAAATTAAGGCAATACTACAAAGGAAAATTTGACTATTGGCATATGAAAGTAGAGGATTATGTGAAGTGCAGGTCAGAGGAAACAATCTCTCCAAAGCGAATGAAGATCCTAGACCGAATAAGGGATGAAGACCTAAAACCGGTGGCAAGGATGCTGGAAAAATATGGCACCGCCGGCTATCAGGAGAGATTGATGCTTGTTTGAAAGTAACTTTAAAATTTATAGTAGCTAATTAATTTCATAATGTCTTACATAGACTGGCAAAAGGACTAATATGTATATATAAGAAACAGATTGGGACATCTTTCCTTTGGGGAAGGGAAAAATCCGGTGTATAGAAATGGGAGAATCTATGAAAGCGGAAAAAGATAATGAACTACTTAGTGGTATGCCTGTGCCAAAAGCTTTTGTTAAACTAGCTCTTCCGGCAGTGGCAGCACAGCTAATCAATATTTTGTATAATTTGGTAGATAAGATGTTTATTGGCCATATTCCGGGAGTGGGAAAGCAGGCTTTGGCAGGAGTTGGAGTAACTACTCCCATCATCCTGGCAATCTCTGCTTTTGCAGCCTTAGTAAGTATGGGTGGGGCCCCTAAGGCTTCTATTTACATGGGGAAAGGGGACAATGAGGAGGCGGAGCGTGTCATGGGAAGTTGTACCTGGATGCTGATTGTTCTTTCCATTGTGCTGACAGGGATTATGTTGGTCTTTGGGGAACCTATTTTGAGAGTCTTTGGGGCTAGTGAAGACACAATAGTCTATGCCAAGAATTATATGGATATCTATTGCTTGGGAACGGTATTTGAGCAATTAACCTTAGGCTTAAATGCCTTTGTAACAGCCCAGGGAAAAACTCTGATCAGTATGGCCAATGTGGCTGTTGGAGCGGTTACTAACATTATGCTGGATGCATTGTTTATGAATGGATTTGGTATGGGAGTACAGGGAGCAGCCCTTGCGACTGTAATCGCAGAAGGAGTATCCACTGGATTTGTAATTTATTATCTCACAAAACCGGAAAGTCAGTTGAATCTTCGTTTCAAATATATTCGCTATGAGGGATCTTTGCTATTACCTTGTATTTTATTAGGTGCCTCTCCGGCTCTTATGCAGCTGACGGAGAATATGGTAGCCATCAGTTTTAATACCTCCCTGCAAAAACATGGTGGGGATATGGCTGTGGCTTCTATGAGTATCCTAAATAGTATTATGCAGTTTGTAATGCTTCTGCTTCCAGGCTTGGTTCAGGGAGCTCAACCCCTCTTAAGTTATAATCTTGGGGCAGATAATATCCTCAGGGTAAAGAAAACTTTTCGGTTGTTATTGTTATGTTGCGTCAGTGGGTCTTTTCTAATCTGGCTGGTATGCATGAGCCTTCCAACAAGAGTAGCAGCTATTTTTACAGCAGATACAGAGCTTATTGCCTATACAGGAAAAACCATGCGGGTATACCTGGCAATGTTACTAATCTATGGAGTCCAGGTTGCCTGCCAGTATAGCTTTGTGGCCTTAGATCAGGCAAAAAAAGCAATCTTTCTTACGATTTGGAGAAAAATTATTATACTGATTCCCTTGATATTTATCCTGCCAAATGTTTTGTCCGGTTCGGTAATGGGAGTTTATCTGGCGGAACCTATTGCAGATACCATAGCGGTATGTACCACAGCTCCTATGTTCTATTGCTATTATCGAAAATTAAAATAAGAGTTTGAGAAAAAAAGTTATTTTTTTGAAACAACAAGTGAAAAACAAGGAGATACTATGCCTGTGCCTAAAGATAGCTTATAATAAATATAGGTAGTAGTGTGATCTTATTCAAACCCTTAAGGAGGGATGGAGAAAGTGACAGAAAAGCGAAAATTAACCCTATATGCCGGATGTGTGATCTTGTGTGTATTAGTGGCTGTTTTGCTGCGCTATGCATTTCCTTCAGATCCCTATTTGGAGTCTATTTGTTTTCTTATGAGACCATATATTTATATGGGGATATATTCAGCCTGGGGAATTTCTTTTCAAAAGCGGATTATTCATAAAGAAGTACGGTCTTGTCTCATGGTGGTTGCGGCCATGATGGTTTTTTGGATCTTTATCCGGGTATGTAAGTTTGAAATCCCCCATGAAATGCCAGGGGCTTTGCGTTATGCCTGGTATTTCTATTATATTCCCATGCAAGTGATTCCGGCGGCCCTTCTTTATTTGGCTTTTTATATGCGGCAGCCAGAAAATTATAAATTGCCGAGAAAACTAAGATTTTTAATTATTCCCTCTTTGCTATTAATGGGAATTGTATTGACCAATGATCTTCATCATTTGGTTTTTGTGTTTCCTGAGGGGCAACTAGATAGGGTAGCATCCTATGAAGTAGGAGTATATGGCTACGGCCCGGCATATTATTTGATTTTTATCTGGGATGTTTGCTGTGCTTTGGTTTCTCTGATAATTATTTTTTTCAGGTGCAGGGTTGTTAAGAATAAAAAGTTGTTGATCCTGCCTTTTTGTGCTTATGGCATGGCAATTTTCTATGGAATTTCCTACTGTCTAAATCTCTCTTTTTGGAAATTGCTTTCCGATGATATGACTGCAGTTTTTTGCCTCTTATGTGCTTGTGTCATAGAAAGCTGTATTCAGTGTGGACTGATTCCTTCGAATACCGGGTATTCTAAGCTTTTCGAAGCATCAACGATTTCGGCACAGATTGTAGATGCTACGGGAAAATGCTGTTACAGGGCAAAAAATGCAGAAGAAATTTCATCTCAGATGGTGGGAGAAGCAGTAGAAAAATCGCTAATGTTAGAAAATGGAATTCGTTTGTCAGGAAAACCCATTTGGGGTGGCTATGTCTTGTGGAAGGAGAGTTTGGATCAATTACAAAAAGTTTTAAGAGATCTAGAAGATCGCAGGGAGGAATTAAGGGACGCCAATCTAATTCAAGAAGAAAACCTAAGGATGCAAAAACAGGTAGAAAAACTAGCTATAAAAAATCAGCTTTATGACAAGATACAAAGGAAAACTGCAGGGCAGAGTGAGATTTTGACAAAATACATTGACGAATATTTTGATGCGGAGAATGAAAAGGAAAGAAAAAAGATTTTAGGAAAAATTGTTGTGACAGGCACCTATATAAAAAGGTGCAGCAATTTGATTCTCCTTGGAGAGGAAAAATCGATTTTGCCTATAAGAGAGTTGGAGTTATGTTTTGAGGAATCTGTACAAAATTTAAAATTTAGTTGTGTGGAAGCAAGTTTTTTCACCACTTTGGACCAAATCCAAAGTGAACTTGCCATGGAAATTTATGTTTTTTTTGAGAAAATCATAGAGGAGACTTTGGAGGATTTACAGGCAATTGCCGTATATTTAAAAGCCAAAGATCAAGACATTCAAATATCCATGACCGTGGAATGCCAAAGCGATTTACAAACTATAGCGAAAGAATTCGGAGCATATGTAGAAAGAGATTTTGATGGTTCCTATCTCCTTTCGCTATCTTGGAAAGGGGGCATGAGACATGATGAAATCATTTATTGATTGCTCACCTCAAGGAAGAACCCTTATCATTTGGGCATTTATTTTCCTGACCCTACTATACCTGTTTTTTTTGATTTATGAGGGCAATGGAAGAAAAGAGAAAAACAGTATGATGGCAAAAGGTATTCTGTTTGTGGCCTATTTTTTCGTAACTTCCGGTCTGTGTGTGGGACGACGAATTTTTCAGGGAGATCAGGTTATTCCTATAATAGTGAGATTACCTTTTATGGTTTTAGTTGGAATGGTGATTTTAGGATTGATTTTTACAGAAATACAAATCTATGAAATTTATAAGGATCGAAAGACCCGTTTAAGGGAGAATGCAATACAGGAGAGTTTGGATAACTTGCCTACGGGAATAGGATTTTTTGATAAAAATGGAATGCCCAAATTAATGAATCGAAGAATGTATGGAATATGCCGAACTTTAGCAGGTAGGGATATTCAAAATGATATAGAACTAAAGGCGGCTTTAAGAAACCCTTTTCCTTCCCAGGCTGTTTATGATTCAAATTTTGGGGTCTACTGCTTTAAAGATGGAAGTATCTGGAAAATCTCGGAGGAGGCTGTCACAGTAGATGAAGAAAAATACCATCAGTTTCTTGCCTCAGAGGTATCAGAATTATACCGAAGTAAGCTTTTATTGGAGCAGGAAAATCAGAAACTTCAAGAGATGGCCACTGCTATGAAAGAACTTTCAAGAAACGTAGCGAAATTAACAAGAGAAGAAGAAACTCTAAGAATGAAGATGCGTATTCATGATAAGTTAGGTTACAGTGTTTTGCGGGCCAAACGAATGCTGATGGGAGAGTCTGAAGGGGACGAGGATGATTTTCTTATTCAATGGAAACAGACTTTGCATTTAATAAATAAAGACAATGAATCTATGGAGAGAGAGGAAAGCCAGGGCTTGGTGAGGGAAAGAGCTGGGGCCCTGGGGGTAGAAGTCTTTTATATTTATGAGGAAGATGCAGGGAGAAAATGGCAGGAAACCCACCTTGTACAAGTTATGGATGAGATACTTTTGGAGGCTCTTTCTAATTGTGTAAAACATGGAGAGGCCAAGAAATTATATGTGAAACTAGAAGAAAGGCATCGGGAATGGATATGTAAAATCACAGATGATGGGCATAAGGCGGTAAGAAAGATCAAAGAAGGGGGAGGCTTATTTGGAATAAAAAAGAAGGTGGAAGCTGTTGGAGGCACATTGAAAGTCTGTGGAATGCCGGAATTTTCTATGACCATTATATTTCCAAAGGAGGTGGCAGAATGATTCGTGTGCTGATTGTAGAAGACCAGAGAATGGCAAGGGAGGATATGGAAAATTATATTCAGGCCAGCGAAAAATATTGTTTGGCTGCTTCGATTTCTAATGCATCCATGGCAGAGAAGGTCTGTAGGCAAATTGGATGTGATCTTATTTTGATGGATGTTTGTACAGAAAATGATGAGAGCGGTTTGCTGGCGGCAGAACAGATAAAAAAAAGTATGCCCCAGATCAAAATAATTATAGTGACTTCCATGGTGGAGTGTAGTTTCCTGGATCGGGCCAGAGAGGCGGGAGTAGAAAGCTTTTGGTACAAGGATGCTAGCAAGGAAGAACTGCTTGCAGTTATGGACCGAACCATGGAGGGGGAGAGTGTGTATCCGGATGGGACGCCGATTGTCATGATCGGAACGGCAAAAAGCTGTGAATTTACTCCGGGAGAACTGGCAGTTTTGCGGTTGGTGGTAGAAGGAGAATCCTATAAGCAAATTGCAGAGCGCTTGTCCATTTCCCCGGAGACTGTAAAATGGCATATAAAAAATATGCTGCAGAAGACAAATTTTGATTCTAAGACTAAGTTGGCAGTAGCTGTCACAAAGAAAAATTTAATTATTAACGGATTTTAACATTGAGGGTCCATGTGCTCTGACAAAAGGTTGAGAATCCCACTGCTTTACGGAAAAAGGCAGTGGGATTTTTTCTGCTTTTAGAAGCGGCCTACCCATATGGGGAGTGTGGAAAACAAAGAAAAATAATAGTATCAAATTATACAGTGAATGGATAATGGCGGCTATTACAACTTTTTGAATGAAGGACGCCGAATGAAGTAAGAAAGGAGGAAAGGTCTATGAAGAGGAAGAGCAGAAGAATCTTTACAGTAGTTCTCATTTTTGCTGTGCTGATCATGACAGGATGCAGCAGCGTGGAGGAAAGCCCCTGTGCAGGAAAATGGGTGGGAATCACAGGAGAAATGTGGGGAATTACTGTAAGTGTAGAGGAAGTTTTTGGAGGAGACTTTGAGTTTGAAGTAAAAAATAATGGAAAAGTTGTCTTTACCGCAGGAGAAACGACTGGAACTGGCAAATGGATCGTAGACGGAGATCAGTTCATCCTGAAAATTGAAGGAGAAGAGATGGTAGGAACCATAGGAGAAGATACCATTACCTTTGATGATATGTTGGGTTCAGGGGTGAAAATGGTTTTTGCAAAAGAAGGAACGGATGCTATGAATCAGGATGTTTCAGTCACAGAGGAGGAAGGCGAAAGTACGGAAGGCGGTGAAGGACTATGAAAAAGAGAGCCTATTTGCTTGCTATAATTATGGGCCTTGCCTTGTTGGCGGCCTGTGGATCGAAAAAAACCGATGGACCAAAAGAAGACAAAAAAGAAACAGAAGCAGCGAAAGAAACAGACCAGATTGATTACAAGGAAAAATTTAAAGACAGAGAAAACTTTGAGTGCAGCCTCTTTAAAGTATATTATCCCAGTGATTGGAAATATAACGAGGAAGCTTTGAGCACAGAGGAGGGGTACTCTTATGTATATTTCTTCGACGGAGAAGAAAGTGATAATTCTAGTCATAGCATTGAAGTAAGAGCCGAGGACCAGGATGGCTATAGTTTCCATAAAGATTTAGAATCTAGAGATATTGACCTTGAAAGCTATGCAAATGGGGATATGGATATCATGGAAATTGGTAATGCAGACTATACAAAGCTGCCAGAGGATGGTTATGGACAGACTGCCTACAAGTACCGCCACGAACCTTCCGGCATTACTTATACTGTTGAAATAGAAAAGGGAGAGCTGGATGATTCAGTTAAGGAACTCCTAGAGGGGGTTATATTAGAATTAGAGGATAAGGGATTAGAAGACTCCCCATGGCCTTGGGAGGGCACAGCTTTTGAGCCGGAACCTGCAGAGCAAATGGTAGGAAGTTATACCATTGTTCCTGAATATATTCCTTTTGAGGAGCCCCAGGGAGTGATGCAGATTATGAAGCATCAGTTTGCCAAAGAGGGGGATCAAATTTTCCATTCCTTGGAGGATAAACTGGACACCTACCAGTACTCGGAGGATGGCCTTAGCTATGTTTCTTCTATGGAACTAGACAGGGATTATGAATATATTTCCATAGATAAGAGTGGGATGCTGTATCTTTCACCGGGAATTAATCAGGTGATTGGGATGAAAGATGGAAAACAGGCCTTTCAGACAACAGTAAAAGGATTTTTAAATATGCATTCTTCTGGAGAGTGGGGAATTAGCTTTTGGGTAAACAGTGATACGCAAAAGGTTAAAAGCCAGGATGGAAATTTCGTGGCTGAACCTTGGATTCTGACTGGACTTAACAAAGACGATGAACGACAAGGTCCCTTCCGAATGGTAGATGACCTGCAAATTACAGATAGTCATATCATGGTTGCAGGTCCTATAGCTGCTGAAGATGGTAATAATAAAATTATCATCTATGACTATGATGGGAATCAGCTCTTGGAATTAGGGGGGACAGAAAGCAGTGATCCAGATAAGATCGGCTACATTACTGGCATGGCTGAAACAGAGAATGGATTTGTGGCTATCGATGGAAATATGAGAAAAATTCACTTCTGGGCAAAGGATGGAACCCATATAGGAACTATTTCCACAAGTGACCTATTGGGCTGCAGATATCCATGGTTAGAAGACATGCAGCTTTTGGATGACGGGTCTCTTTGGATTTTGCTAACTCAGAGGCGAGAGGATGATTCAGCCAATGAATTAATGTTCTTTAGACTAACAGGATTCTAAGAAGGCTAGAAGCTGGTAAAATGAAAGTACTTCTTTGAATGAGGGCTTAAATAGATTCATAAAAGTCGTAAAATTCGATTTGAATTTTACGACTTTTTGTGTATCCTAGAATTATAGTAAAAAAATAAAAATAGATAGGATTTATTTATGAAAATAATACACTGCGCAGACATTCATTTGGGGTCATCCCTTACTGCAAATTTCGATTCAAAAAAAGCGAAAGAAAGAAATGCTGAGATTTTTACCAGTTTCACACAGGTCTTTTCCTATGGGAAAGAACACGGCATAGGAGCCATAGTGATCGCAGGAGACCTTTTTGATAAGAATCAGGGGATTAAAAACTTAAAACAACATGTTGTAAAACTAGTCGAAGGCTATCCGGAGATTTCTGTTTATTATGTAAAGGGAAATCATGATGGAAATAGTGGTTTTGAGAGGGTTCCAGAGAATTTACACCTCTTTTGTGAATCGGAATGGACATCCTATCTATTGCCGGAAAGCAAGAAGATTAAAATCACAGGCACGGAATTAAATAAGAATAATAAAAGCTATATTTATGACACTCTGAATCTTCAAGATGAGGATTTTAACATAGTAGTGATGCACGGCCAGGAATCCAAGACAGATGGGAAGAATGACGCGGAAATTATTAATTTGAATTCTTTAAAAGAAAAAAATATTGACTATCTTGCCCTGGGACATATTCATGCTTACAAAGAAGCAAGCTTAGACATGAGAGGAGTATATTGCTATAGCGGATGTTTAGAAGGACGGGGATTTGACGAAGCAGGAGGCCATGGTTTTGTGGTTCTTGATATTGATGAAGAAAACCATGAGTATACCAGGACCTTTGTGCCCTTTGCCAAGCGAAGAATCTACCATGAAGAAGTGGATATTTCTGCAGCAGAAGATACCCTTTCTGCTATAAAGCTTATAGAGGATTTCCTCTGTACTTTAGATTGCCAGGAAGGCAGCCTAGTAGAACTTATTTTAAGAGGGGCTATTGACCTGGATGTGACAATAGACGAGAATTTGATTCAATCCCATTTTAAAGACAACTTTTACCTGCTGAAAATCAAGAGTAAATATGCCATTAAAATTGACTACAAGAGTTTTGAAAAAGATCAATCTTTAAAGGGAGAATTTGTTCGGTCTGTACAAAAGGATGACACCTTAACAGAAGAAGAAAAGGAAAGAGTCATAAAATATGGATTAGATGCCTTGATGGGAAAGGAGCCTGTGTAAATGAAGTTAAGAAATTTGCATATTGAGAATTTTGGAATCTTATCGGATTATGATTACCGATTCCAAGATGGCCTCAATGTGATTAAGGAAGACAATGGCTTTGGAAAAACGACTCTTGGTGCATTTATTAAAGTTATGTTTTATGGCTTTGAAAATGAGGGAAAATTAAGGGCAAAAAGAGAGCGGTTAAAATATATGCCTTGGCAAGGTGGAGTATATGGAGGTAGCCTTCAGTTTGAGCATGAAGGCAAGGAATATAAATTAAGCCGCACTTTTGGGGAAGATAAAAAGAAAGATACTTTTGAATTAATAGATGCTGTCACTAAGTTAGAATCCAGGGACTTTGATTCAGAAACCATAGGAGAGGAAATCTTTGATATTAACGGAGAGTCCTTTGCCAGAACCCTCTTTATTTCCCAGAATGAATACAGCCATTCTTCTTTTACAGATATCGATGCAAAGATTGGTAATTTAGTGGAGGCTGCTGATGATCTGGGAAACCATGATCAGGCCATAAAGCAGTTGGAAAAACAAAAGGATGAGATCGGAACCTACAGAAGAGGTCCCTTAAAAGAAATTAAAAGGGAATTAGATGATTTAAAGAATAAGGTTTTGGGAAAAGCCGGAATCGAAAAGGCTATGCAGGATGCAGAAGAGGAAATGAAAGCTTGCCATGAAAGGATTTTGGAGAAGCAAAAAGAGGAAGCTTCGATTCAGCAGCAGATGAGCCAGGTGGCAAAGGTTCAAGACCGCCAAAAAAACAAGAAAGCCTATGAAAACCTGCTGGCTTCTTATGAGGATAGCAAGGAAAAGTACCTCCAGGAAAGAAGCTATTTTCCGGGAGAAATTCCAAGTCAAGGGGAAATAGCTGCCCTTATGGAAGAGGCCAGAAATTTAAAAGCATTGAATACCAAGATGGAGGATCATTCCCTTTCTGAAAGTGATTCTAAAGCCTTTAAGGAACTAGAAACAAAATATTACGGAGTAAATTTTTGTCAGGAAGATTTAAGACAGATTAGAAATTTTCAGAATTTTTGGTGTGGAGAAAGAGAAGAGATAAAAAATCGGATCCAGCAAAGAAGTCTATCAAAAACAGAGGTAGACCAATTAAAGCAGGAGGAGGCCAGGTTTAAAGAGCATCCTGTAAAAGAAAAAGAAAATCAGAAACTGATCGCCCTTTGGAGGGAGCATGAAGCAATCAAAAACAGGAGGGAGGAAGTCAGGGAAAGCTCCGGCAAAGGAGGAAAGAAAACAGGCTTTCTAGTTGGAATTTTAGCCATAGCCATGGGGATTTTCTGGTTAGTTTCCCTTTCAAATGTGAAGATGATTGGCCTGCTTTTGGTTGTTATTGGAGTGGCAGTAATAATCCTTGGGGTTTTGAAAGAAAAGAAAAAGAAGGAAAAAGAGACAGCCAAAGCTTCTGATGTGAGATCCAGAATGGAAGACATAGAAAGACAAATACGAAAGTATTTGTCCATGTATCAAATAGATTATGATCCAGATTCTGTAGAGTATAGTCTTCGCAATCTATCCAGTCAGTATGAAAGCTATCGGAAGCTACTGGAGAGAAAAGACCAGGCTATTAGGGCAAACATGGAAGATGGGAAGCGACTTTCTTATATGGAGAGCCAGATAAAAGACTTTCTTGCTAGGTATGGTTTTCCTTATTGCGAGTCAAATGTTCTTTCGGACTTAAATAAAATAATGGAAGATGCCAAGATCTTAGAATCCTATGGGGTCACAAGAAAGGCTTACTGCCAAGCTAAGAGCCGGTATGAGACTTCCATGAAAAAGCTGGCTTCCTTTTTTGGAACCTATGGATTTTCACTTTCTAAAGATCCAGAAGGCCAACTTGACCAAATGAAAGAGCATTTGTCATCCTATCAAATACACAAAGGTCTTTATATAAAAAATAAGACAAAAAAAGAAAGCTTTGAAAGAGACCATGAAAACTATGAAGAGCTCTTAAGTCCTGCCCAGGAAATCGAAGAGGATGCCTTGAGAAAATTAAGCCAGGACAATAAAAGATTATCAGATGAAATTACTGAATTAGAAAAACAACGGATGATTTTGGATAAAAGGTTGAATGATTTAAATGATTCCTACAATGAAATCTGTGAGTGTGAAGAGCGGATTGCCATCCTAAAAGAAAGAAAAGCAGCTTCTACAGAGAAGAAGAAGATCCTTGAGAAAGCAATGGAACATATGGAGGTAGCAAAAAATAATTTAAATGCCAAATATGCAGCGCCAATAGAGGGGGCTTTAAAAGACTACTTTTCCCAGCTGACTAAGGATTCCCCAATTAGCATCGATATTGATGCCAAAAGGCAGGTCCGTATTAAGGAGCAGGGGGCAAGTCGTCCTGAAGAAAGCATGAGTTCGGGATATAAAGACTTAATCGATTTGTGCTATAGGCTGGCCTTGGTAAAAGCCATGTATCCACAGGAGTCTACTCTTTTGGTTTTGGATGATCCCTTTAGCAACCTAGATGAAGAAAAACTGGAAAAGGGAATGGACTTAATAAGAAAGGTCAGTGAAAATAATCAGGTGCTGTATTTTACCTGCCATGCAAGCAGAGCATTTCTTTTCTAGAAAAGTAAAAAGTATTAGCCACCATAGGAAATGATTTCGTATAAAAGAGCAGGAAGGATGAAAAGCCAATGGAAATCACAGATTTAAATAAAGAGAACTTAATAGAGTGGGCAGGATCGATTCCGGAAGAAGTTTTTGTGGAGTTCATGATAGGGAATCCTCATTATCATGGAGCAGGTGTCACCTTTATGGACCAGGTGGCAGGAGCAGTGTGCTGGGAGGAAAATCAAACTGTATGGAGACTTCTTAGTATTTATATTTTCCCAGAACATCGCAGATTGGGACTGGGAAGTGAGCTTATGGATTATCTTTTTGAAAAGATGGAGGAAGTCGCTTGCAGCAAATTAATAGTAAATTATGAAAATGACGGTGAGAGGATTACCTTACAGCCCTTCCTAAGATACAATGGATTTGATGTGGATTATCTGGAGATGGATCTTGGACGGAGTAATTTGCAAACCATATGGGATCGGTTAAAACCTTTCCAATTAGCAAAAAAACTTGGAAACTATTCAAAGATCAGCGAATTAAAAGGTTTAGAAAAAGCAATCTGTGACCAGTGGATGTTCAAAAAATTAGGAGAGCATATAGACGACTATAGGGGAAGCAAACCCTTCAGTTATGTGATTATCAACAAAATGAAGGTGGCTGGCATGCTGCTTTTAAAAGAACAAGAAGGGGTAATCAGTGTAGATTACTTCAAGGTGAAAGAACATGCCGTAACAAGAGCCTTGCCCTTGTTAGCAGCAGCTTTGGAGGATTTATGCAAACAGTATCCTATGGACACAGAGGTGGAAATGGTACTTAGCAACGAAAAAGCGGTGAATTTATATCTTAGGATTGCCGGTGAGAATATAGAAAAGGCCACCGAGTGCGTAGGAGTATATTTCAGAGAATAGGAAAGGAAAATGAGATCAGATGGGAGGATTTGGAACAAGTTTTAAAGATAAAGAAAAAAAAGCAAACAATGAGATTAATACACAGCCACAACAGAATAGTTTTATAAATGATTTTATGGATCTGAGCAAAGAAGATCTAGGACTAGGGAAGCAGGATGACTTTGTAGATGTAAAAAAAGAAGTAAACGGTTTTGAGGAAATTGAACGTGATGAAGAGGAGGAAATTGAGGAAGTACTAAATGAGCAAAAAGAAAATATTGCGATAGATTATAGAGAAAAAGTGGTAGATATGAAGGATGTGGCAAAAATGTCTGAGAAGAAGACGGTTTTTGGTAAGGCATATTCAGAAAAAACAAGAAAGAAAAATGCAGCCATTGACAGAGCAAAGATGCTGACAAATAAAGCCACATCCCTTACCTATTCTGCCCATAAACATATTAATAAAGTGAATCAACAATTTGATTTAAAACGCCTTGAAAAAGAGCAGGAAAAGAAACTAAGAGAGGAACAAAAAGATAAAGATAAGGAACTAACTGCGGAACAGAAAGAGCAGGCAAAGCTGCAGGCAAAAGGAATACTGGAAGCCAAAGCATTCCAGAGTCTTATGGAGGCGCAAGGAACGATTTTACATGAAAAAGCCTTTGAAAGGAATATGCTTAGAGATAAATTTGATCATTATTATTCCTTGGTCAAAAGTTTCGAGTTTTTAGATGGGGAAGGAGATGCTATCACTGGAGTCTTTAAAGATACATTAGAAGAGTTAAGACCATTTATTAGCCTATTAAAGACTCGCTTGACTGTTTTTGTAGAGCAAAACAGAGTTCGTCTAGATGGAAGCATTTTAGGAGAGAAAGATGAACCGGCAGTCATGCACCAGAAGGATCTAGATGCCTGGAAAGAGCTCTTTCGCTCAAAAGAAGACCAGCAGATCAATGATGAAGATCGCCTAAAAAACAGAGCAAAAAAGGAAGAAAAGGGACTTGCTCAGGCCCATCCTTATGAAAAAAATGCAAGAATTACAAGAGAAGAGGCTATGAATACAGAGTCTGATTTAATGTCTCAGAAAAAGAGAGACGAACTTCGAGACATGAATCTGAAATTGTATGATCTTGGACAGAAGGAACTGGCGAAAACCATTAACGAATATGTAGTAGGAACACGCTACGCGGTAGGATATACAGAAGAGCGAGACAGACTTATGAAGGCCATGAAGGCTGTGGAGAAGGCTGCAAGTAAACAGCAGGAAGGACCGGTTGCCCAGATTCTTACAGATATGCAGAAGTATTTTAAAGAAATGACCGATGGTACTTTGGAGATTCCTGCAGGCGCCCGTATTTTAGAGTGTCATGATTCGAAAATAGAAAATGAAGGACAAAATAGGGGAATGAAAAGAAATGCTATCATCACAAAGGGAACCTATTGGTCAAATCAGAAAGATACTCCTTTATTTGCCCATGAACCTGTGGTCAATGATTTAAAACAAAGAATGGTATCCAATTGCTTTATGATGGCAGGAACCGCTGGCATTATAAATGTAGATCCAGCCCTTATTAAAAGCTGTCTGAAAGATATGGAAGATGGAACCGTAGTGGTAAGATTGTATGATGTGGATCGTGCAAAAGAGGGAGAAAAGCCAAAGCCAGTTTACATTCGTGTGAAGAAAACAGTACCAAGAATTATAGGTGGTAGTGCAGATGCATTATCAGCAGGAACTTTGTGGATGCAAATGATTGAAAAGGCCTTTGCCTTTTATGGAAGGAATATTGATGGTCGGCGTGTACGAGGTTATCGTTCCCTGTGGTATGGTGTGGGCTCTAATTACATTAAACAATTATTAGGTGTGGGTGCTATTGATTGTAAGCAGCCAAGTAGTGGTCTTACAACGAGTAAAGAAAAGAATCAATTCTATGAAGAATTGAAAAATATAAAAACAACGAAGAGAGTTTACAGCACAGGTTCTAGCAATGCACCAGGTAAGGGAATTCAATCCGGTCATGCATATACAATTTTAGGTGCACAAGAAATCAATGGAGTTAAATATGTGAAAATGCGTAACCCATACAGTAATCATTCCTTACAGTATGATAAAAAGGGAAAGAGAAGCCAGACAGGAAGTTCAGTTATTACCTTTGCTAATGGCTCTGATGACACATACGGCCAGTTTCTGATTAAATATACTGATTTCCTTCAAGAGTTTACTGCAATTTATGTTACAGACCTTAGTAAGCTGTCAGAGAAAAATCAGAATCAAAACCAGAATCAGGAATAGAACGATAATGAAGACGGGGAAAAAGTCAAGGCTAAAAAGACGCCTTGACTTTTTTATAACAAGCGTATAAAATGTGCCTGTATTGTTAAGTGTCTTGTCATATCCTAAGGCAGATGGTAGAGGGAGGACAAAGATGAAAAAAGACTTGCTTTTGGTTGTTGATATGCAAAATGTATATGGGGAAGGCGGTCAGTGGTATTGTCCGGGAGTAAAGGCCGCAGGAGATAATATCAAAAAGATTCTTAAAAAGAATCCTAAGAACCTAGATGTGATTTTTACAGCATTTGTAGCACCAAAACATCCCCAGGGGGCCTGGGCAGACTATAACCGGGAGAATCACTTGGTAAATCAGGATGCCTATGCTAATAAGATCATGGACCTATTTTCTGATGATCTGAAAATGTACCCCCTATATGAAAAATCCACCTATTCTTCCCTTAGTATTCCTGAGGTTTTAAAAGGAGTGGAGGGGGCAGACCGAGTGGTATTAACAGGTGTGGTGGCAGAGTGCTGCGTTTTGGCAACCGCCATGGCCCTGATTGACCAGGGAAGTTATGTGGTTTATCTCACCGATGCCTGTGCCGGAATCCATGAGGAAACAGAAAAAGCAGTGGAAACTGTTCTGAAAGGGCTAGAGCCCCTCCATGTAAAACGGATGACTACCAAAGAATACTTACAAGACAAGCTTTAAAGAAGGAGAATGAGGAACATGAGGAATATTTTTAAAACAAAATTAACGGCAGCAACCATCGTGTTGATTCCTGCTTGTATTGGAATTAATTATTTAGGTAAATTTTTTGCATCATTACTTAAATTGCCTCTGTGGTTGGATTCTATTGGTACATGTATAGGGGCCTGTTTAGGTGGCCCAATTATCGGAGCCATCTGTGGAGCCTTAAATAATCTCATTTATGGACTTACAACAGGGGATAATATTACATTAGTTTATGCACTTACCAGTCTCTTTATTGGACTTGTGGTAGGTATTATGGCTAGGTTAGGGTTTATGGAATCTATTGGAAAATGTATTTTAACTGCAGTTGGAGGAGGCCTTGCAGCTGTTGTAGTTTCAACACCTTTGAATATTATCTTTTGGGGTGGAACTACCGGTAACGCCTGGGGAGATGCACTTTTTGCAGTTACTCAGGTATCAGGAATATCTAAAAATCTGGGATCTCTGATCGATGAAGTTGTAGTGGATGTACCGGATAAATTAATTACTATGATTATCGTATTTGTAATTCTTCAGGGACTTCCAAAGAAACTTACAGCCCTCTATGATGTGAATGCGAAAGTGGAGCGGTTAGATTAAGAAAAAGGACGGTAGCTTATGAGTAGTATCAGCTTGTACGAAGACAAAGGAAGCTATTTAAATAAAATGCATCCTTATACCAAATTATTATATATATTAGCGGCAATCTGCATACCATTAATCGGGGGAAAGCTATGGCTTTTCCCTGTCCTTATTTTATGCAGTTTGCTGCTTTTAGTCTCTGGCGGCATCATAAAAAGAGCCTTGCCATTAATTGGCTTCTCCTTCACCTTGATCATTGTGATTTTTTTGATTCAGACCTTTCTTTATCATGGAAATGAACATGTTTTGGTGAAAATTGGAGGAATCAATATTTACAGAGAAGGCTTTTTTTATGCTACAAAAATTGGCTTAAATATTTTAAATATGCTATTGGCTTTTGCGGTTTTTGTTTTAACAACTTCCATACCGGAGCTGGTGGATGAATTAGAAAAAAATGGCTTTTCTCCTAAATTTGGCTATATTGTGGTATCGGTATTTCAGATTTTACCCCAGATGATGTCTTCTAAGGACACTATTGCAGATGCTCAGAGAAGTCGCGGTATGGAGACAGAGGGGAATTTTTTCACCAGAGCCAAGGCCTTTATTCCTTTAATTTCTCCAGTGGTTACCAGTTCTCTTATTAACACCAGAGAACGAGCCATTGCCTTGGAGGTACGGGGATTTGGAAGGAAAAATAAAAAGACTTTTTTAGGGGATCGAAAAAAGCACAAAGGTGACCGGGCAATCGGCGCTTTTTTGGTGCTTATGATTGTCTTTACTATAGTGGCCAGAGTGGCATTTTAGCAGGGAAAAGTAAAATCATGGAGAGTTAACAGATGGACATAATTAAAATCGAACATTTGAAATATAAATATCCAAATACAGAGGTTCTGGCCTTAGATGACATATCTCTCACTATAAAGAAGGGAGAATTTATCGGTATTGTTGGAGCCAACGGGGCGGGGAAAAGTAGTCTAACCCAGGCCATTATTGGATTGGTGCCAAGGTTCTATAATGGGGCTTATGGGGGAAAGGTTTTTGTAAACGACACACTGGTGGAAACCTGTCCGGTAGAGGAAATGTGTGAACAGGTAGGCCTGATCTTTCAGAATCCTTTTAATCAGTTGTCAGGAGCCAAGGATACGGTATACGGGGAAGTGGCCTATGGACTTGAAAATCTTGGGGTTCCAAGAGACGAGATGAAAAAGCGCATTGAGACCACTTTAAAGGATTTGGATATCTGGCAATACAGAGATAGAAATCCTTTTGACCTGTCAGGAGGACAGATGCAGCGAGTGGCCATTGCCAGCATCTTGGTAATGCAGCCACAGGTCATTATTTTAGATGAGCCTACTTCCCAACTAGATCCCCAGGGAACAGAGGAAGTCTTTCGAGTGGTGGAAAGTCTGCGGCAAAGTGGGGTCACCATTATTATGGTGGAGCAAAAACTTGAGAAGATGGCAAAGTACTGTCATCGAATCCTTTTGATGCATCAGGGAAAAGTCGTGGATTTTGACAGGCCGGAAAAGATTTTTTCCAGGGATGATCTAGAAGACCTAGGGGTGCAGCCGCCGGCATTTACCAGAATTTGCAAAGAGTTTCATTTGCAAAATAAAGATGGAACTTATCCTGCAACTTTAGAAAATACCCTTAGACTTTTCAAAGAACAAAACTGTGATTTGCTGCAGGAAAAGCTTTTGGAGGACTCAAATAAAACAGAGAAAAAAATCTCTGCATCCCAGGAAAAAGAAATCTTTGAAGTTAAGAACCTAAAATTTTCTTATAAAAAGGATGTGTCTATTTTTGAAAATTTAAATCTGACTTTGGATGGCCGCACTACTGCCATCATTGGACAAAATGGGGCAGGAAAGACCACCTTGGTTCGCCTCCTGAAAGGCCTTCTAAAGCCTTTAGGAGGAGAAATCTATTTTGGAGAGGAAGATATTTCCGGGAAAACGGTAGCTATGCTGGCAGATAAAGTAGGCTATGTATTCCAGAATCCCGATGATCAAATTTTCAAACATAAGGTACTAGAGGAAGTAATGTACGGCCCTTTAAATATTGGGATGTCGGAGGAGAAGGCTAAAGAGAAGGCCCTAGAGGCTATGGATCTTATGGGACTTTCCGGCAAAGAGGAGGATAATCCTTATGATCTGGACCTTCATCAGCGGAAAATGACAGCCATTGCATCGGTGGTAGCTATGGATACAGATGTGATTATTTTAGATGAACCTACCATTGCCCAGGATTACGCTGGACGGTGCCGTATTGGAAATATGATCAAGGAGCTTTCTGCAAAGGGGAAATTAGTCATTGCCATCCTTCATGATATGGATTTTGTGGAGGAGAATTTTGAACGGGTGATTGTAATGGCCCATGGAGAAATTTTGGCAGATGGAAGTTCTCAGGAAGTCTTTTCTAAAGACCAGATCTTAGAGGAAGCAAGATTGGAAAAGCCTTACTATAGGGACTTAATGTGTAAAGTAAGAAGGAGCAGGTATGTCGGGAAAAGAACGTAGAGAGAAGATGTTGCAAATCCTTAGACAGAGCAAGGAACCAGTGTCCGGCAAAGATTTGGCTAAGGACTTGGGAGTTAGTCGCCAAGTGGTAGTGCAGGATATTGCTCTTTTAAGAGCCCAAAATTTGGAAATTACCGCTACTAATACAGGCTATGTTTTGGAAAAAGCCAAAGAAGAGCTGGGGAAAAATACCAGAGTGTTTAAGGTGTCTCATTCCAGTGAGGAGACAAGGGAAGAACTGGAGATTATTGTAAATTACGGAGGAGTGGTAGAGGATGTCTTCATCAACCACAGGGTTTATGGAGTCCTTAAAGGAGACCTTCATATTGCAAATCATGAGGATATAGAAAAGTTTATGGAGGAGCTAATGAGCGGTAAGTCTAGCTTGCTTATGAATGTGACATCGGGATATCACTATCATACTGTGTCGGCCCCTACCCAGGTTTTGCTGGATCTTATTCAGGAAAAGCTTCAGGAGAGAGGCTTTTTAGCAAAACTTCAAGATTATGAACCCATAAATTTTTGGAAATAATCCTCAGGCGATAAAAAGTCTTAGATAGGATAAGACAGAGGAATTAGATATGTTGGAAAAAAATAAAGTCAAAATCTTGGGGACAGGAGTTGCTACCTTGGATATTTATCCAAATCAGAAGCGCATGTATCCGGGAGGAAATGAATATAATATAGCCTGTAATGCAGCCTACCTGGGAGCAGAGGCAGGCTTTCTAGGCGTATTTGCCAATGATCAGGCAGGGGAAATCTTGGAAGGGACTTTGAAAAATCTGGGAGTGGATGCTTCTTTTTCCCACCATGAGGAAGGGGCTAGTGGCTATAGTCTGGTGGAATTAAAAGAAGATGGAGACCGGGTCTTTTTAATGTGGAACAAGGAGGGTGTTACAGACCTTTATCCCATTAGCTTTACAGAGGAAGAGATTGCCTATGTTAAAGAGTACGACGTGATCTGCATGGGAAGGCTCTGCTGCGTGGACCTGGCCCATATAAAAAGGCTGGCAAAGGACCATGATGTGGACATCTGCTATGATTTTCATGCGGCATTTTCTGAGGAAGTTATAAGAGAAATTGCCCCCTATATTACTTATGGATTTTTCTCTTGCTGGCATTTGAAGGAAGAAGAGATAAAAAAATATTTGAAGCTGACAGTAGACCTAGGATGCAAGATTGCAGTAGGAACCAGAGGGAATGAGGCAGTTATTGCCTACGATGGAAATGAATTTTATAAACAGGACACTATGGATATAGAAGCCACAGATACCCTGGGAGCAGGCGATTCCTATATAGCAGCTTTCCTGGCACAATATTTGGCATACGAAAAACAAGAGGAGAAAAAAGAAAGTATAAAAAGGCAGCAGGCTCTGCAAGAGGCCCTGGCAGTGGCAGCAAGGCACGCTGCAAAGGTAATACAAATGGATGGCAGTATCGGCGTTGGCTTTGACTTTGATCCTCCCACATTGAAGGATCTGGTAAATGGAATTTCATAAGAAGTAGCTAAGGCTTATATAGAAAAGTAGGGCTTGACACCACGCAAGTGGCTGGAGTAGAATATCCACAGTAAAAGAGAAAGCGTTGAGGAGAAGAGTAGATTTGACCGGCGACCAAAGAGAGAAGCTTATTAGCTGAGAGAGCTTCGTTGTCCATCATTTTCGAAGACCACCTCCGAGCGGCCCTAATCAGGCACGGTGATTCCGTTATCATCACAAAGTAAGAGGTTTTCATGGAAAGCAAGCAGGGTGGAACCGCGGGAAGCATCCCGTCCCTGGAGGAGTGTTTTTGTGGAAGCTTCATGAAGGCGATTGACAAGGCATTCCATTAGGCGGATGCCTTTTTTGTTACAAAAAATCGGCGATAGCAAAATGATAGCAAATCGGCGTATGGCAATTGCCGGAATTTAGGAAAATAAAAAGGAGAGACGGATTATGAAGATCACATTAAAAGATGGTTCATCAAAAGAATATGCAGAAGCTATGTCAGTAATTGACATTGCAAAAGATATCAGTGAAGGTCTTGCAAGAGTAGCCACTGCAGGAGAGGTTGACGGGGAAGTGGTTGACCTTCGTACAATAGTAGATAAGGACTGCGAGCTAAGTATCCTTACATTTAACGATGAGAAGGGACAGGGAGCTTTCCGTCATACCGCATCTCATATCATGGCCCAGGCCATTAAGAGATTGTATCCAGAGACAAAGCTTGCCATTGGACCTTCCATTGCCGATGGATTTTATTATGATGTAGATAGAGAGACTCCATTTGTTGCAGATGATCTTGAGAAGATCGAAGCAGAGATGAAGAAGATTGTAAAAGAGAATTTAGAGATTAAGCAGTATACCATGCCTAGGGAGGAGGCTCTTGCTTTCTTTAAGGAGAAGGAGGAGCCTTACAAGGTAGAGTTAATTGAAGACCTTCCCGAGGGAGAGACCATTAGCTTCTATTCTCAGGGAGAATTTACCGATCTTTGTGCAGGTCCTCATCTAATGACAACAAAGCCGGTAAAAGCATTCAAGCTTACTAGCCTTGCCGGTGCTTACTGGAGAGGCAGTGAGAAGAACAAGATGCTTCAGAGAATCTACGGAACAGCATTCCCTAAGAAGGCAGACTTAGATGAGTACCTTACCATGCTTGAGGAAGCAAAGAAACGTGATCACAGAAAATTAGGAAAAGAGTTGGGCCTCTTTATGATGCGTGAGGAGGGACCGGGATTCCCATTCTTCCTTCCAAACGGAATGATTCTTAAGAATACCCTTTTGGATTACTGGAGAGAGATCCACAGAAAAGCCGGTTATGTGGAGATTTCTTCCCCAATTATGTTAAGTCGCCATTTGTGGGAGACTTCCGGACACTGGGATCACTACAAAGAAAATATGTACACTACAGTGATTGACGATACAGATTTCGCTATTAAGCCAATGAACTGCCCAGGTGGAATTTTAGTTTATGAGTCAGAGCCACGTTCTTACCGTGATCTTCCAATTCGTATGGGTGAACTTGGATTGGTTCACCGTCATGAGAAGTCCGGACAGCTTCACGGACTCATGCGTGTACGTTGCTTTACTCAGGATGATGCCCATATTTTCATGACACCAGACCAGGTAAAGGATGAAATCAAGGGAGTTGTACAGCTTATTGATCAGGTTTATGATCTTTTTGGATTTAAATATCATGTAGAGCTTTCTACCCGTCCGGAGGACAGCATGGGAAGCGATGAAGATTGGGAAATGGCTACCGATGCATTAAGAAGCGCCTTAGAGGATATTGGACTTCCTTATGTGGTAAATGAAGGAGACGGTGCCTTCTACGGACCAAAGATCGACTTCCACTTGGAAGATTCCATTGGAAGAACCTGGCAGTGTGGAACTATTCAGTTAGACTTCCAGCTTCCACTTCGATTTAACCTAGAGTACACAGGGGCAGACGGAGAAAAGCATAGACCGATTATGATTCACCGTGTAGCCTTTGGATCTATTGAAAGATTTATCGGAATCTTAATTGAGCACTTTGCAGGAGCATTCCCAACATGGTTGGCTCCGGTACAGGTAAAGGTATTGCCACTTTCTGATAAATTTATGGGATATGGTGAGAAAGTGCTGGCAGCTCTTAATGAAGCTGGCATCCGTGCAGAGATTGATACCCGTGCAGAGAAGATCGGATATAAGATTCGTGAAGCTCAGATGAAGAAAGTTCCTTACATGTTAGTAGTAGGTGGTAAGGAAGAGGAAGAAGGCAAGGTATCTGTACGAAGCAGAAAAGAAGGAGATGAAGGCCAGTGCACACTGGATGAATTCATTGCCAAGATTAAAGAAGAAATTGATACAAAAGCAAAATAGAATTTATTAAAGAAAGATAGTGAATAAAGTGACCTATAAAGAAGCAAGGGTATATTTGGAGGAAATGTCCAAATACGGAAGTGTACTTGGCTTGGATGGGATTCGAGGTTTGCTTAGTGAACTGGGGAACCCTCAGGATGATTTGAAGTTCGTCCACATTGCAGGAACGAATGGAAAAGGATCTGTGCTTGCATACACTTCCACGATTATAAGTAAAGCAGGATACAGGACTGGGCGATACGTTTCACCAAGTGTCATGGGATATCTGGAGAAAATTCAGGTAGATGGCCGATGGATCTCGGAAGAGGATTTAGCAGAAATCACTACAGAGGTTAAAAAAGCGATTGCCAGCCTTAAGGAGTCGGGGGCCTTACTCCCGACCCTCTTTGAGGTAGAGACGGCCATCGCTTTTTTGTATTTTAAGAAAATGAATTGTGATCTAGTGGTGTTAGAGACAGGGCTTGGGGGAGCTTTGGATGCTACAAATATTATAAAAAACACTCTGTGTGCCGTATTTACCAATATCAGTTTGGATCATTTGGGAGTGATTGGAGATAGCCTGGAGGAAATTGCAAGGACAAAGGCAGGGATTATTAAGCCGGGATGCCAGCTGGTATCTGCCAGTCAGAAGGAGGAAGTAGCCAGGGTACTTAGACAGGAATACATGAAAATCTCTGGAACATGGGATTGGAATCTGACTCAGAAAGTTTGCCTTGAAAAGGGATACCGGGAGGCTATGGAGGACCAGCTACAGGTTCTTAGGGAAGATTATAAGTCTATGACCCTTAATTATAAGACTTTTAAAAATCTGACCAGCTCCCTTACAGGTTTCCATCAAAGAAGGAATCTTGCCACAGCCTTGGAAGTGATATTAGCTCTTCGTGAAAGAGGCTATGAGATTTCAGATGAGGCAGTCTCTCAAGGAGTAGCCCAGACAAGGTGGCCTGGAAGGTATACCTGCCTAAGGGAAGATCCTGTTTTTATTATAGACGGGGCCCACAATGAGGAGGCAGCCTACAGATTAAAGGAATCTTTGCAGCATGATTTTCCGGGCAAGAAATTAATTTTGATTCTGGGAGTTTTTAAAGACAAAGATTATGAAACAATTTCGCGGACTTTAGGGCCTCTGGCAAGCCAGGTATATACGGTGGACCTGCCTAATAAGGAGCGAAGCTTATCGGCAAAAGCCTTGGCAGAATCGGTGGAAAAATATTCTAGTCAGGTGAAGGCGGAGCCTTCTATTGGGGAGGCAGTGGCAGATGCTATGGAGGCGGCCAAAAGTAAAGAATCTTCGGTGATTGTGGCCTGTGGTTCTCTGTCCTACTTAGGAATTGTCAAAGAGATAGTAGAAAATACGGAAAGAATAGATTCAAGGAGGATACCCCATGTTTGATCATGAGAAGATAGAGGCTGCTGTGCGTCTGCTTTTAGAAGGTATTGGCGAAGATGTAAACAGAGAAGGCCTAATAGAAACCCCGGACCGAATTGCCAGAATGTACGAAGAAATCTGCGGTGGGATGAAGGAGGATGCAGACATTCATTTATCTAAAACCTTTACCGTAAATAGTTCTGAGATGGTATTGGAAAAAGATATTACTTTTTATTCCATGTGCGAGCATCACCTAATGCCGTTTTATGGAAAGGCTCACATTGCCTATATTCCAGACGGGAAGGTAGTGGGACTTAGTAAGCTTGCCCGAACCGTGGAAGTATTTGCCAGAAGATTGCAGCTTCAGGAACAACTTACAGGACAGATTGCAGACGCTCTTATGGAGCATATGGAGCCTAAGGGAGCCATGGTAATGATTGAGGCGGAGCATATGTGTATGACTATGCGGGGAATTAAAAAGCCTGGCAGTCAGACAGTAACAGTGGCAAGAAGAGGTGCATTTGCAGAAGATCCTCTCCTAGAAGAGCGTTTTTTCCGCATGTTGGGGAAGTAATATCTTATGGCTGAGATAAATTTAATTGAGGAAATGCCAAGACTAAGGGAGGCAGTTAATCACCCCCTTTACCAGCAGCACTACCGTAAGATTCAGGAACTAGAAAGAGAGCGAGAATACTGTCATCATGACATAGAACATTTCTTGGATGTGGCAAGGATTGCCTATATTCGGAACCTGGAACTTCATTTGGAATATGACAAGGAACTGATTTATCTGGTGGCCCTTCTCCACGATATTGGAAAGGACAGACAATATTTGGACCAGGTTCCCCATGAGATTTCCAGTGCAGAAATCGCTGAGGCAATTCTTGGAGATCTTTCTATTGGCTCTTCGGCAGAGGAAATAAACTGGATCCTTCAGAGCATTAGGGGACACCGCAGAGAAAAGGAGGCCATGACAGAGGCCCAAAAACTTTTTTATTGGAGTGATAAGCGTTCTAGGAAATGCTTTGCCTGTCCGGTAAAGGATAGCTGCAATTGGAAATTAGAAGAAAAAAATATGGAGATAATCATATGATCATAGGAAATAAAAACTTTGATACCCATAATCAAACATATGTTATGGGAATTTTAAATGTAACACCGGACTCCTTTTCTGATGGAGGAAAATTCGATGGGCTGGAGAAAGCCCTGGCCCATGCAGACCAGATGGTAAAGGAAGGGGTTGACATTATTGATGTGGGAGGAGAGTCTACCAGACCCGGACATACCCAGATTAGTGATGAAGAAGAAATTCAGAGAGTGGTGCCTGTAATTAAGGCTCTAAAAGAAAAATATGACCTGCCGGTATCTATTGATACTTATAAAAGCGCTGTGGCAAAAGCTGCCATAGAGGCAGGTGCAGACCTGGTAAATGATATCTGGGGTTTTAAATATGACCCTAAGATGGCTTCATTGGTGGCTAAGACTGGGGTAGCTTGCTGTCTTATGCATAACAGGGAGCAGGCAGACTATCAAGATTTTTTAGAGGATTTCATGGAAGATATGAGAGAGTCTGTAAAGATTGCCAAGGAAGCCGGGGTAGCAGATGACAAGATAATCTTAGATCCCGGTGTTGGATTTGCAAAAACCTATGAAATGAATCTTGAGATCGTAAATCGCATGGAGATTATGGGGGGACTGGGCTATCCAGTGCTTCTTGGAACCTCCAGAAAGTCTGTGATTGGTCTGACTTTGGATCTTCCGGTTACAGAAAGAGAAGAGGGCACCTTAGTTACCACAGTTTTTGGAGTGGAAAAGGGAGCGGCCTTCGTCCGGGTTCATGATGTAGAGAAAAATAAAAGGGCCATTAAAATGACAAAGGCTATTTTGGAGGTTGAAAAGAAAGTTGGATCAAATTAAAATCGAGGATTTGGAAATATTTGCAAATCACGGAGTGTATCCGGAGGAAAATAGCCTGGGGCAAAAATTTGTAATCTCAGCAGTGTTACATACAGATACCAGAAGGGCAGGGAGTACAGATGATTTAGACGCCTCCATCAATTATGGGGAGGTCAGTGCCTTTATTACATCCTATGTAAAGAACCATACCTTTAAGCTAATTGAGCGGGTGGCAGAAGGACTGGCAGAAGAGTTGCTTCTTCGCTATCTGAGCTTAGAAAAAATCGAACTGGAAGTAAAGAAACCCTGGGCGCCTGTAGGCCTACCTCTTCGCAGCGTAAGCGTGGCTATAGAAAGAAGCTGGCATACAGCTTACATTGCCTTGGGATCCAATATAGGAGATAGCAAGCAGATTTTAAAGGATGCCATTGCATCTTTAGACCGATTGCCTAAGACCAAAGTGGAGAAGGTGTCTACCATAATTTCTACGGCTCCCTATGGAGTAGTGGACCAGCCGGATTTCTTAAATGGATGTTTAAAGCTTCGGACCCTTATGGATCCAAGGGAGCTTCTGGCCCAACTAAATCGTATTGAAAAAGAGGCAGGGAGGGAGCGGATCATTCACTGGGGCCCAAGAACTCTGGACCTTGATATTATTTTTTATGATGATTTGGTTTGCCAAGAGGAAGACCTTTGCATTCCCCATGTGGAGATGCACAAAAGAGATTTTGTCTTAAGACCCTTAGAAGAAATTGCTCCCTACAAAAGACATCCAGTCTACGGGAAAACGGTAAGGGAAATGCTAGAAGACTTAGCATAAATAAAAATCAGCAATCGGGAAAAGATTGCTGATTTTTTTGTTATAGAAATATTTGTTAGATTTTGTAGCGCTTAGTAAAAGAGACAAAGCTTTCAACGCTGTTGTTTAGATATTTGTCTTTGGACCATACAAAACCGATTTCCTGTTGAATGGTAGGTACCACTGGGATGCCAACAAGATCCGGCAGGTTCTTTAGGAGAGAGGAGTATAAAAAAGCTCCTCCTAATTTTTCTTTCACAAATTGATGAATGGTAAATAGCTGGCTGGCGTGCATAATCACTTTAGGGGTAATGCCACTGGCCTTGAAATAATTCATCAAAGTGGTGTTCTGTACAGAGTCTGTATTGTAAAGAATTACAGGCTCGTTTTCTAATTGTTTGGCAGTTAATTCCTGTTCTTTTGCCAGAGGATGGTCTAGTGCTGTTACAAAGACAATCTGGTCTGTTAAAAGCTTGTAGGAATTTAACTTATCAATATTATAAAAATCCATGTTTACCATGGCGACGTCTAAGGACCCGTCCTGCACCAGGGAGGCGGCTTTTAAAGAGGCATATTCATAAAGCTCCACTGGAATATCCGGATATTTTTCCTGAAAGACTAAAAGAAGGTCCGGGAAAAAGAGGGTGCTAAGAAGAGGGGGAATCCCAATTTTTAAAGGAGCAATCTTTTTGGCAAGATCTCCCATCTCCGAAGAAGTCTGATGAACCATCTCCAAAAGATTGGTAGCCTTTTGATAAAAGATCTCTCCTTCCTTTGTAAGGGTAATGTTACTTTTAGATCGAATCAGAAGATTCACAGAAAATTCCCGTTCCAATTCCTTAATGGCACTGGAGATGGCAGGCTGAGTCACATAGAGTTGGTTGGCAGCCTGGGTGATACTGTGGCATCTTGCAACGGCGCAAAAGTATTCTAATTGAGTAATTTTCATGGGAAAACCTCCTAAAAAATGGATTTTGTAGCCTGTTTCTTGCGGGACAAGTAAAAAACAAGGCAGTACATGTCTGGCATAATCACTATAAAAAACCTTTAATTTTGAATTATTATAGCATATTTGTTGTAAGGTTTGCTAAAAAAAACAAATTTCATAAATTTTACTTATGTATCTATCATTTTCATTAAATGTACAGTGATAAATACACAGGCTATAATAAAGACAACATAAAGATCATGCATCGGCCGAGAGATCACATGTAATAATGAAAGTAAATTTACAGGGGGAATTATTATGAGTGCATCAACCATTACACTTTTATTTCTTCTCTTTGCGGTAGTAATGTTCGTATTTGAAAAAATACCGCTTGGAGTAACATCAATGATTGTCTGTATAGGCCTGGTGGTTACCGGTGTTTTAGATGTTGAGACAGCCTTTAAAGGATTCATTGACAGCAACGTTATCTTGTTTGTGGCAATGTTCATTGTAGGAGAGGCCTTGTTCGAAACTGGAATGGCAAATAAGATTGGTGGAATTATCACAAAATTTGCCAAAACCGAGAGAATGCTGATTATCGCTATTATGGTAATTGTAGGTCTTATGAGTGGTGTCTTATCTAACACAGGTACTGCTGCAATTTTGATACCGGTAGTTATCGGAATCGCTGCTAAGTCAGGATATAAGCGTTCCAGACTTTTAATGCCTTTGGTATTTGCAGCTGCTATGGGAGGAAACCTTTCCCTGATCGGCGCTCCCGGAAACCTGATTGCTCAGAGTGCTCTTCAGGAAATGGGCTTAAAATTTGGTTTCTTTGAGTATGCCATTGTAGGATTGCCAATCCTTGTAGTAGGAATTATCTTCTATGCTACCATCGGATACAAGCTTCTTCCATCTCACGATGTGACAGATGATGATAGCTTTGATCTTAATCAGAATTTTGATGATGTTCCGGCTTGGAAACAGTGGTTGTCTCTCATTATTTTAGTACTGACACTTTTGGCTATGATTTTTGAGGACAAGATTGGTATTAAGCTTTGCATTTCTGGATGCGTGGGAGCTTTGGCTTTGATTCTCACAGGAGTTATTTCCGAGAAAGACGCATTAAAATCCATTGATTTAAAAACAATCTTCCTTTTTGGTGGAACACTTTCCTTGGCATCCGCTCTTCAAAATACAGGAGCAGGAGAGGAAATTGCTGAAAAAGTAATCGGAGCATTAGGGGAAAATCCATCTCCTTACGTCCTTACCCTGGCAGTCTTCCTACTGTGTGCAGTGTTAACAAACTTTATGTCCAATACAGCAACTACAGCCCTTATGGTTCCAATTTGTCTGTCCATTGCCCAGGGAATGGGAGCAGATCCAAGAGCCGTACTTATGGCCTGCGTCATCGGTGGTTCTTGTGCCTATGCAACCCCAATTGGTATGCCGGCAAACACCATGGTTGTTGGAGCGGGAGGATATAGCTTCCTTGACTATACAAAGTCAGGACTTCCTTTGATTATTATTGCAACTGTAGTAAGTATGATTATACTTCCAATAGCTTTCCCATTCTTCCCATAAAGAGAGTGTGGATTAACTATACATTTTATTAATTACTAAGACTAAGATGAAAAATTAGGAGGCGTTAGAAAAATGGCTAACAAAGAACAGCAAGTAGAACAGCTTACCAATTATATGGCGAATTTTGTGTCCTACATTGGAAAAGTATTACCAGACGATATTCGTGAGAAAATTGATGAGTTAGGAGCAAAAGAAGATAGTCCTTTATCAAAGGTTATCTATGAAACCATGAAGAGAAATCAGGTTTTGGCAAAGGAGTTAAACAGACCAAGCTGCCAGGATACCGGTGTTCTTCAGTTCTGGGTAAAATGTGGAACCAACTTCCCATTGATCGGAGAATTAGAGCCACTTTTAAAGGAAGCAGTTGTAAAGGCAACTTTTGAGGCTCCTCTTCGTCACAACAGTGTAGAGACTTTCGACGAGTACAACACAGGAAAGAATGTTGGTAAAGGAACTCCTACTGTATTTTGGGATATTATTCCAGACAGCGATGAGTGCGAGATCTACGCATACATGGCAGGTGGCGGATGTACCCTTCCAGGAAAGGCAATGGTATTAATGCCGGGAGAAGGATACGAAGGCGTTACAAAATTTGTATTAGACGTAATGACATCATACGGTATCAATGCATGTCCACCGCTTTTAGTAGGTGTAGGTGTGGCAACTTCCGTTGAGACAGCAGCCCTTCTTTCTAAGAAAGCACTTATGAGACCACTTGGAAGCCACAATGAAAATGAGCGTGCCGCTTCTATGGAAAAATTATTAGAAGACGGAATTAACTCTATTGGCCTTGGACCTCAGGGAATGGGCGGAAAATACTCTGTTATGGGAGTTCATATTGAAAATACTGCAAGACATCCATCCGCAATTGGTGTGGCTGTAAATGTGGGATGCTGGTCTCACAGACGTGGTCATATTGTATTTGATAAGGATCTTAACTACACAATTACAACACATTCGGGGGTAACATTATAATGATTGAAGTAAAAGACGGAAAGAAAATTCTTACAACACCTATTTCAGCAGAAGACCTTAAAGATATCCATATTGGAGATATCATTTACTTAAACGGAAGCATGACAACCTGTCGTGACGTGGCTCACAGACGTTTGGTTGAAGAGGGAAGAGAACTTCCGGTAGACGTAAAAGACGCAGCGATTTTCCATGCAGGCCCAATTATTCGTCCTTTGGAAAATGACAAATTTGAGATGGTTTCTGTAGGACCAACAACTTCCATGCGTATGGAGAAGTTTGAGTATGAATTCGTAGAAAAATCCGGTGTTCGTGTAATTATCGGAAAAGGCGGTATGAAAGAAAACACCGAGAATGCATGTAAAGACTTCGGCGCAATCCACTGTGTATTCCCAGCGGGAAATGCAGTAGTAGCTGCTACAGAAGTAGAAGAAATCGTAGACGCTCAGTGGAGAGATCTTGGAATGCCTGAGACTCTGTGGCACTGCCGCGTGAAAGAATTTGGACCTTTGATCGTTTCTATTGATACAGAGGGAAGAAACCTCTTTGAGGAAAACAAGGTCATCTTCAATGAAAGAAAAGAAAAAGCAATTGAAGAGATCTGCAAGCATGTAAGTTTCATTAAATAATAGAATTATAATAAAGAAACTTTTGATAAAAAATACTCCTTATACCCATTCATCAACCTAATATACACCTAAGAAAAGCCCGAAAACATGCAGTTTTCGGGCTTTTTGAAAATGACTCTCTTTATAACATGATAAAATTTTTTCAATAAGGAAGTTAGACGTGACATTTGACTTTTATGTGGCTATAATGTAGGGAAACGCAAGGAATTAAGGAGGTATTTATAATGGATATGAATTGGAAAAAGACAGGAATTTTTGCAGCAGGTGTAGCATTTGGAACCGCAGGAATCAAGGTTCTTACTAGCAAGGATGCTAAGAAACTTTATACAAATTGTACAGCAGCAGTTCTTAGAGCAAAGGATTGTGTTTTGAAGACAACTACAACTCTTCAGGAGAACTGTGAGGACATCTACGCAGAGGCAAAGCAGATCAACGAAGACAGAGCTGCTGATGAGGCTGAGTTTGAAGATGAAGATGTAATTAAAATTCCAGATGAATCCGAGGTGGAATAATCGTGAGATTCGTAATTAAAAACGAAATCCGAGGAAGATTGCGTATTCATTTAAAACAGAAACGCATGACCTATGAAGAGGCCGATTTGCTTCAATATTATATGGAGAATGTAGAGGGGGTTCGTTTTGTAAAGGTTTATGAGCGCACCTGTGATGCTGTCATTGGCTATACAGAGGGCAGAGAGGACATTCTTCAGAAGCTAAAAACATTTCACTATGAGGATGTAAGTGTCCCTACCGGATATTTGGAGAATTCCGGCAGAGCCATGAATGCAGAGTTTAAGGAAGAGCTGATTAGTAAGGTTTTTTATCATTACCTAAGGAGAGCTTTACTTCCGGCACCTTTGGCTGCAGCTTACTGCACAGCCCTGTCTGTAAAGTATATTTGGAAGGGCATTAAGACCCTGGCAAAGGGAAAGATTGAAGTTCCGGTACTGGATGCCACAGCTATTGGGGTTTCCATTGCAAGAGGAGATTTTGTCACAGCAGGTTCGGTTATGTTCCTTTTAGGAATCGGAGAGCTTCTAGAAGAGTGGACCCACAAGAAGTCTGTGGGAGACTTGGCAAGAACCATGTCCTTGAATGTAGGTAAGGTTTGGTTAAAGACCGAAGATCAAGAAGTTCTTGTAGATATGCAGGAAATCCAGGCGGGGGACACCGTAGTGGTCCATGTGGGAAATATTATTCCTTTTGATGGAAGCGTTGTGGCTGGAGAGGCCATGATCAACCAGGCTTCCCTTACTGGAGAATCGGTACCGGTCCGCAAGGTCCTTGACAGCACTGTATATGCAGGCACTGTAGTGGAAGAAGGAGAATTATCTATCTTGGTAAAAGAGGTAGGAGGATCCAGCCGCTATGAGAAGATTGCAACGATGATTGAAGAATCGGAGAAGTTAAAATCCGGTGTAGAAAGCAGGGCTGAACATTTGGCAGACAAGCTTGTGCCTTATAGTTTAGGTGGTACAGCCCTTACCTATCTGCTTACTAGAAATGTGACCAAGGCCCTTTCGATATTGATGGTAGATTTTTCTTGTGCATTGAAGCTGGCTATGCCGATTTCTGTATTGTCTGCTATCCGGGAGGCCAACACTCACAAAATTACTGTAAAGGGTGGTAAGTTTTTAGAGGCAGTGTCTGAGGCAGATACCATTGTTTTTGATAAAACAGGAACCCTTACTAAGGCTGAGCCTACCGTGGCACAGGTGGTTCCGTTTGTGGGAGAGGACAAGGACGAGCTTCTTCGAATTGCTGCTTGTATGGAAGAACATTTCCCTCACTCTATGGCCAAGGCCGTGGTTGACAAGGCGAGACGCAAGGGCTTGGACCACGAGGAGATGCACTCCAAGGTGCAATATATCGTAGCCCATGGTATTTCCACTACCATTGATGGAAGAAAAGCCATTATTGGAAGCTATCATTTTGTATTTGAAGATGAAAAGTGCAAGATTCCAGAGGGAATGGAGCAGAAGTTTGCAGACCTTCCAGAGGAATATTCACACCTGTATCTGGCTATTGAGAACCAATTGGCAGCAGTCATTTGTATTGAAGATCCTCTCAGAGAGGAAGCAAGAGAAGTCATTCAGAAGCTGAAGGAAGCAGGCATTTCCAAGGTGGTTATGATGACTGGAGATAGCGACCGCACGGCCAAAGCTATTGCAGCTAAGGTTGGAGTAGATGAGTACTATTCTGAAGTGCTTCCAAAGGATAAGGCAGATTTTGTAAACAAAGAGAAGTCTTTGGGCCGCAAGGTCATTATGATCGGTGATGGAATCAATGATTCCCCGGCGCTTTCCGCAGCAGATGTAGGAATCGCCATCAGTGAGGGGGCAGAGCTTGCCAGAGAGATTGCAGACATTACCATTGGAGCTGAGAATCTCTATGAGTTATTAACATTAAAGAAAATCAGTGATGGACTAATGAAGAGAATCCATAACAATTATAGAAATATTGTAGGATTTAATGCAGGGCTCATTGCCTTAGGAGTGGGAGGCATCTTGCAGCCGACTACATCGGCATTGCTTCATAATACGTCCACCTTGTTGATTGGACTAAAAAGCATGAAGCCACTTCTTGAGGAAGAATAGATGCTATATAAGATTACAGATGGTACGGTAACTATGGGAGGGGAGCTTATCCTCTCCCATATTGATTTTGAGATTAAGGGAAATGAGAAGATTGCTATTGTTGGGAAAAATGGCGTGGGAAAGACCACCCTTCTTCGGCTGATTGCCGGAGACCTTTCTTTAGATCAGGATGACAAAAGAAAAGGACCTGGTATTTGGAAATCCAGGTCTCTTACCCTGGGGATGCTTAGCCAGACTCAGGAAAAAGATAAGGAAAAGACGGTGGAATCTTTGATTTTAGAGGGCTGCCAGGATAAAAATCCCCACTCCAAGGACCGCTATCTTTACGAGATGGAGTATGACCGCCTATTTACTGTTTTGGGATTTCCTAAGAAGGATAAGACAAAGAAGTTGGGAGATTTTTCAGGAGGAGAGCAGACCAAGATTTCCCTGATTCGGCTATTTTTACAGAAGCCGGATATTTTACTTTTGGATGAGCCTACCAATCATTTGGATATTCCCACCACCCAGTGGTTAGAAAACTATATCAGAGAATATGAACATGCAGTGGTAGTAGTTTCCCATGACCGCTTCTTTTTGGACCAAGTGGTGGACTTAGTCTATGACTTGCAGGATAAGAAGCTAAAAAAATATTGGGGAAATTATACCGACTACAGAAAACAGAAGATCAAAGACCTAAATAATGCTCTAAAAGCCTATGAAAGGCAGAGGCAGGAGGTGGAGCGGTTAAATGTCCTCATTGAACGGTTTAAAAATAAGCCTAAGAAGGCTGCCTTTGCCAGGTCTAAGAAGAAGCTTTTAGGCCGGATGGAACTTATGGAGCATCCAGGGGCAAATGAAGCCCATATTTTCACTGGGGAGATTGTCCCAGACCATATGGGAAGCAAGTGGGTCTATGAGGCAGAACATTTGAAATTAGGCTATGACAAGGAGCTTTTGGAACTTTCCCTTCGGGTGAGAAGGGGACAAAAAATTGGTATTATTGGGGACAACGGTGCCGGGAAATCTACTTTCTTACGAACGGTGGCAGGAGAGCTTTCCCCCTTGGATGGGAAATCCCAGTTGGGAAACCATATTCTTATGGGCTATTTTGATCAGCAATCTGCGACCCATTCTTCTGAAAAAACAGTTTATGAACATTTTCACGACTTGTTTCCTTCTATGACAGACAAGGAGGTAAGAAGCAGTCTGGCAGCCTATTTGTTTCCTGGGAGGGAAGTCCAGAAAATGGTAGATTGTTTGTCCGGAGGAGAAAAATCCAGACTTCTCTTGGCAGAACTTCTTACTAGCAAGCCCAACCTCTTGGTGCTAGATGAGCCCACCAATCACATGGACATACCGGCTAGGGAGACCTTAGAGTCCGCATTTAAGGCTTACAAAGGGACTCTCTTGTTTGTTTCCCATGATCGCTATTTTGTAAAAGAAGTGGCAGATGCCATTTTGGTTTTTAAAGATCGGAAGGCCATGTATTATCCTTTTGGATATGATCATTATTTGAAACATTGCAGGGAAGAAAATGAAAACCTATCGGCTTTAGTCCAGGCGGAAGACCAGGCCTTAATTGCAGGCATGCGGGCAGTGCCAGAGAAGGAAAAACATAGATTAAGGGAAGTCGGTACCGAAGAAGCTTACCTGGATTGGAGATTTTCTCAGGTAAGAGGACCTCTGGAAGAAGCAGAAGAAGAGCTTGCTTTTTGCTGGAAAAAACTCCAGGAATTGGCAAATGAAATAGCAGAAGAGAAGCTTCGAAACTATGGAGAAGATGGCCTGCTAAGTTGTGTAGGAGAGGACCTGAAAGCTAGTTATGAGGATGCAGAGGAAAATTTACGTAATCTTTGGGATATCTGGACAGACAAATGTCTGGATTGGTGGGAGGTTTACGCAGAGCTTTTCCCGGAAGAATAAATAAAAATGGGATCCCAAGTGAGGGGTCCCATTTTGTTATCCTTTATTATTACCCTTTGTTATAACTGGATAAGAATTGTTTTGTACGTTCTTTCTTTGGATGTTCAAAGACTTGAGTAGGATCTCCTTGCTCTAGGATATAGCCGTCTTCCATAAAGATTACCTGGCTGGATACGTCTCTGGCAAATCCCATTTCATGAGTTACGATAATCATGGTCGTGTTTTGATCGGCCAGCCCCTTCATAACCTTAAGGACTTCTCCTGTAAGCTCAGGGTCCAAAGCAGAAGTTGGCTCGTCAAAACAAAGGATGTCTGGCTTTAAGGCAAGAGCCCTGGCAATAGCTACCCGCTGACACTGCCCACCGGAAAGCTGATGAGGATAGTTGGTCATTCGGTCAGCCAGCCCCATTTCCTTTAATAAAGTCTCTGCCTGGGCTTCAATTTCTTGATGAATTGCCTTTTTGTTGGCATTGTAATCCGGCTGTTCCTCGGCCAGCAGCTCCTTAGCCAACATTACATTTTGAAGGGCTGTATATTGAGGAAAAAGATTAAAATTCTGAAAAACCAAACCAAAGTGCAGTCTCTTTTTTCGGATTTCTTCTTCTTTTGTAGTGGCTGGGTTCTCAGCATCTAAAAGGGTTTCTCCGTTAACACGAATGATTCCCTTTTCCGGTCTTTCTAAGAAATTTAAACACCGAAGCAAGGTGGTTTTTCCGCTTCCAGAAGAACCGATAATGGAAAGCACCTGGCCTTTTTCTAAGGAGAAGCTAATATCCTTAAGAACCGCTGTGTGATCAAAGGATTTGCAAATGTGTTCTACTTCTAATATAGACATATTTTTCGCCTCCTATCTAAAATATTCTAGTTTCTTTTCTATCTGGCCTAAGACAATGGTCAGGATACCATTGAAAATCAGGTAATAGACAGCTGTGAAAAAGAGAGGCCAGATGGCTCCGGAAATACCCTGAGACCCCTTCATAAAGGCCTGGCCGGCCCAAATAATTTCCTGAAGGGCAATAATGCGGGCCAGGGAGGTATCCTTTACTAAAGTAATAATTTCATTGGACATAGGTGGAACAATTCGTTTGATCATTTGCAATAAAGTAATCTTAAAGAAGATCTGGCGTTTTGTCATACCCAGTACCAAACCGGCTTCCTCTTGTCCTACCGGAACTCCCTGGATTCCACCACGGTAGATTTCTGAAAAGTAGCAAGAGTAGTTAAAAATAAATGCTACAGCTGCTGCTAAAAATCTTCCGGATTCTCCACCGCCCCAGATGGGATTGTGAAGCACCAGCCCTGGGAAGTAGTAGATGATTAGGAGCTGGATCATAAGAGGGGTTCCTCTTACAATCCACACAACTACCTTAGTAAAATAACTAAGGGGCTTAAATTTGGACATGGACCCAAAGGAGATAATCAGTCCAATGGGAAAGGCTCCAATTAAGGTGACAAAAAATAATTTTAAAGTTTGAAGAAATCCAATATTCAAGGATTGAACAACTGTTGGAAATTGTTCCATGATTAAACTCATTTTAAAATCCTGCTTTCTTTATTATTGTTCAATCAAAGCTGCCTGTACGCCATAGGTTTCAGCAATCTTCTGGATTGCGCCATCTGCATAGCTGTCGCTTAAGAATTTATTTAACTCTTCGCAGATATCAGAACCTTTACGGAAACCAACACCGTACTCTTCGCTGTTTAAGCTGATGGTATAGGTAAGATCTGCATATCCGGTACCTTCTCCAACCATAGCAGCAGCCATAAGAGAGTCGATAACGGCACCGTCAGAAGTTCCGGAAGCAACTTCCATAAGGGCGTCTGCCTGAGATTTTACAGGAGTTACATCAATACCAAGCTCTGTAAGAGCTGCCTCGCCGGCACTTCCTGATTCAGCTGCAAAGGACAGGTCTTTGATAGAGTCTTCGTCCTGATAATCAGAAGCCTTATCAGAAGGAACTACAGCTACCTGAGCATTGTTGCAATAGGCATTAGAGCATTCCATAGAGCTTGTAACCTCGTCTGTAAGGGTCATACCATTCCATACGCAGTCGATGGTCTTTCCATCTAACTCCATGATTTTATTGTCCCAGTCAATTTCAACAAACTCTACATCTACACCTAATTCTTCTGCAAATGCAGTGGCAAGGTCGGCATCAAAACCGATCCAGTTTCCATCATCATCCTTATAATCCATTGGCTCGAAATCTGTAATACCAACTACAAGAGTTCCCTTGTCTTTTACATATTCAAGATCGCTCTCGTCAGAAGATGATGCTGTGCTGGAATCTGCACTTGAAGAAGTGGAAGAGCTTGAGTTTCCACATGCTGTAGCTGAAACTAACATCATACCTGCAAGCATAAGAACTACTAATCTTTTTTTCATAATTTAAAATCCTCCTAAAATGTCGATTCTCTAGACTTTCTAATATTAGCAAGTTAGCACGCTAAAGTCAACAGGATTTCCGTAACTGTTCATGGCTGAACTGTTACGAATTTTCAGTGAAACAAAAAGGGATGCCACAAAAATGGCACCCCAAAAACTTTGAAATTTTAAATTATAAGGTTTTTCCTGTAAGCATCTCGTAAGCCTGAAGATATTTGTCGATGGTCTTCTCAACAATGTCCTCTGGCAAGGTCCAGTCATTTCCCGGATGAGAGGTTAGCCAATCTCTGGCAAACTGCTTATCGAAGGATGGCTGTCCGTGTCCCGGCTCATAGGTATCAGCAGGCCAAAAACGTGAGCTGTCCGGTGTCAGCATCTCATCGCCAATGTAGAAGTTTCCATCCTCATCGAAACCAAATTCGAATTTTGTATCTGCAATAATGATTCCACGGCTTAATGCATAATCAGCACATTTCTTGTAAAGAGCGATGGTGTAATCACGAAGCTTTGTAGCATACTCTTCACCCTTTCCAGGGAAGTATTTCTCCAAGTGGTCAATGCTCTGCTCAAAAGAAATATTCTCGTCGTGATCGCCGATCTCAGCCTTGGTGGAAGGTGTGTAGATTGGCTCAGGAAGCTTATCAGATTCCTTTAGCCCTTCTGGAAGCTTGATTCCGCAAACAGTGCCATTTTCTAAGTAGCTCTTCCAGCCACTTCCTGTAATATATCCACGAACGATACACTCAATAGGAAGCATCTCTAATTTCTTACACATCATGCTGTTGCCGTCATACTGTGGCTGCTGGAAAAATTCCGGCATATCCTTTACATCTACAGAAATCATGTGGTTAGGAACAATATCTTCAGTTAAATCGAACCAGAATTTAGACATCTGGGTTAAAACAGTTCCTTTCTTGGTAACTTGATTATTTAAAATTACATCGTAGCAACTGATACGGTCAGTAGCCACCATAATGAGGCTGTCGCCGTTGTCATAGATCTCACGTACCTTACCTTCTTTGATCGGTTTCAATTCATTCATGCTCATAATGATTATCCTTTCTACGAAATAATAATAGTATCTAAATGTGGCGGTCCTTAATTAATCGCTCCTTATAATAGTATTAAGATTTATAAGAAAAAGCAATAGAAAATCTATAGAAAAATGGAATGTTGGGATAAAAATACACCTTTCTGTGGAAAACTTTCTGTGCTAAAATTGAAAAATGCGTGAAGAAAAGACGCAGCAGGTAAAAATATAAGGGGAGTATTTACGATGAATAAAAAAGAAATCTTAGAGATCCGCAAACAATTTACACCGCAAAACTGCGCTATTACTAGGATTTGTGGATGCTACGTAGATCATGAAAAAGAAAAGAAGACAGAGCTAAAGAAGGCCTTTCTTTCTCTTCCGGAGGAGGAAGCTTTTAAATATTTTGATATTTTCAAAAAGACACTTTCAGGAACCCTTGGGAAAAATGTGATTAATATGGAATTTCCCTTGGAGCAGGAGGCCCCAGGCGGTACCCAGGAATTTTTGTTAAAGTTGCGAGACAGCAAATTACAGGATGATATGCTCTTGGAAGAATTTTATGATAAAGTCATTGAAAATTATGTATACGATGAGAACTACTACATTATATTAATACATGCAGCCTACGACGTTCCGGGAAAATCCACCGACGGAATGGAAATGTTTGACTCTTCCGATATTGTATATGAGCACATTCTCTGTAGCATTTGCCCGGTTAATCTGTCCAAGGCAGGACTTACCTACAATGCTATGACCAACAACATTGAAGACCGTATCAGAGACTGGCTGGTGGAAGCCCCGGCTAAGGGCTTCTTGTTCCCGGCATTTACAGACCGAAACAGTGACATTCATGGCGTTTTGTATTACACCAAGAAACCAGAAGAATTGCAGCCGGAATTTATTTCCAATGTATTAGGTTCCAAAGTCCCATTGACGGCAGGAGACCAAAAGTCCGGCTTTCAGGCTATTATCAGCGACACCTTGGAAGAAGAGTGCAGCTTTGAAGTGGTAAAAAACATTCACAATACCCTAAACGAAATGATTGAGGAAGCAAAAGATTCCCCAGATCCCTTGGAGCTATCCAAGCCAGATGTGAAGAGGCTTTTATCAGAAAGCGGTGTGTCAGCAGAAAAAATGGAAGTCTTTGAGAAAGAATTTGAGGCAGTCATGGGAGAACAAAAAACTGTCTTGGCAACCAATATAGCAGATACTAGAACCTTTCAGGTAAAGACAGCAGATGTAGTGGTGAAAGTAAACCCAGACCGGTCGGATCTGATTGAGACCAGGGAGATTGATGGACGAAAATGTTTGGTGATTCCGATAGATGATCATTTGGAGGTTAATGGAATCGAGATTCATTGATTCTGCAGGTGATTTATTGCAGAATACAAGGACATGTTCTTTGGAGGTGGACGCATTATATGGGGGGATGGTGTTTTATCAAAGGTGTTCAGTGGTTTGACCCAGAAACGCTATATTTTGGAAAAAATAATTGCAAATCAATCAGGGCTGTGCTATGATAGTGGTTGTCAGCGGAGATGGCGGAATGGCAGACGCGCTAGATTCAGGTTCTAGTGGGAGTTTATCCTGTGTGGGTTCAAGTCCCATTCTCCGCACGAAGTGAAGCTCGAAATCTTGAGAAATCATAGATTTCGAGCTTTTTCTTTGTTTTGCTGAGGCTTGCGAGAAGGCTGACACTAGTCAGGCGGCACAACTTAGTAAGATGATGCAGCAATTTATTGAAGAAGTTAACCAGTAGCAAAAAAAGATCCTGTGAGGGGTATTTTTTTAGTGGGTAGAAAGGAGAGGAGCATAAGCAGTGGGATTCAACTCTTGATGGGTGGACAAGGCCAGAACATAGGGAAGCAGATGGCCGGATCAAGGAGGTTGATGAACCGTTTGACGTTGGCGGTGAAAAAATGCAAGTTCCTGGTGTCAGAGGCTTAGCAAGGAATGTTTGTAATTGCCAGTGTTGTCTATTACAACGTGCAAAGTGGGCGCTGGATGAAGATGAGCTGAATGTATTAAAAGAACGTGCTGTATATAATGCGTTTGTTACCAAAACAGTATAATAGTTCATCCATGAAGGCGGTATCATATTTGCCATAAAAGTGTTACAATGAGGCTAGTGTTCAAAGAAATTGCATAGAATTCAATTATAGAGAAGACAGGAGTAAAATATGGCCAGTATTTTTGATATTTTAGGACCGGTGATGGTAGGCCCTTCTAGTTCCCACACGGCGGGAGCTGTTAGAATTGGACAGATTGGACGAAAACTTTTTGGACGGCAGCCGGATTATGGAAAGATTTTTTTGTCTGGGTCTTTTGCAGCTACAGGGGCAGGACATGGAACGGACAAGGCTCTGGTAGCGGGGCTTCTTGGCATGCAGCCGGATGACATGCGAATTCCAGACAGCTTTCGCTTGGCTAAGGAAGCGGGACTTGAATTTGATATTGAGAAGAAAGAGATCAGAGGAGCTCATCCGAATACCGTGCAGCTGGTGTTGGAGGCTGAGGGAGCAGAGAGTCTGAATATCCAGGCCTGTTCCATTGGTGGAGGCCGGATCTTGGTTAATCAGATTGACAACATTGACGTGAATTTTAATGCAGAGAGCAATACCCTGATTGTTCACAATGAGGATAAACCCGGGCATGTGGCCCAGGTTACTGCGATTTTACACCAGATTAATGTAAATATTGCAACGTTGCAGCTTTTTAGGGATAAGAGGGGTGGCTATGCCGTTATGGTTATTGAAACGGACGAGGTGATTCCTGATATGGCCATTCAGTGGCTTCGAAGGTTGGAGGGAATTATTAAGGTAACTTTCTTTAATGTAAATGAAGGAATTGATGCCAATTAGAGGAGGGAAGATATGGCTTTTGGATCGTTGGATGGAATTTGCAAAAGATGTAAGGATTTAAATCTTCCTTTTTGGAAGGCGATACAGCTGGAGGATTGCACGGAACGGGCAGTTTCCGAGGCGGATTCCTTAGAACAGATGAATTATATGTGGAAATCCATGGAGGATAGTGTAGATGCCTATGAGGCAGGCCTTTCTTCTAATAGTGGCTTGGTGGGAACAGAAGGCGGCCTTATGGAGGCCTACAACGAAAAGGGTGACAATCTTTGTGGCGCCTTTATGGGTAAGGTAATGGCCGCAGCCCTAAAGATGGGATGTAACAATGCCTGTATGAAGCGAATTGTGGCAGCACCTACCGCAGGAGCCTGTGGCGTTATGCCGGCAGTCTTGGTAACCTATCAGAGAGAACATGAGATTCCCAAAGAGAAGATGGTGGAAGCTATGTATGTGGCAGCTGGCATTGGTCAGGTAATTGCTCACAGGGCTTATATTGCAGGGGCTTCTGGTGGTTGCCAGGCGGAAATTGGTTCTGCAGCTGCTATGGCAGCAGGAGCAATCTGCTATTTAAAAGGAGGAGACAATCAGCAAATCTCCCACGCCTGTGCCATGTCTCTAAAAAATCTTATGGGTCTGGTGTGTGATCCGGTAGGAGGGTTGGTGGAAGTTCCCTGTGTAAAACGAAATGTAATAGGAGCCTTTGACGCTCTTTCTGCAGCAGATATGGCCTTGGCTGGAATTAAAAGTCAGATTCCTGTGGATCAGGTAATTGATGCTATGCGGGAAGTTGGAGATAAGATGGATGCAAGTCTGAAAGAGACAGGAGTTGGCGGTGTGGCAGGAAGTCCAAAAGCCCATGAGATTGTAAAGGAGCTTGGCATGTAAGTTGGTATAAGACTGGCACAAGAATCGAGAATAGAAAATAGAAAGGGGAGAAATCGGCATGTATGAAGAGGAGATAGAAAAGTTACAAGAGATTATTGATGAAAGTGAGAGAATTGTCTTTTTTGGTGGGGCAGGAGTGTCCACAGAAAGTGGTATCCCAGATTTTCGAAGTGCAGATGGTATTTATCATCAGCAATATAAGTACTCTCCGGAACAAATTGTAAGTCACAGCTTTTTTGTGAGACGGACCGATGCTTTCTATGAATTCTATAAAGAGAAAATGATTTTTCTGGATGCAAAACCAAACCCGGCCCACCGAAAGCTGGCAGAGCTTGAGGCTGCCGGAAAGCTTACGGCGGTAGTGACTCAGAATATTGACGGCCTTCATCAGGCTGCAGGAAGTAAAACCGTCTACGAACTTCACGGAAGCATCATGCGCAATTACTGCCAGAAGTGTCATAAATTTTATGATGTGAATTATGTGAAATCTGCCAAAGGAACTCCTCGATGTCAATGTGGCGGTATCATTAAGCCGGATGTAGTGCTTTATGAGGAAGGTTTAGATTCGGAGATTATTCAGAATAGTATTAAGTCCATCAGCAAGGCAGATGCCTTGATTATTGGAGGAACCTCCTTGGTAGTATACCCTGCTGCCAGTTTTATTGATTATTTTAGGGGAAAGCATTTGGTGGTAATTAATAAAAGTGCAACAGCAAAAGAGGTAGGAGCCGATCTTACCATTGCAGCTCCTATAGGAGAGATCCTTGGAAGGATTCGAGTATCTTAAAGGGAGAAAAATAAAAGTTTTCTTCAGCAGATACAATCCTTAAGAGTTTGTGAAAATTCCTTGAACACCTTGACAAAATAAGGGCGTATGACTATGATATTTGGTAGTTTATACGCCTTTTTTGTTACAAAAATTGGCGTTATATTTTGAAAGGCAATGAAGAAGAGGAGTAGGCAGGTCTGGCCTGACAGAGAGAGGAATGGGAGGTTGAGAGTTCCTTAAGGATACAGGGTGCTGAAGGTAGCTTTGGAGCTGGGTGGCTGAGAAGTCTTTGGATGGGGTTCAAGGACGGGTAGGCGATCACGGAATCGTTCACGTTATAGAATAAGAGGAGAGTATAGATTTATTCTATATAAATGAAGGTGGTACCGCGATGCTCGTCGCCCTTTTATGAATAAGGGGTGGCGTTTTTTATTGCATAAAGTTGGCAAGCAGTATTGCACTTGGGCAAAATGCGATTTTCATGGAATCCCTTATGAAATACGAAGCCAAAAGATAAAGATTTATGAGGAGAAAATTATGAGTCAAAATTTGGAGACAACCTACAATCCAAAAGCCATTGAGGCGAAACTTTATGACAAGTGGTGTGAGAATAAATATTTCCATGCAGAGGTAGATCGAAGCAGAAAGCCATTTACCACTGTAATGCCACCACCGAATATTACCGGTAAACTTCACATGGGGCATGCTTTGGATAATACCTTGCAGGATATTATTATCCGTTATAAGAGAATGCAGGGTTATAACGCACTGTGGATCCCTGGAACCGACCACGCTGCTATTTCAACAGAGGTTAAGGTTACCAACCAACTGAAGGAAGAGGGAATCGATAAGAAGGAACTAGGAAGAGAAAAATTCTTAGAGAGAACTTGGCAGTGGAAGAAAGAGTATGCAGGAACCATCGAGGCTCAGCTTAAGAAATTAGGTGTATCCTGCGATTGGGACAGAGAACGTTTTACCATGGATGAGGGATGCTCTGAGGCAGTTTCTCAGGTATTTATTAATCTTCACGAAAAAGGATTTATCTATAAAGGATCCAGAATCATTAACTGGTGTCCGGTTTGTAAGACTTCCTTATCCGATGCGGAAGTTGAGCATGAAGAGCAGGATGGATTCTTCTGGCATATTAAGTATCCGGTAGTAGGCAGTGATGATTTCCTTGAGATTGCTACTACAAGACCAGAGACTCTTCTTGGAGATACTGCTATTGCAGTTCATCCGGAAGATGAAAGATACAAAGATATTGTTGGTAAAAATGTAATCCTTCCATTGGTGGGAAGAGAGATTCCTGTTGTGGCAGATTACTATGTAGATAAAGAGTTTGGAACCGGTGCTGTAAAGATTACACCAGCCCATGATCCTAACGATTTCGAGGTTGGAAAGCGTCATAACCTTCCGGAAATCAATATTATGAATGACGATGCTACCATCAATTCCAACGGTGGCAAGTATGAGGGCATGGACCGCTACGAGGCTCGTAAGCTTATTGTAAAAGAACTTGAGGAGCAGGGATATTTAGTAAAAATCGTTCCTCATTCTCATAATGTAGGAACTCATGATCGGTGTAAGACTACCGTAGAGCCTTTGATCAAACAGCAGTGGTTTGTGAAAATGGAAGAACTGGCAAAACCAGCTATTAACGCGATTAAGACTGGAGAGCTTCGTTTTGTTCCAGAGAGATTTGATAAGATTTACCTTCACTGGTTAGAGAATATCCGTGATTGGTGTATTTCCAGACAGATTTGGTGGGGACATAGAATCCCTGCTTACTACTGTGACGACTGTGGTGAAATCGTTGTGGCAAAAGAGCTTCCAAAGAAGTGCCCGAAATGTGGATGCACCCACTTTACTCAGGATGAAGATACTTTGGATACCTGGTTTTCTTCTGCTTTATGGCCATTCTCTACCTTAGGTTGGCCAAAACAGACAGAAGATTTGGATTATTTCTATCCAACAGATGTATTGGTCACAGGATATGATATTATTTTCTTCTGGGTAATCCGTATGGTATTTTCCGGATATGCCCACACCGGTAAGTCACCATTCCATACCGTATTTATCCATGGTTTGGTTCGGGATTCTCAGGGACGTAAGATGAGTAAATCCCTAGGAAATGGTATTGATCCTCTGGATATTATTGACCAGTACGGTGCAGATGCCCTTCGTATGACTTTGATTACAGGAAATGCACCTGGAAATGATATGCGTTTTTATAATGAGAAGGTAGAGGCTAGCCGTAACTTTGCAAACAAGGTATGGAACGCTTCTAGATTTATTCTCATGAATATGGAAGGCAAGGAGATTACTGCTCCTACAGATTTAAAAGACCGTCCGGCAGACCGTTGGATCCTTTCTAAGTGTAACCGCTTGGTAAAGGATGTTACAGAAAACATGGACAAGTTTGAGCTGGGTATTGCTCTTTCTAAGATCTATGACTTTATGTGGGATGAGTTCTGTGACTGGTACATTGAGTTGGCAAAATACCGTATCTATCACGCAGATGAGGATGCAGTCAGTGCTAACGATGCCCTTTGGACTTTAAGAGAAGTTCTTAAGACTTCCCTAAAACTTCTTCATCCATATATGCCATTTGTTACAGAGGAAATCTATAGCAAACTGGTTCCGGAAGAAGAGTCCCTTATGATGTCTCAGTGGCCGGCATGTCAAGAAGCTTATAACTTCCCGGAAGAGGAGAGTATTGTAGACCACTACAAGGAAATTGTTCGTGGTGTTCGAAATGTTCGTGCAGAAATGAATGTTCCAAATTCTAGGAAGGCTACCATCTATGTGGTAACAGAGGACGCAGCTCTTCAGGCTGGACTAGGACTTTTAAAGGAATCCGCTATGATGATGGCAGCAGCCAATGATTTTGTGGTTCAGGCAGATAAGTCTGGTATTGCAGAGGATGCAGTTTCTGTTGTAGTGGCAGATGCTACCGTATATGTACCTCTTGAAGAGTTAGTAGACTTTGCCCAGGAGGCAGAGCGCTTAAGCAAAGAGGCTCAGAAACTAGAAAAGGAGATTGCTCGTGCAGAGGGTATGCTGAACAATGAAAAATTTGTTAGCAAGGCGCCGGAAGCAAAGGTACAGGCAGAGCGGGATAAGCTTGAAAAATACAAGCAGATGTTGGATCAGGTAAATGAGCGTCTTGCCGGCTTGAAGAATCGAGCATAATAAAATGAAAAAAAATCCTATTAAATTTAAAAAGTTTAAACTGAAAAGACCCGATATAAAGGGTAAGATGGAAAAGCTGAAGAATTTAAAAAAGGAGGACGTGGTTCGCTATTTTAAGAACCGCGCACAGCGTAGGAAACAGATCCTGGAAAAACGTAAGAATAGCGCTTTTGCTAAGAAGATGAGACCGGTTTATGCATTTATGAACCGGTTCTCTATCATTTTTCACGCACTCTTAGCTTGTCTTATTAACTTTGCAATAGAGGCTCTATCAAGACATTCCTTGCTTGCGGCCTGGAAGTATATGGTAGGGTCCCCTATGGTATTCTTATACAATGCCTTCATGATATTTATAACATTTTCTATTGTATATTTATTCCGAAGGCGGGTCTTTGTAAGGCTTTTGATTACTGTGTTGTGGATGGTGTTAGGGGTTGCCAATGGTTACATGCTTTTAAAGCGTGTAACTCCCTTTAATGCCCAGGACCTTAAGGTGGCCTCAGATGCGGTGTCTCTGATTAATAACTACTTCAACAGTTTTGAGTTGATCATGCTGGCAGTTGGTATTGGGGCAGTGATCGTCTTAACCATATCCATCTGGCGAAGAGGTGGCCAGTACGAAGGAAAAATGCACAGGCTCTTAGCAGTGGCAGGAATTATAGTCTGCGGCTTAGCTTATACCTTTGTCACCAATGCGGCCATTGACAAGCGGGTGGTTTCTACCTATTTTGGAAATATTGCCTTTGCCTATGAGGACTATGGTCTTCCTTATTGCTTTATGGCCAGTGTCTTTAATACGGGAATTGATCAACCCAATGGTTATAGCAAGGAAGCTATGGAGAAAATCAGCAATAATGGCGAGATTACCAAGAGCGAAACGGGAAGATCAGAGGATGACTTGCCTAACATTATTGTGGTGCAGCTTGAGTCCTATTTTGATGTAGACGAGGCAGAGTTTTTTACTACCAATAAGGATGCTTGCCCAAATCTCCACGAAATGTATAAAAAATATTCCAGTGGATACTTTAAGGTGCCTTCTGTAGGAGCAGGAACAGCCAACACAGAGTTTGAGGTGTTAACTGGTATGAGCATGCGATTCTTTGGCCCGGGAGAATATCCTTACAAGACCGTTCTTAAGAATCAAACCTGCGAGAGTGCGGCTACAGCTTTGGCTTCTTTAGGTTATGGAACTCACGGTTTGCACAACAACGGCGGTAACTTCTACAGTAGAGCTAGAGTCTATAACAATATTGGATTTGACAGCTTTACTAGCAAGGAGTTTATGAACATTCTTCAGACTACAGAAAATGGCTGGGCCAAGGATGAGGTGCTGGTAGACCATATCATGGAAGCTATGGATACGACGGAAGGTCAGGATTTTGTATTTACCGTCAGTGTCCAGGGCCATGGCGACTACCCGGAAGAGCAGGTGATTGCAAATCCGAAGATCAAAGTGGAAGGTATTGAAGACGAGGCTAAGAAAAATAAGTGGGAGTACTATGTAAATCAGGTTTATGAGATGGACCAGTTTGCCGGAGATCTGATTGAGGCGGTAGAAAAGAGAAATGAGCCTACTGTGGTAGTTTTCTACGGAGATCATTTGCCTACCATGGGTCTTACAGCAGAGGATCTAAAGAGCCGTTACCTTTACAATACCAATTATGTAATCTGGGATAATATTGGTCTTACAAAACAGGATAAGAATATTCCTTCTTATCGAATTATGTCAGAGGTATTTGAACGGTTGGATATCCACTCAGGGGCCGTATTTAACTATCATCAGGAGAGAGGAAGCACAAAGAATTATCTTTCGGATTTGGAACTTCTTCAGTATGACATTTTATACGGCAACCAGTATGTCTATGAGGATAGTGGAAAACCTATTACCAAAGGACATATGGTTATGGGTGTTAGAGACGTAAGTCTTTCCAAAATCGTAGCTAAGTTAGACAGCGGCTACAGCCTCTATGGCGAGAACTTTACCAAGCAAAGCAAGGTCTTTGTAAATGGAGAAAAAGTGGACAGCAGGTTCCTAAACAACACCAGAATCGATATTTCCAATGTGGAATTAAAGGATAATGATGTGATTTGTGTTAAACAGATGGGATCTAGCAATACCACCTTTAGGCGTTCAGATTATTATACATATCAGAACGGAGAACTAATCTGCCAGGAAGGAACGGCTACTGATAAGTCCAAATCCTGGGTAGAGCAAGAAAATGATGACTAAATGATGACTATAGGAGTCGGAGGATATGATGTCGGGATATAATGAGGCAGTGGCTTATATTGAGGAGCTGCCTAAATTTACCAAGAAACATCCGCTGCATCATACAAGAGAATTTTTAAGAAGACTTGGAGATCCTGCCATGGATAAGAAAATTATCCATGTGGCAGGCACCAATGGGAAAGGGTCTGTCTGTGCTTACCTTCAGGCAATTTTAATGCAGGAAGGAAGGCGGACAGGCTTCTTTACGTCTCCCCACCTAATTCGATTGAATGAGCGGATAAAAGTAAATAATGAGGAAATCTCTGATGAACTTTTTGGGGATATTTTTGAAAAGGCAAAAAAGATAGCAGTAGAAATGGATGAGGAAGGCTTAGGTCACCCCTCTTATTTTGAATTTTTATTTGGCATGGCCATGTTGGCCTATGAAACTTGGAATGTGGAAGATATTATTTTAGAGACTGGCCTTGGGGGAAGGTTAGACTGCACCAATTGCTTAGAAAATCCAGCCCTTACTATTATTACTTCTGTCAGTATGGATCACACTGGGATTTTAGGAGACGCTTTGGAAAAAATTGCCAGTGAGAAGGCAGGGATTATCAAGGAAAAGGTTCCGCTTTTCTTTGATGGAAATAATAGACTTGTGGCTAAGATTATAGAGGCCCAGGCAAAAGATAAGCAGGTTCCCTATTTTGCTGTGACAGAGGAATCCTTCTCCCTTCAGGAAGTTACTGGGAAATATATTGCATTTTCAAGAAGTAATGCGTATGATAAAAGTGTTATTTATCAGGTGCCTTTCTGCGGATATTACCAGGTGATGAATGCAGAACTTGCCATGGAAGCGGCAGAATATTTGCTGGCGACTGGTAAGAATGCAGAAAAATCACAGAAAAAAGAAGGGTATTTATGTAGCTATGAAAGAGGCTGGGTATCAGCCATTGCCTCTGTAAAATGGCCTGGAAGAATGGAACACGTTACAGATCACATGGTGGTAGATGGGGCCCATAATCCAGGGGCCATTGAAGCCTTTGTAAAAAGTCTTTCTCTTTTGAAGGAAGAGGAGGATCCCGTAATTGTGTTTTCCGCAGTGAAGGATAAAGATTATAAGGAAATGATTCGCCTTTTATGTAATGGAATTAAGGGAAAGGCCTTTGTGGTGACCCAGATCGAAGACGAGAGAAAAGTCTCAGCTAAAGTTTTGGCAGATATTTTTAAAAGCTATACAAAGAAGCCTGTTAGGTGCTGTGAGAATCTTTCGGAAGCTTTAAATGTGGCGGAGAAAGAACGCCAGGGAAAGGGACGGATCTATTGTCTGGGATCTTTGTACCTGGTAGGAATGATTAAAAAGTGTTTAGATAGATAGGAGGAAGGAAAATGCTGAATTTTGATGAAGAAGTAAAGAAATTCCAACCGAGTCTGGAAATTGAAGATATAGAAGAGGCCATTTATCAGGAGGATCTTTCAGATATGACAGATATCCTTAGAGAAGTTATTGAGCAGACCAAGTAGCATAAAGAAGAGGATATCATATGGATTACGCAACAAAAGTCTTGTACCAGTCCAATGCCTGGTACAACGATGGCCTAAAAAAAGCAAGCATCAGGGACCTTACCGGAGCCACTGCTTCTTTGAAAAAAAGTTTACAATACAATAGAGATAATATTGCGGCTAGAAATCTTTTGGGATTGGTTTACTATGGTCGTGGAGAAGTGGCGGAGGCCCTTAGAGAGTGGATTTTAAGTAAGAATTTTCAGTCCCATGACAATATTGCCAATTATTACATCAAGAAGGTAAAAGAAAATCCTACAGAGCTGGCTAAGATGAACCAGGCGATTAAAAGATTTAATCAATCTTTGGATTATTGCATGCAGGGCAATGAGGATATGGCCATTATACAGCTAAAAAAGGCCATAGTGGAACATCCGAACTTTGTAAAAGCCTATCAGCTTTTAACCTTACTTTTTATTCATACAGGCCAGTTTTCTCAGGCAAGGCAGTCTATAAGGGCGGCGCATAAGCTGGATACTACAGACACTACTACCTTGCATTACATGCATGAACTGCGGGCCCTTAGGAAAGCCCAGAAAGTTAAGAGTAAGACCCAGGAGAGCAAGGCAAAGCATACAGTTACCTACACCGTGGGAAATGATACCATTATCCAGCCTACTACTAATCGCCTGATGATGAATACCAGACTTCACACCGTGGCAAATATCGGCATCGGTATCTTGGTAGGGGTGTCCCTTATGTGGTTTTTGATTATGCCGGCCCTTAATACATCTACCCAGAATAAGAATGACAAACGGATCGTAGAGTTTAGCGATCAGATTGCCAGTCAAAAAGCCCAGATTAATGCCTTGAAGAAAGAGCTGGAAACTTACAGAAATAGCGAGGAGGACTCTGAAGATAGCCAGGCTACAGCAGATGAGACCAAGGAAAGCTATGAGACAGTTATTAACATGTATAATAACTTAAATAGCGGGGATATGAGTTACTCAGCCATGGCAGATGAACTTTTAAATGTAAAGGCGGATGCCTTAGGAACTCTTGGAAGGCAGCAGTTTGAGACCCTGACAGCAACTATTTATCCAGATGTGTGCAGTGACCTCTATACAGAGGCATCCGAGTGCTACAGTGCAGGAAATTATGACACAGCCATTACAGATTTAGAAAAACTAAACAAGATGGATGATGAGTATAATAGTGGAGCGGCCAAGCTTTTACTGGCTCAGTGCTATGAGAAAAATGGAAAAACTGACGAAGCGAAAGCCATGTACCAGAAAATTGTAGAAGATTTCCCAAGTACAGCAGCGGCTACCAGCGCTCAGAATGCCCTGGATGGCAAGTCACAAGAAACGACAGATGATGCTACAGACAGCACTGCAGATACTAGCACGGACAGCGCAGGCGCTACAGATACTATAGATACTACAGGAAGTGTTGGAGTTGGAAATGATGGGACCATGGGAATGGATCAGACAGGTGGAGCTATGGGGACTGCAGGGATGGTGCAATAAAGAAATTTAGGACAAGATTGAGACTAGGATCCATGAATGAAATTGAGGCATATTACAACAAATTTAATGAAGAAAAAAGACTAAATTCCAGACATGGTCAGGTGGAATACCGGGTATCCATGAAATACATTCATCAGTATTTGCAGGAGATGGGAGAGCCTGAAAGTGTGAGACTTCTTGATATAGGAGCCGGAACTGGAAGGTATTCTGTGAAATTGGCAGAAGAAGGTTATGATGTAACTGCTGTGGAACTGGTGAAATATAATTTGGGAATTTTAAAACAAAAGGACAGTCAGGTAACTGCCATGCAGGGAAATGCTTTAAATTTAAAGAAGCTTAAGGATAATAGCTTTAATCTGACCCTCTTATTTGGCCCTATGTATCATCTTTTTAGCTATGAAGAAAAACTGCAGGCCCTTAAAGAGGCAAGGCGGGTGACAAAGCCGGGAGGTATCCTTTTGGTAGCTTACTGCATGAACGAATATGGGGTAATTACCTACGCTTTTAAAGAGCGCCATATCAAAGAATGCATGGAAGAGCAGCGGTTGACGGAGGAGTTTCAGACCCTGTCAAAAATAGAAGATCTCTATGACTATATGCGGCTGGAAACCATTAAGAAGCTTGCTGAGGATGCAGGCCTTACTAGGCTTAAGATTATTTCTCCCGATGGACCGGCCAATTATATGCGTCCCTTCCTGAATCAGTTAGATGAAGAGGAATTTGAATACTTTGTGCAATATCAAATGGCTACCTGTGAGAGAGCAGACCTTCTGGGAGCAGGAGCCCATACCGTGGATATTTTAAGAAAACCTTTATAAAGTTTTATGTAACAAATAAAATGCAGAAGCTTCCTAGCTAAGGAGCTTCTGCATTTTTGTTTTTTCTGCTAATTCCCATTCTTCCTGTCTGGACTTAAAAGTCTCATTGATCCAATCCACTGCAGCGTTAAGGCCCTCCTGGTCAAAGGGAAAGCTTTCGCAAATCTTATCTTCCTTAGGAGTTTGTTCAAAACACCAGGGTTCTGGGTAGATCCAGACATTTAACCCCTCCTCTGAGAAATTTAAATAATAGCGCATGCCGTGGTGGGAACCGGAAAAAGGCTCTTTTTTTAAGGCTTTTACAGTAAGCCCCATAGTTGCGAGCATAAGTTTCCTCCTTACTCTTCAATTACGTGGATTTCCAGATAATCAAAATCCACAGCGTCCACAAAATTATCGGGGGTGAATCTTGTTTTGGCAAGACGTTTGAATTCATCGATGTTCACATCCAGCCAAATAGGTTTGCTTAAATCAAATTCATAGCAGATTTGGTCTAGCCCATTGAAAATCTTGTGTGTTCTGGTGTCATCGCTGTCATCACAAATCACCGTATCTTTAAGCATTTTATTATCTTTAAATTCTTTTCCCCATAAACGAAACATAGGATCTCCTTTTTAAACGTAGATTAATAAACATTCTGGGTTTGGGTGCTAAAAAAGCTTAGCGCTTAACCTGTATTATTTTAACATATTTATCTTATTTTTAGAATCTATAGGTGTACATTGGGCCTAAATGTTGTGTATAATAGTGGCATGAGGGATGAGAATGAGTAGCGAGGAAATGAGATGAAAGATACTGGAAGAATACATTTATATTATGGGGATGGCAAGGGCAAAACCACAGCGGCTGTTGGACAGTGCATCCGGGCAGCAGGCAGTGGCATGAAAGTTCTTGTATTTCAATTCCTGAAAAATAACAGTTCCAGCGAACGAAAAATCTTAGAAAACATTCCGGGGATCACCTGTCTCAATGGAAGGGAGCCGGTGAAATTTGTCAGCAAGATGAATAGCGACGAGAAAGCCAAGACCAGGCATTACAACAACAAGGCGTTGGATGAGATTATTAAATTTTGTCCTCCTTTTGATGTGGTATTTTTAGACGAGGCACTCTGCGCCATTCAGCTGGGCGTTCTTAGTGAGGAGAAACTTATTGGCTTTTTAAAACATAGGCCCAGGGGAATGGAAGTGCTCCTTACAGGACATACAATTACAGATAATCTGCTGGAGATGGCAGATTACGTGACACAGATGTCGAAAATCAAACACCCCTATGATCAGGGGAAGATGGCAAGGAAGGGCATCGAATACTAAAGGAGTTTTAGATTTATGGTAAATGCAATACGCAATTACGAAGATGTGGATAGTTGGAAGACTATTATGTTTTTGTACAATGCGGCGTTGAAAGAAGTAGGAACAAAACTGGAAATTTTGAATGATGAATTTCAGCATGTGCATCAATATAATCCCATTGAGCACATTAAGACCAGGATTAAAAGTCCGGAGAGCATTGTAAAGAAGTTAAAACGTTACGGATATGAGAGCACGATTGAGAACATGGTAAAATATGTCAATGACATTGCCGGAGTTCGTCTGATCTGTTCTTTTACCTCGGATATTTATCGTCTGGCGGAGATGATAGGAAATCAGAGTGATCTTAAGGTTTTGTCTATTAAGGACTATATTAAGAATCCAAAAGAAAGCGGCTACAAAAGCTATCATATGCTGGTGTCTGTGCCTATTTTCCTATCAGATAGTTGTGTCAATACAAAGGTAGAGATTCAGATTCGAACCATTGCCATGGATTTTTGGGCCAGCTTAGAACACAAGATCTATTATAAATTTGAGGGCAATGCTCCGGACTACATTAGCAGAGATCTTAGAGAATGTGCAGAGATGGTATCTACCTTGGATGAAAAGATGTTGTCTTTGAACAATGCGATTCAGGAATGTTTGACTAATAAGCAAAAAGAATCATAGAAAAAATCTATAAAAGATAACTATATATAGAAAAACTCGATTTGAGACTGCTGGTTTTTGAGAATATAATGGGGAAAGAAAACCGGTTTGCAGAAAAATGCCCGGGAGAACGGTTTGCTCTAGTGGAATCTGACAGCGCGGGAGTGGTAGATATAATTGCGGACCACAAGGCGGATGTGGGCTTTACCGGAACCGTGCTGGCATTAATCCCCTAAAATTATCCAAATAGTAGAAAAGGTAGGTAATCACGAATAAATCGTGAATACCTACCTTTTAGATTGTTAGCTAATAAATTTGAGATGGCTACACGCCTCTTACGAAAGTATCGAGCACGAGGGACAACAGATAATCACTATACTTTGTAAGAGAGTAAGACCCCTCTAAAAGTGCCAAATCATATAACATGGCCCGCTCGTACATGGCATAAATTTTCATAAGTTCACTGGAGGTGCTGGTGCTCTTGAATTCGCCAGACTTTAGTCCCTCAGAGATAATCTCATTTAATAATTTAAAATACATCCTTTCTATGTGTGTTTTGAAATCTATCCTACCTCAAAACCATACTTCAATGGATCTGTAGGATCAATCAGATAAGTTGCAGTTCCTGTTAGGTAAGCACTTCCTGTAATCTGCGGTATAACGGCATCGAAGTCAGCGACCTTTGTAGTTCCTTTGATTACTCCTTTAAATAGGGTGCCGATGAAACTCTCGTAAATAAATTCCTCACCAACTTGAATCTCTCCCCAGTGATGCAAAGTAGCAAGCTTAGCACTGGTACCTGTTCCGCAAGGAGAACGGTCTGCCATGGCATCTCCGAAAATAACTACGTTACGCATGGTAGCCTTGTCCGGATTTGGAGTTGGCCCGTAGAATTCAACCAAATCAACAGTATCAATATCCAGGAGTGGGTGTTTGACAGGATACTCTTTGTTAACTGTATCCAAGATCTTCATACCTAACTCTTCGTATTTTCCCACATTTTTTGGACAAATTTCACCAATATTTAATTTTGTGGAATCTACAAGGGCAAAGAAGCTTCCGCCGAAGGAAATAGTAAGAGGGATTTCTTGGCCATCGATGGTAACGCTAATGTTTTCTTTGTAAACAAAGGCAGGAACATTTGTCAAGGTAACATGCTCTACCTTGCCGTTTTTAACAAGGGCTGTGGTACGGATGAGTCCGGCAGGAGCTTCTAATATGACTTCATTTTCCCCCTCATGGGATTCTTTTAGTCCTGCTTCTAGGGCGACGGTTACAGCGCCGATGGTACAGTGGCCGCACATATTCAGGTATCCGCCTGTATCCATAAAAAGAACACCGAAGTCGGCTTCTGGATTCACAGGCTCGCATAAAAATGCTCCAAACATATCGTGATGTCCCCTTGGCTCAAACATGAGAGAAGTGCGAAGGTGATCGTAGTGAGTCTCCATCCATTTCTTTTTCTCGATCATAGTGTTTCCTTGGGGCTCCGGGAATCCGTCGATGATTACACGACAGAACTCGCCGACGGTGTGAGCATCTACTGCTTGGAGTTGATACTCGAAACGGCTTGTGTCAACATTTGCTTTTAGTTTCATTCTTTATCCCTCCTGGAAATATAATATAAATTTATATAGAAAAAATCTATATATAGTCAAAGAAAATAATCTGAAAATTTATAAAAAATTCTCAAATGCAGATAATAAATTAACAAATAGACCGGATTCTAGTATTTCGTTCAGTTAGTTAAATTAATTATGGTCAAAAAAACCTGAAAAGTCAACGATTTTTCGAAATGAAAAAGGGGTATGCAAGGCTTGTGTTATTCGAAAAAGTGTGCCATTGTTATGTTGATGTCAAAAAGCATGTGTTATATCTATAACAGAGTATGGGAGTAGTTGGGTGGCTGGTGTGCCTCCTGGTCTTCAAAACTAGAGTAGGATGTCAGCATGTTGGTGCTCCATGTAAGCCCCTTGTTAACGTTGGCGACGAAGTAAAAAAAGGGTAATCTGATTGCTGAACCTACAGGTTTGGGAGCTAATGTTTTTGCGAGCGTGTATGGTAAAGTGACTGAGATTACAGATGATCATATCGTGATAGAGCCGGCATCTGAACAGCCAGATGAATTTATCCCAATTACAGAATCTGTAGAGGGTATTACAGAAGGATCCGCAAAGCTAGAACTGGTGAAGGCAGCAGGTATCGTGGGTATGGGAGGAGCTTTCACAGGAAAGTCCACTAGGTTAGATGCTCCTACAACTAAGACAACAGGATCCATCCTGGTGACTATCGAGTTCCCGGATCTTCACGGAGTAACCATGGGTATTTTGGTATGTGCCTGTGGCGGAAGCGAAGAGCGTATGCGAGAGATTGCAGAAAAGATGAATTCAAAGGTTATTGGTATATGATCTGAAGAATGACATTATCACACCAGAGCAGTACTATACTTATTCAGTGACCATCAGGGTTGTACAGCCAATTGCAACAAAGGATGGCGAGGATGAGGTAGGAAGCGTTACAACAAGAGTTCTGGGAGAGCGGGAACCCCGGGGGACGAGGACTATATCATATCCTTCGATGTGGTTTTGAACGAAGGTATGGGACAAAAACGCCAGGGGCCAACGTCGGCTCATGCCTTATGTGATGCTTTTATACAAGAATTTAGAAATCAATTAAAGAAGTTCCATGGAAATGAATGTACTGAGAGGCATGAATATCATGATGTGGTGCGGACTGGAAAAAAGAAAGTCCAATCATCAAACAGGTGGCAGGTCAGGGGGCTATGCCAATTCTTGTGACACAAAATGAATATCGGGACGGAATTATCCGGTCAATGCAGTAAAGGAGGATAATCTATATGGGAATTGGACCATCGACAAAAGAAACTTCGCTACATCATTTTAGAGATTCTCTCTTAGATGTAGTGTCTTCTGACCAGGACTTTGATTTGCTGGGAGTGATGCTGGTAGGGACGCCGGATGATCAAAAAGATAAGATCCTTGTTGAAGTTGAAAATGCGGGTAAAAGACCAGAAAAAATAAGACTTTAGAAAATATGAGAAAATATATAAAAGACCAATGTGACTTTCGAAACACTGGTCTTTTGTATAGTGCTATCTAAAATAATTTACTCAGAAGTTTTCTTGAATTTTAAATTCATAATAACTATAGACGCCAGTACCAAAGCAATTCCCAAAAGATTTCCGAAACCTAAAGTTTCGTGGAATACCAGAATGCCGACAATAGTTGCGGAAACTGTTTCAATAGAAGCAGCAATTGGGATTTTGCTAGTTTCTTTTACCCTCTGAACTCCGGTAAAGTAAATGCTATAGGCCAGAGCGGTTGGGATAATGGCGTAGGCGATTCCTAAAAGAAGAAGTTTAAGATCAAAAGGGGTTTGTACGCTACTCCAAGGCCTGAGGGAAATTCCTAAAAAGATGCTGGCAAATAAAAAATTATAGGTGGTTACTACCAAGGAAGAAGCCTGGCCAGAGGTGTAGGTCCCGAGGATGGCTCCTAAAGAATAAAAGAAACCTGCGGCAACTCCCCAACATACGCCGATGACACTGAAAGTAATAGCATTGAAGTGTCCGCCAGTAACAGTAAAGGCGCAACCGATAATATTTATTAAAAGGGCCAGAGCTTTTGTTCGCGTAATCTTCTCCTTAAATAAGAAAAAAGACATTACAGAAGTAAACAATGGAGCGGTATATAAAAGGACAGCTCCCAAAGAGGCTCCGATATAGCCGATGGCTGTGTTGTAGGAAATGTTGAAAAAACCTTGGGTGAATATTCCTAAGAGGATACAGGCAATGAGGGTTTGCTTGTTGATGCGAAAAGCTTGGGGGCCTTCCTTTATTAATGTAATAAGTGCAAGAATCAGAAAACCAAAGAAAACTCGTAAGAAACTGGTATATCCTGTGGAAGAGCCGGCGGCGTCCATGCTCTTTACAAAAATACTAACGGTACCCCAAAGGCATCCGGCGATAAATATATATAGGTAGTTCTTGAAATCAGACTTCATAAGTAGCTCCTCCGAGATTAAATAGTTTAGTTTCTTCTATATATAATATACAGTATACACTACCTTGTAAAAAGAAAAAACACGATATAAATAAATCTATATCGTGTCCTTTCTTTTTGGTATGTCATTGAGAGGTTTTTAGTTGTATCGCAGTTTGTATTTATATACAAAGCTGGGGAATGCTCCTCTTTCGTAAGAGGTAGAGTATATAAAATGGAGTTTGCTGTTGTAGGATCGCTTTTGGGGGAAGCAATCGACAACGGTTTAACTGCAATCACAACCGATTGTAACTTAACAAAGAAAAGAAAAAAGGCGGTCTCCCCACAAGAAGGAAACCGCCATTGGTTCGTTGCTTTATTAAGTTGCCATTAATATAGCACCAAAAAAAACAAGTGTCAACAAAAAATAAAGAAAAAATCAAGAAAAATGTGTACTGAAAAAAGTACAATAAATCCAGAAAAAGCCTTGCAAAACCAAAATAAATCTTATATACTGAAAAAGCTGTGACATTGATAGCGTAGAAGCGTGAGGTTGCTACCTAATTTGGTAGGTTTTCCGTGGAGCGAATGTCAAGTTAGGAAACTGGCGACAAGTCACTGTACGAAACTACTATAACGGCCACTGAGATGTGGCAACAACGTGTGAGTCGATGTGGACACACACGGGAGAGTGTACAGTCACCACTTGTCGTACTGAAATGAAAAAAGTACGAAAAGGAGGCGGCTATTTTTTTATGGCAAGTCAAGTAATGAGAATCACACTGAAGGCGTATGATCACCAGTTGGTGGATGCGTCCGCAAAGAAAATCGTAGAAACTGTAAAGAAAACTGGATCACAGGTGAGCGGACCTGTACCTCTTCCGACTAAGAAGGAAGTTGTTACAATCTTAAGAGCTGTTCATAAGTATAAAGATTCCAGAGAGCAGTTTGAGCAGAGAACTCATAAGAGACTCATCGATATTATTACACCAACCCAGAAGACTGTAGATGCACTCACAAGATTAGAGATGCCAGCAGGTGTATATATCGACATTAAGATGAAGAATAAGTAAGCATATTTGCTGACTATTCAAGCTCTACGGAGCACAATATTAAGTAAATGCAGTATTCCTACATTTAGGATGAACGCCTAGGCGTTCCGCTGTAAATCACAGGAGGTAAACATAATGAAGAAAGCTATCTTGGCTACAAAAGTCGGAATGACTCAGATCTTCAACGAAGATGGAACACTGACACCTGTAACTGTTCTTCAGGCTGGACCATGTTATGTAACACAGGTTAAGACTGTAGAGAACGATGGTTACGAAGCTGTTCAGGTTGGATTCGTTGACAAGAAGGACAAGATCATCAACAAGGACAAGAGCGGACAGAAAGAGATCGCTCATCGTCATGGTGTTACAAAGGCAGAGCAGGGACATTTTGCTAAGGCTGGTGTAACAGGAAAAAGATTTGTAAGAGAGTTCAAGCTTGAGAATGCAAACGAGTACACACTTGGTCAGGAGATCAAAGTCGATGTATTTGAAGCAGGCGAGAAGATCGATGCTACAGCAATCTCAAAAGGTAAAGGATTCCAGGGTGCTATTAAGAGACATAATCAGCACAGAGGACCTATGACACACGGTTCTAAGTTCCATCGTCATCAGGGATCTAACGGTGCTGCTTCTGATCCAAGTAAGGTATTCAAAGGAAAGAAGATGCCTGGACACATGGGAAGCAAGAAGATCACAATTCAGAATCTTGAAGTTGTTCGTGTAGATGCAGAGAACAATCTTCTTCTGGTTAAGGGATCTGTACCGGGACCTAAGAAGTCTTTAGTTACTATTAAAGCAGCAGTTAAATCTAATTAGGCTTTGACGAAGGAAGGAGGACACTTAAGATGGCAAACGTATCCGTTTATAATATCGAAGGTAATGAAGTTGGAACAATCGATTTAAGCGATGCGGTATTTGGTGTTGAGGTAAATGAGCACTTAGTACACATGGCAGTTGTTAACCAGCTTGCAAATAAACGTCAGGGAACACAGAAAGCAAAGACTCGTTCCGAAGTATCTGGCGGAGGAAGAAAACCATGGAGACAGAAGGGAACAGGTCATGCTAGACAGGGTTCTACAAGAGCTCCACAGTGGACAGGCGGCGGAGTTGTATTCGCACCAGTACCGAGAGATTATTCATTCAAGATGAATAAAAAAGAGAAGAGAGCGGCTCTTAAATCTGTTCTTACAGCAAAGGTTGAAGAAAAGAAGTTTATCGTAATCGATGAAATTAACTTTGATGAGATTAAGACTAAGAATTTCGCAAATATTCTTAAGAATTTAAATGTAGATAAAGCATTGGTTGTATTGGAGGATGGCAATAAGAATGCAGAGCTTTCTGCTAAGAACATTGCTGATGTAAAGACTGCAAAGACTAACACCATCAACGTATTTGATGTTCTGAAGTACAACACAGTAATCGCAACAAAAGCAGCTGTTGCAAGTATTGAGGAGGTGTACGCATAATGGCTAACATTCAATATTATGATGTAATCCTTAAACCAGTTGTTACTGAGAAAACCATGGAGCTTATGGGAGATAAAAAGTACACATTTCTTGTACATCCTGAAGCAACAAAGTCTCAGGTAAAGGAAGCTGTTGAGAAGATGTTCGAAGGAACAAAGGTAGCAAGTGTTAATACAATGAACTGCGACGGAAAGAAGAAGAGAGTTCGTGGAACATATAAGTTTGGTACAACAGCTAAGACTAAGAAAGCTATCGTACAGTTAACAGAGGATAGCAAGGATATCGAGATCTTCCAGGGTCTCTAAGATTTGGAGAGCATAGAGGTGTGCTTTCGCACTAAGCTTGAAAATACCTCGCTAAGTGCACTGGGGAAACACCATCAGTCCTAAGCTCGAAAGGACCTCGCTAAGTACTGAGGTGTGCTTTCGCACTAAGCTCGTGAAATACCTCGCTAAGTGCTCAATGCATACGGATTGAAACCGTGATAATAAACATTTGAAAGGAGAATTCCATGGGAATTAAGACATACAACCCATATACGCCTTCCAGAAGACAGATGACTGGCTCTGATTTTGCAGAGATCACTAAGACAACTCCAGAGAAGTCTTTGTTAGCTCCAAAGAGCAGACAGGCAGGACGTAATAATCAAGGTAAAATTACAGTTAGACACCGCGGAGGCGGAGCTAAGAAGAAATATAGAATCGTAGATTTCAAGAGAAGAAAAGACGGAATTGCTGCTACAGTAATCGGTATCGAGTACGATCCAAACAGAACAGCAAACATCGCTCTTATCTGCTACGAAGATGGACAGAAGGCTTACATCCTTGCACCACAGGGATTGACAGACGGAATGAAGGTTATGAATGGACCTGAAGCCGAGGTTAGAGTTGGTAACTGTTTGCCACTTTCACAGATCCCAGTTGGTACACAGGTACACAACATTGAGCTTCACCCAGGAAAGGGCGGACAGATGGTTCGTTCTGCTGGTAACAGTGCTCAGTTAATGGCTAAAGAAGGAAAGTATGCAACACTTCGTCTTCCTTCAGGAGAAATGAGAATGGTTCCGATCGAGTGCAGAGCTTCTATCGGAGTTGTTGGAAATGGTGATCACAACCTGATCAACATTGGTAAAGCAGGACGTAAACGTCACATGGGAATCAGACCTACAGTTCGTGGTTCTGTAATGAACCCGAATGACCATCCACACGGTGGTGGTGAAGGTAAGACAGGAATCGGTCGTCCGGGTCCGTCTACACCTTGGGGTAAACCAGCACTGGGTCTTAAGACTCGTAAGAAGAACAAGTCTTCTAACAAGCTGATTGTAAGAAGAAGAGATGGTAAAGCGATTAAATAATTAATTCGAGGAGGTTAGAACCTATGGCACGTTCAGTTAAAAAAGGACCATTTGCAGACGCAAGCCTGCTTAAGAAGGTAGACGCAATGAACGAAGCAGGAGACAAGTCTGTAATCAAGACATGGTCTCGCCGTTCAACAATCTTCCCAAGCATGATCGGACATACAATTGCAGTTCATGACGGAAGAAGACATGTACCTGTATATGTAACAGATGATATGGTGGGACACAAGCTTGGTGAGTTCGTAGCTACCAGAACATATAGAGGACACGGAAAAGACGAGAAGAAATCAAGAGTTAGATAAATATACTGTGAAAGGAGGGTTCATCCATGGCTAAAGGACATAGATCCCAAATCAAGAGAGAGAGAAACGCGAACAAAGATACAAGACCTTCAGCTAAGTTATCTTATGCTAGAGTTTCTGTTCAGAAAGCATGCTATGTATTGGACGCTATCAGAGGTAAAGATGTAACAACAGCACTTGGAATTTTAGCTTATAATCCAAGATATGCTTCAAGTATCATAAAGAAGTTATTAGAGTCAGCAATCGCAAATGCTGAAAACAACAACGGTATGAGCGCCGAGAACCTTTATATTGCAGAGGCTTATGCAAATAAGGGACCAACAATGAAGAGAATCAGACCAAGAGCACAGGGCAGAGCTTACAGAATCGAGAAGAGAATGAGCCACATTACATTAGTGCTTGACGAAAGATAAGGAGGACAATCATGGGACAGAAAGTTAATCCTCATGGCTTAAGAGTCGGCGTTATCAAAGACTGGGATTCCAAATGGTATGCAGAGAAGGATTTCGCAGATTGCTTAGTAGAAGATCATGAAATCAGAACATATCTCAAGAAGAGATTATACAGTGCTGGCGTTTCCAGAATGGAGATCGAGAGAGCATCTGATAGAGTTAAGATTACTATTTATACAGCAAAACCTGGTGTCGTTATCGGTAAGGGTGGAGCAGAGATCGAGAAAGTAAAAGGCGAGTTAAAGCAGTTTACTGACAAGAAGTTAATCGTTGATATCAAGGAAGTAAAGAGACCGGATAAGGATGCTCAGTTAGTAGCAGAGAATATCGCAGCTCAGCTTGAGAACCGTATTTCATTCAGACGTGCTATGAAATCTTGCATGTCTAGAACAATGAAGTCCGGAGCACTTGGAATCAAGACTTCAGTATCAGGAAGACTTGGTGGAGCTGATATGGCTCGTACAGAGTTCTACAGTGAGGGAACAATTCCTCTTCAGACATTGAGAGCAGATATTGATTACGGATTCGCTGAGGCAGACACAACTTACGGTAAAGTTGGTGTTAAAGTATGGATTTACAAAGGCGAAGTTCTTCCGGGAAAGACAACTAAGGAAGGAGATAAATAAGTCATGTTAATGCCAAAAAGAGTTAAACATCGTAAACAGTTCCGCGGTACTATGAAGGGAAAAGCACTTCGCGGAAATAAGATTACATATGGTGAGTATGGTATTGTTGCTACAGAGCCATGCTGGATTCGTTCCAATCAGATCGAGGCTGCCCGTATTGCTATGACACGTTATATCAAGCGTGGTGGTAAAGTTTGGATTAAGATTTTCCCAAATAAGCCTGTAACCCACAAGCCTTTAGAAGTTCGAATGGGTAAAGGTAAAGGTAACTTAGAGTACTGGGTAGCAGTTGTTAAGCCGGGACGCGTTATGTTCGAGCTTGCCGGAGTTCCGGAGGAAGTTGCAAGAGAGGCGTTACGTTTGGCTATGCATAAGTTACCATGTAAATGTAAGATCGTATCTCGTGCAGACTTAGAAGGCGGTGATAACAGTGAAAATTAATGCATTTGTAGAAGATTTAAAGACAAAATCAGCTGCAGAGCTGAACGAAGAATTAGTAGCTGCTAAAAAGGAACTCTTCAATTTGAGATTCCAGAACGCAACAAATCAGTTAGATAACACAAGCAGAATTAAAGAAGTAAGAAGAAATATTGCCAGAATTCAGACAGTAATCACTGAAAAGGCAGCTCAGTAGGAATCCGAAGAAAGGAGTTACGGACTGTGGAAAGAAATCTTAGAAAAACACGTGTTGGTAAGGTTATCAGCAATAAAATGGACAAGACCATAGTTGTTGCAGTAGAAAATCATGTAAAACATCCTCTTTACAACAAGATCGTTAAGAGAACATACAAGTTAAAAGCACATGATGAAGCAAATGAGTGCAACATTGGTGATAAAGTAAAAGTTATGGAGACAAGACCTTTATCTAAGGATAAGAGATGGAGACTTGTTGAGATTATGGAGAAAGCAAAATAGTATAAGGAGGGAAACCTGCATGATACAGCAAGAAAGTAGACTGAAAGTAGCAGACAATACAGGTGCGAAAGAGTTACTGTGTATCCGTGTTCTTGGTGGATCAACCAGAAGATATGCAGCAATCGGTGATGTGATCGTTGCGACTGTTAAAGATGCAACACCAGGCGGCGTTGTTAAAAAAGGTGACGTTGTTAAGGCTGTAGTTGTTCGTACTGTAAACAGTACTCGTCGTAAAGATGGTTCTTACATTCGTTTCGATGAAAATGCTGCTGTTATTATAAAAGACGATAAGACACCAAGAGGAACCCGTATCTTTGGACCAGTAGCGAGAGAGCTTCGTGATAAGCAGTTCATGAGAATTGTTTCTCTGGCTCCGGAAGTGCTGTAGGAGGTATTTGAGATGTCAATGTTAAAGATTAAAAAGGGTGATACTGTTAAGGTTATCGCTGGTAAAGATAAAGACAAAGAGGGCAAGGTTATTGCCGTTAACCCAAAAGAGGGTAAGGTTATCGTTGAAGGTGTCAACATGATGACAAAGCATACAAAACCAAGTATGGCAAATCAGAATGGTGGCATCATTCATCAGGAAGGACCAATCGATGTCTCTAACGTAATGTATGTACACAAAGGACAGGCTACCAGAGTGGGCATCAAGGTAGAGGGAGACAAGAAAGTACGTTTCGCTAAGAAGACTGGCGAAGTGATTGATTAATTTGAGGAAGGAGGTCCATAGCTTTGAGTAGACTGAAAGAACAGTACCAGAACGAGATCGTTAAAGCAATGATCGAGAAATTTGGTTATAAGAATATTATGGAAGTACCTAAGCTTGACAAGATCGTTGTCAACATGGGTGTTGGTGAAGCAAAGGACAACGCTAAGTTGTTAGACGCTGCAATCGCTGATATGGAAAAGATTACAGGACAGAAAGCCGTAGTTTGTAGAGCAAAGAAGTCTGTTGCTAACTTCAAGTTAAGAGAAGGAATGGCAATTGGATGTAAGGTTACATTAAGAGGAGAGAAGATGTATGAGTTCGCTGATCGTCTGATTAACCTTGCTTTACCTCGTGTACGTGACTTTAGAGGTGTTAATCCTAATGCCTTCGACGGAAGAGGAAACTATGCTCTTGGTATTAAAGAGCAGATCATCTTCCCAGAGATCGAGTATGATAAGATCGATAAGGTAAGAGGAATGGACATTATCTTTGTAACAACTGCTAAGACAGATGAAGAGGCACGTGAGCTGCTTACACAGTTCAACATGCCATTTGCTAAGTAGGAGGTAAATTATGGCTAAGACATCAATGAAAGTAAAACAGCAGCGTAAAGCTAAGTTCTCTACTCAAGAGTACAGCCGTTGCAGAATTTGTGGTCGTCCTCATTCATATTTGAGAAAATATGGTATCTGCCGTGTTTGCTTCCGTGAACTGGCATACAAAGGACAGATCCCAGGAGTAAAAAAAGCAAGTTGGTAAGCCTGAAGGTGGCTTAGTGAGAGCGAGCTTAAAAAAGGCCGAGCTTGAACTTAGTGCCAAGGCGTTCTTTTAGTCAGGCAAGGTATTACTAAGCCTGGCAAAAGAACAAACATTAAATAAAATCTCATCAAAAGAGGAGGAAACAATTCATGACAATGAGTGATCCAATTGCAGATATGCTTACAAGAATCCGTAATGCAAATACTGCTAAACATGATACAGTAGATGTGCCATCATCAAAGATGAAACTTGCAATTGCCAACATTCTGTTAGATGAAGGATATATTGAGAAGTATGATCTTGAGGAAGACGGAGTATTCAAGACTCTTCACATCACATTAAAGTATGGTGCAGACAAAAACGAGAAGGTTATTACAGGTCTTAAGAGAATTTCTAAGCCAGGTCTTCGTGTATATGCAGCAAGCAACGAAGTACCAAGCGTTTTAGGTGGACTTGGAACCGCAATTCTCTCTACAAACAAGGGAGTAATCACTGACAAAGAGGCTAGAAAGCTTGGAGTTGGTGGAGAAGTTCTTTGCTATATTTGGTAGAAAGGAAACATCGTCGATACTAAGCTCGGAAATACCTCGCTAGGTATCGAGATGTGCGTTCGCACTAAGCTCGAGAATACCTCGCTAAGTGCTCACAGCAACTGAAAACAGAATGAGCGTTTGAGACTCATTCCGAAAATTTAAGTTTAGGAGGATATGGATATGTCACGTATCGGAAGACATCCAGTAGCAATTCCTGCAGGCGTTACTGTAGAGGTTGCAGAGAAAAACAAAGTGACTGTAAAAGGTCCTAAGGGAACTCTTGAGAGAGAACTCCCATCAGAGATGGAAATCAAAGTAGAAGGCGCTGAGGTTGTTGTTACAAGACCTAACGATTTAAAGAAGATGAAATCTTTACATGGTCTTACAAGAACATTGATCAACAACATGGTAATCGGTGTTACAGAAGGATATGAAAAGGTTCTGGAAGTTAACGGTGTTGGTTACAGAGCTGCTAAGTCCGGAAATAAATTAACATTAAATCTTGGATACTCTCACCCAGTAGAGATGATTGATCCTGAAGGTGTTGAGACAGTAGTTGAAGGCCAGAACAAGATCGTCGTTAAGGGTATTGACAAAGAAAAAGTAGGCCAGTACGCAGCTGAGATCAGAGACAAGAGAAGACCTGAGCCATATAAGGGCAAGGGTATCAAGTATGCTGATGAAGTTATTAGACGTAAAGTTGGTAAGACTGGTAAGAAATAAGTAAGGAGAGTGTGAAGATGGTTAGCAAGAAAAGTAGAAGCGAAGTTCGCGTTAAAAAGCACAGAAGATTACGCAACCGTTTAAGTGGAACACCTGAGTGCCCACGTTTGGCTGTGTTCAGAAGTAATAATCATATGTATGCTCAAATTATTGACGATACAGTTGGAAATACCTTAGTTTCAGCATCAACCCTTCAGAAAGATGTTAAGGCTGAGCTTGAAAAGACTAACAACGTTGATGCAGCAGCATACTTAGGGAAAGTTATTGCTGAGAAGGCAATTGAGAAAGGTATTAAAGAAGTCGTATTTGACAGAGGCGGATTTATTTACCAGGGAAAAGTTCAGGCATTAGCAGACGCAGCTAGAGAAGCTGGGTTGAATTTCTAGAAGGAGGAGCACACATGAGACAGGAACGTATTGATGCTAGTCAGTTAGAATTAGAAGAAAAAGTAGTATCAATTAAGCGTGTAACCAAAGTTGTTAAAGGTGGCCGTAATATGAGATTCACAGCTTTAGTAGTTGTTGGAGATGGTCAGGGACATGTTGGTGCAGGTTTAGGAAAGGCTACTGAGATTCCAGAAGCAATCCGTAAAGGAAAAGAAGATGCTGCTAAGAATCTTATCAAAGTAGCTTTAGATGAGAACGAGAGTATTACACATGATTTCATCGGTAAATTCGGTGGAGCTTCAGTTTTACTGAAGAAGGCACCAGAAGGTACTGGAGTAATCGCCGGTGGTCCGGCTCGTGCCGTTATCGAGATGGCAGGAATCAAGAACATTCGTACAAAATCTCTTGGTTCAAACAACAAGCAGAACGTAGTACTTGCAACAATCGAAGGATTACGTCAGATCAAGACTCCGGAGCAGGTAGCTAAGCTTCGTGGTAAGTCTGTAGAAGAAATCTTAGGCTAAGGAGGTAGAGAAGAATGGCAGATTTAAAAGTAACATTAGTAAAATCACCAATTGGCGCTGTACCGAAGCATAAGAGAACTGTTGAAGCTTTAGGATTAAAAAAAGTAAACAAGACAGTTGTACTTCCGGACAATGCAGCAACCAGAGGAATGATCAAACAGGTTGAGTACATGTTGAAAGTTGAAGAAGCATAATATCATATAAGGAGGTGTCACAATGGATTTATCAAACTTAAGACCTGCTGAAGGAGCAAAGCAGAGCGATAATTTCAGAAGAGGTCGTGGACACGGTTCTGGAAATGGTAAGACCGCTGGTAAGGGACACAAAGGTCAGAAGGCTCGTTCTGGAGCAACAAGACCTGGTTTCGAAGGTGGACAGATGCCATTATATAGAAGAATTCCTAAGAGAGGATTTACAAACAGAAATACTAAGACTATCGTTGGTATTAATGTAAGTGCTCTTGAAGTGTTCGATAATGATGCAGTAGTTTCAGTAGAGACTTTAATCCAGCAGGGAATCGTAAAGAATCCTAAGGATGGAGTTAAGATTCTTGGTAATGGAGAATTAACAAAGAAACTTACTGTTCAGGCAGATGCATTTAGTGCAAGTGCTGTAGCCAAGATTGAGGCTTTAGGTGGAAAAGCAGAGGTGATCTAATGTTAGAAACGCTCCGTCGAGCATTTCAGACAAAAGATATCAGAAAGAAAATCTTATATACATTTTTTATGTTGATCGTTATTCGTGTGGGATCACAGCTTCCTACACCGGGAGTGAATAGTGAGTATATTCAGAATTTCTTTGCACAGAATACTGGGGAAGCGTTTAATTTATTTAACGCTTTCACCGGTGGATCTTTTGAACAAATGTCTGTATTTGCTCTTAGTATTACACCATACATCACATCATCCATTATTGTGCAGCTATTGACGATTGCTATTCCGCAGTTGGAAGAGATGCAAAAAGATGGTGAAGACGGAAGAAAGAAGATTGTTGCAATTACAAGATACTTGACGGTTGGACTTGCTCTTTTTGAGTCCGGTGCCATGGCGATTGGATTTGGCCGTCAGGGACTGTTAACAGATTATAACTTTGTTAATTGCGCAATTGTTATTCTTACACTTACAGCCGGTTCTGCATTTCTTATGTGGATCGGTGAAAGAATCACTGAGAATGGTGTAGGAAATGGTATCTCTGTGGTATTGGTAATTAATATTATTTCACGAATTCCAAGTGATTTATATTCTTTATATCAGCAGTTTATACAGGGAAAATCCCTTGCTTCTGCAGGATTAGCTGCTCTTATTATTCTGGCTATTATCGTTGCTTTAGTAGTATTCGTAATTATTCTCCAGGATGGTGAGAGAAGAATCGCCGTACAATATTCACAGAAGGTAGTTGGAAGAAGAAGTTATGGCGGACAGTCAAGCAGCATTCCTCTTAAGGTTAATACTGCCGGAGTTATCCCGATTATCTTCGCTTCTTCATTAATGCAATTCCCAGTAATCATTGCCTCCTTTATGGGTAAGGGAAATGGTACAGGAATTGGCAGCGAGATTTTAAAAGGATTAAGCCAGAGCAACTGGTGCGATCCTGATAATATTAAATATTCATGGGGATTGGTGGTTTACATCATCTTGACAGTATTCTTCGCATATTTCTATACTTCCATTACTTTCAATCCATTAGAGATTGCAAATAATATGAAGAAGAGCGGAGGATTTATCCCTGGTATCAGACCTGGTAGACCTACAACTGAGTATCTGACAAAGATTTTAAATTATATTATCTTTATTGGTGCTTGTGGTCTGATTTTGATTCAGATTGTTCCTATTCTCTTTAATGGTTGGCTTGGAGCCAGCGTTTCCTTTGGTGGAACATCATTGATCATTATTGTCAGTGTTGTATTAGAGACCTTGAAGCAGATTGAATCACAGATGCTGGTACGTAATTATAGAGGATTTTTGAATAGTTAAGATTTTGACTCGCGGGAAGATATTTTTCGCGAGTTAAAATGCTATAAGGAGGAATACCCAAAATGAAAATCGTTATGTTAGGGGCACCAGGTGCCGGAAAAGGAACACAGGCAGCTAAAATTTCAGCGAAATATAATGTCCCACACATTTCTACCGGAGATATTTTCCGGGCAAACATTAAAGAAGGAACACCACTTGGAAAAAAGGCAAAAGAATATATGGATCAGGGAATGCTTGTTCCGGATGAGTTGGTTCTTGACCTTATTGTAGACCGTTTAGGTAAAGAAGATGCGAAAGATGGTTATGTATTGGATGGATTCCCGAGAACCATTCCCCAGGCAAAGGCCTTGGACGAAGCCCTTACAAAGCAGGGGGATAAGTTAGATGCAGCCATTGATATTTCTGTACCGGATGAGAATATCGTAAATCGTATGTCTGGAAGAAGAGCATGTCTAGGTTGCGGAGCTACTTATCATTTGGTTTATGCAGCTCCTAAGACAGAGGGAGTTTGCGATGTTTGCGGAAAAGATTTGATTCTTAGAGATGATGACAAGCCGGAGACGGTTACAAAACGATTGAATGTTTATCATGAGCAGACACAGCCATTGATTGACTATTACAAAGAAGCTGGAATCCTAAAGACCATCGATGGAACCATTGATATCAATGAAGTCTTCAATAACATTGTAGCTATTTTAGGAGAGTAATTACTATGCCAATTACAGTGAAATCAGCCAGGGAAATTGAGCTAATGACAGAGGCTGGACAAATTTTAGGAATTGTACATGATGAATTGGCAAAAGCATTGCGTCCAGGAATGACAACAAAAGCTATTGATAAACTGGGAGAAGAGATTATCCGCAGTTATGGATGCATTCCTTCTTTCCTTAATTATGAAGGATACCCGGCTTCCATCTGTGTTTCTGTTAATGAGGAGGTGGTTCATGGAATTCCCAGTGAACATCGTTTCTTAAGAGATGGAGACATTGTAAGTTTGGATGCTGGAGTAATATACAAAGGCTATCACTCCGATGCAGCAAGAACCCATGCTGTAGGAGAGATCAGTGAAGAAGCAAAGAAACTTATTCAGGTAACCAGGGAGTCCTTCTTTGAAGGCATTAAGGAAGCAAGAGAGGGAAACCATCTCTTTGATATTTCCGGGGCTATTGGAAGATACGCTGAATCTAAGGGATACGGAGTAGTAAGAGACTTATGTGGTCACGGAATTGGCACTGCCCTCCATGAAGCTCCGGAGATTCCTAATTATGAGATGAATCGAAAAGGTGTTAAACTGAAGGCTGGTATGACTCTAGCCATTGAACCTATGATCAATATTGGGACCTGGAAGGTAGACTGGATGCCGGATGAGTGGACAGTTGTTACAAAAGATCGATCTTTATCGGCTCATTATGAGAATACAGTTCTTATTACTGACAAAGATCCGATTATCTTAAGTTTAGGACAGGACTTACCATAGCAGATATAACTTAATGAGCAATATATTTGGAGAGGTGAACTGTGGATAAATATAAGATTGGAATGCCGGCCATATCCCTTGCAGGACACGATGCTGGTAAGGTCTATTTGATTTTTAAGGTCCATGACAATTATGTAGAGCTTGTGGATGGCAAGATCAGAACCTTAGATCATCCAAAGAAAAAGAAAAAGAAGCATATTCAGATTATTAAGGAACAATATGACATAGCTGCAGCAGATGATGTAGCCATTAAGAGAATCTTAAAAGTTAGAGATAAGAGTGCAAAATAACAGGAGGAATGGAGAAGTATGTCAAAGGCTGACGTAATCGAAATTGAGGGAACTGTAGTTGAGAAATTGCCAAATGCCATGTTTCAGGTAGAATTAGAAAATGGACACCAGGTGCTGGCACACATTAGTGGAAAACTTCGTATGAACTTTATCAAGATTTTGCCAGGAGATAAAGTTACATTGGAGCTTTCACCTTATGATCTTTCTAAGGGAAGAATTATTTGGAGAGACAAATAAGATATAAAAAAATAAAAAATGGCTATTGACTTATACCCAGGAACAGTGATATTATATATAAGCATGTTTCTGGGTATTAGTTTGCCCAAATATCTGTGAGTTGCAGATTATATACAGATGGAAGACAAGCTGTGGCAGAGACAATGTAGAAGTATGAAGGCAAAGCAATGGATGAAAGGAGGATCCCCGTGAAGGTTAGATCATCAGTAAAACCAATTTGCGAAAAATGCAAAGTCATCAAGAGAAAAGGAAGCGTTCGTATCATTTGCGAAAACCCTAAGCACAAACAAAGACAGGGATAATTAGCGCATGACTACTATTAATATACAAGGACACCTGTAGCCGGTGATATCCTGGTATATTGCTTATAATGCCGGCTCGTCATTACCGTTTGTTTGATTAGCGGTGGCCGGAAAGGGCATGGTTACCGAACATGCCTGGATGACTTGAGATATGCATCTCAATCGCATCCCTATTTGGGACAGTATGCAAGAATGAAAGAACAAGAACAAGAAAATGGAGGAATAATCACATGGCTCGTATTGCAGGTGTAGATTTACCAAGAGACAAACGTGTTGAAATCGGACTTACCTATATTTATGGTATTGGTAGACCGAGCGCAACTCGCATTTTAGAGGAAGCAGGAGTAGATCCTGATATTCGTTGTAGAGATCTTACTGACGAAGACGTTAAGAAGATTTCAGCAGTAATTGACGAGACTCAGACTGTAGAAGGTGATCTTAGAAGAGAAATCGCTCTTAACATTAAGAGACTTCAGGAGATCGGATGCTACAGAGGAATCCGTCACAGAAAGGGACTTCCGGTTCGTGGTCAGAAGACTAAGACTAATGCAAGAACAAGAAAAGGTCCTAAGAGAACAGTAGCTAATAAGAAGAAATAATTAATAATCATATATAAGAAAGCGTAGGTTAGTTTTATTATGGCAAAGAAAGTTACAAAGAAAGTGACAAAGAAACGTGTCAAGAAAAACGTTGAACACGGACAGGCACATATCCAGGCATCTTTTAACAATACAATCGTAACATTAACAGATGCTCAGGGAAATGCTCTTTCATGGGCAAGTGCTGGTGGTCTAGGATTTAGAGGTTCAAAGAAATCTACCCCTTATGCAGCCCAGACAGCAGCTGAGACAGCAGCTAAGGCAGCATTAGTACATGGCTTAAAGTCCGTTGACGTTATGGTTAAGGGACCAGGTTCAGGTAGAGAAGCAGCAATTCGTGCCCTTCAGGCATGTGGAATTAATGTAACAAGCATTAAGGATGTAACACCTGTACCACACAATGGTTGCCGTCCACCAAAACGTAGAAGAGTCTAATTATAGATATTCTTTTAATGGCGAAAAGAAATAGGAGGAACAATAAGCATGGCAGTAAATAGAGTACCAGTTCTTAAAAGATGTAGATCCCTCGGTATGGATCCAGTTTATTTGGGAATTGATAAGAAGTCTAACAGACAGTTAAAGAGATCTAGCAGAAAGATGAGCGAGTATGGTCTTCAGTTACGTGAGAAGCAGAAAGCTAAATTTATCTATGGTGTATTAGAGAAGCCTTTCAGAAATTACTATTTCAAGGCTCAGCGTATGAAAGGAATGACTGGTGAGAACTTAATGGTTCTTCTTGAGTCAAGACTTGACAACGTAGTATTCCGTCTTGGACTTGCTAGAACAAGACGTGAAGCAAGACAGATCGTTGATCACAAGCACGTTTTAGTTAACGGTAAGCAGGTAAATATTCCTTCTTACTTAGTTAAGGCTGGAGATGTTGTGGAGATCAAAGAAGCTAAGAGAAGCTCAGCAAGATACAAAGAGATCGTAGAGGTTACAGGCGGACGTCTTGTTCCAGAATGGTTGGAGGCTGATCTGGAGTCATTAAAGGGTACAGTTAAGGAGCTTCCAAGACGTGAAGCTATCGATGTTCCTGTAGATGAGATGCTGATCGTCGAGTTGTATTCTAAATAATAGTCCGTAAACACCACAGGAGGTGAACTTAGTGTTTGATTTTAATAAGCCAAATATCGAGATAACTGAAATTTCAGAAGATAAAAAATATGGAAGATTTGTTGTAGAGCCTTTGGAAAGAGGTTATGGAACAACTTTGGGAAATTCCTTAAGAAGAATCATGCTTTCATCTTTGCCTGGAGCAGCAGTAAGTTCCGTAAAGATTGATGGAGTTCTTCATGAATTTAGTTCTATTCCTGGTGTTAAGGAAGATGTTACAGAGATTGTCATGAATTTAAAGTCTCTGTCTATCAAGAACTCATCTGAGACAGATGAGCCAAAGACAGCTTACATTGAGTTTGAAGGTGAAGGTGTAGTTACCGCTGCGGATATTCAGGTCGACCCTGATATTGAGATTATTAACAAGGATCAGGTTATTGCTACATTGAATGGTGGGGCAGACAGCAAGCTTTACATGGAACTTACCATTACAAAGGGTAGAGGATATGTAAGTTCAGATAAGAATAAAAATGAGGATATGCCAATTGCGGTTATTCCAATCGATTCTATCTACACACCGGTTGAGCGTGTAAACCTTACTGTAGAGAATACTCGTGTAGGCCAGATCACAGACTATGACAAGCTTACATTAGATGTTTATACCAACGGAACCTTACTTCCGGATGAGGCAGTTAGTTTAGCTGCTAAGGTTCTTAGTGAGCATCTGAAGCTCTTTATCGACCTCTCTGAGGTTGCTCAGGCTGCTGAAGTTATGATCGAGAAGGAAGACGATGAGAAGGAAAAAGTTCTGGAGATGAGCATTGATGAATTAGAGTTATCTGTTCGTTCATTTAACTGTTTAAAGAGAGCCGGCATCAACACAGTTGAAGAGCTGACCAACAGAACTCCTGACGATATGATGAAGGTACGTAATCTGGGACGTAAGTCTTTAGAGGAAGTACTTGCTAAGCTTGAAGAGTTAGGTTTAAGCTTAAGCAGAGGCGAGGAGTAATCCTTAACTCCCGCAGAATAATTGATGTTTTCTGTCGGTAAATCCGAAGGGTGCGGCAGAGCATTTGGCTAGTAAGCCCGAAGAGTATAACCAAGTGTTAATTATGGAGGAAATTTTAAAATGGCAAAGTATAGAAAGCTTGGAAGAACTTCCAGCCAGAGAAAAGCATTGTTAAGAAACCAGGTAACAGCATTACTTAACAACGGTAAGATTGTTACTACAGAAGCTAAGGCAAAAGAGATCCGCAAGATTGCTGAGGGACTTATTGCACTTGCAGTTAAAGAGAAGGATAACTTCGAAGAAGTAACTGTTAAGGCTAAGGTTGCTCGCAAGGACAAAGACGGTAAGAGAGTAAAAGAAGTTGTAGATGGTAAGAAAGTTACTGTATATGACGAAGTAGAGAAGACAATCAAAAAAGATCTTCCTAGCAGACTTCACGCTCGTCGTCAGATGTTAAAGGTTCTTTATCCTGTAAAAGAGGTTCCAACCGCTCAGGCAGGAAAGAAGAAGAATACAAAGGAAATTGATCTTGTAGCTAAGTTGTTTGATGAGATTGCTCCTAAGTATGAAGGCCGCAATGGTGGATACACAAGAATCGTTAAGATTGGACAGCGTAAAGGTGACGCTGCTATGGAAGTTCTTATTGAGCTTGTATAATCCTTCTTGGAGATTTGATTTGAGATTTAAGCGCATTTTTCTAAGGAAAGATGCGCTTTTTTGTATAGTGGGAGAACATGAAGATTAAAACAAAATTAATAGCATATGATTTAGATGGAACCCTGTTAAATTCAAAAAAGGAACTTACGGTGCATACAAAAGAGGTCCTGGAGGAGACTGCCAGACAGGGAATCGTAATACTTCCGGCTACTGGTCGGCCGGTAACGGGAATTCCTAGTAAGGTTCTGGAAATCGCGGGAACCAACTATGCTTTAACTGCAAATGGCGCCCGAGTGATGGATCTTAGAAGCAGTGAGGCCATTATTGAAACTCTTCTGCCTAGAGACACAGGTAGAAAAATATTGAAGATATTTTATGAGTATGATACCCTAAAGGAGATATATTTTAATGGCAAGGGATACGCCAATGAAGAGGATCTTTCAAATATCCAGCATTTTCTCGCTGATCCCCATATGGCAGACTATATTGTAAATACTAGAATTCCAGTGAAAGATTTGTGGAAAATTTTTGAGAATGAAATTGGCGACATGGATAAGATTCATGGCATCATGGCCAATTTGGAGGATATTGAGAAAATTAAGGCTCGTTTGCAGGATATTCCAGATATTGAAATTACAGGCGCTTTGGGATGCAATTTGGAAGTAAATGCAAAGGGAGCCACCAAAGGAAATGCCCTCTTAAAATTAGGAGAATCCCTTGGAATTGCAAGAGAGGAAATTATGGCATTTGGTGATGCTTCCAACGATCATTCTATGCTTAAACTTGCAGGAACTGGAGTAGCTATGGCCAATGCAGATAAAGAAACAAAGGCAGTGGCTGATTATGTAAGCTTGTCTCACGATGAAGATGGTGTAGCCAGATTTATCGAAGAACATGTGCTAAATTAGGAGAAAAACAATGTTAGATGTATTAAAAGTAATCATTCTTGGTATTGTTGAAGGTATTACGGAGTGGCTTCCTGTTAGTAGTACAGGGCACTTAATCTTGGTGGAGAACATTTTAAAGCCCAGCTTAAGTGACAGCTTTATGGAGATGTTTGACGTAGTAATTCAATTAGGTGCTATTATGGCGGTGGTTGTCTTGTATTTCCATAAGCTGAATCCCTTTTCACCCAAAAAGACCGAGAAGCAGAAGCTTCTTACCTGGCAGATGTGGATTAAGGTAGCCATCGCTTCAGTGCCGGCGGCAGTTATTGGACTTTTGTTTAATGACCTTTTGGATGAGCTATTTTACAAACCTCTTCCCGTGGCTATTATGCTGATTATTTACGGTATCTTATTTATTTATGTAGAAGACCGTAACAAGGGGAAAAAGCCTCATGTACATAGTATTTCCGGTCTTACTATGCAGATGCTTCTTTGGATTGGCTTTTTCCAGATGCTGGCTTTGATTCCGGGAACATCCAGATCGGGAGCCACCATCGTGGGAGCTTTGCTTATTGGAGTTTCAAGGGAAGTTGCAGCGGAATTTACCTTCTTTCTTGCAATTCCAGTTATGTTTGGAGCCAGCCTTTTAAAGCTTATTAAGTTTGGCTTTGCATTTACAGGGGCAGAATTTGGATTCTTGATGTTAGGATGTATCGTATCCTTTGGAGTTTCCATATTTGCCATTCGCTTCCTTATGGGATATATTAAGAAGAATGACTTTAAGGTATTCGGTTATTATAGAATTGCCCTAGGAACTTTGATTATTCTAGTTTCTATTATTAAGCTTATAATCGGCTAAATGAATCAGGGAACAATTAAATTTATATAACAAAGTAGTATTTAGAGGATACTATGGGAGGAGAAACAAAATGAAAATGAAGAAATTAGTAAGTACAGTTTTGGTAGCAACCTGTGCCCTGTCTTTGACAGCTTGTGGAGGAAGTTCTTCTTCTTCAGATGAGAGCACTGCTTCAAGTTCAAGCTCTAGCGCTAAGACAGCTAAGGTAATTGATATTGACCTTACCAATGAGGAATATGCTTTTGGTGTAGATAAAGATCAACCAGAACTTCTTGAGCAGACCAACGATTTTATCGCTAAGATCCAGGAGGATGGAACCTTAGATGAAATCTTCGATAAGTATTTCGGAAATGGAGAGCCAGAGGCTGTAGAGTCTGCAGAATATGATGCTTCAAGGGATCAGTTGGTGGTTGCAACTAATGCAGCTTTTGAGCCTTTTGAGTATACAAAGGGTGATAGCTACTATGGAATCGATATGGAGATTGCTTCCCTTTTGGCAGAAGAACTGGGTCAGGAATTGGTTATCCAGAACATGGACTTTGACGCTGTATGCTTGTCAGTAGGCCAGCACAAATGTGATATTGCCATGGCAGGCCTTACAATTAATGAAGAGAGAAAAGAATCAGTAGCCTTTACAGATTCTTATTATGAGGCATCTCAGAAGCTGATCGTACCAAGTGATGATACGACTTTTGATGATTGTAAGGATGCTGATGATGTGGCAGCTCTCCTTCAGAAACTTACAGCAAATGACTCCATCGGTGTACAGGCAGGAACTACTGCTCAGTATTATGTCGAAGGAGACGATGAATGGGGCTTTGATGGACTTACAGCTGAGTGTGTAACTTACAAGAGTGGTTCATTAGCAGTTCAGGATATGCTGAATGGAAATATTAAGTATGTAATGATTGATGCTGCTCCTGCAAGTGCAATTACAGAAGCAATCAACGCAATGCAATAGGAATGGAAAACAAATAGATCATGGGTAATTTCGGACAAAAAGTAGATAAATTTATAGAAATCTTTATTCAGCAGAATGGGTATGTAAAGGTCCTTCAGGGCCTGGAAAATACTTTGATGATTGCAGTGGCAGGTCTGTTGATTGGAATTATCATTGGAACTTTAATTGCCACAGTAAGGGTAGTTCCTAAGTACAAGCGCCTTCCAAGAGTTCTCGATCGAATATGTAATCTCTACGTATCCCTATTTCGTGGCACTCCCATGGTAGTGCAGCTTTTGGTATTCTACTATGTACTTCTTCCAATTTTGGGATGGAAGCTTACAGGTGTCCAGGTGGCTATGCTGGTATTTGGACTTAACAGTGGAGCCTATATTTCTGAGATCATGCGAAGTGGTATTCAGTCAGTAGATCCAGGCCAGATGGAAGCGGGACGTGCTGTGGGATTAAGTTTCACTGCAACCATGTTTATGATTATTATTCCACAGGCGGTAAAAAATATTTTACCAACCTTAGGAAATGAATTTATCTCTCTGATTAAAGAAACTTCCGTAGTAAGTTTCGTTGGTGCGGCAGATTTATATGTAGCATTTAACTATATTGGAAGTAATAGCTATGAGTTCATGGTTCCTTATTTGGTAATGGCACTGATTTATATTGTGCTGGTACTTATTATTTCCTTGCTGATTAAACTCATGGAAAGGAGCCTGAAGAAGAGTGATAGACGTAATTAATCTGAAAAAAAGCTTTGGAGATACCCAAGTCCTAAAGGGAATCAATGTTACCATTAATAAAGGGGATATTGTGGCGGTGATCGGGCCTTCCGGTTCCGGAAAAAGTACCTTTCTTCGGTGCTTGAACTGTATGGAAGATCCAACAGAAGGTAAAATTATTTTCAATGGGGTGGACATTGCGGATATGAAAGTAGACATCAATGTTCACAGGCGTCACATGGGAATGGTTTTCCAGCATTTTAACCTCTTTAATAATAAGACTGTCTTGCAGAATATTATGTTGGCTCCCGTTCATCTTCGCATTAAAGATATGAAGAAGGATAAAAAGGTAAAGGGAAGCAGAGTTCTTGCCATAAAGAAAATTCGGGAAGAGGAAAAGGAAAACGCCATGAATCTTCTCAAGCGGATTGGCTTGGAAAATAAGGCCGATGTATATCCAGCAACCTTATCCGGCGGTCAAAAACAAAGAATTGCCATTGTAAGAGCCTTGGCTATGAATCCAGATGTGATCTTATTTGATGAACCTACCTCAGCCTTGGACCCTGAGATGGTTGGAGAGGTTCTTGAGTTGATGCAGGATCTTGCAAAAGAGGGAATGACCATGGTAGTGGTTACCCACGAGATGGGCTTTGCAAAAGAGGTGGCAAACCGGGTAGTCTTTATAGACGAAGGGGTGATCAAAGAGGAAAATAATCCAGAAGAATTCTTTTCCAATCCCAAGGATGCAAGACTTAAGGATTTCTTATCCAAAGTATTATAAAGTAAAAAAGGTAAATTATATGAGTAGTGGTCAAATAAAGTCAGACCAGGAAAATAATGATAACAAGATCCGGCAGATTCCAAGGAAACTGCCGGATTTGATTATTCCCTGGTACCAGAAAAATAAAAGACAATTGCCCTGGAGAGTGAATCCAACCCCCTATCATGTATGGGTGTCGGAAATCATGCTGCAACAAACCCGGGTGGAGGCGGTAAGGGCCTATTACGGGCGATTCCTGGAGGCATTGCCTGAAATCGTAGATCTTGCTCAGGCACCGGAAGATCGATTGCTTAAACTTTGGGAAGGTTTGGGCTACTATAACCGAGTGCGAAATATGCAAAAAGCAGCCAAGGAAATCCTGATGGATTATGATGGAAAATTTCCTGAAAACTATGAGTCTATTTTGGCCCTTCCGGGCATAGGAAGCTATACAGCAGGGGCCATTAGTTCCTTTGCTTTTGGAATCCCAAAACCAGCAGTAGACGGCAATGTATTGCGCGTGATTACTAGAATTACCGGGGATGACAGTGATATTGCAAAACAAAGTACAAAAGGGAAAGTGGAGAGGGCCTTAGAAGAGCTGATTCCAAGGGAGGATTCCTCGGATTTTAATCAAGGACTAATTGAGTTAGGGGCCCTTGTCTGTGGGCCAAATGGAGAGCCAAAATGCACTATTTGTCCCCTAAAAGATATTTGCCAGGCCAGAGAAAAAGATCTGATTTCAAAAATCCCCGTAAAAAGTAAGCTTAAAAAAAGAAAGATCCAGAAAAAGACTGTATTTATCTTTCGGGATAATAATCAACTGGCCCTTCACAAGCGGGAAGATAAGGGGCTCTTGGCCGGTATGTATGAATTCCCCAATATAGAGGGCCATTTAGATGAAGATCAGGCCACCTGCTATTGTAAAAAAATAGGTTTAATGCCAGTGCGAATTAAAAAACTAGAAGCAGCGAAACATATTTTCAGCCATATAGAATGGCATATGATTGGATACGAAATACTGGTAGATGAGCTGGAGAAAAGCAATGAGGCAGAATATATGTTTGTAAGTCCTTCCGATATAAAAGAGCAGTATTCTATACCATCTGCATTTGCAGCCTATACAAAGAATATTTAAGAAAAAAGGAGCTTCCCCTGGTTTGGAGATGCTCCTTTATACTTGTCTTTGTAGTTGTAAAAATGAATCTATACCCACTGACCGGATAATTTTGGTTCTTTGTTTCTTTCGTTCACATAGACTAATGGATAAACCACCATGGCCATTACAAAGCCTGCAGTTACATCTGTCACTGAATGCTGCTTTAAAAACATGGTAGACATGATAATCAGTGCTGTTAAAATGTAGGTCCCCAGACAGATACGAGGGTGTTTTTTTAAAGCTTTTGAGTGAGAAATTGCAATGGCAATTCCTAGAGAATTATATACATGAATGCTAGGAAGCACATTGGTTGAAGTGTCAGCCTCATAAAGCTTTGCCACAAGAACTGTAAAAATATTATCTCTTGCAAAAGAGGTAGGTCTTAGGTTCAATCCATTTGGAAAGACGGTACATATTACTAAAAAGGCTGTCATACCGGCCACCAAAAAGGACGCTAACCGATAAAAATCTCTCTTATTGGTAAAGAAGAAATAAAAAGCCGCCACTGCCATATACAAAAACCATAAAAGGTAAGGCACAATGAAAATTTCCAAAAATGGAATGTAGTCATCTAAGGGCGAATGGATAATATAATATGTAACATTGGTTCGTGTCTCTAGATAGTGAAACCAGGGCAAATAAATAAACATATATAAAAATACCCAAGCGTGATTATATTTCTTAGCAGTTCCTTTAAACTTTTCTATAAATCCCATACTAGGACTCCCTTTCATAAAAATTTACTCCTTGGATTATTGCTAAAGGACTTTTGTTTCTGAGGGATTATAACACGAAAGCAGGGAATCAACAACAAAATTCACCAATTGTTAAGATTTTTTACAACGATTTTCAAAAATCTGCATATCATAGCGCTTCTTTCCTGTTCGAAGGGCAGAAGGGGTTCTTAGGGTCCATACTGCCACAGGAGTTTTATAAAATTGCTTTAGAATTCCAAGGCTGGGATTAGGAAGGTCCAGTAATTTGTAGGAAATAAAATCCGGACGGCCTAGGGCATTACACAGCATATGCTTTACGGCAAAGCGGTAGACCCAGGGCTTGTCAGGATCAGATTTTACTAAATTAGAGGAAAGCTGTCCACGCAGTACATGGGGAGCATGACTTCGATACCACTTAAGGCCCATGGTATTAAAGGATTGAATCAGGTAGGGACCGGTGTAAGCCTTTAAAAGGTCGTTGACCTTACTGCAAAGTTTATCTGTCTCCTTGGTAGGTAATTTCAGTTCAATGAGCAAAGGCACCTGGCCATTTACCAATTTTAAAACATCTCTAAATAAGGGAATTCGTTCTCTGGTTCCTGATAGGTTTCGGTTGGTTAGATTTTTTGCAGTAAGAGTTTCTACAATTTCTGTAGAACCGCAGATTCTTTTTAGGCTATCATCGTGAAATACAACCACTTCCCCGTCACAGGTCAGGTGTACATCCAGTTCAATACCGTAGCCATGTTCTATGGCCCGCTTAAAGGCAGGGATAGAATTTTCCGGAATCCCCTGGTCAATATCATGATATCCCCGGTGGGCAAACATTACACCTTCGTAGGCATTCATGCGTTTTTTGAAGGACAACCTGGGGCTAATTAAAAACAAATAAAGTAAAAATAGCAGTAGGATAATTAGTAAAATCCATTTCAAAACAAGTGACCTCCTTTACATGTTTACATATTAGGTATATTAAGAATGAAGAAACAATCCATCTAGATAGGTAGACAGGGAACGCTTCATATTTTCTTCAATATCTGCCTCCCCTCCTTTCAGGCACCATTCAAAGACATTACCAATGATAATCATTCGAATATCAGTGGTAACATCAGCAAGGGGCACATCAAAGGAAATGACTCCAGCCTCCAAGGCTCTCTGTAGGTAATCGTGAACCGTCACAATGGGGTAAGGCCGTTCCGTACGAATCAGAGGATTTAGGGACTGATTTTGCGGTGTATAATAATTGGACATAAATCCAACCCCCAGTTCCTGACAGTAATGAACATAGTTTAAATAAACTTCTACAATGGCATTTTTAGCTTCTTCGGAATTTTCTGGCAGATCTAAAAGATCTGGGTTAATGCTGGGCTGCTCTTCGATGTAGTAAGAAAGAAGATCATCCTTGGTCTTAAAATGATGATAGAAGCTTCCGTTGGATACATGGGCTTCCTCACAAATATTTTTAATGGAAAGATGATCATAGCCTTTTTTCTGCAAAATCTTCTTTGCGGCCTTAAAAATCCGATCTTTCGTTTCCTTTGATTTTTGCTGCTGTTTTGATAGTTCCTTTGTTTCTTCTTTCATATATAATCTATAATCCTTTTTTCTTTTAACAAGTAATCGCATTTTCCAACTTAGTATAGCATGGCAATTTTTTATTTGCAAGAAAACAGAGTGAGCTCTGTTTATCACGTTGCTTTATAAAAGCTTTAGATTTCTTTGCGGTTTCTTGCGTTGATAATAGGAAAAAATTCCTGTATAATATTATACTTAACTGGGGCTATAAAATTGCCTCAGTTAGATTTATGTTCACAAAGAAAGGTATATTTTATGGATATTAATCAGAAGATTACAGAGGAATTAGGAGTAAAAAAGTGGCAGGTAGAGGCTGCCGTAAAACTTATTGACGAGGGAAATACCATTCCTTTTATCGCAAGATATCGTAAGGAAGCTACAGGAACCCTAGACGATGAGCAACTTCGAAAGCTCCATGAGAGACTTCTTTATCTGCGAAATTTAGAGGAAAAGAAGGAACAAGTCTTAGCTAGTATTGAGGAACAAGGGAAGCTTACTGAGGAATTAAAAAATCAGATTCTTCAGGCAGAAACCCTTGTGGTAGTGGAAGATCTTTACAGACCTTACAGACCTAAGCGAAGAACTAGAGCTACCATTGCAAAGGAGAAGGGCTTAGAGCCTTTGGCTATGACCATTCGCCTTCAAAAATTAGACCATTCCTTGGAGGAAGAGGCTGCTAGTTTTGTAAACCCGGAAAAAGAAGTTGCCACTGTAGAAGAAGCCATTGCAGGAGCAGCAGATATTATTGCGGAAAGTATTTCTGATGAAGCAGATTACCGTATTTGGATCAGAAAGCAGACCATGCAAAAGGGTCTGGTTACTTCTGTGGCAAAGGATTCGGAAGCAGAATCTGTCTATGAAATGTACTACGAATTTGAGGAGCCGGTGCGGAAGTTAGCAGGACATCGTATTCTAGCCTTAAATCGTGGCGAGAAAGAAAAAATCTTAACCGTCAAGGTGGAAGCTCCGGAGGAAGATGTACTGCGGTATCTAGAAAAAAAGGTTATTCGAAAAGACAATCCTTATACCAATGAAATCCTAAAAGATACCATTGCAGACGCCTATAAGCGTCTCATTGCTCCGGCTATTGAGAGGGAAATCCGAAACGAACTGACAGAGCAGGCAGAGGATGGAGCCATTGAAGTCTTTAAGAAAAACTTAGAGCAGCTTCTTATGGCACCACCGATTAAGGGTCACACAGTGCTAGGCTGGGATCCAGCCTTTCGAACCGGATGTAAGTTAGCAGTGGTTGACCCTACAGGAAAAGTAATAGGCACAACAGTAATCTATCCTACGGCCCCAACCACGCCTCAAAAGATTGCTGCGGCGAAAAAACTTTTAAAGGAGATTATCGCCAAGTACAACATTACTTTAATCTCTGTTGGAAATGGAACCGCTTCTAGGGAGTCAGAACAATTTATCGTAGAACTTTTAAAGGAAATTCCACAGAAGGTTCAGTATGTCATTGTAAATGAGGCAGGAGCCTCTGTTTACTCTGCCAGTAAACTGGCCAGCGAAGAATTTCCAAAGTTTGATGTGGGACAAAGAAGTGCCACTTCCATTGCAAGAAGGCTTCAGGATCCTTTGGCAGAACTGGTAAAGATCGATCCGAAGGCTATTGGTGTGGGTCAGTATCAACATGACATGAATCAAAAGAAACTTACGGAAGCCTTATCCGGAGTGGTGGAAGATTGTGTAAACCGAGTAGGAGTGGATTTAAATACTGCTTCAGCACCGCTGCTTTCTTACATTTCCGGAATTTCTTCTACTATTGCCAAGAACATTGTGGCATACAGGGAGGAGAATGGAAGCTTTAAAAACCGCAAGGAACTTTTGAGGGTGCCAAAACTGGGCCCTAAAGCTTATGAACAGTGTGCCGGATTTATGCGTATTTATGGAGGAAACGAACCTCTAGATACTACCAGTGTTCACCCGGAAACCTATGAGGCGGCTAAAAACCTTTTAAAGAAACAGGGATTTGTACCGGAGGATGTGTCTGCAGGAAAGCTTGCAGGTCTGTCTTTGACAGTAACAGACTACAAGAAATTGGCTAAGGAGCTGGAAATCGGCGAGATTACCTTAAGAGATATTGTAAAGGAATTAGAAAAACCGGGACGAGATCCAAGAGAAGACATGCCTAAGCCTATTCTTAGAACCGATGTTTTAGAGATGAAGGATCTAAAAGAAGGCATGATTTTAAAAGGAACCGTGCGAAATGTCATTGACTTTGGGGCTTTTGTGGACATTGGTGTACACCAGGATGGACTTGTTCACATTTCTGAAATGTGTGATAAGTTCATCAAACATCCATTGGAAGTAGTGAGTGTTGGTGACATTGTAGAAGTGAAAGTTATGAGTGTGGACTTAAAGAAGAAAAGAATACAGCTGACAATGAAAGGAATATCATAAAGGAGGCTTTTTGTGTTACGAACATTATTAAAAGAAGTAAAAGAATACAAAGGGGCGTCTCTTGCAACTCCTGCATTTATGGTGTTGGAGGTATTAATGGAGATGACAATCCCCTATTTGATGGCGTCCATTATTGATAAGGGCGTAAATGCCGGGGACATGCAGCACATCTACAAGGTAGGTGGGGTTATGGTCCTGGCGGCAGCCGTCGGACTCTTCGCAGGTCTTGGAGGCGGTCGCTACGGAGCGAAAGCTTCCGCCGGATTTGCAAAGAATTTAAGAGAGTCAATGTTTTATAATATTCAGACATTTTCTTTCTCTAATATTGATAAATTTAGTACCCCGGGACTGGTTACCCGTATGACTACAGATGTTACCAACATTCAGAATGCATACCAAATGCTGCTTCGAATGTTTGTAAGAGCTCCTATGAGTTTGATCTGTGCCATGATTATGTCCTTTGCTATTAATGCAAGGATCGCAACAGTTTATTTAATCGCAGTTATTATCCTTGGAGCTTTACTTGGATTTATTATGGTTCATGCAACCAAATATTTCCGCCAGGTATTTCCAAAGTACGATGCCTTAAATGAATCAGTACAGGAGAATGTATCTGCTATCCGTGTAGTAAAGGCATATGTAAGAGAAGAGCAGGAGACAGAGCGCTTTCATAAGGCAAGTGCCAATATTTACAAGCTCTTTGTAAAGGCAGAGAAGAATATTGTATATAACATGCCACTGATGCAGTTTACAGTATACACTTGTATTCTTCTCATCAGCTGGATGGGGGCTAAGATGATTGTGGCAGATTCCCTGACAACAGGAGAGCTTATGAGTCTTCTGACTTATTGTATGAATATTCTTATGAGCCTTATGATGATGTCCATGGTATTTGTTATGGTTTCTATGAGTACTGCCAGCGCAGAACGTGTGGCTGAGGTACTTGAAGAAAAAAGTGATTTAAGTAACCCAGAGAATCCTCTGGAGGAAGTGGCAGATGGAAGTATTGTATTTAAAAATGTGGATTTTGCCTACAACAAAGACAGCGACGAGCCGGTATTAAAAGATATTAATCTTGAAATTAAATCAGGAGAAACCATTGGAATTATCGGTGGAACCGGAAGTGCAAAGACCAGTTTGGTGAACTTGATCAGCAGACTTTACGATGTGACAGCCGGCGAGATTTTAGTTGGTGGCCATAACGTTCGGGAGTATGATATGGAAGTCCTTCGAAATAAGGTTGCAGTAGTGCTCCAAAATAATGTGCTCTTTTCAGGAACTATTTATGACAACCTTCGCTGGGGAGATAAAAATGCTACTGAGGAAGAGTGTCAGGAAGTCTGCAGACTTGCCTGTGCAGATGAATTTATCCAGAGGTTCCCTGCAGGCTACAATACCTATATTGAGCAGGGAGGAAGTAATGTATCTGGTGGACAAAAACAAAGACTTTGTATTGCCAGAGCCCTTCTTAAGGATCCTAAGGTATTGATCTTGGATGACAGTACCAGTGCGGTAGATACAGCAACAGACGCAAAGATTCGCAAAGCATTTAGAGAAGAAATCCCAAATACCACAAAGATTATCATTGCCCAGAGAATTTCCAGTGTGCAGGATGCAGACAGGATCATTGTTATGGAGGAAGGCCGTATTAATGGATTTGGAACCCATGAAGAATTGGTTGAGACCAATGACATTTACCGTGAGGTTTATGAGTCCCAGACCAAGGGCGGCGGAGATTTTGACGAGAAGGAGGGTGCATAGATTATGGCAGGTATGAATAGAAATCGAGGAGCACGCCCAACCGTTAAGAATCCGGGAAAAATTTTAAAGCGTGTCATGTATTATGTGTTAAGGGATTATAAGATTCAGTTTACTTCTGTTATGATCCTGATTGTAGTAAGTGTCCTGGCAAATGTTCAGGGAACCTTGTTCATGAAAGAACTCATTGATAAATATATCACCCCGTTTTTGCTTACAGATCATCCGAATTTCACACCTTTGGCCAATGCCATTACCAGAGTAGCAGGATTCTATGCAGTGGGGGTTGTGGCAACCTACACCTACAACCGAATTATGATTACGGTTACCCAGGGAACTTTAAGAAATCTTAGAAATGAGCTTTTTGAGCACATGGAAAAGCTGCCTATTCGCTACTTTGATACCCATCCCCATGGAGATATCATGTCTGTTTACACCAATGATATCGATACCTTAAGACAGATGATCAGTCAGAGTATTCCTCAGCTTGTAAACAGTGGAATTACCATTGTCAGTGTATTTATCAGTATGTTGATTTTGAGTATTCCTCTTACTCTTATCACTATGATCATGGTAGGAGTGATGGTTTATTTATCTGGTCAGGCTACCAAGCGAAGTGGAAAATTTTTCCATAAGCAGCAGATGGATCTTGGTAAGGTAAATGGATACATTGAAGAGATGATGAATGGACAGAAGGTTGTAAAGGTTTTCTGTCATGAAGAAGAGAGCAAGAAACAATTTAAGGAGCTAAACGACAGTCTCTTTGTCAGTGCAGATAAAGCCAACAGTTATGCAAACTACCTAGGACCTATCAATGCCCAGCTTGGAAATATTAGTTATGTAATCTGTGCAATTTTCGGAGGTGTCTTTGCCTTAAATGGTTTTGGAGGCTTGACCCTAGGAGGACTGGCCAGCTTCTTAACCTTTAACAAGAGCTTTAGTATGCCGATCAACCAGATCAGTATGCAGATCAATGCCGTAGTTATGGCTTTAGCTGGTGCAGATCGTATTTTCACTTTGTTGGATGAAGAAGTGGAAGTAGACGATGGATACGTTACCTTGGTAAATGCCGAGGAAAAAGACGGAAAACTTGTGGAGACTAACGTAAGAACCGGCCGTTGGGCCTGGAGACATGAGCACCAGGCTGATGGCAGTGTAGACTATGTGGAACTTACAGGAGATGTGGTATTTGAGGATGTAGACTTTGGATATAATCCGGATAAAATCGTTCTTCATAACGTGGATTTGTATGCAACTCCTGGACAGAAGATTGCCTTTGTAGGATCTACCGGTGCAGGAAAGACCACTATTACCAACCTGATCAACCGTTTCTATGATATTCAGGATGGTAAAATCCGCTATGATGGAATTAATATTAATAAGATTAAGAAGGCTGATCTTCGAAGATCTTTGGGAATTGTTTTGCAGGATACCCACTTATTTACAGGAACTGTAAGGGATAATATTCGTTTTGGTAAACTGGATGCTACAGAAGAAGAGATCCTTGCAGCAGCAAAACTTGCCAATGCCGATGGATTTATCCGTAGGCTTCCCCATGGATACGACACCGTGCTTCATGGAGACGGAGCAAATTTAAGTCAGGGACAGAGGCAGCTTCTTGCCATTGCTAGGGCAGCAGTTGCAGATCCGCCGGTACTGATCTTAGATGAGGCCACCAGTTCCATCGATACAAGAACAGAGAAAATTGTACAGGATGGTATGGACAAATTAATGCATGGAAGAACTACTTTCGTTATTGCCCATAGACTTTCCACAGTTAGAAACTCTGATTGTATTATGGTATTGGAGCAGGGAAGAATTATTGAAAGAGGAACCCACGATCAGCTTATTGAAGAAAAGGGCAGATACTATCAACTTTATACAGGAAAGAAGGCCAATGCATAAAGGCTGTACGTCCAAAAGTTTCAGGGCCAGGAGGTATTTGACTTCCTGACCCTAATCTTATAATTACCAACATAAAGGATATAAAAATGAGTAGAGGAACTAAATTTCTAGATTATGTAACTACCTGTTTGAATCAAAGACTTTCAGAGGTGGAAGATTCCATTGCCAAGGTACAAGAGGACATCGACAGTATGAACCGATATTATTGGGACAATTATACGGAAATGGATCAGTATGGTTATGAAAACTATGATAACCAGCAGGCTCTTTTTGCCCAGGTGGGAACCAACCAGGAGAATGTAAAATTCAGGTATCGATTAAAACGAATGCTAGACTCCCCTTTCTTTGGCAGTGTAGATTTTGTCTATGATGGAGATGAGGATGAGGAAACTTTCTATATTGGGATAGGCAATTTTGCAGAAAAAAGAGGAGCCCTGCCCTTAATTTATGATTGGAGGGCTCCTGTAAGCGGCCTCTTTTATGATTTTGATAAGGGAGAAGCTTCCTATGAGGCTCCCGCAGGACTTATGACAGGAGAAATTCTTAAGAAGTCTCAGTATAAGATACGAAGGGGCCGCATGGTCTATGAATTTGAAAGCGATATGAAAATCGACGATGATATTCTAAAACAGGAGCTGGGAAGCAATAGTGATACAAAATTAAAGAACATCGTTAGAACCATTCAAAAAGAGCAGAATGCCATTATTCGAAATGTAAAAGACAAGATTATGGTGATCCAAGGGGTGGCGGGAAGTGGTAAAACCTCTGTGGCCCTGCACCGCATCGCTTATCTTTTATACCATGATAGAGAACACTTGAATTCCAGTAACATTCTGATTCTATCTCCCAACAGCGTATTTTCCGATTATATTTCCCATATTCTGCCGGAGCTTGGAGAGGAAAATATTCAGGAAATGAGTTTCGACCTCTTTGCCTACCGAGAGTTACAGGAAGTTGTGGGGGACTGTGAGGACAGGTATCATCACATTGAAAGAAAGATTCGTGGCCTTAGTGAGGAAGATCAAGAAAGAATTGATTTTAAGGAATCCAAAGAATATATAGATGCAGTGGAAGGATTTTTAATAGAGTTGGAGGACCGGCTGGTAGACTTTAAAGAAGTTAAATACAAGGGACTTACCAGGTCTCCTTCGGATATTATGGAATTTTTCTATGATAAATTTGCAGGAATCCCCTTGCTTTCTAGGATGGATGCGGTGCGAGAGTATTTTGTAGATGAATATGAGACCCTGACAGGAAAAACGGTTTCAGAAGAAGATCTTTTAGAGATTCAAGGAAAATTTGACCGAATGTATGTTACGAAGGATTTATATGAGATTTACAATTGGTTTCTGGAAGACTATGATTTTCCCCTGCTTCCAGACCGCCAGTTAAAGCGCAGAGTCTTAGAATATGAAGATGTATATCCGGTTCTTTACCTTAAAAATCGTCTTTATTCAAAAAAGCCGGGCCGTCAGGTGAGACATTTGGTCATTGATGAGATGCAAGACTATTCCTACTTGCAATATGAGATTTTGGGAAGGATGTTCCAGTGTAATATGACAATCTTAGGAGACCGAGGACAGACCGTAGATGACAGATCCAGAGATATCCTGGAATTTTTGTCAAAGATTTTCGGAAAAGAGATTCGTAAAATAGAGATGACAAAAAGTTATCGCAACACTTTGGAAATTGCAGCCTATGCAGAGAAATTTTCCTCTGCATCGGAAATTACTTATATGGATCGCCATGGAAAAGAAGTAGAGCAAATGGAAGTAAAAAGCCTTGAGGAGGGATTGAAACAGATTCAGGAAAGAATTTCTGTAGGGGATGAGGCATATGAAACGGCAGCTATTTTAACTCTTACCGAAGAAGAGGCAGAGAGCGTCTATGAGAATTTGAAAGACCAAAAGGAAAATGTTTTCTATATTGACAGAGACAGTTCCAAGTTTAACAGTGGTATAACCGTTACTACATTTTATATGGCAAAGGGCTTGGAATTTGACCAGGTATTCTTGTTGGACCAAAAAACAGGCGGTCCCTTGTATCAACAATTTCACTATATAGGTGCCACCAGAGCTTTGCATGAATTATACGTGGTAAATGTAGAAAATGAATAATTTTGTAACAGTACAGTTATGTTTTTACATAAATTTAAATTTTTTGCTGGAATATCTTGCAATGTAGAGAGAAGCTTGCTAGAATAACAGACAAATATTAAGATTTCTTCGGGGTAGGGTGACATCTTAAGATGAATTCCCAACCGGCGGTAAAGTCCGCGAACCATCATGAACGATGGCCGATCCGGTGACACAGGCAGTGGATTCCGGAACCGACAGTAAAGTCTGGATGAGAGAAGGAATAGATAGGATTGAACTAGATAAAGTTCATTCGGATTTTATCAATGATTGTCTTAGACGTAATAAGAAACCCCGATACTTTGAGTGTATCGGGGTTTTATTGTATCTAATAACATTTCCTTCAAGATGAAATTTTAATATGTGACTTTTACATTTTAAGAAAGAAGGAGAAAACGCAATGAAACAAACACAAACAGGAACGCAGACAAAGATAGCTAAGGGATCTTCTGGAACCCGAGTTCGAATTATGGTTCAGATTGGAATGCTCACTGCAGTTGCAGTAGTATTGATGACTTTTGAAATTCCACTTTTCTTCGCACCGTCTTTTTACAAAATTGACTTTAGCGAAGTACCTGTCCTTATTGGAAGTTTTGCCATGGGCCCTCTTGCCGGAGTGGTGATTGAACTTTTAAAAATCTTAATTCACATGGTGATTCAGGGAACCAGCACTGCAGGTGTGGGAGATCTTGGTAATTTTATTGTAGGCTGTGCCTTTGTACTTCCGGCAGCTTTTATTTACAAACATGGTAAGACAAAAAAGAATGCCGTTGTAGGAATGATAACAGGAACCCTGGTTATGGCAGTGTCAGGATGCTTTGTCAATGCCTTTGTACTGCTTCCTACTTACGCAGCAGCCTTTGGAATGCCAATCGATGCCTTGGTAGCCATGGGAACTGCTGTAAATTCTCATATTACAAGTTTATTTACTTTTGTAGTATTGGCAGTGGCACCGTTTAACTTGGTAAAAGGTGCCTTGGTATCAATTATTGTATTCCTTGTTTACAAGAGAATTAGCCCGATTTTAAAGGGAACTGTTTAATCGATATATTTAATAAATATGTGAAAAAGGGGGACGCTTCCGCTGAGAAGTTTCCCCTTTTTTCACATTCTTTATTCTTTTTTAAACTTGTGTTATAATCAGTAGACGATTGAGGGGAATATAAAAAAGCGGAAGAAGATGAAAAATATGACAATCGAGAGTAGAAGTGAAAAGGAAACTTACGATTTAGGATATAGAATAGGTCTGGAAGCTAAGGCTGGACAGGTCTTTACCCTGGTGGGAGATTTGGGAGTTGGAAAGACTATCTTTACCAAGGGACTGGCAGCAGGCCTGGGAGTGGAAGAGGCAGTCAGTAGCCCCACCTTTACTATTGTGCAGATTTACGAGGAGGGCCGGTTGCCCTTTTATCACTTTGATGTTTATCGCATCGCAGATGTAGATGAGATGGATGAAGTTGGCTATGAAGATTACATTTACGGAGAAGGAGTTACCCTTATAGAATGGGCAAATCTTATTAAGGAAATCTTACCAGACCACTATGCAGAGATTACTATAGAGAAGGATTTGGAAAAGGGATTTGATTATCGGAGGATTCAGATATGCGAATATTAGCGTTGGATAGTTCAGGACTGGTGGCCAGTGTGGCAGTGGTGGATAGCACTGAGTCAGGAGAAGAGTTGATAGCAGAATATACCGTGAATTATAAAAAGACACATTCTCAGACCTTGCTTCCTATGCTGGATGAGGTGGTCCGCATGATTGAGTTGGATCTTCAGACAGTAGACGCCATTGCCATAGCAGGTGGCCCAGGATCCTTTACAGGACTTCGAATTGGTGCGGCTACAGCCAAAGGACTGGGATTGGCCTTAAAAAAAACTTTGATCCACGTGCCTACCCTTGCAGGCTTAGCTTACAATCTGTGGGGAGCAAGCGGTATCATCTGCCCTATTATGGATGCCAGAAGAGGACAGGTCTATACAGGAATCTATCGCTTTGAAGACGGAAGGTTAAAGACATTAGAAGACCAAATGGCTATCAGTATAGAGGAATTGGCAGATAAGCTAAAGACTTATCAGGAAAAGGTGACCTTTTTAGGAGACGGAGTACCTGTATTTAAGAGCCGATTAGAACAGGACCTTATGACAGATAGGGAGATTTCCTTTGCCCCTGCAAATATGAACCGTCAAAGGGCGGCCTCTGTTGGCTCTCTTGGAATCCAGTATTACCAAGAGGGAAAAATTGAGACTGCCATGGAGCATCAGCCAGACTATCTAAGAGTTTCTCAGGCAGAGAGAGAACGGAAAGAACGTTTAGAAAAAGAAGCTGCAGGGGAAAATGATAGAAAATAGTGAGAATATACAAATTCGAGAGATTTTGAGTCAGGATCTTCCTTCACTTGCAAAATTAGAAGCAGAGAATTTTACTGATAGCTGGAGCCAGGAAGCTTTAAGTGATTCCTTAAGTCAAAGCTATGTTCATTTTTATGGAGCTTATAAGGGAAAAGAACTAGTGGGATATTTGATTTTTTCTCATATAGTAGATGAGGTAGAGATTTTTAGAATTGCTGTAAGGCCATCTTGCCGTAGAGAAGGAATTGCCCGGATATTGCTAGAAGCTTTGATGACCTTTGGAAAAGACCGAAAAGCCACGAGGGCACTTTTAGATGTAAGAGAGAGCAATGAACCCGCCATTCTTCTTTACAAAAAGACAGGATTTAAAGAGGATGGTAGGCGCAGAGATTTTTATGAAAATCCAAGGGAAGATGCCATACTTATGAGTATGAATCTATTGGAAGATATTTAGAAAAAGAGATGAAATGGAGAAAAAAGCATGTTAGACGTATGTTTATTGGGGACCGGAGGAATGATGCCTTTGCCTTATCGCTGGCTTACATCCTTGATGGTTCGATATAACGGAAGCTCCCTTCTAATTGATTGCGGAGAAGGAACCCAGATTGCAATTAAGGAGCGGGGATGGAGTTTCAAACCCATTGATGTTATATGCTTTACCCATTATCATGGAGATCATATTAGTGGCTTGCCGGGACTTTTGTTAACCATGGGAAATGCAGACCGAACAGAGCCTTTAACGCTAATTGGACCTAAGGGGTTAGAGCGGGTGGTAAATGCGCTGCGGGTCATTGCACCAGAGCTGCCCTTTCCCATTCGCTATATGGAGATTACAGAGCCGGAACAGACCTTTGAGCTAAATGGTTATCGACTGACTGCTTACCGAGTGAACCACAACGTGCTTTGTTACGGTTATACCATGGAAGTGGACCGGGCAGGAAAATTTGATGTAGTAAGAGCAAGGGAAGCAGAAATCCCTCAAAAATATTGGTCTTTATTACAAAAAGGGGAGACGGTTCAGGAAGGAGAACTGGTATATACGCCGGATATGGTGTTAGGACCGGCAAGAAAAGGCCTGAAAGTCACCTACTGTACCGATACCAGACCTACCGATTCCATCAGAAAACATGCACCTGGATCAGATTTATTTATCTGTGAAGGTATGTATGGAGAGAAGGATAAGCTAAAAAAAGCCAAAGAATATAAGCATATGACTTTCTACGAGGCAGCAACTTTGGCCAAGGAGGCTGGTGTAAAGGAAATGTGGCTGACCCACTACAGCCCTTCTCTTAACTATCCCGAGGAATACATGGATGATGTGCGGGCTATTTTTAGCAATTCTATTGCAGCCAAGGATGGTCGGACAGTGGAATTGACATTTGAAGATTAAGACGGCTAGAAAGGCAATGTTATGGAAGAAAATAAGGATATTTTAATTCTTGCAATCGAAAGTTCCTGCGATGAGACGGCAGCAGCGGTAGTAAAAAATGGAAGAGAGGTATTATCTAATGTGATCTCCTCTCAGATTGCCCTTCATACTCTCTATGGAGGGGTGGTGCCGGAGATTGCATCCAGAAAACATATAGAAAAAATCAATCAGGTTATAGAGGCAGCCTTGGAAGAAGCTAAGGTGACCTTGGAAGAAATAAATGCTATCGGTGTTACCTATGGACCAGGGCTTGTAGGGGCCCTTTTGGTAGGGGTGGCAGAAGCCAAAGCCATCGCTTATGCCACAGGAAAACCCCTGGTGGGAGTCCACCACATAGAAGGACATATTGCAGCCAACTTTATTGAGCATAAAGACCTGGAACCACCCTTCTTTGCCCTGGTTGTCTCCGGTGGACATACCCATTTAGTGCGAGTAAAAGATTACGGAAAGTTTGATATTATTGGAAAAACCAGAGACGATGCAGCAGGGGAAGCTTTTGATAAAGTGGCTAGAGCTATTGGTCTTGGATACCCGGGAGGACCTAAAATTGATAAAGTGTCAAAAGAGGGAAATCCTGAGGCAATTGCATTTCCAAGAGCCCACATAGAAGATAATCCTTACGATTTTAGCTTTAGCGGAGTAAAGTCGGCAGTGCTTAATTATATTAATGGCTGCCAAATGAGGGGAGAAGAATACAGTCAGTCGGATATTGCGGCCTCCTTCCAAAAGGCAGTGACAGATGCTTTGGTAGAGCGGGCTATGCATGCTGTGGATGAATTTAAAATCGATAAATTTGCCATTGCAGGAGGAGTAGCTTCCAACAGCGCCCTCCGGGCAGCTATGAAAGAGGCTTGTGAGAAAAAAGGTGTTGCCTTTTATTACCCATCCCCTATTTATTGCACAGATAACGCTGCTATGATTGGAGTGGCAGCCTATTACGAGTATATCAATGGAACCAGACATGGATGGGATTTAAATGCAGTACCAAATCTGAAACTTGGGGATCGATAAATATCTCTTGTTTTGAATTGAAAAGTTATGTAAAAAGAGGCAAATGTTTTGGGAGATACAAAAAAGATAAAGAAAAAATGTACAGCCATTCTCTTGGCAGCAGGCCAGGGAAAACGAATGGGGGCAGGTGTACAAAAACAATATATAGAGTTAAAACAAAAGCCGGTGATTGCCTATACCTTGGATAAGTTTGAACATTCCCAGGTAATCGATAATATAATTTTGGTAGTTGGAGAAGGTCAAGAGGCCTATGTGGAGAAGGAAATTGTTGGAAAATATAATTTCCCAAAAGTATCGGCTATTATCCCAGGTGGAAAAGAACGCTACCATTCTGTTTGGGAAGGCTTAAAAGCCTTGGAAGACCAAGAAGCGTCTGTTCAGGAAGAAAAGCGAACAGCCTATGTGTTTATTCATGACGGAGCAAGAATGTTTATAGATGAGGAAATTCTAAAACGAGGCTACGAAACGGTAGAAAAGACTGGGGCATGCGTTGCAGGAATGCCAAGTAAAGATACCGTGAAGATCGTAGATGAAAATTGCTGTGCCATGGATACTCCAGATCGAAAAAAAGTATGGACCATCCAGACCCCGCAGGTCTTTGAAAGAAAACTCATTACAGACGCCTATAGACGATATATGGAGAAAGAAGAAATTTTTGTTACAGATGATGCCATGGTGGTGGAACAGATGTGTGGTCACCCAGTAAAAATGTTTGAGGGAAGTTATCGGAATATGAAGCTTACAACTCCCGAAGATTTGGATATTGCAGGCATTTTTTTGGAAAGTAAAAAAATTAAAAATTAACTGTTGACAGGAAGTAAAAGCCTATGATAGAATACATCTTGTCGCGAGTGATGTGACAACAAAAGAACAGATGGAGAGGTATCGAAGTGGTCATAACGAGGCGGTCTTGAAAACCGTTTGTCCGCGAGGGCACGTGGGTTCGAATCCCACCCTCTCCGCTTTGAAGAAGAGATTTTGCCTCGGCAAAATTTTTTTTTCGGACTGATTTGGAGAAATACCCAAGCTGGCCGAAGGGGCTCCCCTGGAAAGGGAGTAGGTCGTTAATAGCGGCGCGAGGGTTCAAATCCCTCTTTCTCCGCTTGCCGATATGCGACTAAGCATATCGGCAAAATCATGGCTTAATACCATGTGGTTTTGATCTGGATTTAACAGGTGTAAAAACCAAGTCAAAGGTTGATTAAGAAAAAATAAAAAAAGTTCTTGACAAGCTAGGGCGAAGAGTGGTATTATAAACAAGCTCTCGCAAAACAAAAACGGTTTTGGCGAGAGAAAAAAACTGTAAAAAACTTCTTGACAAGCTAAATAAGATGTGATAATCTATTAAAGCTGTCGCGAAGACAGACAGAACCTTGATAATTA
>CAVBQS010000020.1:0-50179 GCA_963597615.1 Bacteroidaceae bacterium
TCTGTTTTGTACAAATAAAGTTACTTGAATCCATTAGGGTTCTGAACAGTTACTAATTTTTTAAAAAATATGAAACTTTTTCCGTACTTGCCTTGTCTAAGTAGGGAAAGGTGGTGATAGCGTGTGCCAAGATTTTATGAATTGGTTCACAGCATTAATTCGAAAGGACATGAAAGCATATAGGGAGGATCATAGAAAAAAGAAGATATTATACGAAAAAATGAAAAGAAAAAGGAATGAGGAAAAGTGAATATGAAAATTGATTATACAGAGGCGGTTGCTTTGGCAAAGGCAGGAGAGGAGAGAGGGTTCGGATATTTATATGAAAACACATATAAAACGAAATACTATCTGGCTCTCCAATATATGAAGAATCCAGAGGCAGCAGAGGATGTGCTGCAAGATTCTTATATGAAGGCATTTTCAAAGCTTGATACTTTGCAGGATTCAGAAAAATTTTCAGCATGGCTTGGACAAATTGTGGCCAATACCGCAAAAAACGCATTGATAAAGAAAAATCCTCTATTGTTTACGGATGTAGAAGATCAGATGGAGATAGAGGATTTCGCAGAACAGATTCAAGATGAGGCTGATTGGAGACAACCAGAACTTTCCTATACCAGGGAAGAAACTAAGGAGTTAGTACATGAATTAATTGATAGCTTAACAGAAGAGCAGAGGATGTGTATCCTTCTCTATCATATTGAGGAAATGCCAATTAAAGACATAGCTAAGGTTTTAGGTTGTTCGGAAAATACTGTAAAGTCCAGGCTTAACTATGGAAGAAAAAATTTAAAGATTAAAGGGGAAGAACTTAAGAAGAAAGGATACAAGCTATACAGTTTTGCTCCCTTGCACTTACTTCTTCTTTTGCTTAAGACAGACAAGGAGCAGATGTTGGCTGAGGGCAGTATACAAAAAAGTGGAAAAGCGGTTGCAAAATCAGTATTTTCCAATCTTGAAAAGTCTAAAACTGGAGCATCTGTTAGTGCAACAAAGAATTCCGGTAGCGCTAGCACCACAGCAAGCCTAGACAACAGTGCCATGGCTGGAAATTTCTTGGCGGGGCAAGGGGCAGCAAAAACAGGGTTCTTAGCTAGCAGTGCAGGAAAAATAACAGTGGCTGTGGTAAGTATCTGTGTAGCTGGCGGAGCTGTTTTGGGAGTTTCTCAGGTTATGGGAAGTCATTCTTTGGAAGATCAAAAACCAGTTGTAGAGGAGCTGGAGAAATCGGCAAAGGAGAAACCTACAGAGGAAAAATCTAAAGATGCTGGCGAGAATCAAGAAGAAAAGACAGAGGGACCAACAATTGTAGCGGATAGTGACTATCCAAATCTTATTGTGGGAAGTCTTTCAAAGAGTGAACTGGAGTATGTGTTGGCAAATATTCCAACTCAATTTACAGGGGAGGCTCTCTCGGACGCTCAGTACCAAATTATTTTAAACGATCTAACCCAGTCGGATCCCTCCCACACCTATATTAGCTACCTTGGAACCGATGCAAATTATCGCTATGGATACGATCTGACGAATATTAACCGATTCTTCTCTGCATTTACGGATTATCAATTTACAGAGGAAAATGACAGTGATACAGACTACGGAGTTGAGGTAGAGGATCAGGTTCTTTGGTATACACCGGCTACTCCCGGATATGAGTTGTCAGCATCCATTACTGAGGCCATTTATCTGGAGGATACCATGGAAATCCACTATACCCATGTAAAGGATTCCTATGAGAATGGGACTACTAGTTTAACAGAGCTTGCCACTTTGAAAAAGACAGCGGATGGAAAATTTAAGATTACTTCCATCGGAGAAGATACAGGAGGTAGTTTAAAGGCTCAGACAGTAAATGAAGCTTCTGGAAATGGAAAGAGCGATGTAAAAGGAGCCGGTGATAGTCAGGTCTCTGTTAAAACAATCTACCGGCAAGTTTTAAATTCTATACAGAACAATACAGCTGGCTATGAATTTTCCATTGCAAATAGCAGCAGCGAGTGTGAGTACTTTTTATATGATTTAAATGGAGATGGTACAAAGGAATTGATTGTGGGATCTATTTTTGAGGAAGATGTATTTTATGCCTACGATGTAAGAGTCTTTACCATTGCCGAAGGAAGTGATACTGTGCAGGCTCTGGGAGGAGAATTTGTAACTTTGATGTTTTATATTCCTTCCGATGGCAATGGGCTTTATAGTCTGGATAGCGTAAATCGGGGGACCGGAGTGACGGAGATTTCCCGGGTGACTTTGGGGCAGGATGCCCTGCTAAAAGGTTCTACGGAGGTTACCTTTGTAATGGGAGATGGTGCGGATGACGCTTTTTATTCTGCTAACCCTGGGGTGCAATGGAAGAGCATTTCCGATTTGTCCGGATTAGATTAATAAAATAAATAGAAATCATGAGGAGAAGCAAGATGAAAAAGAAATTAGTGACGGCCTTTTTTATAGTAGCCATGGTTGCCATGATGACTTCCTGTCAGAAACTATCAGAAATAAAAGATATGGTATTAACAGAAGATACCAAAGAAGCAGATGAGCAAGAGTCTTCGACGGAAAAGAAAACCATAACAGACAATCGGAAAAAGACAGAAGATGCTTCAAAAACAACAAAAGTTGCTGGAAAGAGTCAAGGCAATAAAGAATATGCCGAAGAAGATGAGGATGAAGTTGTTCCAGGAAATAGTAAAACCAATGCCTATTTGCTGCCTTTAAATACAAAGGTATTTGGAAGTGTAAAGGCAGACGAATATTCCTGGTACTCTTTCACTACAGGTAGTGAGAAGAAAGATGAGTATAGAATTACTTTTGTGAATGAAAACGAGAAATCAGAAACTGTGCAAGCAGTCTTGTTAGACGAATATGGTGAAGAGTATTCCTGGACTTCTGGGGGGCACTGTGCTGGCAAAGATGGAACCCCAACTACCATTAGCAATGATGAGTTGGAACCTGATACCACCTATTACCTTAAGTTGTATACTAATGGTGGGTATGATTGTGATTTTTCACTGATTATCAAAAATGTTTCCGATACTAATAATGATACTGCATACAAAACCATTGGAAATGTGTCCGATGCCATCAAAGAAACAGCAGAAGATGGAGATACAGTAACTGGTGGGACGAATATTAATGAGAGCTTGGAAATACCTGTGGGAGCAGGAGTACACGGAACAGTAAAGGGAGTGAATGTCCAATGGTTCTCATTTACCACTGCAGAGCAGACCAGGGCGACTTATAATGTGACTTTTGTCAATGATAGTCCAAAATCCGAGTCGGTCCATGGGGCATTGATTAATGAGTATGGAGAAGAGCTGTGTTGGACATCTGGGGGATATTGTGCCAACAATGATGGAACGCCAGTGACAATATCAACAAATGATTTGGAACCTAAAACTACATATTATCTGAAAATGTATTCTGGTGATGGCTATAGTGCAGATTTTTCTCTTGCCATAAAATCACCAGACGTGGAAGTTTTAGAATCAGATCTAGTTTTTGAAACCCCTTTTGAGATTAATGATACTCAGATTTCTTTTGTGGCAGATAGCAGTGAATTTGTGGATGAAAATCAGGCCAAGGAGGTATTAAAGCCTGTAGCGGAAGCAATTTTGAAGCATCCAGATGCAACGGTATTGTTGGCAGGAACAACAGCTACAGATGGAGAACAAAAAGGTGCAGTCACTCTTTCAAATAGTCGGGCAGAGGCTGTAAAAAATCTTCTGGTAAGTGCCTATAAAGTGCCGGCATCTCAACTCAAAACCGTAGGACTTGGTTTTGAGGATGACCCCTTCGAACGAGGACAGGACCGGGATTCTTCCGGTAATTTTGTGGAATCAGAGGGAAGAAAGAACCGAAGAGTGGTAGTCATGGATGCAAAAGATGAAATTGCACAACAGATTTTAGCAGAGCAAAAATAATAGAATTAAGATTGGAGAAATAATCAATGAGAAGTGGTATAAGCTTAATAGTTTGGTTTGTAGGAACCTTTGGTTTGATAATATTCCTTTTTTTAGTGTTGAAAATTATTGCTAGATATATACTTTTTAAGAAAGCAGGAGAACCGGGGTGGGCATCTTTTGTTCCGTTTTATGGAGAGTATCTTGAATATAAAATGTATTGTGGAAATGGTTGGTTGTTTCTTATTCCGTGGTTAGCAACCTTACTTTGCGGTGTTTTAGGGGCATTCGGAATAATTCTGATGGTTGCGAGCTTTATTGTTCCTATTATTCGAAGAGGAAAACAGGCAACTGCTTATGGAAAAGATGGAGCGTTTGCACTGGGATGTATTTTGTGTAATGGAATCTTTTCTATGATCCTTGCCTTTGGAAATTGTCAATATCAAGGAGTGCCGGTTAAGAATCCATACAATAATCCATACAACAACCAGTATAACAATCCATATAATAATCCAAATAACAATCAGTACAATGATCAAATACCAAAAATGTAATAAAAAAAGGATCAAAGGTTTTATTAAACCCTTGGTCCTTCTTTTCTGTTATAATTAATTTGAAAAAGGAGTTTGAAGGAGGCTAATATGAAAAATCAAACAATTAACTCAAAGAAGGCAGTGATGATTGGCTGCGGTTTTGTAGGATCGGCATCGGTTTTTGCCTTGATGCAAAGCGGATTATTTACAGAGATTGCTCTTATTGATGCAGATGAGAAGAAGGCTGAGGGAGAGGCTATGGACATCAGCCATGGAATTCCTTTCGCCAGTCCTATGAAGATCTATGCCGGAACTTATGACGATGTGGCTGATGCTGCCATTGTAATTATTTCTGCAGGTGCAGGCCAAAAACCTGGAGAGACCAGATTGGATCTGGTCCACAAGAATGTTGCAATTTTTAAGTCTATTATTCCGGAAATTGCCAAGAGAGAGTTTGCAGGAATCCTTCTTGTAGTATCAAATCCTGTGGATATTCTTACCCAGGTGGCCCTTAAGTTATCTGGTCTTCCGGAGAACCGGGTTATTGGTTCAGGAACGGTTCTAGATACAGCAAGATTAAGAAATGCCTTAGGAGAGCATTTGGGAGTAGATAGCAGAAGTGTCCATGCATTTATTGTAGGAGAGCACGGAGACAGTGAAGTTGTGGTATGGTCTTCAGCCAATGTATCTGGGGTGCCATTAAGCGAAATGTGTGAGATGCGAGGTCATTATAAGCACAAAGAAGACACCAAGGAAATTGCTGCGGCAGTTAAGAATAGCGCTTATGAAATCATAAATAGAAAACATGCCACTTACTATGGAATCGCCATGTCGGTTAAGAGAATCTGCCAGGCTATTATGAGAGATGAGAAAACTATTTTACCACTTTCTCATATGATTCACGGTGTTTATGATATTGAAGGAATTTCTTTAAGTATGCCGGTAATTGTAGGAGCAGATGGTGTGGAGTCTGATATGCCTATTAACCTAAATGGAGAAGAGGCCTTAAAATTAAAGGAATCTGCAGATGCTCTTAAGAAAATCATTGATGAGATCGAGCTATAGAAAACCTTTGTAAAAGTAAAGAAAATGGCCAAAATATGACATGTAAAGATATCATACAAATGCCAGAGTTTCAAAATGTTCTGAAACTTAAGGCAGGAGAGGGCGGACTTAAAAATTCCGTGCGTTGGATTTATTTTGCAGATTGCCTGCAGTGTGTGAAAAGGGAATATCGGATGGAAGACTATATCCATGGTGGGGAATTTGTGGTACTTACCAATGAAAGGGTCACAGCTGACAGCCAGGTTTTAATGCCCTTAATTTGTCAAATGTGGGAGTATGGAATTTCCGCTCTGGGAATTAATGAGGGGCAGATTCCAGAGGAACTTCTGGAATATTGTAAAGAAAAAGACCTGCCTTTGTTTGAGCTTCCGGAAAAATATCCCTTAATTGACCTGTCCCAGATTATGTGCAGGAGGTTAGTTCTGGAAGAAAATGACCGCAACGGTGCAGAGCAGCTTTTTTCTTCTATTCTGGATGCGGAGCATACCAGCAGAGAGCGGGTTATGGCCCAGGCAAGGCGCCTGAAGGTGAACCTGGAGGGGAGCTTTTCGGTGGCGGAATTTGCTTTTGAATATAGCAAGGACGGGTTGGAAAAAGATGACTTTCAGGCACTGGAACAGAGTGTTAGTCGAATTATCAATGGAGAATTTTCTTTTTCCATGAACGAGGATATTCTGATCTTGCCTCAGGCCGGTTCTTTTCTGACCTTAATTCCAGTTTCAAGATTTTCTGACCAGGAGATTGGGGAGATTCTTCGCCGGATCATTGACCGGGTGGAGCGGGAGTTGGACACCAATCTGAAGGTGGGAGTGGGAAACCCGGCGGCCTATCTGGATGAGGTGAAGCGTAGCAGAAATGAGGCAGCCGCTGCCATTCGGACGGCTGTCACGACCCATATGACAGGAAGGATTTTCTTTTATAAGGACCAGGGAATTTATACTTTGATTTCCAATGTGAAGGATGATCGAATCCTAGATGCCTATGTGAAAGCCCAGCTGGGAAATCTCCTGCGCTATGATGAATTAAATGGTGGAAACCTATGTGGGACTTTGGAAAATTATTTGGCCCACAGTTGTAATTCCAAGCGGACAGCTGAGGAGATGTTTATTCACAGGAATACCTTAAACTATCGCATGAAAAAAATTGCTGAAATCCTGGATTGTGACTTTGAAGATTTAGACCAATGTCTGGCCCTTAAGCTGGCATTTTCCATTATGAAATACCGCGACCGATAGGGATTTGTGCACGGTGCACAAAAAAATAGTACTTTTGGCACATTGCTTTTGAGAGACAGGGTGCTATAATCTAGCTAAATCAAAAAACAACAAATCCATAAATAACGGCAAAGGCGTCAGACAAATAAGTCTGACGCCTTTTGCTGTTTATACTTGAGTAGGAGTAGCCGACTCAATGTGTAGAAAACAAAGGAGGATCATTTTCATGACAAGAGCAGAATTAGCAACAGCATTACCAGAAATCGTTACAGCACAGGTACCGGGACCAAAGTCCAAAGAACTTCTTGATAGAAGAGACGCAGCAATTCCAAAGGCACTTTGTGGAAAAACTTATCCAATCTGTATCAAACAGGGTGCAGGAGCAATGTTTGAAGATCTTGACGGAAATAAAATTCTTGACTGGGTTGGAGGTGTTGGTGTACTGAACATTGGCTACTCTCATCCGGAAGTTATTGAAAAAGTAAAAGAACAGACAGAGAAGTATTTCCACACCATCTTTAATGTATATGTTCACGACGGATATGTAGCCTTGGCAGAAAAATTAAACCAGATCATGCCATGTAAGGGTGAAGTAAAGAAAACCTATTTTGCTAACTCTGGAGCGGAGTGTGATGAGAATGCAATTAAAATTGCCAAAGCTTATACAAAGAGAAACGGAGTAATCTGCTTTACAGGCGCCTTCCACGGAAGAACAAACTTGACTATGGCACTTACAGCTAAGAAGGCATATGCGCAGGGAATGGGACCTTTCCCGGCAGGAATCTACCGTGCACCTTATCCGTATTTATACAGAGCACCAAAGGGATATACAGAGGAGGAAGCAATTCAGTACTACATCGGTGAATTAAACCGTGTATTTGATGAAGGAGCTCCTGCAAATGAAATCGCTTGTATTATTGTAGAGCCGGTAGAAGGTGAAGGCGGATTTATCCCAGCTCCAATCGAGTGGGTAAAGGCAGTTCGCAAGATCTGTGATGAGAAGGGAATCCTATTAATTGCAGACGAGGTTCAGTGTGGTAACTGCAGATCCGGCAGATATTACGCATCTGAATACTGGGCAGAGGCTGGTGCAGCACCGGATATTATTGCAACAGCAAAATCTCTTGGAGCAGGTCTTCCAATTTCAGCAATCACTGCAAGAGCAGAGATTATGGATGCAGCTCCTGCAGGAACTATCGGTGGTACTTACTGCGGAAATCCAGTGTCTTGTGCTGCTGCATTGGCTGTTGCAGATATTATGCAGAGAGATGATTATGCTGGAAAGGCTAGACACATCGGAGAAGTTGTAATCACACGTTTCAAAGAACTTCAGGAGAAATATCCAGTGATCGGAGACGTAAGAGGTCTTGGAGCTATGATCGGTGTAGAACTTGTAAAAGATAGAGAAAGCAAAGAGCCTGCTACAGAGATTGCTGCAAAATTTGTTCAGATCGCAATGCAGAAGGGACTTCTTCTTGAAAACTGCGGAAGTGCCGGAAATACTATCCGTTTCCTTGCTCCGTTGACTATGACAGACGAGCAGATGGAAAAAGGATTGGAAATCTATGAAGAGGCACTGAAAGAAGCTATCGAAGTCTAAGGGCGTATCATTAAGGAGTGACTGCGTATGGAGCAAAAATCGAAATTTGACAAAGTAATGGGTTCCTGGGACATACTTGTAATCGCCTTTGGAGCTATGATTGGTTGGGGCTGGGTAATCAACTCAGGAGACTGGATCACTACTGCCGGCTTTGCCGGCAGTATGCTGGCCATGCTGATTGGCGGAGTGATGGTATTCTTCGTAGGACTTACCTATGCAGAGCTAACATCAGCAATGCCCCAGTGTGGTGGAGAGCATATATTCAGTTACAGGGCCATGGGACCTACAGGATCCTTTGTATGTACCTGGATGATTATTCTTGGTTATGTGGCAACTGCAGCATTTGAGGCAACTGCATTGCCGACAGTTATTACCTATCTGTTTCCAAACTTTAATCAGGTTTACCTTTATTCTATTGCCGGAAGAGATATTTACCTTACCACTATCTTACTTGGTGTAGGGGTATCCATCCTGATTACCTATGTAAACATGAAAGGTGCAAAAACTGCCGCAACTCTTCAGACAGTTCTTACAGCTATTATTGCTATTGCAGGAATCCTTCTAGTTGTTGGATCAGCAATTAATGGTGATAGCAGCAATATTACAGGACAGATGTGGGAGAGTGGCGCAGGAAATACGGTAGGTAGCGTCTTTAAAGTTGCTTGTATGACCCCTTTCCTCTTTATCGGATTTGACGTTATTCCCCAGGCAGCAGAGGAGATTAATGTTCCTTATAAGAAAATCGGAAAGATTATGCTTCTTTCTATTTTCCTTGCAGTTGCCTGGTACCTCTTAATTGTATTTGCAGTATGCTACGTTATGCCCCAGAGTGCTATCGCTCAGGAAATGGCTTCTCAGAATGGTTTGGTTTCTGCAAAAGCTATTGAGATAGCCTTTAACTCCCCTATGATGGGAAAAGTCTTGATTATTGGTGGCTTGTGCGGAATCATTACTTCTTGGAACTCCTTCTTATTGGGAGGAAGCCGTGCCCTTTATTCTATGGGTGAGTCTTTGATGATTCCGGAAGTATTTGGAAAGCTTGGAAAAAATAAAACACCGGAAGCTGCTATTATTCTCTGTGGAGTTGCTTGTGTTGCAGCACCTTTCTTTGGAAGAGGGGTTCTGGTATGGCTTGTAGATGCAGCCTCCTTTGGATGTGTTGTTGCCTATATGTTTGTATCTATTTCTTTCTGTATTTTAAGAAAAAAGAGACCGGACATGGATAGACCTTACAAGGTTAAAAATGGAACATTTGTAGGTGTAATGGCAGTAGCCATGGCTGGATTTATGGCTCTCTTATATATCATTCCGGCATCCTTCTCTGCAGCCTTAGTATGGCAGGAGTGGATCGTAGTAGGAATCTGGTTGGGTCTTGGAGCATTCTTCTATGCTTACTCTAAGAAAAAATACGGTGCAGAATTTGGTCGTGATATCTTTATCGTAGATGCGGCAAATGCTTCGGAGGAAGAGGCAGTGGCTCTTCCAAATGCGAAATATCCAGACAAACATTTTGTAGTTACTGTTGGTTGTGAATACGGCAGTGGCGGACTGGAAATTGCGAAGATGATTGCAGAATATTTTGGGATTGAATATTACGACAGAGACTTGGTAGACAAGGTGGTTCAGGAGATTGGTGTAGATAAAGATTTGGTAGAGGAAGCGGATAAAAAGATGGGTGTTCGCTATGCCTTTGATACATCTTACGGTGTTCGCTATGCAAATCTTTCTAACCGTGTGATTGACGCCCAGTTCCAGACTATCAGAGACTTTGCAAAGAATTCTTGTGTCATTGTTGGACGAAGCAGTGATTATATCTTAAAAGGCACCGATGATGTAGTAAATGTATTTGTTTACGCACCGAAAAATGATGAGATTGCAGCTGTTATGAAACGTAAGGGCGTTAACCAGAAGAAGGCCGAGGAGATTTGGGAGCAAAAGGAAAAATCCCAGCATGCAAGACGCGAGTATATTACCGGAAAGAAACGTGGTGATAGACATACCCGTGACATCTTAGTAAACAGCAGTCTCCTTGGATGGGAAGCTACCGCAAGGTTTATTGAAGAGATCATCGAGCGTCGCTTTGGACTTGTAGATGAAAACGTGGAGAAGGGAGCTTAAGTGCAGATGAAAGCATTTTCAATTAAAACAGAAATCGAAGAATATAATACATTTGAAGAATATGCAGCCCAGGCAGAACTTGGTCCTAGGGATCTGGTTCTGTGCGGCAAGCATACCTATGATAAGTATGTAGAACCTCTATCTCTTGAGGTGCAGACACTTTTCCGTGAGAAATATGGAAAAGGCGAGCCTACCGACGAAATGGTAGATGGAATTTTAGATGCCTTAAGAGAAAAAGAATTTGATCGTATTATTGCCATTGGTGGTGGTACTGTAGTGGATATTGCAAAGGTTGTGGCTGTTGCAGGAAAAGAAGACAAGGTGGACGATCTTTATGATCATGTAAGTGATTTGAAAAAAGTACATCCTCTGGTAATTATTCCTACCACTTGCGGAACAGGAAGTGAGGTTACCAATATTTCCGTAATCAACCGTATCAGCAAAGGTGTAAAGATGGGATTGGCTTCCGATGCCATGTTGGCAGATAAGGCCATTATGATTACCAATATGTTAGAGTCTCTTCCTTACAAGGTATTTGCAACTTCTTCTATTGATGCAATGGTTCATGCCGTAGAGTCTTTCTTAAGCCCTAACGGATGCAGCATTTCCAGAATTTTTTCCGGGGAAGCTTTGAAGGTCATTATAAAGAGCTGGAAGGCTGCAGTGGAAACTGGCGGTGAAGATGCATGGAAGACTTATGCTGCTGACTTTTTAAAGGCTTCCAACTGGGCAGGAATTGGATTTGGTTATGCAGGATGCGCAGCAGTACATGCCTGTGCATACCCGTTAGGATCTGTCTATCACATTCCACACGGACAGTCTAATCAGCTAATGTTTAAAGATGTAATGGAAAAATACAAGGAGCTTCAACCGGAGGGACGCATTAATGATCTGGAAGAATTAATTGGAGACAGTCTTGGAGCAGAAGCTAAGGATGCCCTTCTTGCTTTATATGAGCTGATGGATCAGGTATTAAAGAAAGAACCCCTTAGAAACTTTGGAGTAAAAGAAAGTGACCTACCTGTATTTGCAGGGGATGTAATAAAGACTCAGCAGAGATTGCTGAAAAATAATTATATTCCATTGACAGAAGAACAGGTATTAGCAATTTACAAAGCGGCTTATTAAAAATATAAAAGTAAAGGCTTATCTGGAGAATTCAAAAATCTTGAATCCTCCGGATAAGCCTTTTTTGTAGTTAAAGGAATAAAAATAGTGTTGAAAGTAGGAGCTTATGAGGAAACTTTTGCGTATTTCTGAAATCGTAATTTCAGGATACCCCAGAAACAATTGGCAAGAACCCAACCGATTCCTGTTGCAAGCGCCACAGCACGAAGTCCCAAAATTGGGAATAAAAGCCATGAAAGAATAACGCGGATCAGAATGTGGCCGGTAGCTCCAAGAAATGGCACCAGTACTTTTCCGGTGCCGTTATAAAAACCAGTAAAAGTATTTCCGGTATAGCAAAAGATGTAGAAAACTGCTACCACTTTTAAATAGCGAACCCCTTCTGTGAAAGAAAGTCCATCTTGATGTCCTAACATCAAGGATACGGTTTCAGGGGCGAAGACAAATAAGATGACTGCCACGAAAATACCAGCACCGGCTAGCCATCTGAGACTTAAGCGAAATGTTTTTTGGACCCGCCAGTCGTTATTTGCCCCATAATTTTGTGCTGTTAAAATAGAAGTAGAAACAGACCCGCTGCTTCCGATGGAATTTGCAAATCCCTCAATGCGAGTAGCTGCGGTATAAGCAGCAATTACATCAGTGCCGCCAGTATTTACCGTCCCCTGAACCAATAGCTTTCCAAGATAGAGGCTGCTTTGATGAAGACTGGTAATGAGACCGGTTTTTAGAGATTTTAGGACATCTAGATAGGTGCTGGAACAATCCTTTAAGTGTAAGACCATTTCTCTGTGGGTTTTCCACAGATATCCATAGCATAGGAGGGCTGAAATCACTTGGGTAACAGCAGTAGCAATGGCTGCTCCCTGGATTCCCTTCTGGTATTTTGCAACTAAAATGATATCCAATAGGAGGTTTGCTACGACGGAGGTCATTAAAACAAAAAGGGATGCTTTCGTATCTCCAGATGCCCTAAGAAGGGATGCAAATAAGTTGTAGAGAAACACTGCCGGTAAACTTATAAAAATCCAGAATAGGTAGGAAGCTACATAGTCATGCAAGTCTTTAGGAGTCTGCAATAAAAGTAACAGAGGTTTCATACACAAAATTCCAAGGATCATAAGAAGGAGGGTGCAGCCAGCACCGGCCAGCAAGGCGCTAAAATGTTGCTTTCGCAATTCCTGCATGTTTTTCTTTCCATAGGCCTGGGCAAACAGTATGGAAAATCCATTGCAGCACCCTACCAGTGCAAAGAGAAACAGGTTCATAGCGGTGCCGGCAATTCCGATGGCCGCAAATTCCTCTTTCCCAGCAAAACGTCCCACCACAAAAGCATCGATGGTGTTATAAAATTCCTGCAGAATATTTCCCGCAATAAGAGGTGCTGCAAGACTTACTAGGTAAGTCGAGATACTGCCTTGGGTAAAATCTTTATTAGCCGACATTTTTCTCTTTAGCTTTGATTATTTTGTCAAATCCGTAAATTTCTAAAGAAGTTTTTCCAGCCTTTAGCTGTTCAACGATTTCCTGCTCGTGATCAAATTTAGCAAGAGCCTTTTCAAATACCACATCCTCGTATTCCTGGGGGATTACAACTACTCCGTCACAATCTCCGAATACAATATCTCCTGGATTTACCTGAATGCCTCCGCAGTGTACAGGAACATTTAATTTGGCAAGGCTTTCCTTTACAGTTCCGGATGGATTAAAGGCTCTTACAAATACAGGGAAGCCTAATTCTTTAATATCCTCTGCATCACGGCAGCTTCCGTCGATAACGACTCCTGCCAGGCCATACTCCTTGCATGCAGTTGCCATAATATCACCAAAATGTCCGGCATTTGAGTATCCATGGACATCAAGGATTAATACATCTCCTGGCTTGGCTGCATAGATAGCCTGATGAAGGGCCAAATTGTCCCCGGGATAACACTGGGCAGTAAAGGCCCGTCCGATCATTTTCATTGTGGAGCCTACCGGTTTGATGGCAGTGTCCATGACTCCCTGGTTGGGAGCCTGGTTGTTATTATCTGCAATGTTACCAGTTGGCAATTTAATTAATTCTTTTTTTAAATCCTCTGTAAGATTCATGGTTGTCTACCTTTCTGATTTTTGCTTTTTTGTTTTTACTTGTCTGAAGATGGTGTTATTAATTCGTAATTTTCATCAATGATTCCATCCTTTTTATCCTTCCATAGTCTGTAAGGAACGCTGATAATCAACGGAACCAACATAACAGGGCCAACGATTAAGGTGAAGGTACCATATCCGTATTTGATAATGTTAAGAAGTCCAAAGCTTGAACCAAAAGTACAAATTAAAATAAAGATAATAGCAATTACAAACTTTCTTGTAAATGAAGTACTGCTGGTCCATTTTTTCTCGATGATTGGCTCAAAACGGTTGCATACGGTAAAGATAAAAGCAACTGAACTTGAAAGCATTGCAGCAATGGCGAATACTACGTATAAAATCTTGGAGATCCAACCGGAACTTGAAAGATTGTTGATGGCCCAAAGGGTAGGAATCTCTTCCGTCATAATATCTGGCATACCTGCTGCGAAGATATAGGTGAAGATCATGGTAGAACCTGCACATAATACAGCAGTTACTAAGGATTCCACCAATACGTCTTTTCTAGTTTCAATAATTCCCTTTGAAGCAGGCACGCAGGCCTCATAACCGTTCATAAAGAATACAACGATCATCAACATAGAAAACCATGCTTGAATTCCAGAGAAACCGTAAGTTGTATAAGAAACATGCTGGTTTAAATATTCATTTGCTAAAGGAATGGCATTTCCAAAACATACAACTGCTACGTAGCCACAGATAACAAGGATGGCAAGGCCAAGGATTGTTCCGACCTTACGAAGTACATCGGCTCCCCAAAGGGCGAAAAGTAAAACCAATAAGCAGAATCCGATGGTGCCTACCATTTTAGGTAATCCAAAAATCTGGTTCAAAAGAACCGCTGTTGTGGAAATCTGTGCGGAAAGGGCAATTAAAACTACCACAATTACCTGTAATTCCTTAAAGGTTCCGAAAAACAGCTGTAATCCCTTTGGACGATAGATGGTATTGTAGGCGTCCCTGTAGGAATCTGGTTTGTAAATTCGGTTGATTTCAAAAAGTAGCAGATTAAAAATAAAACATAAAATTCCTGCAACAAGGGGTCCAAGAAAAACTCCAATGGAACCTTTGTTGTTAAAATAAGAAACCGTCTGTGTTCCGGAAGCAAATCCAGGACCCACATAGGCGCTATACATAATTGCAGAAAGTGAAAAGATTGTTGCAAATTTTTTTCCAAATTTTTCCCCCATAATCCTTCTCCTTATGCTTCCTTAGACTGAAGACTGTGATAACCAAGTTTTTCTCTTGCAGCTTTAAGTGTGCTGCCGGCCTTTACTTCAGCAATAATTTTCTGCTCTACTTCCTCGATATGTTGTGCAACTGCTAAAACTTCCTCTGCCTTTTCCTGAGGAATTACAAGCGCTCCGGAGTCGTCACCAAGAATAATGTCTCCCGGACGAACTTGAACACCAGAAATAGCAACTGGAATATTTACTGCGTCAACTGTTACACGCTCTTTTCCGGTAACCATATATTTTCCTTTGGTGTAGATTCCGTAGTTTAATTCTTTGATTCCGTTTACATCACGGCAAACACCGTCGATAAGAGTTCCCTCGATTCCTTTGGTCTTTGCAGTATAAGTCATAATATCGCCCCATACGGTGCAGTAGGTTCTTCCACCGTTGTCAATGACAACAACCTGCCCAGGTTTCACATCATCGATGAAATCACCTACATTTCCCTTGTCCATGCCACAAGGAATATAATGAACAGTAAAAGCGTCTCCGCAGATTTTGTTGCCTTCTACTACTGCCTGAATTCCTAATAATCCGCAAGGAATCCCCAGCTTATCCATAGCATCTGAGATGCTGGCAGTATCCATTTTTTTCAATGCCTGTATTAAATCTTTTCTTTCCATGATAAAAATCCTTTCTTTGGTTTCAAGTTATGTCTTTTGTTTTTCAGTACTGAATTGTTAAAATAACTTTTTGCTGTGACAACAATATAACATTTTGCAACATTCCTTGTAAAACAAATATATTTGATATAAAATATCTATAAAACTGATATTATAAAATGAAGGGAGCTTGCAAGTCATTGACCTACGAACAAATAGAAACATTCCTGACAGCGGTTACCTATGGAAGTATTTCCGCCGCAGCAAAATATCTGTATGTTTCCCAGTCTACCATATCTTCTAGAATCCAACAGTTGGAGGGGGAATTGGGGGTTCAGCTTTTGATCCGTCAGAAAGGCCATCGAAGCATTGAACTTACCAACTATGGTCATACTTTTATTCCTATTGCCAGTCAGTGGGCATCTTTGTGGAAAGATACTCAGAATATTAAAAATATGAATAACATCCAGACTCTGACAGTGGCCAGTGTGGATGCGGTGAATAACTATACCTTTGTATCATTTTTTTCAAGATATATTCAGGATACTCCCAATATTCGGCTGAATATTAGAACCCACCATTCCAATGAAATTTATTCTTTGGTGGAGAACCGGGTGGCAGATATGGGATTTGTATTTTCTAGAATTAATTATCCGGATGTGATTAGTAATCCCATTTACCGAGAATTAATGTACCTGATTTGCCATAAAAATAGCCCTTACCACGATAATATCCAGAATTCGGAGTTAAAAGTAGAAAATGAAGTATTTCTAAATTGGGGATTGGATTACAGGAGTTGGCATGATAGTCATTTTGGACCGGCAGTTCATCCTATGCTGACAGTTAATACAGGATCCATGCTGCAAAGATATATTTCCGGTGATCTGTGGGGGGTGGCACCAATGTCCGTAATTCGAGGTGCCATGCGATCAAATCCAAACCTTACATTTTATAAATTAAAGACCCCACCACCGCCTAGAATATGCTATGCTATTCAAAACCGATATCCCAATGTAAATCACAGGGAAGCGATTGCGGAGTTTGCACAGAAACTAGATGATTTCATTTCTCTTGACGAGAACATTTGCTCCTTCGAGAGCTGGATGCTGAACTCAGATGTAACACCATAGAGAAACTAGAAAATGAAAGGAGAAGACAAGTGTGAAAACAGTAATTTTAAATGATGGAAATAAGATCCCAGAGGTGGGATTTGGCACCTATAAGTCAACAGATGGCTCAGGTTATGAAGTGATTTTAACTGCGATTCAGGCAGGATATCGTTCCTTAGATACAGCCCAATTGTATGAAAATGAAGAAGAGGTTGGACGGGCAGTAAAAGAAAGCGGTATTCCAAGAGAAGAATTCTTTCTTACTTCGAAATTAAATCGGAATCTTTTGGGCTATGACAGTGCAAAAGCAGAACTGGAAAAGACATTAAAACGTTTGGGAACCGATTATTTGGATCTGTATCTTCTGCACTGGCCAAGAGCAGACTATGGAAAGGCGGAATTTGATGACTGGAAGCAGCTGGATATAGAAAGCTGGAGAGCCCTGGAAGAATTGCAAAAAGAAGGAAAGATTAAATCCATAGGAGTTTCCAATTTCCTTCCCCACCATTTGGATAATTTATTGGAACATGCATCGGTGGTTCCGGCCATCAATCAGTTGGAATTGCACCCTGGCTATATGCAGACAGTTGCCTGCGATTACTGTAGAGAGCATGGAATCGCATTGGAAGCCTGGAGTCCAATTGGTCGTGGACGCTTAAAGGAGAATGGAATTTTATGTGACCTAGCAGACAAATATCAGGTAAGCGTTCCTCATCTTTGCCTGGTTTATCTGCACCAGGAAGGAGTTATTATCCTACCAAAATCTTCAAACTACGAAAGAATGAAGGAAAATATGGTTGTGGATGATATTGTAATTTCCAAGGAAGATCTGTGGAAACTTCGCACTATGCCCCAGGCAGGATGGAGTGGAGAGCACCCGGATTGCGAGAGAGTATATTTCTAAATTATAGTAACTATCCGGCCTGTATTAGCCATATAAATTTGTAGATTACGAAGGAAGGCAAAAGATGAAAAAAAGAATAAAAATCCCTGTCGTTTGGCTGCCCTTTATCATAGGAGTCATTCTTTTGGCCTTGGTTAGCAGTTTAAAGCTTAATGGTTTTTTCGAAAAAGAAGAACCTAAGATTATCACAAACTCCACTTTGACTAGTACCGTAGACGTCTCGGAACTGTCAACGGCAGAATTTATATACAACGGAATTGCACAAATACCGGAAAGTGAAGATTCCGACACTGTCAAGTGCAGCGTGCGCTATAAAGCAACTGTTAAGGCATCCATTAATATGAAAGAAATTTCATTTGATATTGACCAGGAAGAAAAGACGGTAAAACCAAGCTTGCCGGAAATAAGCCTGAAGGCGACCTTGGATAATCAGGAAGGACTTTCCTTTATACCGGAAAATTCCAAGATTGATCTTCAGGAAGCTATGGCTGCCTGTGAAAAAGATGTTACGCAGGAAGCAGGAGAAAACAAAGAACTTTACAAATCTGCAAAAGAGAATTTGCAGGATGTAATAGAAGCCCTTACTTACCCTGTTTTAAATGCCAAGGGGTATAGCATTGTGTGGGAGTAAGTGAGGTGATGTGTATGGAAAAAGAAAGAAAAAAGTTGCAAGAGAAAGATAATAAAACATTATCAAAAAAGGATAAAACGGTATTTCGTCTTGGCCTCATATTTTTGATGGCAGCAATTGCTGTGGGAATTTATATCATTGGATACGAAAAGCCTGTGAAGGAGACAAAGAAGAAAGCAGATTTTTCAGGGATAACAAAAATCTGCGAATTGGCCACCTTAAAATGCTTTTATCACAACACTACAGAATTAAGACAGGACGCCACAGGTCTTTTTGATTATGGCTATAAAAAACTGTGGTTGGAGTATACAGGAGTTATAGAGGTGGGAATTGATGCTGACCAAGTGAAGGTCAGTGAGCCGGATGCCAATAACGTTGTAAAGGTATCCATTCCTGATGCAAAGATTTTAAATGTAACAGCCGACACCGATTCTATGAGTCAACCCATTACAGACACAGGAATCTTTACAAAAATCACCACTGAAGACCAGGATAAAGCCTTCAGTCAGGCCCAACAGGATATGGAAGAAGAGGCTAAGGAGGACCAGTCTATTCTTTCTAGGGGTCAGGACAACGCTAAGAAATTGATTGAAGAGTATATTGTAAATGTAGGAGAAGAGATTGGAGAGACCTACACCGTGGAGTGGGTGGTAGAATAAAAAAGAGGAGGCTATTATAAGTGCTTAGTATTATCTATGGAGATGTGGACAATAGTATTTATAATACAAATGTTTATTTTTAAAATAGTTATGAATCTGAATGGTTAGAATCAGAATTAGCCAAGAGAATGATTAAAGATGTTGATGATTCTGATGTCTTAAGTGGTGAATGTATCAATAGCCCAGTATTAGGGCGGATCCCTCCAGAACGACTATCCGGTGGAGTAAAAAACTTATTGTTAATCTTAAATGAGCCGAATCGAATTTTTAATACTTCAACATGCGGTGATAATTGTTCTAATAGAAAAGACGAAAAATAATTCTGTGTGGGCATATTCTAAAAAGAGAATTGCAAAAGCCTATTTGGGGCCTAAAATAATGAATGCTGTAAAAGCAATTATGAAATTAGTAGATTGGGAATAGCATTTTTCGTATCTGTTGCATTTTTAGAAAATAGGGTGTATAAATTTAGCAGAACATAAAAACAGGGGAGCTTGTATTGGCGGGCTGAGAGGAAGTAAACCAACTTCGACCCTATACCTGATGCGGATAATGCCGCCGTAGGAAGTCATATACAAGTTTTATTACAGGAGGCTTTCTAAAGGGAAGGCCTTCTGTTTTTTTGTTACATATAATCGAATGTGAGGTTCTAATTGATTATGGAAGGAGAAAGAAAAATGTTTCAAAAAATGTTTGATAATGTACAAAAGACCAGCCCTTTGATTCATAATATTACAAATTATGTTACGGTGAATGATTGTGCCAATATCCTCCTTGCCTGTGGGGCATCTCCAATTATGGCAGATGACGAGGAGGAAGTAGCAGATATTACCAGTATATGTGCTGGTTTAAATATTAATATTGGAACTCTTAATAAGCGAACCATTAACTCTATGCACATTGCCGGAACAAGAGCCAATGAACTGGGGCATCCGGTGGTTTTAGATCCTGTGGGAGCCGGAGCTTCTAAACTTCGTACCCAAACTGCCAGGAAGCTCTTAGAAGAAGTAAAATTCACAGTGATTCGAGGAAATATTTCCGAAATAAAAACTTTGGCCCTAGGAGCTGGCACAACGAAAGGTGTGGATGCAGATGTGGCAGACAAAGTAACTGATGAAAATTTGGATGAAGTGGTAGCCTTTGTAAAGGCATTTGCTGAGAAAACAAAAGCTGTGGTTGCTGTTACAGGAGCTATCGATATTGTAGCGAATAGTAATAAGGCCTACTGCATTCGCAACGGACATCCAATGATGTCTTCTATTACAGGAACCGGCTGCCAACTTTCATCTATGACTGCGGCTTTTGTAACCGCCAATCCGGACCATTCTTTGGAGGCCACTGCGGCAGCTGTTTCAGCAATGGGATATGCTGGGGAGCTGGCTTATGGAAGACTTGGGGAAGTGGATGGCAATGCCACTTACAGAAATTATATTATTGATGCAATTTACAATATGACCCCGGAGATGCTGGAGAAAGGAGCAAATTATGAAGTGCGATAAAAAAAACATGTTACTTTACGCTGTAACAGACAGGACATGGGTAGGAAAGCAAAGTTTATATGACCAGGTGGAGGCGACACTAAAAGGTGGGGTGAGCTGCCTTCAGCTACGGGAAAAAGACCTGCCAGAAGAAGACTTTCTAGAAGAAGCCCTTGAAATTTCTGCCCTATGTAAACAGTACAATGTGCCATTTTTTATTAATGACAATGTGGAAATTGCTATTAAATGTCATGCTGATGGAATTCATGTGGGACAGGAGGACATGGAAGCTGCCAAAGTGCGGGAGAAGGTTGGAGAGAATATGATGATTGGGGTGTCTGTGCACTCAGTGGAAGAAGCCCTGGAAGCTGTGAAAAATGGGGCAGACTGCCTGGGGGTTGGGGCAATGTTCTCTACGTCTACCAAAAAAGATGTAAATTTACTGACAAAAGAAATATTAAAGGATATCTGTGCTGCTGTTGATGTTCCGGTGGTAGCCATTGGAGGTATCGGAACATCGAATATTATGGAACTTGCAGGGACTGGAGTAGATGGAGTTGCTTTAGTTAGCGCCATTTTTTCTGCAGAAGATATTGAAGAGGAGTGCTGTAAACTTCGGAAATTATCAGAGGAAATGGTGAGATCATGAAAATAAAATGTGCAATCCTTGATTTTGATGGAACTCTCTTTGATTCTATGGGAATCTGGGATCAAGTTGGAGAAATCTATCTTACATCCTTGGGGAAAAAGCCAAAAGCTTCCTTGAGAGAAGAGGTGAGAGCCTTAAGCCTCTATCAGTCAGCTTGCTATGTAAAGAGGGAGTATGGGCTAGCCCTATCTGTAGAAGACATTATGGCAGGGATTAATCAGATAGTGGAGGATTATTATCTTAATCAGGTCTTGCCAAAGCCGGGAGTTGTAGATTTTTTGGAGCAGATGAAGAATCTGGGAATTTCCATGTGTATTGCTACAGCATCGGATCAAAGTCAAATTCAAGCCGCTCTCAAAAGATGCATGCTAGATCAGTATTTTGAGAAAATTTTCACTTGTACAGAAGTAGGCCATGGAAAAGATGAACCTATCATTTTCCAAAAAGCCATGGAATATTTTGGGGCAGACCGAAGTAATACAGTGATTTTTGAGGATGCCATCCATGCCATCCAGACAGCAAAAAAAGATGGCTTTACAGTGGTGGGTGTTATGGATGCCAGCGAGAAAAGGCAGAAAGAAGTCTGGGATCTTGTGGATTATTATCTGGAAGATTTTAAGTATACAGATGACTTTTGGGACTTGATTTCTATTTAAGATAAAAAATATGAGAAAGAAAGGATTAGGGGACATGAAGATGAAGACAGCCCTTACCATTGCAGGAAGTGATTCCAGCGGTGGAGCAGGAATTCAGGCAGATATAAAAACAATGATCATGAATGGAGTCTATGCCATGAGCGCCATTACTGCTCTGACAGCTCAAAACACTACGGGAGTTCGTGGAATTCTGGAAACTACACCGGATTTTTTAAAGCAGCAGTTAGACGCAGTATTTGAGGATATTTATCCTGATGCGGTGAAAATTGGCATGGTATCATCCAGTGAACTGATTCGTGTGATTGGGGATAGATTACGTTACTATGAGGCAAAAAATATAGTGGTGGATCCCGTTATGGTAGCAACTTCCGGTTCCTCTTTGATGAAGAATGACGCAGTGGAGACTTTGATCCGAGACCTTTTACCCCTTGCCACAGTTGCAACCCCAAATATACTGGAGGCGCAGATCCTCGCAGATCAGATTATTGAAACTAAAGAAGATATGATAAGGGCGGCTAAGAAAATTGGAGACATCTATCACTGTGGGATTCTTTTAAAGGGAGGACACAGTATTAACGATGCAAATGATCTTCTGTACGCAAATGGAGAGATGATTTGGTTTGAAGGGAAACGCATTAATAATCCCAATACCCATGGAACAGGGTGTACCCTATCCAGTGCCATTGCAGCAAATCTAGCTAAGGGATATAATCTGGCTGAGTCTGTGAAAAAAGCCAAGGAGTATATTTCTGGAGCCTTAGGTGCCATGCTTGATTTAGGGAAGGGATCGGGGCCTATGCACCATGGATTTCATTTGCAATAAGATAAGGCGAGTATGAAATTGAGACTCTTATGGGAGACAGCATCCGTTATATTCCTGGTGGTAAAGGTGCTAACCAGGCTGTGGCCATGGCTAAGCTTGGTGCAGAGGTAGAAATGTTTGGCTGCCTGGAAGCTCCTGTTCCCATGGAGATCCAGCTTATAGGCTTTGATGATGTAAATTTTGGAAAGGTATTTACGCCGGAACTAACTACCGTCCATCAGCCTATTCGAAAAATGGGAACAGTGGCAGCCCAGATTGTGGAGTGTTGTGTGGAAGGAAAAGATTATGAGAAGCATGCAAGCGCTTTCAGGAATTGAGCTCGAAAACGATAAAATTGTATTTGAATATATACAAAAATTGATGCTAAGATTTGTATATATTGGAGAAAAATAACAGTTTAAAGGAAAATGTATTGATTTCTGTTGTAAAAAAAGCATAATAGAAAATATGAAAGCGCTTGCAGAAAACGAAACGTTTCTGACACAATTTACAACTTAAAAGCAACGGATAGAGAATGAGGAGGTCTATTATGGAGTATGTAATAGGAATTTTATTGTTGGTTTCCTTCTTCGGCCTGGTAGTGTACGCAGTACGGGGCGGAAACCTGATGTTAGGTATTTTTGTTATGGGTATTATCTGGACGGTACTTCCTATGATTGGCAACATGTTGGTAACGAACCCGGATTTTATCGCAGCAAATCAAGAGGCTATAAGTATTACTTGGACAGATGCCTTACAGAAGGTCTTCCAAAGTGGTCCGGAAGGATGGGGCTCTGTACTGGTTAATGTTATCTTTGGTGCGTGGTTTGGTAGAGTTCTCATGAATACAGGGATTGCTTCTACACTGATTCGTACCACCACAGAGCTTGGTGGAGATAAGCCGGCCATTACTTGTATCTTACTTTGTATTGTAACAACAGCATGTTTCTCATCCATCTTTGGAGCAGGAGCGGTTGTAGCGATTGGAGTTATTGTACTTCCAATCTTCATGTCCCTTGGTATTCCAAAAGTTCTTGCAACCTGTTCCTTTATGTTAAGTGTAGGAGCCGGAATGTTTGTAAATCCTGTTCTTTATGGACAGTATTCTGCCTTCTTCTTAGGAGATGATGGAAAGACTTTATATCCATATGAGCAGCATGTATCTTGGGGAATTTATGCATTGATTATTCAGGTGGTTGTAGTGATTGTCCTGGTAGTTGTCTTAAGCAGAGAAAAGAAGGTACATAGCTGGGCTGCTACTACACCGGCATCTACAAAAAAGCGTCGTGGAGACAATGCACCGGGAATTGCATTAGTTGCACCAATTATTCCCGTAGTACTTCTGATTGTATTTAAGGTTCCGATTATTCTTGGATTTATTATTGGTAGTTTTTATGCTTTATTCACATGTGGAAGAATCAAGAGTTGGAGCCAGACCTGCCGTATGGTAAATAAGGATTTCTTCGATGGTGTTGTAGATACTGCCCCATTGGTTGGTTTCCTTCTTATGCTTCCAATGTTTAACAAGGCAGCAGAACTTTGTGTTCCGTATTTCAATGCCCTTCTTGGTGGAATCATTCCAAACAATACATTGGTTATTAGTATTGTGTTTGCAGTACTTGCACCTCTTGGAATGTTCCGTGGACCATTTACTCTCTTTGGATGTGGAGCAGCAACCTTAGGAATCTTAAAGGGAATCGGATTCTCAACTGCCTTCCTGGCACCATTAATGATCATTCCAAGTACCGTAATGAATGTATCTTGCTGTATTACCCAGTCTTGGATTGTATGGGGTGTTAACTATACAAAGGTATCCACAAAAGAATATCTGAAACTTAGTGCAGTTGTTGGATGGATCATTTGTATTATCCTGCAGGCAATGGTTTATGTGATGTTTGGTTAAGGAGACGGAGGAATAGAAAAAATGAGTGATAGAAAAGTAAGAATGGGAATTGATGTTGGCGGTACCCATACAAAGGCAGTAGCAATTGATAATGCAACCCAACAGATCATTGGAAAGTCTTCCGTAAAGACCACCCATGATGATAAATCCGGAGTGGCAGCCGGAGTTGTTCAGGCTTTTGAAAATTGTCTGAAGGAAAATAATATTGATCCGGAGGATGTAGTATTCGTAGCCCACAGTACGACCCAGGCAACCAATGCCTTAATTGAAGGTGATGTTGCAAAGGTTGGAGTTATTGGATCCTCTCAAGGTGGCTTGGAAGGGATCCTTGCAAAATCTCAAACTAAGTTAAAAAATATTGATCTTGGTTCCGGAAGAAAAATTGAAATCTGTAATACATTTATTAAAGACAAGGATTTGAATCATGATTCTATTAAAAATGCAGCAGAAAAATTAAAAGCCCAGGGGGCTCAGGTGTTTGTTGCATCAGAGGCCTTTGGAGTAGATGATATGACTGCTGAGCAGCAGATTTATGATGTGACCAAGGGCGAGATGGGAATGGAAACCAGTATTGCATCAGATATTACAAAGCTTTATGGACTTACAAGAAGAACCAGAACTGCAGCCATTAATGCCAGTATTCTTCCAAAGATGTTAAACACTGCAAATCAGACAGAGGAATCCGTTCGTGGGGCTGGAGTAAAAGTTCCGCTGATGATCATGCGTGGTGATGGTGGAGTTATGGAAATCAACGAGATGAAAAAGCGCCCTGTGCTTACCATGCTTTCTGGACCGGCGGCTTCTGTAATGGGATCCTTAATGTACCTTCGAGCTTCCAATGGTGTTTACTTTGAAGTAGGAGGAACCACCACCAACATTGGTGTTATTAAAAACGGTCGCCCGGCTATTGATTATTCTGTAGTAGGGGGACACAGAACCTATATCACTTCTTTGGATGTGCGAGTTTTAGGAGTGGCTGGAGGAAGTATGATTCGTCTTAGTAAGAGTGGAGTCACCGATGTGGGACCTCGTTCCGCTCATATTGCAGGACTTGACTATGCTGTATTTACTCCGGAAGAAGAAATTGTAGATCCCCAGCTTGAGTTGTTCTCACCAAAAGAGGGAGATCCTTCTGATTATGTGGCAATTCGTTTGAAGAGTGGAAAGAGAATCACCATTACAAATTCCTGCGCAGCCAATGTGCTGGGCTTAGTGAAGCCGGAGCATTTCTCTTACGGAAACGCCAATGCAGCCAGAAAGGCTATGAAGCCAATCGCAGATTATTTAGGAGTTACTGTAGAAGAAGTAGCCACTCAGATTTTAACAAGAGCCTATGAAAAGATCAGTCCTGTGATCCTAGAGTTGGCAGACAAATATAAATTAGAGCATGACCAGATTTCCCTGGTAGGAGTTGGCGGAGGGGCTACCTCCCTGATTGGATTCTGTGCAAAGAAGATGAAGATTAACTACAGTGTGCCGGAGAATGCAGAAGTTATTTCTTCCATCGGTGTTGCCCTTGCCATGGTACGTGATGTAGTAGAACGTGTGGTTCCAAATCCAACAGCAGAGGATATTAGAAGTATTAAGGCGGAGGCCATTGATAAGGCAGTTGAAAGTGGTGCATCACCAGATACGGTAGAAGTTCATATTGAAATTGATGCCCAGACTTCAAAACTTACAGCAATTGCCTTAGGATCCACCGAGGTTAAAACGGCAGATCTTATGAGTGAGTGTACAGAGGCTGAGGCAAGAGCTTTAGCGGCTACCGATCTTCGAAAGAAAGAAAATGAGATTGATCTGGTTTGCCAGATCCCTAATTTCTATGTATATCAAACAACAGAGAAAGATAGGAAACCAATCCGAATTCTTGATAAAAAGGGATTTATTAAGGTACAAAGGACAGATGGTACCGCAGTTGCCAGCAAGGCTGCTTCCTACAGAAGCATTGTTTCCAAGTTGTGGGAAGATTTGGCAGTTTACAAGGCGGATGCTATTTTAAGACCGGATTATTATATCTGCGCCGGGGCAAGAGTGATGGACTTTAATGGTTCCGGAGAACTAGAACAAGTGCTGATGCTTATGGATGTGGAAATGCAGAGTCTTGATCCAAATGCAGAAATCGTTGTAGTGGCAGCAAAGAGCCAGGTATAAACAAGATACGAAGGGGAGGTATTTATATCTCCCCTATAGGAGGAAGACCATGGAAACTACCATAAAAGAGATGCTTAAGGACTTGGTTTGCCTTACAGATGAAGAGTGGGGCGGCTATGCATTTTATCATGAACCCTTGGAACGTAAATTTTCTTCGGATCAGAAGAAGGAATATACAAGGAAAGCCAATGCCTGTGGAAAAGAAGAGGCCGAGAAAATTTTGAAGGAGTATCCGGAAAAGTCAATTCAGGAGATTGCCGAAGAAATGGGATTTACAGTGAAAACTCCAAAGACTCCTACAGGAGGCGGTCATGTGATCTTTGCCCAGTATGTGGAGCCAAAGGAGATTACTATTTTTATGGATTGTGTAGAAAAGGCTGAAGAACTTATGAAGCAAGAGGATCTTTTAAGTCTTCTTCCGGATTTTCATTTAAAAGAGGTACTTATGGCCCATGAACTTTTTCACGGTATTGAGTATCGAAAGAAAAAAGAAATTTATACCCAGACAGAGAAGATTGAATTATGGAGAAGACCTTTTTCTAACAAATCGAGGATTTTATGTCTTAGTGAGATGGCAGCCATGGCATTTGCAAAAAGTATAACAGGATGCAATTGTTCTCCCTATGTGTTGGATGTGCTTTTAATGTACAGCTATAACCAGGAGGCAGCAGTAGCCTTATATGAGGAGATTTTAGAAGCAGCTGGAATCAGAGAAAGGGAAGAGGAATGTTAACAACAACCATTAAGGAAGCTGAAAAATATAATTATTTGGGAGAGCGGTTTAAGAAAGCCTTTGCTTTTTTAAGAGAAACAGATTTTTCTGCTCTTTCAGAAGGGAAAATAGAAATCGATGGAGAAACTATTTTTGCAGAGGTGCAGGAATATATAACAAAACCGGAGTCAGAGTGCAGATTTGAGTCTCATAAAAAATATTTTGATATTCAGTACGTAGCTGAGGGAGAAGAATATTTTGGATTTATTCCTTTGGGAGAATTAAAAAAAGATACTGGATATGATGAGACAAGGGATTTGGAATTTTATCAATTTCCGGAGGTTTATGGAAGACTACATTTACAAAAGGGAGATTTTGCTGTGGTGTCACCGGATGACGGACACCAGCCAAGATGTATTGGAAAAGCATCCTGCAAGGTGAAGAAGATTGTGGTAAAAGTAAAAGTAGATTGATACAAAATTAGGTAGGTTTTAAAGACCAAAACCCCCTGGAAACTTGAAAAAACACACAGATTGTGTATGATAAATTTGGGTAATTCTTTACCCAGACCAGTGCCTTTAAGTACAGAAAGGTACAAGACAGGGGAAAAATGATGAATATATATGATATAGCAAATGAAGCCGGAGTGTCTATTACAACTGTATCCAGAGTTCTTAATAACAAGGGATATGTCAGTGAAAAGACAAGAAAAAAAATCCAGGAAGTACTGGATCGCAATGAATACCATCCAAGTGCCCTGGCCAGGGGAATGGTGACGGGATCTTTAAAAACCGTAGCTATAGTGGTGGTAGATGTTCGAGTTCCTCATTATGCATTAACCAGTTATATTATGGAGCAGCGTTTGACAGAAGAAGGTTATATGGTGCTGATGTGTAATACTGGGGAAGAAGAGGAAGATTGCAGAAAGTATCTCAGGCTGTTGGCAGAGCGCCAGGTGGATGGAATTATCTTGGTGGGCTCTATTTTCAACCGACTTTGCGATGAAGAGACGCTGAATCTTTTAAAGGATATTCCTATTGTTATGGCTAATGGAAAAATAGAACGGGATAATATTTATGCTGTTTTAGTAGATGAAGCTCATGGAATGGAGCTTGCCACGGCACATTTATATGAGAGAGGCCGAAGAAAACTTGCCTATGTAATTGATAAAGAGACAAACGCTGCTGATAGAAAGCAGGAAGGCTTTCTCAGGGAAATGAAAAGACTAGGATATGAAGATTCCAAAAAGGATGTGTATCGTACCTCCTATGGTCTGGAAGGTGGAGCGCAGATCGCAGGAATTTTGCGAGAAAAAGGATATGATGGAGTTGTATTTGGAGAGGATTTAACTGCCGTTGGAGCCATGAATGAATGGAGAAAAACCGGGGTTAAAATTCCAGAAGAAATTGCTTTGATTGGATGTAACAATTCTGAATATTCTTATATCTGTAGTCCAGCTCTTACAACCGTAAATAACAAAGGTGAAGTTTTAAGTGAGTTGACGGTTCGAATGCTTCTTGATGTTTTGTCAAAGAAGAAAGAGCTGGCATCTTTAGTGGTTCTTCCGGAACTGGTGGTGAGAGAGACGACATAGCCTGGTCGGAAAGGGTAAATATGTCAGAAGTAATATTATTTGGAGAACCTATGGCAATGTTCGTGGCAGGAAGCTGCGGTCCATTGCATGAAGTAGAAGTATTTACACGGATGCTTGCAGGAGCAGAGGTGAATGTGGCAATTGGTCTAAAGCGCCTGGGGCATTCTGTAGCGTATGTAACAAAGTTGGGAAAGGATCCCTTTGGAACTTATATTGAAAATAAGTTAAAGGAAGAGGGACTAGATGTACAGATTACAAAAGATGAGGAGCATTTTACCGGATATCAGCTAAAGGGTAAGGTATTAGAGGGAGATCCGGAGGTATTTTATTATAGAAAAAATAGTGCGGCTTCCTGCCTTTCTATAGAGGATATTGAGAAGGTGGATTTTGAAGGAGCAAGAGTCCTTCATATTACAGGAATTCCACCGGCCTTGTCAAAGAGTTGCAGGGAAGCTACTTATCGCTTGATTGAGCGGGCAAGAGAACATGAGATGCTAGTCAGCTTTGATCCAAATCTTCGTCCTACCCTGTGGGAGAGTGAAGATGTGATGATCAAGACCATCAATGATATTGCTTCTAAGGCAGATGTTGTTCTTCCCGGAACGGCAGAAGGCAAAATCCTCATGGGCAGCGAAAAGCCGGAAGAGATTGCAGAATTCTATCGTAAGAATGGTGCAAAAGCAGTGATTGTAAAAGTTGGTGGCGATGGAGCTTATGCAGACTGGTCGGAAGGAAAAGGATTTTTCCCTGGATATAAGGTGGAAGAAGTAGTGGATACTGTTGGAGCCGGAGATGGCTTTGCAGTAGGTGTTTTAAGTGCCTGGCTAGAAGGCATGCAGATGGCAGAGATGGTGGACCGAGGAAATGCCATTGGTTCCATTCAAGTGTCTGTTGCTAGTGATAACGAGGGCCTTCCTACAAAAGAAGAACTGGACGCTTACATGAAGGAGGCAAAATCATGAGACTTCAGCTAGCTATAGATCGGGTGAGTGTGGAAACGGCAGCAGAGATTATCGCTAAGACAATAGGATGTGCAGATATTATTGAAGTGGGAACTTCCTTGATCAAAGATTTTGGCCTTGAAGGAAGCGTAAAAGTCCTAAAGGAAAAATATCCAAAACAGTGTATTTTGGCGGATATAAAAACCTGTGATGAGGGAGCCTATGAATTTCGCAAAGCCTATGAAGCTGGCGGAGATATTCCTACTGTTATGGGATTTTCGTCAATTCCTACTTTGAAAGCCTGCCAAGAAGTGGCCAAGGAATTTGGCAAAGAATATATGATTGACCTTCTTGAGGTACCGGATGAAAAGCTTAATGTTTTGAAGGAAGAGTTTCCGGAAGCAATCTTCTGTGTTCACCTACCCTCTGATAATCAGGGACTTGGTTTGGAAGAATTAGTAAAGCATGCATGTGAGAAACTTGAAGGTGTCGAAAAAATTGCTGTTGCTGGTGGAGTGAAGCTTGATAATGTTGCTTTGATGGGCCAATGCGGCGTTGATATTGTGATTGTTGGCAGTGCGATCAGCAAGGCTAGTGATGTAAAAGTAGCTGCAAAAGCCTTTGCACAGGAGATTGGGAGATAGAATCTATGATAGAAGTATTACAGGATATTATGAAGGAAATTGAGGATGTCATAGGAAAGGTTAAGGAAGAAGACCTTCAGAATGTTATGGCAGAGCTTGATAAAAGCAAACGTGTTTTTGTGGCAGGGGAGGGACGCAGCGGATTCTCGGCAAGGGGATTTGCTATGCGGCTGATGCATCTTGGTTATACTGTTTATTTTGTGGGAGAGACTATTACACCGGCCATGGAAGCTGGAGATGTTTTCATTGGAGTTTCCGGATCCGGAAAAAGTGCCAGTGTTGTAAATGATGCCAAGAAGGCAAAGGATAAAGGCCTTGTTGTTATTGCTGTTACCAGTAAAGCAGAGTCTCCTTTGGCAGAAGTTGCTAAGACCATATTGGTGATTCCAGGCACGGTAAAGGGAGATACAGGAAAGGCGAGAGGGTCTATTCAGTTATTAAGCTCCCTCTTTGACCAGAGCCTTCATATCACATTGGATGCCCTTTGTCTTCTCCTTAGCCGGAGAGATCACACGGCGAACGAGGCGGCCACAAAGGCACATTGGTAAAATAGAGGATAAGACATGATTCGATTTGGAGTTATTGGGACAAATTTTATTACCGATCGTTTTTTAAAAGCAGGGGAATATTGTAAGGAGTTTAAACTTGTAGCAGTATATTCCAGGACTATAGATCGGGCAAAAGAGTATGGAAAGGAACATGGAGCAGAATATGCCTTTGACTCACTAGATGACTTGGCAAATTGTAAGGAAGTGGATGCTGTTTACGTGGCGAGTCCTAATTGTTGTCACGGGGAACAAAGCATCCTTATGATGGAACATGGCAAACATGTGCTTTGTGAGAAAGCAGTGGCTTCCAATCAAGGAGAACTAGAAGAAATGTTGAAGGTGTCCAGAGAACATCAGGTGATCTTCCTAGAAGGCCTAAGGCAGATTTATATGCCTGGATTTCAGGTAATCCAAGATAATTTGTATAAGCTTGGAAAAATTCGAAGGGCTAGCTTCTCCTATTGCAAATATTCCAGACGTTACGATAACTTCAAACAGGGAGTTGTGGAGAATGCCTTTAAGCCGGAGCTTTCCAATGGGGCCCTTATGGATATTGGTGTTTATGGGGTGCATATGCTGGGAGCAATCTTTGGGATGCCAAAGAAAATGCAAAGTGCATGCATTAAGCTGTCTAATGGTGTGGATGCAGAAGGAACGATCTTGGCAGAATATGAAGGTATGCTGGCAGAGATCACATATTCAAAAATCAGCAATCTAAACCTTCCGGCTCAGATTCAAGGAGAAGAGGGAACTATGCTGATTGATGAACTGACAAATCCTATGAAAATTTCTATTTTATTTCGAGATGGAAGAAAAGAAATTGCAGAAATTTCGGAGAAAGAGCCAGCTATGGTTTATGAGATTCGCACTTTCATGGAATTGATTGAAAATGGGGAGGTTGTCCACCCGTATCTGGAAAATTCCAGGTTAGAGATGAAAATGATAGATGAAGTAAGAAAGCAGCAGAAAATTGTATTTCCTGCAGATTATAGATAAGAAGTAGGAATAGGAGGAGAAAGAAGATGGCGGACAAAATAATGGAAACTATGAAAGAGAAAATTCGAGAAATGAAAATAGTTCCAGTAGTAAAATTAGACGACGCAAAGGATGCCCTGCCTCTTGCAAAGGCATTGGTGGAAGGAGGGCTTCCTTGTGCGGAGGTGACTTTTCGTACAGAGGCGGCAGCAGAGTCTATTAAGGCAATGTTAGCAGCTTATCCTGATATGTTGGTAGGTGCAGGAACAGTTTTGACTACAGCTCAGGTGGATGCAGCTTTAGAGGCAGGGGCTAAATTTATTGTAAGCCCGGGTCTTAATCCTAAGACCGTTAAATATTGCCAGGAAAAGAATGTTCCCATTCTCCCAGGAGTTGCAACTGCCAGTGAAATTGAGCAGGCTTTAGACCTTGGCCTTGATACTGTAAAATTTTTCCCGGCAGAAGTAAATGGCGGACTTCCGGCCATTAAAGCTTTGTCTGCCCCTTACCATATGATGCAGTTTATGCCAACAGGTGGGGTGAATCCTCAGAACGTGAAAGACTATCTAGCTTTTGATAAAGTGCTGGCCTGTGGCGGAACCTGGATGGTAAAAGATGCCCTGGTTAATGCAGGAGAATTTGAAAAAATCAAAGAACTGACGAAGGAAGCGGTTGATGCTGTAAGAGCATTATGATTTTTCGGCGGTTAAAAAATCTCCCCTAAAAGTTCTACAGATTTTTTAATATCTTCCTCTGACATATTTAAATAATTGAGAACCAAGATGTGCTGGTACTGGGAGGGATTTCCAATACAAAATTCCGACAGACAGCACAGATTGATTCTTTTTTTTCTTGCCTTCCATTTCATTTCTTCATCCGACATTTTCGTGCGGATCTTCAAAAGCAAGTGGGTTCCGCTTTCCATGCCGCTGATGCTTTCAACAGGAATAGTTTTGGTCTCTTCGATACATTTCATCAACTTTGCGCCCTGGGCCTGATAGTATTTTCGCATACGATTTAAGTGGCGACAAAAATATCCATCCTTTATAAATCTTGCTAAGGTATACTGCTCCAAATTAGAGGAAGTATTGGAGAAGAAATTTGCTGAGCTTACATAGGCATTTAATAGTTTCTCCGGTAGTACCATATAGCTAATGCGGATGGCGGGGCTTAGGGTCTTGCTGAAGGTGTTCATGTAAATGACCCGGTGGCTGTGGTCTAAACCATAAAGAGCGGAGATCGGCCGTCCTCGATACCGGAATTCGCAGTCGTAGTCGTCCTCTATAATATAGCGGTCTGGATCCTCCTCTAGCCATTTCAATAATTGCTGTCTTCTTTTGGCGGTCATTACGGTTCCCAGAGGATAATGGTGTTCCGGGGATACATGCAGCACAGTGGCCTGACTGCTTCTTAGACTGCTCATTAGGATTCCTTCACTGTCCATGTCGCTCCAGGTCCACTGGACACCATACTCCTCATAAATATGGGGAATCTTTCGGTAGCCGGGATTTTCTACAGCATAAATAGAATTTGCCGGCAGTAATCCAATAAGCTTAGAATAGAGATATTCGATTCCGGTTCCGATTACCACACAGTCGGGAGATACAATCATTCCCCTGGAATGATATAAATGCTTGGCGATTTCCAGCCGCAGTTCCTGGCTCCCTAAAAATTCCCCCCGCTTCATTAAATTTACATTGTAATCTGCAAGGACATTTCGCATAACTTTTGTCCACATAGAAAAGGGGAATTTTTCGTAAACAGCTGTGTTGGCTGTGAAATCTGCTACCCAATTTTCTTCTGTTTCCGGAGCTGGAAGATGGACAGGGATGTTCTGGTACCTAAGCTGCGGGGTGAAATTGGGGACCACATAGTAACCACTTTTCTCTTTGGAAATAATATATCCTTCCATAAGAAGCTGCTCATAGGCGTTCATAACGGTTTTGATGCTAATGTTGTTTGACGCTGCTAACTCTCGCTTAGATGGGAGTTTTCCGCCTTCTGGCAGGGTTCCATCCAAAATATCTGCCTTCAGACATTGGTATAAATATTCATATTTTGACAGACCTTCTCTTTGTGTGAAATCATAAATTTGCATAGAATCTGAGCTCCTTTTATTTAAAAGTACTGGGACTTTTTTTGGTATCAGTTTTATTTATAATGTGATTATACAAAAAAACAGCAGGAGGTACAAGCAATGAGCAATAAGTTAAAAGATACATACGGATTATATATCGACGGAGAATGGAGAGGAGCCTCTGACGGGGCTGTATTTACCAGCAAAAACCCAGCCAATGGAGAGGCCTTGGCCCAGTGTGCAGAGGCTACAAAAGAGGACGTGGATGCAGCAGTAGCCGCAGCATGGCGAGCATATCCAGCATGGAAAAATACAACGAAAGAAGAGAGAGCTAACATATTAGATCAGATTGCAGATCGCATTGAGGAAAATGCCCAGTGGTTGGCTACAGTAGAGACTATGGATAATGGTAAGCCTATCCGTGAGACTACAGCCATTGATGTTCCTTATTCTGTTCGTCACTTCCATTACTATGCAAGCCTGATTCGTACAGATGAAGGAGTTGCTTCTGTATTAGACGGAAATATGATGAGTCTGGTTCTTAGAGAGCCAATCGGAGTCGTTGGACAGATTGTTCCTTGGAACTTCCCCTTTTTAATGGCAGCATGGAAATTGGCACCGGCTTTGGCAGCAGGAGATTGTATAGTATTTAAACCGTCATCCTCTACTTCCTTAAGTATGCTGGTATTTATGGAGTTGATTGAAGATCTTCTTCCGGCAGGAGTCCTGAACTTGCTTACCGGTGCAGGATCAAAATCCGGCCAGTATCTTTTGGATCACCCAGACCTTAGCAAATTGGCATTTACAGGATCTACTGAGATTGGAAAGAGCATTGCCACAGCAGCTGCAGATAAATTAATCCCAGCTACCTTGGAGCTTGGCGGAAAGAGTGCCAACATTGTATTTGATGACTGCAACTGGGATATGGCAGTGGATGGCGTACAGCTTGGTATCCTCTTTAATCAGGGCCAGGTATGCTGCGCAGGATCCAGAGTATTTGTTCACGAGGACATTTACGATAAATTTGTGGCAGAACTGGTGGAGGCCTTCAAGAAAGTAAAAGTTGGAGACCCCTTAGACCCAGAGACTCAGATGGGATCTCAGGTAAATAAGCGTCAGGCAGAAAAAATCCTTTCTTATGTAAAAATTGCCCAGGAAGAAGGAGCTACAGTAGCTTGCGGTGGCGATTACTATACAGAAAATGGATGCGAAAAGGGAAGCTTTGTACAGCCAACCTTAATTACTAATGTAACCAATGCTATGAGAGTGGCTCAGGAAGAAATCTTTGGACCAGTAGCAGTGGTAATTAAATTTAAGACAGAGGAAGAAGTTATAGCCATGGCAAATGACTCTGCTTATGGTCTTGGAGGTGCCGTATGGACCCAGAATCTGAACCGTGCCCTTCGGGTATCCAGAAGCATTGAGACAGGACGTGTTTGGGTAAATACTTATAACCAGATCCCAGAAGGAGCACCATTTGGAGGATACAAGCAATCAGGAATAGGACGTGAAAACGACAAAGCTATTCTGGATGCTTATAGCCAAACAAAGAATATCATGATTAATCTCGGAGAAACTCCTTCCGGATTCTACCCTAAGAACTAATTGGAGACAACATAAGTCGCAAAGACCTGGCTTGTGACATGTGTCGGGATTATGCTATACTGTCCTTAGGTGTGAATTGGCCTTGAGTCAGTTCTTGGGAGATCCCCATGGAAAGGAAAGGAGCTATAGTAAGCGTATGGATTTGTTACAGGAAGATAATATTGTTGTTTTTAAACATCCTTTGATTCAGCATAAGATTTCTCGTTTGAGGGATAAGGCTACGGGAACTAACGAGTTTCGTAAGTTGGTGGAGGAGATTGCTATGTTGGAGGGCTATGAGGCGCTCTCGGATCTTCCCACGGAATTGGTGGAGATTGAGACTCCTATTGAGACTTGCATGACTCCTATGATTGCTGGTCGTAAATTGGCGGTGGTTCCCATTTTAAGAGCAGGACTTGGTATGGTTTCTGGTATTCTTTCTCTGGTTCCTACTGCTAAGGTGGGACATATTGGTATGTACAGGGATGAGGAAACCCATGAGCCGGTAGAGTATTATTGCAAGCTGCCAAGCCCTATTGAGGAGCGTTTGATTGTGGTAACAGATCCTATGTTAGCTACCGGTGGTTCGGCTGTAGATGCCATTGACCAGATCAAGAAACATGGTGGAAAGCAGATTAAGTTTATGTGTATTATTGCTGCTCCCGAGGGAGTGGAGAAGCTACATAAGGCTCATCCGGATGTGCAGATCTATATTGGTTCGTTGGATCGTGAGCTTAATATGGATGCCTACATCTGTCCGGGACTTGGAGATGCGGGAGACCGTATTTTTGGCACAAAATAGAAGGTGTTTAGATGGTGAAAGAAATGGAAGCAAATAGTAAAAAAGATTCAGGTTGTTTCTATTTTGTAAGACATGGCCAGACGGTATGGAACGTAGAAAATAAGATCTGCGGTGCTACTGACAGCCCTCTTACGGAACATGGAAAAGACCAGGCTATTGAAACAGGAAGGGCTATTTTGGAGAGTGGAATTAAGGCAGATGAGATTCTTTATTCCCCTTTAAGTCGGGCGGCAGATACTGCAAAAAAGATTTCAGAAATGACTGGAATCCCTTGCAGGGTAGAATCTAGGTTGATGGAACAAAATTTTGGAAAATGGGAGTCCACCCCAAGGGACGGGGCTGATTTTAAGGAGGCAAAAAAATCCTTTGCCTGCAGATATGAAGGTGGTGAGTCTATGCTGCATTTAGCTCAGAGAATTTATAATCTCCTGGATGATATTAAGGCAGAAGCTGATTCGAAAACCTATATTTTAGTGTCTCATAATGGAATTGCCAGAATGATCCAGTCCTATTTTGTGGATATGACCAATGAAGAGTTCTCTGAATTTGGGGTAAAGAACTGCCAGGTAGCTCGCTATGATTTTGAATAATTGGATTTTATTTCCGGTAGTCTCTGGGGCTTTTGCTATATTTCTTTTTAAAAGACCGGTTAAAGTGGCTGAGATTTTCAAAACCTACCTTTTGAGAGATAGACAGTACTGATTCGTCTGTGGAAAGCAAAAGCCTTGCGGCCATGGACAGGCGATAATCGTTTAGATAGGTGATGAAACTTACTCCAAAACTTTCCTTGAAAAATCGCATAAAGTGAGACTGGGAAAATCCAGATAGCTTTGCTGCCTCCTCGATTCTTATTGAGGAGGCATAATTATTTTCAATGTGTTTTAGTACCGGCCTTAGACGATCTAAATGGGGATCTTTAGGGGCGCTGATTTTATTTTCATAGAGATTTGCAAGTTCATAAAATAAGAGCATCAGATTTCCCTTGATGGCAAGGCCCCACCCTCCTTCCTGGTGAGCGGAAATCTGGTCGCTGATATCCAAATATTTTTTAACACTTTTATAGCCTTCTACTCCGGATTTGAATAAGGGTGGCAAGGCTATTTTTCCGGAAAAAAGGGGATGTAAATAGGTTTTGTAGGTGTCGTCTAAAGAATTGTCTAGAATCCGGCTGTCAAAAAGAATGTTCTCGTATTCCATCTTTTCTTCTCCTTTTTGCAGGATGCCGTGGATGGTCCCCGGAAGGAGCAGGGTAATATCTCCGGCCTTTACATTAAAATACTGACCGGAAATATAAAGTACCCCTTCCCCCTTCTTGATGTAGATAAATTCTGTATCATCATGCCAATGTAAGGGAACAGATGTAAAGTCATAGGGGATGGAACATAAATAGGTGTTGTAGGGGAAAAGTCCTTCAAAGTGGCTTCCCTTTTCTCTGATTGCTTGGTAGGATTCTATATTTAACATGATAGAATCCTACCACTTTTTGCTAGTATATTGCAAGCTTTTCCATGATTAATAATACTATAATGCAAGTAACAAGTGTAAATCAAAGTCATATGGAGGGAAATGATCATGACAGCAAAAGACTACATTAAGGAGCATTATGGCAAGGACATGGGGCAGTGCACAAATGAGGAAATCTATCTTGGGCTTTTGTCTTATGTAAAGGCGGCTGCCAAGGCAAAGGAAATTACAGGAGGAAAGAAAAAACTTTACTATATTTCGGCAGAATTTCTAATTGGAAAGCTTTTGTCCAACAACCTAATCAATCTTGGTTTGTATGACGAGGTGAAGAAGGAGTTAGAAGAGTGCGGAAAGTCTATGGCTGAAATTGAGGAAGTAGAGGTGGAGCCATCTTTAGGAAACGGAGGCTTGGGACGTCTGGCTGCTTGTTTCTTAGACTCCATTGCAACCCTTGGTTTAAATGGAGACGGTGTGGGCTTGGCTTATCACATGGGCCTTTTTAAGCAGGTATTTAAAAATAATAAACAGCAGGAAGAGCCAAATCCCTGGATGTCGGATCCTAGCTGGATGACAAAGACTGACGTAACTTACAAGGTGAATTTTGGAGGCTTTGATGTTACTAGCCGTATGTACGATATTGATGTAACAGGCTATGATTCTGTTACTACAAAACTTCATTTGTTTGATGTTGAGACGGTAGATGAAAGCATTATTGGAGAGGGGATTGAATTTAATAAATCTGCATTTACAAAGAATCTAACCCTTTTCCTTTATCCGGATGACAGTGATGATAATGGTAGATTGCTTCGGGTTTACCAGCAGTATTTTATGGTTTCTAATGCAGCCCAATTGGTACTTGCAGAGGCAAAAGCAAAGGGATCTAATCTTTATGATCTGGCAGATTATGCCATTATTCAGATTAATGATACCCATCCTTCTATGGTAATTCCAGAGCTGATTCGTCTCCTTCAGATTGAAGGACTTACTATGGATGAGGCTGTTGAGGTAGTATCTAAGTGCACCGCATACACGAACCATACCATCCTTGCAGAATCCCTAGAAAAATGGCCTATTGATTTTATGATGAAGGCGGTTCCTCACTTAATGCCTATTATCAGAGAACTTCACAACCGGGTGGAAAAGAAGGTTTCAGATCCGGATGTGGCAATTATCCGAGATGGTCTAGTCCACATGGCCCACATGGATATTCACTATGGCATTTCCATAAATGGGGTGGCGGCTCTTCATACGGAGATTTTAAAGGATACAGAGCTTCACAAATTCTATGAACTCTATCCGGAGAAATTTAATAACAAAACCAATGGAATTACCTTCCGCCGCTGGCTCCTTCACTGCAATCCGGAGCTTACGGCTATTATAGAAGATCTGATCGGTCCTGGATTTAAGAAGGATGCCATGGAGCTTAAGAAGTTAGAGCAGTATATGGATGATGAGGATGTGATTGGGCGTCTTGTGAATGTAAAGGCAAGACGAAAAGAAATCCTTGCTGGTTACCTTGAAAAGACTCAGAGCATCAGCTTAAACCCAGATAGCATTTATGATATTCAGATTAAAAGACTTCATGAGTATAAGAGACAGCAGATGAATGCCCTCTATGTTATAAACAAGTATTTTGAGATTAAGGAAGGAAAGAAACCTGCTCGTCCGATTACTGTGATTTTTGGAGCAAAGGCAGCCCCGGCTTATATTATTGCCAAGGATATTATTCATTTGATTCTTTGCCTGTCAGAGCTTATTGCCAAGGATCCAGAAGTATCGCCATATCTGAAGGTAGTAATGGTTGAAAACTATAATGTGACTTTAGCAGAGAAATTAATTCCTGCCTGCGATATTCATGAGCAGATTTCCCTGGCATCTAAGGAGGCTTCAGGAACTTCCAATATGAAATTTATGCTAAACGGAGCCATTGCCTTAGGAACTATGGATGGAGCAAATGTAGAGATGCATGAGTTTATAGGGGATGATAATATCTATATCTTTGGCGAGGATTCCGATACGGTAATCAAGCGTTATGCTCATGGAAGCTATGTTTCCAGAGATTATTATGAAAAGGATGAGAAACTAAAAAGATGTGTAGACTTTATTGTGTCTCCTGAAGTAAAGGCAGTGGGATCTGAAGAAAATCTAAACCGACTTTACAATGAACTGTTAAACAAAGACTGGTTTATGACCTTCCCAGACTTTGAAGATTACTGCAAAACCAAGGAAAGGGCTTTTGCAGACTATGAAGATTCCTATGCTTGGGGAAGAAAAATGATAAAAAATATAGCAAATGCAGGATTTTTCTCTGCAGATCGTACCATTGCGCAGTATAATGAAGATATCTGGCACTTGTAATTACTACAAAGCAAAAAAAGAAAACAGGAGGGCAAAGGATGTATTACGTACCGGACGATACAGACCAGTGTGGATATTATGAATGTAAGGAATGTGGGAGTAGATTTTTAGATTTGAAAATCGCCCCGGCCATTGTTTGCCCCTACTGTGGGGAAGAACCGGATATGGAAATTGGGCCCGATGAAGAGATGCCGGTGATTCAGGAGACGGCTAAATTAAAAGAGATGATCCGCGGGGCAGAAGAGGTTGAGAAGATGGATACCCTGCTTTCCCTGGCAGTTACGGGGGGCGACTACACCTGGATCTGACTTCTTTTCTCTATTAAATTGATTGAATGATTGCGAAACGTTAGATCTTCTATGGATTTGACCCAATAACCGAAAACAAGCAAAGACGCGCTTGCGCTCCGTTCCGCATGCAGCGGTACTAAGGGGCCAAAGGACGGTCCCTAAGGACCGGCGTGCTCAAAGGGTCTTTGCTTGTTTTGATTATTGGTCCCAATCCAGCATAAAGGTTTCTGATTTTGCAAATCATCCCATCGAATTTAATAGTGAACGATGGTGTCGCAGGCTTTTATTTTCTGAATGATTGGTTCGGATGCTTCGCTTTGGAAAAAGGCATAGGTTGTATCGGGGACTAGGCTGCGCAGGGTGTCATAGTCGTCATTTTTTAGGCAGGTGCGTACGGTGCTGGCGCTGATTGGCTTGCCCTCAGCTTCTTTTCTTGGGATGGTGATGCACTGGATGCCGGCTTTTGGAAGTTCTTCAGCCATGATTTGGTTGTAGGCACCGGTTACTAGGCTGGTTGGTTCTTCCCCTACATAACGGGCGGTAACTCCTAGGCTTGTGGCGATTTTTTTAAAAACTTCGATGTCAAGTTTTGCATGGCCTTGGATAACATCTGTTTGGTCTTTTAAAAAATAGCTAGGGAAGGTTGCGTTGGAAATAATGTAAGGGCCGCTGTCGTGGTAGATTACATTTGGAAGGTGGGCGACGCCTTCTTTTACAAGTTTTTTTCTTACGCTAAAGGGCACCAGGCTGGCATCTTCGCTGACAATAAAAAGGTGAAGGGTATCGCAGGCTGCTGCGGCAGTTTCCGCAAGAAACTGGTGGCCCAGCGTAAATGGATTGGCATTCATAACAAGGGCGGCGGACTTGCCGTCTTTTTTTGTTTTCTCAAGGCTTCTAAGATAGGAGGCAAAACCCTCTCTGCGATTTTCCATAAAGACGAGAGTTCCTTCTACTTTGGCAATCTCGTAAAAGCCTAAGTCGGCGAAGAACTTGGCGGAGTCTACCTTGGTGTATAAGAAAAGATGAAGATTTCCTCTTTCACACTGATACTCTATAAGATGGGTAATAACCTGATTTAAGAGGCCTTCTCCCTGGTGCTTATGACTTACTGCAAAACAGCGAAGGGTGTTGCCAAAACAGCTTCCTGTTGCGATGGGATTTCCTAGATCATCGCAAATTGCACAGGTATAGTCTAGATTTGCATCTCTTCGGATACCTTCTGCAAGTAATAGTTCGTCCACCTCAGCCATAAGTCTTTTGTCGCTAGGATATACTTTGGTGATTCCATATTCTGCCATTTAAAATTCCTCCGTCTTGAAAAAATGTAGTAGCCAGCTTAGTGCCAGTAAATCTGCACTGCCTCCTGGGGATAAATTTTTTTCTATAAACTGGTCATCGAGATTTATTAAAGTTTCTTCATCTGGAAATGGATTGCTTTTAAGGAGTTCTTCTACCTTTTTTGTGGTGCGAAGTTGTTCTTGCCTGCCCCCTCTTGAAATCATATTGGTGTCATCGTCGGCACATAACATAGCAAGAAGGGCTGCGGCACCGATACGGTCGTTATCAAGGCCTAGTTCTAAGCCTTTTTCAAGGACAGGAAGTCCTGCCTTAAGGACAGCAGGGAAACCTGCCTCTGCCTGTCCTCTGACTCCCAAAACTCCATATTCTTTATAGAAGCGCTGCCCTGCAGTTAAGGGCTCTTTTATGTTGGAATAATCATTTTTAGTTAATCCTTCTGTCATTTTGGCGCATTCTACCAAAACTTTTCCTGGATCTTTTCGGTCTTCATATTCTACTCTTCCCAAGGCGGCACAGGCTAGACCTACAGAGAAGATGGCTCCCTTGTGGGTGTTTACTCCCTTGGTGGCAGCAAGCATGAGGTTTTCTGCCTGTTTTCCCAGTGGTCTGATGGCGGCGAAACTTTCTTTAGAAGAAAGTCCCATTCTGGCATCTTCAATTCCTCTTCTGGCACATTTTTCAAAATAAGGGAAAAGGGTGGCAGCGCTGCTCATAAAGGTGAAGCTATCCATGTCCTTATGACTGCCTGTATTTCTTCTGTCCACCAGCCCCGGCTTTGGGGTTGTGGTTACTTCATAGAGAAGGGCCCTGGTGGCTTGCTTGGCAATGGTTAAGCTATCTTCTTCTTTGATCTGCCATTCTAAAAGCTCTTTTGTGCGTTTTTGAAGGTCTTCAACGGTGTGGGTACGGCTTCTGGAGCATTCCTTGGCTGCTTTTCCGCAAATAAGGCATTTCCTAGTTGGAAGTGATAAAAGGCTGCGGTCAAGTTTCTCTCCTGTTATGTCAAGAACATCCATATCAAAAAGTCTGGCCATAGGGGAGCTATCCTCGATTTCTGAAGTGACCTCCTTGATTTTTATGGCTTTGGCATCCAGGGCATAAAAGGCTTCGTTTCCTGTGGCAGCTGCATATTCTTCCTTATGTAAAATCTTAATCTTTTCTCTGTAAAGGCTCATTTCCAGTTCCCTGCAGCCCATCTGAAAGCCTCTGCGAATGAGAGGACTGTTCTTATAAGGCCCTGCAATATTCATTGTAAAGCACACAAGAGGGGCGTGAAATTTATCGATTAACTCTTTTTGCTTGAAGGCACGGCGCTCTCTGGCATCAAGCATATCTAGTAATTGAACCGGTTGAAGTTGTTCCATCTGTTCCATATTTTTCTCCTATCCAATTGAGTCTTTTCTATTGACGATTTTTCTTTATTTCAGCCATAAACATTTTCACCTGGGGCAAATCCATGGCATCTCGCTGGCAGATGATGTGGGTGCGGCGCATGTAGGGCTCTCCATTTTCGAAGGTGCAGGGCCTTACAATTCCGGAAAAATTATCCAGTGCAATTTCCGGTAAAAGGCCCCAGCCAAGTCCCCTTTTTACCATTTCTACACAGGCAGTTACGCTGTCTACCTGCACTCTGTGGGCTCCTGCTTTTAAGTTATTTTCTCGAAGCCATCTAGCATTCATAGCCTCCTGAGTGGGGTCTGACTGATGACTGATATATAAGTAATCAGACAGGGGCTTTCCCTCAAATTCTTTTGGATAGATTAGGCAAATGCTTTCTTGAGACAATAAAAACTGTGGAGCATCCCAGGAATATTCCCCTCTAAGTACAGCTATATCTAGGGAACCGTCCAACATTTTTTGGTAAAGGTGGCGGCTGTGGCCTGTAATAATGTCCAGGTGGACCTGAGGATATTTTTTGTGATAGCTTGCAAGGACACCGGGAAGACGGTAGAGGGCATAATTAATAGATATTCCGGTTCTTAAGGTTCCGCATACCTCTCCGCTACTTATATTGAGGTTTCTTCGTAGGTCTTCAAGCTCCTTTTCCGCCGAGCAGCAGTGGGTTAAAACAATTTCCCCCTCAGGAGTAAAGCGAATGCCCTGGCGGGATCGGATTACTAATTTCGCATTCAATTCCTGTTCCAAGGCCTTAATGCGCTTGGAGAGGGCCGACTGGGTCATGTATAACTTATCAGCTGCATGGGTTATGTTTTTGGTTTCATCTAAAATTCTCAGTAGAGTGAAATCCTTCTCGGTCATAAAAAATTCTCCTTTTTAGTTATGATATATAAGGATAATCAGTCCATATGTTCATAATACATCAGGATAATCTGGAAGAAAACCCCTTGTGCTATAAGATTATTTCCTGGAAAACCATTCCTAGATGGAATGGATTATGCATTATACACAATGAAAAATCCCTTGGCTTTTAGGAAAGATCAAAAAAACCGGCTATTTGCTTTATTGTGCACAAAGCATTCCTGGACGGAATGAAAAGCTGGGAAAACTATGACTTTTACAGAATGTTCAAAAGTGGATACAATGAGGCCACAGAAACGAAAACAAAGGTTTCTAAAGGACAAAAGTTAAAAATTCTAAAGAAAACAGGAGGAAGCACAATGATCATTGAAAAGAGTGCCGTAGCGGGAACGCTAGAATCAAGTGATGCTCAGATTACTGTAGAGCCGGCAGAAGGCTTAGAAGTTTCTATTGAGAGCAGTGTTCTCAATCAGTATGGACGTCAGATCAAGGAGACAGTGGAGGAGACTCTTAACCGCCTTGAGGTAAAGAATGCAAAGGTAACAGTTGTTGATAAGGGAGCCCTTGACTGTACCTTAAAAGCACGAGTTGAGTGTGCGATATTCCGCAGTTGTGAGAAATCAGCAAAAAATATTCCATGGGGAGGTGTCATTCATGAGTAAGGTGATTAATCGACCAACACCAGATAAAAAGCGTCTTCGTCGTACAATGATGTTTATGAACGCTCAGAAACCGGGACTAATTAAGGATGCTTATATTTATGGTTCTGACAGCATTATTTTGGATCTGGAGGATGCAGTTGCAGAGAATCAGAAGGATGCAGCACGTTTCAGTCTTTATCATGCATTAAAAAGCATTGATTATGGAGAGACTGAAGTAATTGTAAGAATTAATGGACTTGATACCCCGCATTGGGAGGAAGATATCCGAGTTTGTGTTGCAGGCGGAGCAGACGGAATTAGAATTGCAAAATGTGAAAATGCACAGATGGTTCACCAGGTAGATGAAGCGGTAACCGCTGCTGAGAAAGAATTTGGGGTAGAAATAGGAAGAACTATGCTTATGGCAGCCTTAGAAAGCCCTCTTGGAATTATGAATGCCTATGAAATTGTAACAGCGAGCCCAAGAATGTTTGGCTGTGCGATTTCCGGCGGTGATTTTAGAAAGAGTATGCACGTTCAGATTCAAAGAGACGGAGTGGAGATGATTACTGCAAGAGGACAAATGTTACTTGCAGCACGTGCAGCAGGAGTTCAGTGCTTTGATACTATGTATCCAAACATTGATGACATGGAAGGCTTTAAGGCAGAGGTTATTCAGAACCACAAGATGGGATTTGATGGAAAGAGTATTGTAAATCCAAAGCAGATTGCCTTTGTTCATGAGACCTTTGCACCGACAGAAAAGGAAATTGCTTATGCAGAGAAGCTTGTAAAAGGTTGTCAGGCCCAGGCAGATGCAGGCATTGGTGTTTATACCGTAGACGGTAAGATGGTTGATATTCCGTTCTTTGAGGATGCTAAGCGTATTATCGCATTGGCTAAGGCATGCGGAGTATACCATGGTGATCTTTAAGAAAGGAGAATAAAATAATGATAAATGCAGTTGGCAGAGATATTCCAGATTACTTGCTGGTGAATGGCAAGGAAGTTTATAAAGGTAAAAATTATAAGGACGGAGAAAAAGTAAAAAAGGCTTCTCCGGTTACCATTCGTCATGAAAAACCAGAGGAGGACAAGCTTTGTGAGTCTATCCGAGAAGCTTGTGAGAAATGTGGTGCACACGACGGAATGACCTTCTCATTCCATACAGAATTCCGTGACGGAGACTATGTTGCGGCTATGGTGTGTAAGGTCCTTGTAGAAGAAATGGGCCTGAAGGATTTGCATGTAGCAGCAACTTCTCTTGGAACCGCCCAGGACATTTTTGCTGATTATATGGAGAAGGGCATCATTGTTGAGGCTCAGACTTCCGGTGTAAGAGGTAGAATCGGTGAAGTAATCTCTGCCGGTAAGGTAGAAAATCCTGTAACCATCCGTAGCCACGGTGGCCGTCCTCGTGCAGTGGAAGCAGGAGAGGTTCATATTGATATTGCCTTCCTTGCAGCAGCAAGTTCTGATTGCTGTGGAAATGCAAAAGGAAAGGGAGGAAAAAATAACTGCGGAAGTATGGGATTTGCAATGCATGATGCACACTATGCAGATCATACCGTTATTGTAACAGACACGCTTGTGCCTTTTCCAAATCTGCCTTCTTCTATCTCTTGTATTGATGTAGATGCGGTTTGCGTGGTGGATGCAATTGGAGATCCAAAGAAAATTGCCACAAAAGAAGCAAGAATGACAGACAATCCGAGAGAGCTTATGATGGCTGAAAATGTTGCCAATGTTATTGCAGCAACTCCTTACTTTAAGGATGGATTTTCCTTCCAGACAGGTGTTGGAGGTCCTTCCCTTGCCGTGAACCGTTTCCTTGAGGAACACATGGAGAAGGCGGGAATCAAGATGAGCTTTGCTCTTGGCGGAACATCCAGCGCAATTTGCGCACTTCAAGACAAGGGCTATGTGGATTATATTCTTGATACTCAGGACTTTGACCAGGGAGCAGCAGCCCACCTGTTCACCAATCCTCATCACATTGAGATTGATTTAAGTGAATATGCAAATGCAGGAAATAAGGGAGCTTATGTTAATAAGTTGGACTATGTTGTTTTGTCAGCCCTGGAGATTGATACCAAGTTTAATGTAAATGTTATTACAGGTTCTGACGGAGTGCTAAGAGGTGCGCCGGGAGGACACCCAGATACAGCAGCAGGTTCTAAGTGCTGTATTATCGTTACACCACTTACCAGAGGTCGTATGGCAACTGTTTGTAAGGATGTTGTTACCGTTACAACTCCAGGAGACTGCGTAGATGTTCTTGTTACAGATTACGGTATTGCAGTAAACCCAGCTCGTCCTGATCTGATTGCATGCCTTGACGCGGCAGGTATTAAACATGTTACAATCGAGAGCCTTCAGGAAAAAGCTTACGAACTTGTTGGGGAACCTGATCCACTTCAGTGGGAAGATCATGTTGTTGCAATTGTTGAGGCTAGAGATGGTACAATCCTTGATGTAGTTCGTCAGGTTAAAACTTATAGCTTCTAAGACCTATATTAAGAAAAGGAAATAATATATGTTAGCATTGATTGGATTTTTGCTTATGGCTGTGCTGATGCTGGTGCTTATTAAAAGCTGGGTCAGCCCACCCGTTGCCTTTATTGGGCTGCCTCTTGTAGCAGCCCTTGTAGCAGGCTTTTCCCTTGGGGATATAGGGGGATTTGTGGAAAACGGTATGGAGTCCATGCTTGGTACAGCGGTTTTGTTTGTATTTTCTATATCTTACTTTACCCTTATGAATGAGATGGGGCTTTTTGATCCCATTATAAATTTTCTTACGAAAAAAGCAGGAAACAAGCCTTGGATGATTGTTCTTGCAGTGGTGCTTACCACCTTTGTGGCTCATATTGACGGATCTGGTGCGGCAACATTCCTAATTGTGGTTCCGGCCTTCCTTCCCATCTTTAAACGAATGGGTCTTCGTCCTCAGGCACTTTTGTGTCTCATGTGCGGACCCTATGCTGCAATGAATATCTTACCCTGGGGTGGCCCTACCATGCGTGCCGCAAGTGTAGCAGGAATTGAGACAGCAGACTTGTACAGCTTTATTTTGCCGGGAGTTGTGTGTGTATGCCTTATGGCATTTGTTAACATGTTCTTTGTTACAAAAACAGAACTTCGTTATGGGTTGCATCCTGAGACGGTAGAACTTGTCCAGAAAAATGCTTCAGAAGAGGAGACAAAAAAACGAGATTGGCGCTATTGGTTTAATCTGGTGCTTACCATCATTATGATTACCCTGCTCTTTATGGATACACCCCTTCCTCTTTATGCAGTATTTATGGTTGCCTATTCCCTGGCTTTGGTGGTTAACTTCCCACAAGCTAAGGTTCAGAATAAGAAAATCAAGGAATTGGGACAGGATGCTATGGTCATGACTGTTACCCTTTTTGCAGTAGGTATTTTTATGGGAATTATTAGTGGAACTGGAATGGTAGATGCCATGGCAACAGCCATTGTAAATGTTCTTCCGTCTGCAATGGCACCTCATATGCACTGGTTTATGGCCTTGTTCAGTGTGCCATTAATGATGATCCTTGGAACAGATGCTTTTTATTATGCATTATTGCCTATTATTATAGGTGTTGTTGCTCCCTTTGGAGTTAGTGCAACAAGCGTTGCAGCCACCTTCCTTTTGACGGCTACCTTTGGCACCCCTATTAGTCCGTCGGTTGCAGCTGTTTATGTTGGCTTGGGGCTTACTGACCTTACTATTGGTGAGCATATTAAATACAGTTTGAAATTTATTTGGCCATTAAGTATTTTGACATTGGTGCTTTCAACTGTAATTGGTGTGATTCCTTTCTAATGTTATTTAAATAAAAAGAAGTTGTGAAAATGAGATGCATGAATCTCTAATTTCACAACTTCTTTTTTTGAAAAATATAGGGAAAAATTCACAAAAACTCATTCTGTTATGGAATTAACCTGCATTCCAATCCCAAATGCAACATTGATATGAAATTATCGTATACTATTCCTTACAAGACAGAGCGTTGAATGCTCATATCGGATGATCATCGAAGACCTGATTTGCAGATGGCTTGCCGGCATTTATAGCATCTTGTGAAGCTGGGTATGAAAAAGGTATTTGAGGAGATGAGACACTATGAGTGACAAGGTGAAAAAGACGTCCTTAATGGACATTAAACTTTATGGGGCACCCTGGTATATAACAGTCATTGGGTGTGCAGTAGTAATTGCAGCAGCTTATTTTGGGGCACTTGCAACTGATTTTGCAAGTATTATGATTTTAATTATCGCTTATGGAATTTTATTCTTTGAGCTAGGTGAGGTAGTTCCTATTTGGAATTCCTACATCGGTGGCGGTGTGCTTGCAGCCTTCTTTGGAACAGCTATTATCCGTCAGTTAGCTTTAATTCCAGAACAGTATCTGGATCCGATTGATGAATTTGTCAGCGGTGATACCGTAGGATTTATGACTATCTGGATTATCGTATTGATTACCGGATCTGTACTTTCTCTTGAGAAAAAGATCCTTTTAAAATCCTTTGCGGGCTATTTCCCGGCTATTATTGGAGGACTTTTAGCAGCTATGGGATTTGGTGCTGTGGGTGGATTGATTTTCGGAATTGATCCTAAGACAATTATCATTAAATATGTGCTTCCTATTATGGGTGGTGGTAATGGAGCTGGTGCGGTTCCTATGTCAGAAATCTATGAGAAGGTTACTGGAGATTCCGCAGTTACTTATTATGCTTTTGCAATTATCATTTTGACCATTGCAAATATTATGTCGATTGTGGCAGCAGCCCTTTTAAATGCATTGGGAGATAAGGTTCCGGGACTTACCGGTGATAAGAAGACACTTCTTCGAAGTAGCGAATTTGATGTGGCTGATAAAGAGGAAATTGAGCCGACATTTTCAGATATGTGTGGAGCCATCATCGTAATTTTTGGAGCTTATGCAGTAGGACAATTGTTCTCTTCTAAAATTTTACCAGAGGTTTTAGGAGCACCAATTCATGAGTATGCATACATGATCGTATTTGTAGTTATTTTGGCAGCTACCGGAGTAATTCCAAAGAATATCCGTGCAGGTGCAAAAAAATTACAGAAATTCTTTAATACTGCCTTTGCAGTCGTAATGATGGCTGGTCTTGGATTTGACTTTGATATTGCAGAACTTGTAAATTCATGTACTGTATCCAATGTAGTAATTGCTCTTTTGATTGTGCTTGGAGCGATTGTAGGATCAGCCCTTGTAGGGTGGCTGGTTGGATTTTATCCAATCGATTCCGCTGTTACCGCAGGTCTTTGCATGGCGAACAGAGGAGGGAATGGAGACGTTGCAGTATTAGGAGCTTCTAAACGTATGGAACTTATGGCATATGCACAGCTTTCAAGCCGTTTGGGTGGAGGAATCGTGCTGATTGTAGCAAGTTTCTTGTTCTCTTTCTGGGCATAAGAATTTAAAAATTATATACTCAAACTTCCCACACCGATAAGGTGTGCTGAACCTTGAAAATTCAATATTT
>CAVBQS010000021.1:0-2614 GCA_963597615.1 Bacteroidaceae bacterium
CAGCTCTGCCATTTTCATCCCTACGTTTTACAATGAAACGTGCCTGCATCCACTGACCTGTAGGTGCTCTATAATCCATTGTTATAGTATTCACCATTTCAAGTCGATCAGCCAACGTATCCAAATCCAAAAATTCCGCCAAGGATTCTATGAATTCCGATTCTATAAAGGATTCTATGATCGTCTCCTTTACATCATCAAAATTACCTTTACTTGTAGCAACCTTTCCCATAAGTGGCACACTGGTTAATATTTCATATTCATGAGTAACAATGTTCGCCCGAAAGATTGTAGAATAAATAGTCGACAAAGAGTTTACCACCTCTGCATGCTCTTTTTCTCCCTTAAGTCGGGCTTCTTCAAGAGCCCTTTCTCTCTTTTGATTTTCTTGCTGTTCTTCTATAATCTTATCGATAAGTCGAAATCCTACTACAACTGTTTCCGTATCACCAACTCTTCTAAGATCATACTGATAATAATGCAAGACACCATCTTCTATATTGCGATAGGTGCCAAGATATTTATCCTGCTTGGAAAATACCTCTCTGACATTATCTACATTCAGCGTTTCCTTTATCCGCTTTTTATCATCAGGATGGACATTTTCACGCACCCATCGTTCAACAACTGTATCAAATCGGAAAATCTGGTTCTTAACCTCTCTGATTGCTTTTACATTATAGTTATCAGCAATTCTGATAGCCCGTGCAGTTCCCTCCTTCAAGTTTGCAACAAATACATTTCTGAAGCCCTGAGACAAAGCATTGATAATTGCAAATTGTTCTTCAACCTCTTTTTGATGAGCTAGCTCTTTTTCTCTTTTTACCTTCTCGATTTCCTGATGTTCTTCAATAATATCATCAACATTCTGAAAGCCGGCTACAGCTTTTGTACCATCCTTATCCGCCTTGCCAAAGCTATATTGGAAATGATGAATCTCTCCATTCACAAGACTTCGGTAATTTCCAACCAACTCATCCTGCGTCTTAAAAACTTTTTTTATATTTTCTATCGTAATTATACTGTTGACTTTTTCTCTGTCTTCCGGGTATACAATTGTATTAATCCAATTCCTAAGAACATTTTCTAACTGGAACTCCTGATGATCCTCTTTCCCCGGAACATCTACATAAGTCGCATCTAGCTTAAGGATCTTCGCTGTCTTCCTCTCCAGATCAATCCAATAGACATTTTTGAAATGACGGGCAAGCGTATCAAAAACCATCTGTTGCTCTTTGAGCAAATCATCTTGTCCTTCCGGCGCTTCAAGAACCAGGAGTTTATTTTTCTTGTTTGGTATATTTGTTAACATAGCTTCACCTTTGTTAATCTTTTTTAACTGCTTTACATGCACATACATTCTGAGAAATCGTTTGAATAAGAAGTTTTATATCCAACGGTTTAGCAATGTGCTCATTCATCCCCGCTTTCTTAGTTGCGATCCTGTCTTCTGCAAAGGCATTGGCTGTCATCGCTATAATCGGAACCTTTGCCGCATCAGGCCGGGTCATTTCACGGATTGTTGCAGTTGCCTCATATCCATTCATAACGGGCATCATAATATCCATAAGAATTACATCAAAGTCAAAGGGCACACTGCTTGCAAACGTTTCCACAGCCTCTTTTCCGTTTCTTGCCTCAACGACAGCCACCCCTTCTTCCTCGAGCAGAAATTTTGCAATCTCCATGTTCAGATCATTATCTTCCACTAAAAGTAGCTTTAATCCACGGATACAATCTGATCCTTCACCTGTTTCCTTATTTTCTTCTTTCTCTACTCTTTTGTTAATTTCAAACGGGATAATGACATCAAAAGTAGTTCCTTCACCTTTTTCACTTTCTACAGTGATTTTGCCACCCATTTTATCTATCAGTTTTTTTGTAATTGCCATACCAAGTCCGGTACCCCCGTACTCCGAACAAGTCTTCTCATTTTCCTGTGTAAATGGCTCAAATATATGTTCCACAAACTCTTGTGACATACCTACTCCGGTATCTCGACATTTAAACTCAATGTTCACCACATTTTCATTGTTTGGAAGTTCTCTGCATGTAATATAAATTTTCCCATTTTCTTTGTTATATTTGATTGCATTACTCAGAATATTGGTCATGATTCTTTTGTAATGAATCGGACTTCCAATCAATCTGTAATGCGGCACCTTGCAATCTTCCTCTACAATCTCGATTCCCCTAACTTCAGCCTGTCTGCTGACAAGGGTAAAAACATTCCTTGAAATATCTTTTATATCAAATGGCACGTGTTCGAGAACAACATTTCCTGATTCCAGCTTATTCATATCCAGCACTTCATTAATAAGTTCAAGAAGTACCTGCGCTGACTCTCTTATTTTTTCCTTACACTCATCCCTTTTGTTGATATCCTCCCGGCACCGTTCTGCAACATCCAGCATTCCAATAATACCATTTAACGGCGTACGGATATCATGACTCATACGTAACAGAAAGTCAGTTTTTGACCTGTTTGCCTTCTCTGCATCCTGCTTCGCAATAAGCAGCTTTTCCTGATATACTTTTTCCTTTTCTCTTGTTATTTTCAATTCATTTAAAGTGTTTTTTAATTCTTCATTTTCCTGCAGGATATAAATCATAT
>CAVBQS010000022.1:0-136619 GCA_963597615.1 Bacteroidaceae bacterium
TCATATCTGTGGTTGGCTTTGCAGCACCTGTAGCAATCTTGTCTGGATTACCAATGGCTTCTACTTCTACCACATAGTCTACCTTGGTCATGCTAATCTGAGCCGGGTAGTTAGGAAATGGCACCAAAGTATCAGTGATTGCTACTACCTTGTCTGCATGGTCTGCATCAACAGAAGCATAAGAAAGAATTCCACAGTTGCTCTTTCCACCCATACCGCTGCAGTTCCCATAGTCATCACAGGTAGGTGCTCCGATAAAGGCAATATCTACTCTGGTCTCTCCGCTTTCAATAGCACGGACACGGCCACCGTGGGACCTCATAATAGCAAGTCCCTTTAATTTTCCGTGGGAGATGGCCTCTCCGATTTTTCCACGAACACCGGAAGACTGGATGTTAGTGATGGTTCCATCCTCAATGTAAGGAAGGATGGGATCATGAGCCTTACCTAAAGAGCTGGCGCAGATGGTAATGTCCTTGATTCCCATCTTGTGAACTTCTTCCATTACCATGTTTACGATGTAATCTCCCTCACGGAAGTGGTGGTGGAAACCTAAGGTCATTCCGTCTTTAATTCCGCATTTCACTAAGGCATCGTGGATATTATCCACTAATTTACTCTCGCTATTGTCTAAAACGCACTTGGTATATGCCCCGTCTTTTTTATATACATAACCATTTCTGTAGTTATTTCCCTGAAATACTTCTTTTCCAGTGATTTTTAAAATCTCTTCTGGAATCTCTCTTCCTACTGCATTTAACATTTTACAAATCCCCCTTATACACGCCTGATGCCTTGGCAAGTTCAATGGTTCTCTTTGCTCCGTCGTAGAAAGCGATGTCGATCATCTTGCCATCTACTGTAAATACACCGATTCCAAGAGCCTTCTTCTCGTCGATTTCACGAACAACCTTCTCAGCGAAAATAATGTCCTTCTGACTTGGTGTAAAGATGTCATGTACAATGTCAATCTGTCTTGGGTTGATAATGGATTTTCCATCAAATCCCATAAGGTGAATATTTTCTACATCCTGACGGAAGCCTTCCATGTCGTCTAAGTCTGTATATACAGTATCAAAGCACTGAACTCCTGCTGCTCTGGCTGCAATGATCATCTGCTGTCTGGCACCCATAAGCTCGATTCCGGTTCCTGTAATATGAGTCTGAAGGTCTTTGGTGTAATCTCCACCAGATAAGGCAATACCAAAGAGACGATCAGAGGCCTCGCAAATCTCAAGAGCCTTCATAACACCTTTTGCTGACTCAAGAGCTGCCATAATCAGAACGCTTCCTTCTTCCCTTCCGAAATCCTTCTCTGCCTGAACTACCACTTCTTCCACCATGTGGACGTCATTTGCAGTCTCTGTCTTTGGAATACGGATACTATCACATCCTCCTGCTACAGCACAGCGGATGTCTTCCTGCCAGTAAGGGCTGTCCAATCCATTGATTCGAACTACCGTCTCACAGCCCCTGTAGTCAATGCTCTTAAGGGCATTGTAAAGAGAAAATCTTGCGGCGTCCTTTTGATTTTCTGCTACTGCATCCTCAAGATCCAGCATAATAGAATCCGGCTTATAAATATAAGGATCCTTAATAAGTCCCGGCTTCTGTGCATTTAAAAACATCATGGTTCTTCTAAGTCTTTTTTTGTTAGGATTGTTAATCATCGGATGGCACCTCCCCAAGGAAGATTTTCTGTTTGACCTACAGAGCGAAATACCGCTCCCTCAATTCTTGCCTTAAGCGTACAATCTAAAGCCCCCTTGTCTACGATTCTTATATTTACATTTTTGACATCTAGATTTTTCAAGGTCTCAAAAGTTACCTTGCGAATCTGATTTCCAAACTGATTAATTACTGCACTGTCCAGGTCAAACTGAATTCCACCATTTCCTGGCTCTACAGTTACCTGACAGTCGCTGGATTCTAAAGTTCCCGCCATTGCCGGTTTTAAAATCTCCATTTTATTCTCCTCCTTACCTTCCATCTGGTTATCTTCTATTTATATTTTAACGGATGTTATTTTGAATGAAAAATTGCTTCTTAGAATGTCACAATAACGAAAGGTTATCGGGTATTCCTGATAGGAATTAACCTCCAGAATGCTGCTACATCCTGGAGGTTAATTTTAATTTCCATCTACTCTTCTAGGGTTCCTATACAATCAGGCCATAAACTCCAAGAACTGCCATAATCGCCAGTACCACTAAGTTAATTACAGATACTGCAAATAATTCCACGAATAATTTATTCTGTGGAAAACGCTCCTCTGCATTTTCCTGCTGGGCAACACCAGCCATAATAAGAGCTCCGGTAGTAGAAATTGGAGTGTAACCAGCAATAGTTCCACCAATTACAACCATAGCTACCAAGTAAACTCCATTTGCTCCGATTCCCTCTGCCAGACTTCCGCAAATCGGAACCAGAGTTGGGAATACAACTCCAAGCCCGGAACTAAAGAAGGACATAAGACCTGCAAGAATGGCCATAATTGGATTTGCTGATTTTGCTCCCATAACAGATTCAAGACCAGATACCAAAATATCCACACCACCTGAGAGTGAAACAATATTCATCAACATTCCAACCCCAAGTACCATGATAATTACATTCCAAGGAACTCCCTTAACTGCAGCCTTTTCATCACCACAGCCAATAATGCAAAGGATAGATCCGATTAAGAATCCTGTAAGTCCTACATTCCATGAAAGAACCAAAACACCGAAGGCTAAGATTACTAAGCCAAGAATGGATAAATACTGCTGCCAAGTAAATTTCGGAAGCACTTCCTTTTCTCCGGAAGCTGCAGAAAGGTCTACCTTCCAGCCTTTGTAATAAATATAAACAACTACGCAGCAGATTACCGCTGTGATAGCTGTACAGATCATAATAGGCACGGTATTGCCATCCATTCCCTGCTCTTGCATCAGGCCACGAACTACAGCTGCCTCCGGTGTTAAAGGACTCATACGACCTGCCATAGCCCCCATGTCTCCAATAATGGAAGTCATAATAGGGTTGATTCCTGCAGAAACAGAAATCGGAATAGCAATTACCGGAATAATTGCAAGACAGGGAATAGATCCGGGACCTGAAGCACTAAGAATCATTCCAATAATAAACATTACAAAAGGAATAGCATGGGCAGGAACCAGGTTTACAACCTTCTTTGCAAGAAGCTCTAAGGTTCCATTTCCATTAATAATGGCAAATAAATAGGTTACTCCTGTCATCTGAATGAAAAGAGAAGTTCCAAATCCGCCGATGACATCGCTGGCTGCAATGGAATCTTTAAAAAGAAGGGTTAAGATCATAGTAAAGCCAATACTTAAAATACCAACATTTACATTTCGCACAAAGCCAATGACAATGGCGATCAACAAAAGAATTAAACTTAATAATCCAAGATTCATAGCATCCTCCTATTTAAATGTAATGCATACTGGACTTCCTGTCTCCACCACACGAAGGGTTGGGGTTAACCATCCTGTATGTTCATCAAAAATGAATTCTATAATGGTATCGCTGTCTTCATTGGCCACATAACATTTGCCATTTGGCCCGAAGCAGAAAAATCTAGGAGTCTTTCCAAGACATGGGAAAAATCCTGTACTTTTTAAATATCCGCTGAAAGGATCAATACGATATACGGCCATGCTGTCCGTGTAACGGTTGGATACTAATACCCACTCTCCTGTTGAATCAACCATAACTTCACTGGCATCTGAATATCCAGTCACTGTCTCTGGTACAGTAGACAGCTCCTGCATAGCCTTCATTTTTCCTGTCTCTTCATCAAACTGAAAATAAAGAACCTTGTTTCCTTTTTCCTCGCACATATAGACCCAACGATTGTTTGGATGGACTGCTGCATGCCTTGGCTCATCCCAGGTTCTGGCTAGGAACTTGTCCGTCTCTGTAAATTCTCCTGTAACGTGATCATATTTCAAAGCTCGCATCTGTCCAAAGCCATTGATTCTTCCCTGGGCACAGGCGAAGAGATAATTTTTCTTCTGATCCCACAGACACTGGTGAATGGTAGATACCTTTCCCTCTGCCTTTCCTTCATAGGTAAATGTAGCAACCACATCCCCTAAAGAACCATCTTCTTTTCTTTCGATGGTATAAAGGGTTCCCCCCTGCAGGGTTGCCACAATCACATGTTTATTCTCTGCATCTACCGTAATATCTACCGGGTTTTTTCCTCCGATGTCTACTTTATTTAAGAATTCTAAGGTTCCGTCATCCTTGATCTTGTAGGAAGTTACAAAGGTAAAATCCCCGTGTACACTATACAGATATTCTTTGTCTGCATCGAGACACTGAAAGCTAGGATTTGCTTCTGTTTCTAAACACTGAATTTCATTCCATTCGCCAGTTGTATCAGATACTTCATAAACTTTCAGTCCTTCTCCTCTGGCGTTTCGCTCTTTGGTTGTTCTACATCCCACGTAGACAAAACTCATGATTATTTTCCTCCTTAACCACTCTGATATAATTCTAACGGATTCAAAGCAGGAAATTGTTTTTTTGTAAGAAATAAGGCTGTTATTTTTCTCCTGCTTAATCTGTAACTTTATTTTATGTTATTTTCTTGTCAAAATGAAATTCAGCTTTAGACTAGAAAAGCTATTCCATAATGGAATAGCTCTTAATTTGCCTGATAATATTTTTCTACGAAACTGACAAAATCCATGATTTCCTGGGACTGATAGCACCTGGGCGCCACCATCAGCCACACATTACGACTAATGGGATTTCCAGCTCTGTCATAGATTGGAAAGAGGACCACTTCTTCTTCATTGATCCTCCATTTATTTCCAAAGACAAAGGTCATGCCAAGCCCCTTCTCTGCCATCTCAATGGCAATATCCGCATTGGTTACGGAATAGGTAGCATGCAGGTGGCTTCCAAACTGGCTCTTCCACCACTGCTCCACACTAAGCTTTACCATAGGATTTAAGTAGGCGGATATAAAGGGGATCTTCTCCAAATCATCCATCTTGGTTCCCTTGGGAGCCGCCACATAAAGATCTTCCTCAAAGAGCCTAGTCTTTTCCCCAATATAGGAATAGTCTCCACAGATAAAGGCCAAATCCACCGACTCATCGGTAATTCGCTTGATTAAAACATTACTGGAATTTACCATTGTTTTAATCTGGAGCTTTCCTCCTTCTAGCTGATACTGTCTAAGAAGCTCCGGCATATGGAGTCTGGCAAAGGAATTGGGAACTCCAATCTCGATCAGTTCCTGATTTCCCTCATGTTCTGCAAAATGATCTTCAATCTCCCGCAAAAAATCCAGCATTATGTTGGCTTTGTTGACCAAGTACTTGCCATCTTCTGTAAAAGTAACCCCTTTACTGTTTCTCTTTACAAGCTCAATTCCCCACTCTGCTTCTATAGACTGGATCCTCTTGGTAAGGGCTGACTGGGTCATGTAAAGAGTCTCTGCCGCCTTGGTCATGCTTTGTTTTTCATATAAGGTTTTTAAAATGGTCCAATCAACATTTTTCATACATTCTTCTACTCAATGGCTACATGTTTTTCAATATAAGAAATAAACTCTTCTAGAGCCTTTGGTTGACGCTTATTCTTGGAATAGACAAACCAGGTATTTCGAATGACCTGGCTGCCATCGGCATAGGTAAGAGGCGTCAGACACAGGTTATACTCATTTTTAAAATCATCTGGCAAAAAACAACAGGCATAGCCTAAGCCCTTGTCAATTAATTGCCAGGCAAAATCAATATATCCCACAGACATTTCCGCAGAATCCAAGGTACCAAAATGGTCTTTCCACCAGTTTTCCAAAAGCTCTTTAGTTTTATCATTGGTTTTATAGCCAATCCGCTGCATGGTAGGTAGGTCCTTTAAATCCACTGATTTTTTGGTAATTAAAAAAGCCTGGTTCCTATCTACTAAGGCCTGTCTTACGGGGCCCTCATAATCTCCCCGGATAAAGCCTACATCCACAGAACCTTCTAAAACCTTACGAAACAAAAGATTGCTCTGCTCATTGATCACATCAAAATTCGTATGGGCATGGTCTCTAGAATAATCTGCTAAAATATCTCCCAAGGTGTATTTACTATAGGTATAGGAAGACCCAATGACGATGGTATTGGTGGTTTTCTCCTTAAATGATTCTAAAGTAGCCTTTGTCTCCTTCATAAAATCTAAATGTTTCTTTGCCTGGTCTGCCAAATATTCTCCCTCTCTGGTAAAGGTAAGTCCCTTTGGCGTCCGGTTCACTATGGCTACCTGCAGTTCTGTCTCCATATTCTGTAATCTCTTAGTCAAAGATGGCTGTGTCATATATAAAAGATTAGCCACCTTTGTTAAATTTGGATTCTTATGTAGCTCATAGATAATTTCCCAATCCGAATCTTTCATGCAAATGTCCCCCGTACTTTCATTTCTATCGCTTGCTATATTTTAACAAATGAAAGGGTAAAGCTCAACACCAAGAAGGGGAGGAACTTTTCTTTCCTCCCCCAAAAACCTGCATGAAAGCCAGCTATTATTTTAATTTCTCCATGGTCTTTAAAACCTGAATGGTTCTAATAATATAATCTGTATATTCTTTTGCGCTAGCTCCATCAGTATCTGTAGTTACAACAAGCTCTCTTTCTGTCTCGCCACAAATACGAAGTGCCTTCTCTAAAAGTTCGTTTTTCTCTGCATAACCAATGTGAGCAAACATCTGACCTACTGCACGAATCAAGCTGCTAGGATCTGCATACTCTCCTCTTCCGTGACTCATAAGGAAAGGTGCTGTACCGTGAATTGCCTCAAAAAGGGCATATCTGTTTCCAATATTAGAAGAACAAGCAGTACCAAGTCCTCCCTGCTGCTCTGCAGCCGCATCAGTTACAATATCACCGTAAAGGTTTGGAAGAACTACCACCTCGATACCTGCGTTGAACTGAGGATCCATCATCTTGGCACACATAGCATCTACCAAACGCTCCTGTACCTCAATACCCGGATACTCTTCTCCTACCTTGTGTACCATCTGTACAAAGTTTCCATCTGCCAGTTTTACAATGTTGGACTTGGTAACAACAGTTACATTCTTCTTTCCATTGTTTTTTGCAAATTCAAAGGCTGCTCTGGCAATTCTCTCGCTTCCCGGCTGTGTCTGTACCTTAAAGTCCACTGCCAGGTCATCATTTACCTGAATACCTTTATTTCCCCAAATGTACTCCCCTTCAATATTCTCTCTAAAGAAGGTCCAGTCAATTCCCTTATCTGGCATTTTAATCGGACGAACTGCAGCAAACAGCTCCAATCTTCTTCTTAAAAGGCTGTTTACACTTACAAGGTTTGGAAGCCCATCTCCTGCTCTAGGGGTAGTCATAGGTCCCTTAATAAGAATTGGGCATTTTTCGATTTCTTCAAACACTTCCTCCGGAAGGCTTTCGTTTTTCGCTACACGGTTTTCAATGGTCAGTCCCTCAATGTGACGAACCTCGATTTTTCCAGCAGCAATCTCTTCACCTGCAAGTTCATTTAAAACACGCAGGGCCTGCTCCATAATAATAGGTCCGATTCCATCTCCCGGAAGGATACCGATTACAATTTTTTCTTCTTTTTTAAATTCAATAGCCTTCTGGGCCCTTTTCATTTTGTCGATTCTTACAAATTCTTCTTCGATTAATTTTCCAAATGCTTCTTTTGCCTGATAAATTTCTAATTTTCTATCGTCCATGCTTAAACCTCCTACTTGGCCAACTGTTTCTTTAAGTAAGACAACTGTCCACCGCTTAATACAACTTCAATTTCATTATCTGTTAAATCCAATTTTACGTCGAAGCTAAATCCCTTTGTTTTATCAGTAACCTGCACTTTTCTTGTAGGAATCTGGTCTAAGAGATTTTCAAAGGCCAGATCATCTCCCTGGTCAATCCGATCATAATCTGCAGGATCCGCAAACAACATTGGGATAATACCGTGGTTTACCAAATTTCCCTTATGAATTCTTGCAATGCTCTTAGCAATTACTGCCTTAACACCAAGATACATTGGGTTAATGGCTGCATGCTCTCTGGAAGACCCCTGTCCATAGTTTTCTCCACCTACGATAATGCTCTTTCCAAGTTCCTTTGCTCTTGCAGCAAAATCCGGTGCATAGCGGTGATAGCAATACTGTGACATCAAAGGAATATTAGATCGCATACTAGAGAATTCTGCACTGGCTGGTGTAATATCATCTGTAGATACATTATCTAAAGTCTTTAAGCTTACCGGTACGCAAAGGTTCTGTACAGGTGCCTCTGGGATTGGAAGAAACTTAATGTTTGGTCCCTTAACGATCTCTACCTTCTTTGCCTCTTCTTCCGGCAATGGGTCAATGATCATAGAATCATCTACAAGATACTGGTCTGGCTCGTGAATTTCAGCTAACTTAGCAACATCTGCTCCCATTACCTCTTCAGCTGATGCGAAGGTACCTACGATTGCAGTAGCCGCTGCACTTTCAGGGCTTACCAGGTAAATCTCTGCAGTCGGATTTCCTGCTCTTCCCTTAAAGTTACGGTTAGAAGTACGAACTGCCACACCCTTGGTAGCCGGTGTCTGTCCAATTGCACAGCAAGGTCCACAGGCAATCTCCAACATACGAACCCCTGCCTCTAAAAGAATATCAATATAACCGTCCCGAAGAAGCTCTCTGTAGGTCTGCTTAGAAGCTACCGCGCAGGTACAGCTTACATTTTCATTTACATGATGTCCCTTAAATACAGTTGCTGCCTTAGCAATGTCTGCATAACTAGCATTGGTACAGCTTCCGATAAATACCTGCTGTACCGTTTTTTTCTGGGCATCCTTAAGGGCCATTACATTGTCAGGCTGATGTGGACAGGAAATCAGTGGCTCAAGGTCACTTAAGTTGATCTCAATTTCCTCATCATATTCTGCATCTGCATCCGGAAGAAGTTCTACATAATCTTCTTCTCTTCCCTGGGCCTTTAAGAACTTGCGAACCTGCTTGTCTGCTGGGAAAATTGAAGTAGTTGCGCCAAGCTCTGCACCCATATTAGAAATAGTTGCTCTAGCTGGTACTTCTAATTCCTCTACTCCAGGGCCTACATACTCATAAACATTTCCAAGACCCCCCTTAATGGTAACTCTTCTTAACATCTCAAGAATAATTTCTTTGGTATTACATCCTGGCTTTAATTTTCCAGTTAGGTTTACCTTTACCACTCTTGGCATTTTCAGTCTCATAGGGACACCAGTCATGGCAGTGGCAACGTCCATTCCACCTACACCAATACAAAGCATACCAATGGATCCACCGTGAGGAGTGTGGCTGTCTCCACCCATGCTTACTTTACCAGGAGCTCCAAATCTTGAAACATGCACGGTATGGCAAATTCCATTTCCCGGTCTTGATACGTGAACTCCAAAACGCTTGGCTGCTGACTGAAGATAAATATGATCATCCGGTGTCATATTATTTACATACAAAAGATTGTGATCCAAGTAACTTACACTACATTCTGTACGAATCCTGTCAAGGCCAATAGCCTCGAAAGCCAAGTAGGTCATAACTGCGTTAATATCGTGTGTTAAGGTTTGATCTACCTTGATAAACACCTCTTCCCCTGGCACCATGCTACCTTTTACATAGTGGGACTCAATGATTTTTCTTGTGAGTGATTTTCCCATTTCACGTCTCCTTTAACATTTTCAAATTCTTTCGCCTTATTTCTTATACTCATTGTAAGGGTTGCTATAAAGGAAAGTAAAATGTAAGAAACGAATGGTGTTATTCCAGAAGAGAATAGTCCACTCTCGGCATTAGAATTCCCGTCTCTTCCATATATTCAATGGTCTTTTTTTGAGCCAAAATCTTACGGTCTGACTTTATAAATACCTCCTCTAACTCCTCCGGTCTTATAACACAAATACCGTTCTCATCTCCCACGATATAATCTCCCGGATTTACAAGAATTCCTCCGCACCGTACTGGAACATTTTTCTCCCCGATACTGTCTTTTTTACAGCTTCTTGGAATGACAGATCTAGCATAAATAGGCACTCCAGCTTCTCTACAGCCTTCAATATCTCTAAAAGCTCCGTCAATGATTACCCCTTCTACCTTCTGAATCTTAGCACAGATACTTCTGTGATCTCCCCAATAGGAATGATTACACTCCCCTTTTCCGGCAATTACAAGAATCTCTCCAGGCTTTACCTCTTTAAGAACCTCCGGTATATAGCCACTAACCCCCTTAGGGACTTCAATTGTACAGGCTCTTCCCACAATTTTGTTCTTGGTCACCATGGGTTTAATGCCATAATCCATGACCCTAGCTTCCTTCATACCGTCACAAAGTTCCGGTGTAGAATATTTTCTAAGTCTTTCTATCAATACTTTCTCCTCCATTCGTTACTCCAATTATCTTTTAAGTTCACTATAGCAAAAGTACTCCGATTGCAGCTAATACCCATAAGTTATAGTCTTATGACGAAATGTTATATCACCCTCTGCACTCAAAGACCATTTTTTCTAGTCTTTATAGGATTGATAAAAAATTGAGGGACTGTCACTTAGTGACAGTCCCTTTTTAGTTAGGAATCAAAATTCTAGTAAGTTCTAATTATAAGCAAACTCTCTTCTATGCATCCTCCGGATCTACATCCATCTCCAGCACTTCTCGGTCCACATAGTCCCAAATGGCATCCCGTCCCTGCTTAGTCGTGGCAGAAAATGGAATGACGGTAGTTCCTGGAAGTAAAGTAAGTCCCACTTTAATGGCTTTCAGCTGTTTTTGCAGCTGGCTTCTTTTGATCTTATCTAACTTTGTGGCAATGATTACCGGTTCATATCCTTGATCTACGATCCACTGATACATCTGCTTGTCATTGGCCGATGGATCGTGGCGGATATCAATCAGAAGAAATACGGCCTTTAACTGCTTAGACTTATGCAAATAGTTCTCAATCATCTTGCCCCAGCGGACCTTCTCCTGCTCTGATACCTTGGCATAGCCATATCCTGGAAGGTCTACCAAATATAATTCCTCATTAATATTATAAAAATTAATGGTCTGAGTCTTTCCAGGTGTTGCCGAAATTCTGGCAAAAGATTTTCGGTTCATCAAGGCATTGATAAGAGAAGACTTTCCTACATTGGATTTTCCTGCAAATGCAATCTCCGGCAGGGTATTTTCTGGCAAGGTGCTGGTAATTCCACAGACAGTTTCCAGCTTTATATTTCGTATAATCATAGTTTTTCTCCTTCCACCAAGGCAAGCTTTAATACTTCCTCCATGCGGGATACTGGTATAATCTCCAAACCTTTTGTAATCTCAGACGAAAGTTCTTCAATGTCTCTTTGATTTTCCTTTGGAATTAAGACAGTTTTAATCTCAGCATTTTTTGCCGCCAAAAGTTTTTCTTTTAATCCACCGATGGGCAGGACTCTTCCTCTTAAGGTAATTTCTCCTGTCATGGCCAGGTCAGCCCTTACTTTCTTGCCTGTAAATGCAGAATACATAGCCGTTGCCATGGTAATTCCGGCAGAGGGGCCATCTTTTGGAACTGCTCCCTCTGGAATATGGATGTGGATATCATTTTTTCCAAAGAAATCTTCAGATAGTTCTTTTAGTCCCAAAGACCTAATATAGCTGATGCCTGCCATGGCAGATTCCTTCATTACATCTCCCAACTGGCCTGTGAGACGAATCTCCCCTTTTCCCGGCATGACATTGACTTCGATCTGCAGGGTATCTCCCCCCACACTGGTCCAGGCAAGTCCTCTTACAATTCCAACCTCCGGCTCTTTATTTGCCATCTGGAAAGAATAGAGTTCTTTTCCCAAGTAGTTAGAGAGATTCCGCTCTGTTACATGAATAGACCTTTTATTTTTCTCCAGGATCTCTCTTGCTGATTTTCTGCAAATGTCCCCAATCTTACGCTCTAACTGTCTGACGCCTGCTTCTCTTGTATAGTTATGGGCCATTTTCCAGAGTGCCTGCTTGCTGATACTTAACTGTTCATTCGTCAGACCATTTCTTTCAATCTGTTTTGGAATCAAGTGTTCTTTGGCAATATGTATTTTCTCATTTTCTGTATAACTGCTAACTTCAATAACTTCCATACGATCTAACAAGGGCTTTGGAATAGTCTGTAGGCTATTAGCAGTCGTTACAAAAAGCACTTCCGAAAGATCCAAAGGGACTTCCAGGTAATGATCCCTAAATTTATGATTCTGCTCGCTGTCTAGAACCTCCAAGAGAGCCGAGAAGGTATCTCCCTTATAATCATTGCTTACCTTGTCGATCTCATCTAGAAGCAACAAAGGATTTTTTACCCCTGCATGACGAAGTCCATTGGCAATTCGTCCCGGCATAGCACCTACATAGGTCTTTCTATGGCCCCTGATTTCCGCTTCATCCCTTACTCCACCTAGGGAAATTCTAACATACTTGCGATCCATAGCTTTGGCTAAAGACTTTGCAATAGAAGTTTTACCTGTTCCCGGAGGGCCTACTAAGCAGAGAATGGGCGCATCTCCCTTCTTGGTCAAGGTTCTCACTGCCAAAAATTCCAAAACTCGATCTTTTACCTTTTCCATGCCATAATGGTTTTCCTCAAGAACTTTTTTTGCATAGGATAAATCGGTATTGTCCTGGCTCATTTTATCCCATGGCATCTCCAGCATGGTCTCAATATAGGCTCTGCTAACACCATTTTCCGCTGCATTTCCTATTGTGTTTCTAAAACGCTTAATTTCTTTTGCTAGCTTCTCCTTAATAGCATCGCTAGCTTCCAGATTCTTTAGTCTCTCCTGATATTCATCTGCATCAGATAAAATACTATCATCCCCTAATTCCTCTCGGATCAGGCGAAGCTCTTCCCTTAAAATATAGTCCCGTTGATTTTTATCTACCCGTGCCTTCACCTTACGCTGAATCTCTTCTCTGATTGTCAGCACTTGAATTTCACTGATCAGCTTGTCCATCAGCAATTTGTAACGCTTTTCCAGATTAGATTCCTCCAAAAGCTCTTGCGCATCATCGGAACAAAAAGGACAATTGGCCGCGATAACATCTACCAAGGTCCTAAAATCCGTAATCTTATCGATTCGTCCATTCATCTCTCTGCTAAGCTTTGGATTTCTGGACAAATAATCCTTAAACATCTGCTTTAAGCTTCTTGTAAAGGCCTCCGTTGTAGCTTCATCTTCCAAACCATCCATGATATCCGGCACAGAAATCACTTCCGCTTTCAAGTAACCATCTGCTTCTTCCATGGACATCATAGCCGCTCTGCTTTCCCCATAGACCATAATCCTAACCATCTGTTTCGGCATTCGAAGGAGTTGCTTAATAGAAGCTACACATCCAATAGCCTCTATGTCCTCCGCTCCAGGTTCCAGTATATCTCCGTCAATTTGGGTTGCCAAAAATATTTTCTGATCTCCCTCCATGGCTACTTCTACAGCTTTTAATGATTTATCCCTGCTAATATCAAAAAGTTTTACCATCTCCGGCAAAATTGTCAAATCCCGAAGGGGTACCATTGGCAGACTTTTCGTTTCTTCGTACATAAATTCCTTTTCTCCCGAGAAATTCTCATCTTTCAAAAAATGGATGCCTTGAAATCTCTCCAACGCATCCAATTCTCATGTATTTTTATTCTTAAACCCAAGTACTCCTATGCACTCTCAGACTCTATAGCTTGATGTTCACAGATGGGCTGGGCTGTACCATTTACCACATCGGCAGTAATTCTGCAAGACTTTAAGGTCTCATCTGATGGAGCCTGGTACATAATATCCATCATGGTATTCTCCATAATTGCTCTAAGGCCTCTGGCACCGGTTTTTCTCTTTATAGAGATAGATGCAATTTCCTGCAAGGCCTCTTTATCAAATTTAAGGGAAACACCGTCTAATTCCAACATCTTCTGATATTGTTTTACAATCGCATTCTTAGGCTCTGTGAGAATACGAATCAAGGCATCCTCATCTAGCTGCTCCAAGGCAACTGTCACCGGCACACGACCAACCAACTCTGGAATCAAACCAAATTTCACAAGATCCTGTGGGGTCACCTGTTGCAAGAGACGGTCCACATCATTCTCGTGACTATTAGCAATCTCCACGTTAAATCCAATGGACTTCTGATCAATACGCTTCTCAATCAGCTTGTCAATGCCTTCAAAAGCCCCACCACAGATAAAGAGAATATTCGTGGTATCAATCTGAATCAATTCCTGATGAGGATGTTTTCTTCCTCCCTGAGGTGGCACACTGGCAATGGTTCCCTCAATAATCTTAAGCAAGGCCTGCTGAACACCCTCTCCAGATACATCCCTGGTAATAGATGGGTTTTCAGACTTACGGGTAATCTTATCAATCTCGTCGATATAGATAATTCCATATTCTGCCTTCTCAATATCTCCATCTGCTGCCTGGATAATCTTAAGCAAGATGTTCTCCACATCCTCACCTACGTATCCAGCCTCTGTAAGAGCAGTGGCATCTGCAATAGCAAAAGGAACATTCAAGACTCTTGCAAGGGACTGAGCCAGAAGAGTCTTTCCACATCCTGTAGGACCTAACATCAAAATATTGCTCTTGCCAAGCTCCACATCCAGATTGTGGCCAGCCATAATTCTCTTATAGTGATTGTATACTGCCACAGATAAGACCTTCTTAGCCTCATCCTGACCAATTACATAATCATCTAAGAAAGCCTTAATCTCCTCTGGTTTTAAAAGATTAATATCTGCAAAAGGATTGCCCTCATAATCACTGGATTCAAATGCAAATTCTTCCTCAATAATCTCTGAGCAAACCTCCACACACTCATCACAAATATAAGTATTATTAGGTCCGGCAATCAACTTCCTGACCTGATTCTGTGTCTTATTGCAAAACGAACACCTTACTTGGTCATCGCTTTTTCCTATCATAACTATTACTCCTATGGTACTCTACTAACGACTTGTGATAACCTCATCAATTAATCCATATTCTTTGGCTTCTTCTGCCGTCAACCAGTTGTCTCGCTCTGTATCTGCAACAACTGTCTCATAAGGCTTACCTGTGTTCTCTGCCAAAATACGATTTAATTTTTCTTTGGTTCTCAGAATATGCTCAGCTGCGATCTGAATCTCTGTAGCCTGTCCCTGAGCTCCTCCCAGAGGCTGGTGAATCATAATCTCTGCATTTGGAAGAGCCAGTCTCTTGCCCTTGGTTCCTCCTGAAAGAAGGAAGGCTCCCATACTTGCTGCCATACCAATACAGATGGTCTCAATATCGCACTTAATATATTGCATGGTATCATAGATTGCCATACCTGCAGTTACTGATCCACCGGGACTATTAATATAAATATGGATGTCCTTTTCCGGATCTTCTGCTTCCAGGAAAAGAAGCTGGGCAGTAATGACGCTTGCAGCGGACTCTGTCACTTCTTCTCCCAGGAAAATAATTCTATCTTTTAATAATCTTGAAAAAATGTCGTAGGAGCGTTCTCCACGGCTTGTCTGTTCAATGACGTAAGGTACTAAACTCATGCTCCATGACCTCCTTTATTAACTACCCCTTTATATGTATATCTAAAATAGGTTTTATTTCTCAACAGCATTCTCTACAAGGAAATCAACTGCTGCCTGAAGAGCAAGGTCTTTCTTCATCTGCTCTTTCTCAGCATCTCCAAGAAGCTCTTTTACCTTATCTGCCTCCATACCATAGATTTCTGCCATCTTCTGAATCTCTTCGTCTAACTTTTCTTCGCTAACTTCAATATTCTCAGCCTTAACAATAGCCTCTAATACAAGACGGTTCTCAATACGAGCCTCTGCTTCTGGTCTCATCTGAGTCTTTAAAATCTTCTCGGAAGATCCTGTAAACTGGAAGTACTGCTCTACACTTAAACCATTCTGCTGAATCTGCTGTAAGAAGTTATTGTAGTTGTTCTCTACCTGGTCAGTAACCATAGCATCTGGAATATCAAACTCTGCATTCTCTACAGCCTGCTTAACAACTGCATCTTCCTGCTTAGCCTTTCCTTCTTTTGCCTTCTCTTCTTTAATCTGAGCCTTCACATCAGCCTTGTACTCTTCCAAGGTATCAAACATAGAAACTTCAGCAGCGAACTCATCATCAATTTCCGGAAGTTCTTTAGCCTTAATCTCGTGGATAGTACATTTAAATACAGCCGGCTTACCCTTTAATTCTTCTGCATGATAATCCTCTGGGAAGGTAACATTTACCTCTACTTCCTTCTCAAGCTCTGCCCCAACCAATGCTTCCTCGAATCCCGGAATAAAGGAATGAGAACCGATAGTTAATGGATAGTTTTCTCCCTTTCCACCTTCGAAAGCCACACCGTCTACAAATCCTTCAAAGTCAAGAACAACCTGATCTCCGTCTTCTACCGGACGCTCTACAGAGATAGTTCTGGCATTCTTTTCTGCCTCTTCTTCAATCTTAGCGTCTACTTCTTTCTGAGTTACTCTTGTAGAAACCTTCTCAACCTCTAAGCCCTTGTACTGTCCAAGAGTTACTTCTGGCTTAACTGCTACTTCTGCTGTAAAGATAAATGGCTTACCCTTCTCAATCTGCACGATTTCGATAGATGGTCTGGAAGCGATTTCAAGCTCACACTCGTCATATGCCTTACCATATGCCTCTGGAAGTAATGCATCTACTGCATCATTATAAAAGATAGATGGTCCATACATCTTCTCTACCATCTGTCTTGGCACTTTACCCTTACGGAATCCAGGTAAAGAGATCTGCTTCTTCTGCTTCATATATGCATTCTGAAGTGCCTTCTCCACCTCTTCAGCTGCTACTTCAATTGTAAGTTTTGCCATGTTATGTTCCAAATTTTCTACCTGTAAACTCATTATAAATATCCTCCTATTTTCTACGCCCGGCCTTCGGTAGTAGAAGATAGGCGTACTATTCTAAAATACATTCACCATGGAAGTATAGCACAAAACTTTTCAAATGGCTAGAGTTGTTTTTTCCTTCTATCCCCCTGTTTTTACGACTTTTATGGTTGCTTATGCTCTCTTATGCACAATGGACTTGCCAATCTCATTTGCTTTGTCCGCTCCAACCAAAACTTCCACAAGCTTTAATCCAAAGTCAATGGCAGTTCCCATGCCTCTGCTTGTAATAACATTCTTATCTGTCACCACCGGATTTCCTGAAAGGATTGCTCCCTCAAGTTCATCTTCCATACCAGGATAGCAAGTGGCATGCTTTCCTTTTAAAATTCCCATATGGCCAAAGACTGTAGGTGCAGCGCAGATGGCAGCCACATATTTCCCCTCCTCATAGAAGTCTCTCACTACCCGGCGCACTCCCTCGTGGGCATCTAAATTGGTGGTCCCCGGCATTCCTCCCGGAAGTACAATCATATCCGACTCCACAAAATCCACTTCATCAAAAAGATCCTCTGTCTGAACATTGATTCCATGGGCACCTCTTACCATATAATCATCCCCAATAGATACAGTATCTACATATACCATTGCTCTGCGGAGTAAATCTACAGCTGTCAAAGCCTCCACTTCCTCAAATCCTTCTGCCAGCAAAACTGTTACTTTCTTCATAAGAAACCTCCTTATATTCTCTATCTTGCATTGAATCATTTATATTTATAAGCAACTATTCCGCCCACATTTTTAGTATTTTTTTGCAAGCTTTTTGAATAGCTAGGTATATTATACTATTCCACCTATAGGCCTGCAATTGCATATTTCCCCCAAAAGCTTATTCCCATTTAGATTTTTATGGCAAATCCCGAAAAATCCTCCTATAATAAACTTGGTTTTCAAGCATTAATCAAGGAGGTTTAGCATGGAAATAGAAAGGAAATATTTAATCCCCCATCTCCCCGACAATTTGGAAATTTATCCTTGTCGCCACATTGAACAGGGATATTTAAACACCAATCCTGTGGTGCGTATTCGCAGGGATAACGACAAGTATGAATTAACTTACAAATCCTCCGGTCTTATGAGCAGGGAAGAATATAACCTCCCCTTAGACCAAACGTCCTACGAACATCTGGCAAATAAAATTGATGGACGCCTTATTGTAAAGAAGCGGTATATGATTCCCCTCCCCGAGGGCCTTACTATTGAACTTGATATTTTTGAAAAGGATTTATCGCCTCTTAAGTTGGCAGAGGTGGAATTTCCCAGCGAGGAAGCAGCCAAGGCCTTTCTTCCACCAAGCTGGTTTGGTAAGGATGTTACTTTTTCAGGCAAGTATCACAACAGCTATCTTAGCCAATTATAATAAAAAATCCCTGGAAAGCACCTTCCAGGGATTTTTTATCTTAGATGACCAATATTTAATATTGCTCCATCAGCTTTAGTCTTCTATTCGGATCATATGTAGGATCTTGTCTTCATAGATTTTTGCCCGGGTCTCATAATCCCCCTCCATCATAAGCTCAGTCACAAATCCAAATTCATCTTCCAAACCAAAAGCATGTACGATCTGAAGATTTCCAAAAGACTCCTGGAGATCTGAAAGCAAATCTTCTGCATCTCCCTTCATACGTACAAAGAAACGTCTCTTAGCATCTGCCTTATCTTCCAGCTTCAGTTTCTTACTGTCCCATATGGTCATTACGTTGGTATGCAAATGTCTCGCTGCATCTACTACATCCGCTACTACTGCACTGGCGGTAGGAAGCTTTCCTGCTCCGCTTCCGTAGAACATAGCATCCCCTAATACATTTCCATGCACAAAAATGGCATTAAATACATCATTTACATTGTAGAGAGGATGGTCTGGAGATAACAGGCAAGGAGCCACAATGGCATGGATGCGATTACCTGCGTAACGTCTCATGGAAGCTAGAAGCTTAATGGTCATTCCAAGAGCCTTGGCATATTTCATATCTTCCACTGTAATCTCTGTAATTCCTTCACAGTAAATATCCTCAAAGTCCACCTGCTGACCTGAAATCAAAGAAGATAATATAGCAATTTTTCTGCAGGCATCATAACCTTCAACATCTGCCTCTGGATTGCGTTCTGCATAGCCCTTATCCTGGGCTTCCTTTAATACAGTATCGTAATCTGCCCCCTCATAGAACATCTTAGTCATCATATAGTTGGTGGTGCCATTTAAAATACCTGTAATGACCTGGATTTCATCAGCTGTCAAAGAGGTATTAAGAGGTCTGATAATCGGAATTCCTCCACCCACACTGGCCTCAAATAAGAAGTTAATATCCTTTTCTTTTGCAATAGAAAGCAACTCCGCACCATGTTTTGCTACTAGGGCTTTGTTGGATGTTGCCACACTCTTTCCTGCCTCTAGGCTACTCTTTACAAAAGTATAAGCCGGCTCAATACCTCCCATAACCTCCACTACGATCTGAACATCCGGGTCATTCAGGATGATATCAAAATCATGGACAATCTTCTCCTGCACTGGATCTTCCGGAAAATCCCTAAGATCCAAAACATATTTTACATTCAACTCTTCGCCGATTCTCTGGTTAATCTGTTTGCCGTTGGTATTAATTACCTCCACAACTCCTGAACCAACGGTACCATATCCCAACACTGCTATATTTATCATAGGTTCCTCCTCTAATCATTGGCAATCATTTTTAGATAAGCATTGATAAATCTGTCAATATCCCCATCCATTACTGCCTGCACATTACTATTTTCCACATTTGTTCTGTGATCTTTCACCATGGTGTAAGGCTGCATAACATAAGATCTGATTTGATTGCCAAATCCAATCTCTTTTACCTCGCCTCGAATATCCGACACCTTGTCTGCTTGTTCCTGCTCCTTTAAAAGCTGCAACTTAGATTTTAACATCTGCATGGCCTTGTCCTTATTGTGGTGCTGGGACCTTTCATTTTGGCACTGGACCACAATTCCCGTAGGAAGGTGGGTAATCCTGATAGCAGAGGAAGTCTTATTAATATGCTGTCCTCCTGCCCCACTAGACCTGTAAGTGTCGATCCGAATATCGTCATCTGCGATCTCAATGTTTATATCCTTGTCGATCTCTGGCATTACATCGCAGGACACAAATGAAGTCTGCCGCTTTCCCGCCGCATTATAGGGAGAGATTCGCACCAGACGGTGTACTCCCTTTTCGGATTTTAAATAGCCATAGGCATTTTCTCCATGTACCTCAAAGGTCACAGCCTTAATTCCTGCCACATCTCCTTCCAGGTAATCTAATACTTCCAAGGAAAATCCCTTATTTTGGGCCCAACGACTGTACATACGATAAAGCATGTTAGCCCAATCACAGGATTCTGTTCCTCCTGCTCCAGCATGAAGGGTTATAATAGCATCGCAAGTATCATATTCTCCCGACAGAAGGGTTTGAATCCGAATCCCCTCAAAGGTCTCTTCAAAAGATTTTATTTCCTCTTCAATCTCCTGGACCATATCTGGATCTTCTTCCTCATAGCCCATCTCAATGAGAGTCAAAATATCCTGGCAAGATTCATCTAACCCATCCATGGTATCCAAAGTACCTTTTAAATCTTTTAGTTCTTTTGTGAGTTTCTGAGCTTCCTCTGGATCATCCCAAAAGCTAGGTTCCTCCATCTTCCGCTCTAACTCCTCCACTCGCTGGCTCTTGCCTGCAGTGTCAAAGTGAATCCCTCAATTCAGCAAGAGGTTCTTCATATGCAAGCATAAGACTTTTGAACTGGTCTAGTTCTACCAATGCCTTCACCCCGTTTCTCATTATTTTTTCTTATTTAATATATTATAAATATAGTTATAAGAGTAGGGTCAAAAATAATTTTTGACCCTACTGTCATTTTATCTTCTTTTCACTTTACTTACGGCCGCAGCACTGCTTGTACTTCTTACCACTTCCACAGGGGCAAGGATCATTTGGATAAACCTTTTTTTCTACCCGCTTCTTTGGTGCCTTTACGGCGCTATCATCCTTGTTGGTTCCGGTAACTTCAGCCACCTGTTCTCTTTCCACCTTCTGTTCTACCCGAATGTGGAATAGGGTCCGGATGGTCTCCTCAGTAATATTCTTAGTCATCTGATCGAACATATCATAGCCGATCATCTTGTACTCAACTTTCGGGTCTCTCTGACCGTAAGCCTGAAGTCCAATTCCCTGACGGAGCTGGTCCATATCATCAATATGATCCATCCACTTGGCATCAATGACCTTTAAAAGCACAACTCGCTCAAGCTCACGAATCTGCTCCGGCTCCGGAAATTCTGCTTCCTTTGCCTCATAATGCTTGGCTGCCCGCTCCTTTAAAAGCTGCTTTAATTCCTTGGCACCAATCTTCTTAATATCCTCCTCTGTCACAGGCTCCATAGGAATGGTACTGTGAAGAGAAACATTTAACTCCTTAAGATCCCACTCGTCATTATCCTGGTCAGGGCTTATGACTGCATCTACCAGATTTTCAATATAATCATTCATCATATGGAAGATAGAATCCCGCATGTTCTCTCCATCAAGGACCTGACGTCTCTCCTCGTATATGATCTCTCTCTGCTCATTCATAACCTGGTCGTATTCTAAGAGGTTCTTACGGATACCAAAGTTATTACTCTCAATCTTCTCCTGGGCTTTTTCAATAGCATTGGACAGCATCTTGTGCTCAATCTGCTCTCCTTTTTCTACCCCAAGCTTGGTAAAGACATCCATAAGACGCTCAGAACCAAAGAGACGCATAAGATCATCTTCCAGGGAAATATAGAATCTGGACTCTCCCGGATCTCCCTGTCTACCAGAACGGCCACGAAGCTGATTATCAATACGTCTAGACTCATGTCTTTCTGTACCAATAATCTTAAGACCACCTACCTGGCGGGACTCTTCATCCAGCTTAATATCGGTACCACGACCAGCCATGTTGGTGGCGATGGTTACTGCATCGTGAACACCGGCCTGGGCTACGATCTCCGCTTCCTGCTCATGGAACTTGGCATTTAATACATTGTGAGGAACTCCACGTCTTTTCAACATGCCACTTAAGAGTTCAGAAGTCTCAATGGTAATTGTACCAACCAGTACAGGCTGGTGCTTTTCATGAGCCTTAATAATCTCGTCACATACTGCGTGGAATTTTTCTTCTTTTGTCTTGTATACCGCATCATCTAGATCGATTCTCTGTACCGGCTTGTTAGTAGGAATCTCTACAACATCCATGCCGTAAATCTCACGAAACTCTTTTTCCTCCGTAAGAGCTGTCCCGGTCATACCTGACTTTTTCTGATACTTATTAAACAAGTTCTGGAATGTAATAGTAGCTAGGGTCTTGCTTTCTCTTTTTACCTTCACATGTTCTTTGGCCTCAATAGCCTGGTGCAAACCGTCAGAATAACGACGCCCCGGCATGATACGACCAGTAAATTCATCTACAATCAGAACCTGGTCATCCTTGACTACATAATCCTGGTCTCTAAACATAAGATTATGGGCACGTAATGCCAAAATGATATTATGCTGAATCTCCAGATTTTCCGCATCTGCCAGATTCTCAATATGGAAGAAATTCTCCACCTTCTTAACACCATCTTCTGTCAAGTTGATGTTCTTCTCTTTTTCATTAACGATAAAGTCCCCGGTCTCCTCAATGTCTTCACCCATAATGGCATTCATTTTAGAGAACTCTCCGCTGGCTTCACCCTTTTCTAACTGGCGGGCTAATATATCGCATGCTTCATATAATTTCGTGGATTTACCACTTTGGCCGGAAATGATCAGAGGGGTTCTAGCCTCATCAATCAGTACAGAATCCACCTCATCGATAATGGCATAGGAAAGGCCACGCTGTACCAGCTGTTCCTTGTAAACCACCATGTTATCTCTCAGATAATCAAATCCAAGCTCGTTGTTGGTCACATAGGTAATATCACAATTATATGCTGCCCGTCTCTCATCATTGTCCATTTCATTTAAAACAACACCTACTGTTAATCCTAAAAATTCATGGACTCTTCCCATCCACTCTGCATCACGCTTTGCCAAATAGTCATTGACTGTAACGATATGTACACCTTCTCCTGTCAGGGCGTTTAAATATGCCGGCAAAGTAGATACCAAGGTCTTACCTTCACCGGTTCTCATCTCAGCGATACGGCCCTGATGCAAAATGATACCACCAATCAGCTGTACTCTGTAGTGCTTCATGCCAAGGACACGGCTTCCTGCTTCACGAACCACGGCAAAAGCCTCAGGCAAGATACTATCCAGGGTCTCTCCCCCTGCCAATCTCTCCTTAAATTCTGCAGTCTTCCCTTTTAATTCTTCATCGGAAAGCTCCTGCATCTGGGAGTCCAAAGCTTCAATAGCATCCACAATGGGATAAATTCTCTTCAGCTCATGCTCACTATGTGTTCCAAATATTTTTTGAAATAAACCCATTCGATTCATTACTCCTTAACTTAATCTCTTCACTTTTGCTTGTGGTCAGGGTTAAATATCTTTAACTTCACAAACCACTCAAGCCTCATTCTAACACTATCTATAAGGCAATTCAACCAATTTGGCTGAAGGCAAACAGCTTCTAAACACTTACCGGGCTTTTATTAATTTTGCATAGGGGATGGATCCTCCAAAAATATCTAAGGCACTTCCTATGGTAAAATCCACTTTTTCATCAGATAGCTTTCTAAATTTTTCCAATTCTTCAAGGCTTCCAATTCCTCCTGCATAGGTAACAGGAATCTGGCAGTTTTCTTTTAAAAGTCTCACCAAATCTTCCTCTACCCCGGAAGATTTTCCCTCTACATCCACACCATGGACCAAAAACTCATCACAACAGGCGGCGATTTGATCAAGAACCTGACCAGTCAACTTTAGCTTGGTAAATTTCTGCCAGCGGTCTGTTACAATATAGTAAGCCCCCTCTTTTTTTCTACAGCTCAGGTCAATAACTAAGTGGTCTTTTCCCACAGTTTCCTTTAATTTTAAAAGCCTGTCCCATTTTACTTGTCCGTCCTTAAATACATAGGAAGTAACAATGACGTGGCTGGCTCCCATAGAAAGGAAGTCTTTTGCATTGTCCGGATTAATCCCGCCCCCAATCTGCAAGCCCCCCGGGTAAGCTTTAAGAGCCAGTTTTGCCTGCTCTAAAGTTTCCTTATAGTAAGGGGATTTGCTTGGATTCAAAAGGATCACATGGCCGCCTTTTAATCCATCCTTCTTATACATATTAGCGAAATAGTCTGCATTCTGGCTGGCAGAAAAATTTTCTACCGCTTGATCGCCCTGATCTTTTAAGCTACCTCCAACAATCTGCTTTACTTTTCCATTGTGTATGTCAATACAAGGTCGAAATCTCATTTTCTATCTCCAAAGTTTTTCTTATCTTTTTCGAAGTGCGTCAGCTAGGCTCAAGGCCCTTAAGCTTGAGTTCCTTAGAACTGGATTACATCCGCCATGTCATATCTTCCGGCTTCTTTTCCAGCCAGGAACTTGGCAGCTTCCACAGCACCTTTTCCAAATACGGTTCTGGAATAAGCTGTGTGTTTAAATTCAATGACCTCGTCAGTTCCGGCGTAGATTACCTCATGCTCTCCTACAATGGTTCCCCCGCGAACTGCAGAAATTCCGATTTCCTTGGCATCTCTTTTCTTTCGAACCTGGCTTCTGTCATAGACATATTCATAAGCATTGTTCATGGATTCGTTAATAGAATCAGCCAAGGCAATGGCAGTTCCACTTGGGGCGTCTAATTTCTGGTTGTGGTGCTTTTCCACCAGCTCAATGTCGTAGCCTGCCGGTGCCAATACCTTGGTGGCATTCTGCAAAAGCTTTAATAAGAGATTGATTCCAAGAGACATATTGGCAGACTTTAATACAGCCACCTTCTTAGAAACTTCCTCCACCTTCTGAAGCTGGTCCTCAGAAAGACCTGTAGAACAAAGAACCACCGGCACCTGTTTTTCTACACAGTAATCCAAAAGATCATCCACTGCTGCCGCATTGGAGAAATCAATAATAACATCCGCCTCCACATCACAGTCAGAAATCTTAGCAAATACCGGATAGTCATTCTTTTTTTCTGTATAAGAATCAATCCCTGCCACAAATTCAATTCCTGAATCTTCCTTTACAAGGCCAGACACTACCTGTCCCATTCTTCCATTACATCCATGCATAATCGCTCTTACCATTTATAAAATCCTCCTACTATTCTTATATATGATTGTATATTTACGAAACTCAATCTGCTAATGCCGGATTGTAGGCAATAACCAAAGGAATCATAGACTCTTCTATTATACATGAAAAGGATACCACAATGTAAAATGGTATCCTTTTCATGCATGTATTAAGCAAGCTTAATTCCAAATTCTTTCATTGCCTGAGCCAAGGTCTCTGTATGGGCCGGTGTAAGCTCTGTCATTGGCATACGAAGAGGGCCACAGTCCATACCCATAAGCTGCATTGCCTTCTTAACCGGGATTGGATTCACTTCACTAAAGAGCTGTTCTACCAAAGGAATCGCCTTAAGCTGAAGATCACGGCTTTCTGCCACATCTCCGTCAAAGTACATCTGGCAGATGTCATGAGTCTCCTTTGGAGCTACATTAGACAATACAGAGATAACACCCTTTCCTCCTAAGGATAAGAGGGGAACGATCTGGTCATCATTTCCAGAATAAAGGTCGATCTTTCCATCGGTGCGGTCCATAATCTTGGCCACCTGGGAAATATTTCCAGAAGCTTCTTTAATGGCTACAATATTCTCTACATTCTTTACCAGGGTAGCTACTGTATCCGGCTCAATATTGCATCCTGTACGACTTGCCACACTGTAAAGTACAATCGGTGTGCCCTTCACTTCATTTGCAACAGCTGAAAAATGTTTTACCAAACCAGCCTGGGTTGCCTTGTTGTAATAAGGAGTTACCAAAAGAAGGCCATCTGCCCCGTGCTCTGCTGCGTCCTTAGAAAGCTCAATGGCAGTTCTGGTACAATTAGAACCAGTTCCAGCAATAACCGGAATTCTATGATTCACTCTCTCGATGGTAAAACGAACACATTCTGCATGCTCTTCCTCTGTCATGGTAGCAGACTCACCAGTGGTTCCGCAGATTACAATAGCATCTGTTCCATTGGCAACATGGAACTCAATCAACTCATCCAATCTATCATAATTAATACTTTCATCTTCATTAAATGGGGTAACAATTGCTACTCCAGCGCCTGTAAAAATAGCCATAATTCTATACCTCCCGCTTTTTACTTTTCTCCGTTGTCAAGTATATCGTTTCCTCAAAACGTAACTGTAAAAATAGTATCATTATTCAAGTTCCCTGTCAATGTCACCTTCTTCCACTTGTAAATTTCACTAAATATGATAGAATAAGATACTAGTGTCAAAATGTAAACTATAAACATATAACGAGGTGTAAGATATATGAAAACCAAACGAGAAGACATTCGTAACATTGCCATTATTGCCCACGTTGACCACGGCAAGACCACATTAGTAGATGAACTTTTAAAACAAAGTGGTGTTTTCCGTGACAACCAGGAGGTTGCTGAGCGTGTCATGGATTCCAATGATATTGAGAGAGAACGAGGAATCACTATTCTCTCCAAGAATACTGCTGTATATTATAAGGATACGAAAATTAATATCATCGACACTCCCGGACATGCGGACTTCGGTGGTGAAGTAGAACGTGTCCTTAAGATGGTAAACGGTGTTGTCCTGGTTGTTGATGCCTTTGAGGGAGCTATGCCCCAGACCAAGTTTGTATTAAGAAAAGCTTTAGATCTGGACCTTCCTGTAATTGTATGTATCAACAAAATCGATCGCCCGGAGGCAAGACCTGATGAAGTTATTGATGAAGTATTGGAATTATTCTTAGATCTTAATGCTTCTGATGATCAATTAGACTGCCCATTTGTATTTGCTTCTGCAAAAGCCGGTGTGGCAATCTTAGATATGTCCGATGAAGAAAAGGATATGAAGCCTCTCTTTGAGACCATTCTTAACTACATTCCGGCTCCGGAAGGAGACCCGGATGCTGATACCCAGGTTCTTATTAGTACCATTGACTACAATGAGTATGTAGGCCGTATCGGTATTGGCAAGGTAGACAACGGTACTATTAAGGTAGGAATGGATGCTATTGTTGTTAACGAACATGACCCAGAACGTAGAGAGAAGGTTCGCATCAGCAAGTTATACGAATTCGACGGCTTAAATAAGGTAGATGTTAATGAGGCAAGTATTGGGTCTATCGTAGCAATTTCCGGTATTGCTGATCTTTCCATTGGAGATACCATTTGCTCTCCTGAAAATCCACAGGCCATTCCTTTCCAGAAGATTTCTGAGCCTACCATTTCTATGCAGTTTATGGTAAATGATAGCCCTCTGGCAGGTCAGGAAGGTAAATTTGTTACTTCCCGTCACATTAGAGACCGTCTCTTTAGAGAGTTAAATACAGACGTCAGCCTTCGTGTAGAGGAGACTGAGAACAATGATAACTTTAAAGTTTCCGGCCGCGGCGAATTACATTTGTCTGTTTTAATTGAGAATATGCGCCGTGAAGGTTATGAATTTGCTGTTAGTAAGGCAGAGGTTCTCTACCACAAGGATGAAAATAGCAAACTTTTAGAGCCAATTGAGACTGCTTATATTGATGTTCCAGATGAATTTACCGGAAATGTTATTGATAAATTAAGCCAAAGAAAGGGCGAGCTTCAGAATATGGGAGCTTCCAACGGCGGTTACACCCGTCTGGAGTTTAAGATTCCATCTCGTGGTCTTATTGGATACAGAGGAGAATTTTTAACTGATACCAAGGGAAATGGTATTATCAATACAGCCTTTGAAGGATATGAGCCTTATAAGGGAGATATCCAGTATCGTAAGCAGGGATCTTTGATTGCCTTTGAGACAGGTGAATCTGTAACCTACGGTCTCTACATTGCCCAGGAAAGAGGAACCTTATTTATCGGAGCCGGCGAAAAAGTTTACTCTGGCATGGTTGTGGGACAGAATGCAAAAACCGATGACATTGAGATCAATGTATGTAAGGCAAAGCATTTGACCAATACCCGTTCTTCCGGAGCTGATGAAGCCCTAAGACTTACCCCTCCTAAGGTATTAAGTCTTGAGGAAGCCTTAGACTTCATTGATACAGATGAACTTTTGGAAGTAACCCCTAATTCTCTCAGAATCCGTAAGAAAATCCTGGATTCTAAGATGCGTAGAAGGAGCAACTTAAAATAATGATCTTTTTATGGTTCTTAGAAGGCCTTCGAACACCCATCTTAAATCAGTTGATGCAGTTTGTAACCTACTTTGGAGAAGGAACCATTGCTGTATTTATCATCTGTATTTGTTATTGGTGTATCAACAAGCGTTTTGCTTACCTTATGGGTTTTAACTTTTTTGTATCAACGCTTTTGGTTCAAAGCCTAAAGATTGCTTTTCGGGTTCCGAGACCTTGGGTTTTGGATCCTGATTTTAAAGCTGTGGATAGTGCTATATCCGGGGCCACCGGATATTCCTTTCCCAGTGGCCATACCCAATCGGCAGTATGCCTTTATTTTCCCTTGGCCCTTCAGGTGCCTAAGAATAAGAAAGGCTTGAAAGCTCTACTTTTCTTCCTGCCTCTTCTTGTGGCCTTTTCCAGAATGTATTTGGGATGCCATACACCGGCAGATGTGTCCGTAGGATTTCTAACTGCCGTGATTTTTCTTGCCCTTATTTGGCATTTTCAGGATAAGATTCTGGACGGAAGCAAGTATCGCAAGTACGTAACTATGGCATTGATTATAATTTCCTGTGCTGTGGCAGCCTATGCCCTCTTTCTAAGTAGTCAGCATGTGATTGCGGGAGAATATGCCAAAGATAGCTGCAAGGCGGCAGGAGCCGGACTTGGATTTGCCTGTGGCTGGTATTTGGAAAATACCAAGTTTCATTTTTCAACCCAGGCCAAACACCTGTGGGTCCAGGTTCTTAAAGTTGTCATAGGACTTATTTTGGTTGCTGTTATAAAAGGCGGGATGGCTAAGATCCTTGGAGCCTCCTGTATCGCAAAATTTTTAGAATATTTTATTTTGGTTGTCTGGATCCTTGCGATTTATCCTTGGATTTATAGCCATGTGATCAAGACTATGGAGGATTAAAGTTCACAATTTTTTAAAGAAAAAATTCTTGTAAAATCTATCCAAAATTTGCCATCCATGGTATACTAGTCCTATCAGAATTTTTGATATGTTCTCTAAAAATTATCAGACTATATCAACTGAAATACCTAGTAAAGGAGTTGAACATCATGAAATTTATCGTAATTGGAAAAAACATTGATGTTACAGCCGGACTCAAAGAAGCCGTTGAAAGCAAGTTAGGAAAGTTAGAAAGATACTTCACAGCAGACACAGAAGTACACGTAACCCTAAGCGTACAAAAAAACCGTCAGAAGATTGAAGTAACCATTCCTGTAAAGGGCGGCATTATTCGTTCCGAAGAGGAAAGCGATGATATGTATGTATCCATCGACTTAGTAGAGGAGATTATCGAACGTCAGCTTCGCAAATACAAGACCAAGTTAGTAGCCAAGCAGCAAGAAGGCGGCAGCTTCAATCAAGATTTCATCGACGAAGAAGATGAAGATTTTGATGATGAGATCAAGGTGGTAAAGACTAAGAAGTTTGGCATCAAGCCTATGTATGCAGAGGATGCTTGTCTTCAGATGGAACTTCTAGGACACAACTTCTATGTATTCTCTAATGCGGAGACAGACGAAGTAAATGTAGTATATAAAAGAAAGAATGGAACCTACGGTTTAATTGAACCAGAGTTTTCATAAAATTTTTTTCTGACAAAAGAGGACAGCTCTCAGATTTATCTAGGAGCTGTCCTCTTTTCTTGGCATAAGCATATAGGAATAGTTTTCTAAAAAAGCTGTATTTCTCCATCCACCTCAGCAAAATAGCACTGCTCTTCTACTTCTAACTTCACCTGGCCGTTGGTTCCTTCCACCAATTCATCCTGCACTTCTTTTAGGTCTGTCTCAGAAATCATCACTGTCAACACCACCTGATCTGTGTACTGGGAATCCAAAATCTTAAGCCCTCTTTGCCCCAAAATATATTGAATTTTCCCAAGGCCTGTATAATCCGTATAGATTACAAGTTTGCTGCCCCAAATCTTACTTATAATAGTAGAGACCTCAAGCCCTGCCTTAGTTGCTGAAGAATAGGCCCTAACCAGGCCTCCTGTTCCAAGCAGGGTTCCGCCAAAGTACCGGGTCACCACTACTGCTACATTGTGAACCGCTTCTCCTAAAAGGACATCCAGCATAGGACGACCTGCGGTTCCCCCCGGCTCCCCATCATCGCTACAGCGCTGGAGCTCACTTCTCTCCCCAATGACATAGGCATAACAGTTATGAGAAGCATTCCAATATTTCTTTTTCATAGACTCTATAAATTCAAGGGCAGTTTCCTCATCCTCAGCCGGAATCACTGTGGCAATAAACCTTGACTTCTTCTCAACAATCTCATTTTCTCCACCTCTATAAACAGTCTTTAATAACATATTCTTTTAGATCCTTTCTTGGATTTTTATCCTTCACCTTTTATAAGTCGCCATTTCTTCTAGTGTACACGAATTTTTTTCTTTTTCATACATCAATGTGAACTTTTCATTTTTTTCTTTATTATATATAGCAGATTTGCTATAATGACAAGGATAAAGGAGGCCAATATTCATGAATTATGGTAAGAAAAAAGCTTCTCGAAAGCAGAAGCAGATTACTTCCCGATCGCGGATGCAAAAGAAGCGAATGGGATTCCGATTGTTCAAGGCATTTGTCCTCTGTATAGTACTACTTGGTGTGGTAGGTGTAATCGGTTGTGGTGTATTTATCAAGAAGATTATCGATGACTCCCCAGAAGTTACCGCAGATGATATTAAGCCTAGCGGTTATACCACTTTTATCTATGCAGATGATGGAAGCACTGAAACAGAACGGCTTGTATCTTCGGGATCCAATCGTATATATAAGAAGATTGACAGTATTCCTCTTAATTTGCAGCATGCCTTTGTTGCCATCGAGGATGAACGTTTCTACCAACACAACGGCGTAGATATACAAGGTGTGATCCGTGCAGGTGTGGTAGGCATTACCACCGGCAACTTCTCTGAAGGTGCCAGTACCATTACCCAGCAGCTGGTTAAAAACAACGTCTTCCCAGACTTTGTAAATGAAGATACCTTTTACGAAAAGCTAAAACGTAAGATTCAAGAACAATATCTGGCAATAGAGATTGAAAAAGAGATGGATAAGGATACCATCCTTGAAAATTATTTAAATACCATCAACCTGGGGCAAAACTGTCTTGGTGTCCAGTCTGCTTCCAAACGATATTTTGGAAAGGATGTCAGCGCCTTAACCCTTTCTGAATGTGCAGTTATCGCCGGCATCACCCAAAATCCTACAGGATACAATCCTATTACGAATCCAGATGCCAACAAGGAACGACAGCACAAGGTTCTGCAAAATATGTTAGACCAGGGCTATATCACCCAAGAAGACTATGACACAGCTATAGCAGACGACGTTTATACAAGAATCCAGGCGGTGAACGGATCCCTCGATCAAGACGAAGAACCCACTACTTATTTTGTAGATGCCCTGATTGAACAAGTGACCAAGGATCTTCAGGAACAGTTGGGATATAGCGAATCTCAGGCTTATAATCTACTTTACAAGGGTGGACTTAGCATTTATTCTACCCAGAATCTTGCAATGCAGCAGATTGCCGATGAAGAGATTAATGATGCAAGTAATTATCCTAATGGTACAGACCTTATTTTAACCTATGCCCTAACGGTTACCAGGGCAGACGGAACCGTGGAAAACTATGGTTCTGGTGATATTGAAACATTTTCTGCCAATACTTACGGGGATACCTCAGGCCTTCACTTTAGTAGCGAAGAAGAAGCCAGGGCCCGTATCGAAGCATGGAAGGCCACCATTGCCCAAGAAGGGGACACCTATGACGAGTCCATTAACTTGTCCCCACAGCCTCAGGCCTCTTTCACTTTGATGGATCAAAGCAATGGCCAGATTAAAGCCATGGTAGGAGGCCGCGGAACCAAGACTTCCAGCATGGGACTTAACCGAGCTTATACAGGAATGACCAGACAACCTGGTTCTTGTTTTAAGATTCCTTCCACCTACGCTCCGGCATTAGATGCAAAAGGGAAGACCCTGGCTACCACAATTGTGGACGAACCCATGAAGCGAGATGACGGAGAAGACTTGGTAAATGCCGATGGATCTCATTTAGGATCCATTACCATCCGAAAGGCTATTACTGTTTCCAACAACGTAGTTGCGGTAAAGTTAAGTGATGAGATCACCCAAGAACTGGGAATGGAATACTGTGAGAAATTTGGTATTTCCACCCTGGTAAAAGAGGAAGAAATTGACGGCAAGATTTATTCTGACTTAACCCAGACTATGGCCCTTGGAGGTTTGACCCACGGTGTTTACAACTACGAAATGGCAGCTTGCTATGCAACCATTGCCAATGGGGGCGTTTATAACAAGCCAACCCTTTATTCTAAGATTCTTGATCATGATGGAAATGTGCTTCTAGAAGGAAGCGGCGAAACCCGTCAAGTAATTAAAGAAAGTACTGCTGCCCTTCTTACCAGCGCAATGACAGATGTAGTTACCCAGGGTACTGGAACCAATACAGCTATTGCAAATCAGCCTGTATCCGGTAAAACAGGTACAACCTCAGACAATAAAGACTTATGGTTCTGTGGCTATACTCCATACTATACAGCTGCAATCTGGTGTGGATACGATGACAATACAGAGATGAACTTCACCCACACCTTTAAGGATATTATCTGGTCAAAGATTATGACTAGAGTCCATGCCAATTTGGAGACGAAAGAATTTACAATGCCGTCTTCTGTAGAGCAGTTAACTGTATGTACCTCCTCAGGCAAACTTGCCACCAGCAGTTGTCCTGCAGTGACAGATTATTTTGATAAGGACACCGCTCCAAAGGATTATTGCACAGAGCACAGTTATAGCTACAGTTATGATTATAACTATAATTATAATTACAATTCTAATAGTAGCTCTAACAGTACAAATTCTACAGATAGCACGACAGGCACCAGCGGCACAACTGGTACGACAGGCACCACAACAGATGGCACTACCGGAGCAGATACTTCCGGAACAGATACTTCCGGAACACCAGATACTTCTGGAACAGACACTTCTGGAGGAGATACCTCTGGCGGAGGAACAACTGATGGTGGCGACGCCGCACCGCAGTGATTGTCTAAAAAAAAGAATACAAAAAAAGACTTCGGAAAATCCGAAGTCTTTTTTATGTTGATCAAAAATAAGACAATTTTAGATTATCTTGTTATAGCAGCTCCTACAAAATCAACTTGGCTGCTCCGCACATACCTGCATCATTTCCAAGAGATGCCAGAACAATTCTAGTTCCTTTATTTCCAAAGAAGGCATGTTTATCAAAAGCAACCTTTACATGGTCAATTAAGATTTCTCCTGCTTTGGATACGCCTCCTCCAATAACGATAACTGCCGGATCTGTTACCACTGCAAGATTGGCCAGTGCGGTTCCCAGATAATTTGCAAATTCTTCTACTGTCTCCTGGGCCAACTGGTCTCCTGCCTTCAAGGCATCAAATACAGCCTTGGCATCCAAAGATTCAGGGCTAATGTCTCGAAGGACAGACGCTCTGGTACTCTTTTCTAAGTGCTTGAGGGCAAGTCTTCGAATACCTGTGGCAGATGCATATTGTTCCAGACACCCTAGATTTCCACATCCACAGCGCTCGGTTTCTTCTGAATTCACATGTAAATGACCAATCTCTCCACCGGAACCATGAGCCCCTACAATGCACTGGCCTTCTACCACAATACCACCGCCTACGCCGGTTCCCAAGGTTACCATGATCATATTAGGTTCGCCGGCTCCGGCTCCCATCCACATCTCACCAAGGGCTGCTACATTGGCATCATTTCCAATCTCTGCGCGAATTCCTGTAAGTTCTTCTAACTCTCTTTTTACTTCCTTATATCCCCAGCCGAGATTAGCAGTGTTTTGAACCACACCTTCAGAATCTACCGGAGCCGGAACTCCTACACCGATTCCTACAATCTCTTCCTTCTTAATCTGCAGCTCTTCTGCCTTCTTCTTTACACTTTCCGCAATATCCGGGAGAATATTCACACCATTAAATTCTGTTCTTGTAGGAATCTCCCACTTGTCAATCGCCTCTCCAGCCGCTGTAAAAACTCCAATTTTAACGGTGGTTCCTCCAATGTCTACTCCGAAACAATACTCCATAATCTAACTAACTCCTAACTATATTTTCTAAAAAAATGTGCAAGCCACATTCTCCTGCCAAATAATGGGGGCTCCCCCCCTCTGTCTATCGGCTATACCTTTCTTGTCATATTCTCCTGCACACGTCTGTAAAGTTCCTGGGCTGCATTATATCCCATAAGTTTCTGTCTATGGTTAATAGCTGCAGTCTCTACGATAATGGCAAGGTTACGTCCTGGGCGAATTGGGATCTGATGGCATACCACCTTGTTTCCTAAGTACTCAGTATGCTGCTCTTCCAATCCTAAGCGGTCGTATTCCTTTTCCTTATTCCAGTCTTCCAGCTCAATAACCAAATCAATATTCTGGGTCTCACGGACACTCTGGACACCATAGAGGGCCTTTACATCCACAATACCAATGCCTCGAAGTTCAATAAAATGCTTTGTAATATCCGGTGCGGATCCTACCAAGGTCTCATCACTAACCTTGCGGATCTCTACCACGTCATCGCTGACCAGTCGATGGCCACGCTTCACTAGCTCCAGGGCAGATTCGCTCTTACCAATTCCACTTTCTCCTGTAATCAGCACACCGACACCATATACGTCTACCAATACACCATGAATAGAAATGCAAGGTGCTAGTTCCACATTGAGCCAACGAATCACTTCAGCCATAAATGCAGATGTTTTTACATCTGTAATATAAATAGGGACTCCCGCTTTTGTTGCCTTCTCCAAAAGGGACTGCTCCGGCTCTAAGCCTCTACAATAGATAATAGCCGGCATCTTATAAGAAGTAAGTTCGTCGTAAATTTTCTCCTTCTCTTCTGCAGTCATCTGATTTAAATAACGGTACTCTACAAATCCAACAATCTGTATTCTCTCTGCATCGAAATGATCAAAAAATCCCGTCAGCTGCAAGGCTGGTCGATTAATATCCGGGATTTTAACCACAATCTCAGAATCATCCACATCTGGAGTCAGACATCTTAAATTCATCTTCTCCACTAAATCTTTCAGTTTCACTTTATTATGGTTCATCCTACACTCCTTTACCTGTATACTTGGAAACAATGTCCAAAACCTTTAACTATCATAGCACATTAATGGAAAAAATTATAGACATCCCTGGCGGATTTTTCATTCATAGTCGGTAGCTTTATTAAGTCTTCCACCTCTGCATTTTTTATGGCTTCAATGTTAGGAAAATGGGCCATTAAGTCCTTTCTTCTGGCTGGTCCAACTCCTGGAATATCATCTAAAATGGAGTGAACTTGGCCCTTGCTTCTTAGGTCCCTATGGAAGGTAATGGCAAATCTATGGGCCTCATCCTGAATCCTTGTAATAAGTTTAAAGCACTCGCTATTGGGGTCTATGGGAATTTCCTGACCCAGATAATAAAGTCCCCTAGTTCTGTGATGATCATCCTTTACCATACCACATATAGGTACGGCAAGCTTTAGGTCTTTCATAACCCCCTCAGCAATATGAACCTGACCTTTTCCGCCGTCCATCATAATAAGGTCCGGAAAAGTTACAAAACTTCCAAACTCCTGCCCCTCTTCCCTCTCCTTTAAGCCGTGGGTAAATCTTCTGGTAAGAACCTCCCTAAGACTTGCATAGTCATCGGCTCCCTGTACCCCTTTAATCTTAAATTTACGGTAATCATTTTTCTTTGGTTTTCCCTTTTCGTAAACTACCATAGATCCTACAGAGTCATAACCACTGATATTGGAAATATCATAGGCTTCCATTCTCACAATATCAGAGACTCCCAAAAGTTTCTCCAGCTCCTTCACGGCTCCAATGGTGCGGCCCTCTTCTCTTTTTAACCTTTCCTTGTCTGTGTGAAGAACCATAAAGGCATTCTTTTCTGCCAGTTCCACCAGCTTCTCCTTGCTGCCTTTTTTAGGCACCAAAATTTTCACCTTCCGGCCCTTCTTTTCCGTAAGCCATTCCTCCAAAAGATCCAAATCCTCAATTTCTTCCGGCAGCATAAGCTCTGTCGGAAGATAGGGGGTTCCTCCATAAAACTGCTTCACAAAATTTGATAAAATACTTTTCTTTTCCTCCCCATGGACTCCTGTGAGATAAAAATGATCTCTGCCAATGAGACGACCACCCCGAATAAAGAAGACCTGCACAACTGCATCATCCCCATCTACTGCCACAGCCAGAATATCCCTGTCACTTCCATTGGTATCGGTAATCTTCTGCTTTTGGGCAATTTTCTTAACACTGGCCAAAAGGTCTCGGTATTCAGCCGCCTTCTCAAACTCCATTTTCTCAGAGGCGGCATACATTTTTTCTTCCAGTTCTTTTAGAAGCAGATCATAATCTCCATTTAAAAAATGCAAAACCTGGCCCACATTTTCTCCATACTCTTCAGAAGAAATATAGCCCTGACAAGGAGCCTTGCACTGATGAATATAATAATTCAGACAGGGCCTATCCTTCCCCTGGTCCCTGGGAAGCTTGCGACTGCAGTCACGGATTTTATATAATTTTCGGATAAGCTCAATAGTGTCCCGTACAGCACCAGAGCTGGTATAAGGACCAAAATATTTGGCCTTATCCTTCCCTACCCGCCTGGCCATCAGGACCCTTGGGAAGGGCTCATTCATTGTTACCTTTATAAAGGGATAGGCCTTATCATCCATTAACATGGTGTTATATTTCGGCCTATGTTCCTTAATAAGGTTACACTCTAGAACCAAAGCTTCTAATTCTGAATCCGTCACAATATACTCAAATCTGGAAATATGAGTCACCATCTGCTCAATCTTAGGGCCCTTATTTCTGCTAGACTGAAAATACTGCCGCACCCGGTTCTTTAAACTAATGGCTTTTCCCACATAAATGATGGCATCATTTTCATCGTGCATAAGATAGACGCCGGGTTTGCCTGGCAGCTTTTTTAATTCTTCTTGGATATCAAACATGCTTTTTGCACCTTTCCTGCTCCAAATGACTATACGGTAATTTTTGCTTCCGTTATTATAACATATTGTTGCCATATTCTCATGCTAATATGTTGTGAGCGGACTCTTTGCAAAAGAGTGGGATATCGCGAACGGAGGCTTTGCAAAAAGTCGATGATATGCCACTGAATATTCAATATCACTCTGTGCATATCGGTTTTTGAGCAAACAGCATAGCATGGAGCGGGATATGTCTGGCGCAAACGATTGCGAGGCTTCCGTCGGGAGCTGCACCCTTACAACGAAGGCAGGCGCTTGTCTGAGCCACCCGTTTTTTTGGTGGCGAGTTGCGCTTTGAGCCTGAGTGGCTAGGCAGGGTGCAGTGAGCAGGAAACGCAGCATGTTTGCGATAGACATATCTCGCTCCATGCGGTGCGTCCGTCTATCAACACTCCTTAATCCTTGCAAACAAAAAAGTGCCGCAGACCCGATCCTTATACTCGACTCTGCGACACATTTGATTCTTTGATGTTCTATACTTCTGTGAAATCATAGGTTGTATTGTTTTTGTTTCCATCTGTCTTGGTATCCTCAGAAGGTTCCTCCCTCAGGTCTACCTTTTCTAGTTCCATCTCTGGTTCCGCCTCTGATTTCTCTTCTGTGGCATTTTCAGGTACTTCCCCAAGAGGCGCACTCATGACAAATCCTGTTGTGACTCCATCAACCACTGCCTGCGATTCACCTTCCACAGGATTCATGGCAATTCGAGGTTCCTCTTTCTTTGGTGCCTCCGGATCGATCCCTTCCATCTTATGGAAGATTTCCATAAATTCCTTACCGGTAATGGTCTCTTTTTCAATCAAAAAGGCTGCAATCTTATCCATGGTTGCCCTGTGGTCTCGAAGGAGGGTCTTGGCCTCCTCATAAGACTCCTTAAGGAGCTCCATGATTTCCTTATCAATCTCAGCTGATGTCTCATCTGCACAGTTACTTACCGCTCTTCCATCCAGATACTTATGCTGCACGGATTCTAAGCCAATAAGTCCAAATTTCTTACTCATACCATACTGGGTAATCATGGACCTTGCAATGCTGGTAGCTCTCTCTATATCATTGGAAGCTCCTGTAGTTACCGTATCAAATACAATCTCCTCTGCAGCACGGCCTCCAAGAAGTCCCACTAACATAGCCCGAAGTTCTTTTTCTGTATTTAAATACTTTTCTTCCTCCGGAGTCTGCATGACGTATCCAAGGGCTCCCATGGTTCTTGGAACGATGGTGATCTTTTGTACCGGCTCTGCGTCTTTTTGAAGGGCGCTGACCATGGCATGTCCTACTTCATGGTAGGATACGATGCGGCGCTCCTCCTGGCTCATAATGCGGTCCTTCTTTTCTTTACCTACAAGGACCACTTCTACCGCCTCAAAAAGGTCTGCCTGGCTGACTGCATTTCTTCCATGCTTTACTGCATTAATGGCTGCCTCGTTGATCATATTTGCAAGATCAGATCCCACAGCACCTGAAGTTGCCAGGGCAATGGCTTCTAAATCTACGGTCTCATCCATACGTACATCCTTGGAATGTACTTTCAGAACATCTATACGTCCCTTAAGGTCCGGTTTTTCTACTACAATACGTCTGTCAAAACGTCCTGGTCTTAAAAGGGCTGGATCCAAAATCTCTGGGCGGTTGGTGGCTGCAAGAAGCACCAGGCCCTTATTGCTTTCAAATCCGTCCATCTCTGCAAGCAACTGGTTCAAGGTCTGTTCTCTCTCGTCGTTGCTTCCCATCTGGTTGTCACGGCTCTTACCAATGGCATCAATCTCGTCGATGAAAATGATACATGGAGCCATCTTTTGGGCTTCCTTAAAAAGATCACGAACTCTTGAAGCACCTACACCTACATACATTTCCACAAAGGCGGATCCGCTAAGGGAGAAAAATGGCACTCCAGCTTCTCCTGCTACTGCCTTGGCAAGAAGGGTCTTACCGGTTCCCGGAGGTCCTACTAAAAGGGCACCCTTTGGAAGCTTAGCTCCTACACTGGTATATTTTCCCGGATTATGAAGGAAGTCTACCACTTCTTGAAGGGATTCCTTGGCTTCATCCTGACCGGCTACATCCTTAAAGGTAACCCCTGTGGACTTTTCCACATAGAGCTTGGCATTGCTCTTTCCAATACCCATAACTCCACCGCCACCGGACATCCGCTTGGCCATCCAAACCATCATGCCTACCACAAAGGCAATTGGCAGGAAGGTTAAAATGATCTCCAGTATGATAGAATAGGTAGCATCCGGTATCTGCTGCTCGTAGTCTACTCCTGCCTTATAGAGACGGTCTGAAAGAGAAGCATCCTCCACTAGGCCGGTGTAATACTCATTGGCAATGAGCTGTCCCTTCTCCTTCTTCTCTGTGATCACCAGTCGGTCACTTCGAATCTCTACCTTATCTACCTTGCCATCATCTACCATCTTCAGAAATTCATTATAGGTAATTTCCTGATCGTTGGTCTTGCCTTGAAACTGGTAAAGAGCCAGCACCAATATAGTGGTAATCAAGGTGACTATAAGAATAAAGGAAAAGCTTTGCTTGTTGTTCCTGTTATTTTTGTTATTACGGTTGTTTTGATTATCCATATGTTTCCTCCCACTTTTATCTTTTAATTATACGAATGGGCGAAAGGTAAATCAACAAAAACATTATGAAAAGATTGTAAACTAAGGCTTCCTTGTAGTATACTTGAACTTAGGATTGTTCAATTTTGGAAACCATCTTTATTTTTTTATTGAAACATTGTATAATCCAACAGTATTTTTAAAAATGAATTCCAAGGAGGAAGTTATGGCAGTCAAATATGTATTCGTTACAGGCGGCGTTGTATCTGGTCTCGGAAAGGGTATTACTGCTGCGTCTCTGGGACGTCTTTTAAAGGCTCGCGGCTATACCGTGACCATGCAGAAATTTGATCCTTATATCAATATCGATCCAGGCACCATGAATCCTGTACAGCACGGTGAGGTTTTCGTTACAGACGATGGAGCAGAGACTGATCTGGATTTAGGTCATTATGAAAGATTTATCGATGAGAGTCTTAGCAAGAATTCCAATGTTACCACCGGTAAGATCTACTGGTCTGTACTACAGAAGGAGCGTCGTGGAGATTTCGGCGGAGGTACTGTTCAGGTAATCCCTCATATTACTAATGAGATTAAGGATCGCTTCTATCGCAATCCTGCTGCTGAGAATACTGAGATCGCCATTATAGAAGTTGGTGGAACGGTAGGGGATATCGAAAGTCAGCCTTTCTTAGAGGCTATTCGTCAGTTCCAGCATGAAAAAGGTCGTGACAATGTAATCCTAATCCACGTAACCTTGATTCCTTATCTTCGTGCTTCTCAGGAGATGAAGACCAAGCCAACCCAGGCCAGTGTAAAGGATCTTCAGGGTATGGGAATCCAACCAGATATCTTGGTATGTCGGTCTGAACATCCACTGGATACTGGAATCAAAGAAAAAATTGCTCTTTTCTGTAATGTTCCGGCCAACCACGTGCTTCAGAACTTAGACGTAGAATATCTCTACGAGGCACCTCTTGCTATGGAGGAAGAGAATCTTGCAGGAGTTGTATGTGAGAGCTTAAAGCTTCCTTGTCCGGAACCAGACCTTAAGGACTGGAAGGAAATGGTTGATTACTTAAAGCATCCAAATTCCGAAGTTACCGTTGCCTTAGTAGGTAAATATATCCAGCTTCATGACGCTTACATCAGTGTTGTAGAGGCCTTAAAGCATGGAGGAATCTTTAGCCGGGCTACTGTCAATATTAAATGGATTGATTCTGAGACCGTTACTCCTGAAAACGTTGGTGAACTTCTAGGAGATGTCAGCGGAATCTTAGTTCCTGGTGGATTTGGAAACCGTGGTATTGATGGAAAGTTAGAAGCCATCAAATATGCTCGTACCAATAAGATCCCATTCTTAGGTCTTTGCCTTGGTATGCAACTTGCAATTACAGAATTTGCAAGAGATGTATTAGGTTATCACGATGCCCACAGTGCTGAGCTTGATCCTAACACTACTCACCCAGTGATTCACATTATGCCAGAACAGATTGGTATTGAGAATATTGGAGGAACCTTAAGACTGGGCTCTTACCCATGTATTCTTAATAAAAATTCCAAGGCCTATGAGCTTTATGGAACTGAGGAGATTCACGAGCGTCATCGTCATCGCTACGAAGTTAACAATGATTACAGAGACGACCTAACAGCCCACGGCATGCTCTTATCCGGACTTTCTCCGGATGGTCGTATTGTAGAGATGATTGAGATTCCAGAACACCCATGGTTTATTGCAACCCAGGCTCATCCGGAATTAAAGTCAAGACCAAACAGACCACATCCATTATTCCGTGGATTTATCGAGGCATCATTAAAATATAGAGATCAACATTAATAACAAATAAGTATAAAAAGAGAGAGTAATGCGCTTATCACTACTCTCTCTTTTTTATTCATTTTTTATTTGCTTCTTTAAATTAAATCAAACTGACTAAGTGAAACAGGAAGTTTGCCGCTACTCCTGCACAAAGTCCTCCGATGGTATGGCTGATAATTGCCTTTCCTGTAAGGTGAGGTGTCTTAAGGGCAGACATCATACCTACATGGGTACTAAGATAACCACTCCAGCACATACACATTGCTGTAAATACCGCCACATCATTGCCATGGACGGAACCATTCAAAGCCATCTCCGGAATCAGGCCAATGGCTGCTCCTGCTGCTCCAAGAGCGGTAATTGGTACGGAAATAGCTGAAGAGGAAGTAAATCCAAACAGTGGCTTTAAGATAAAGGAAAGTTTTTCTCCGATCCAAGGGAATAAAGCAACACCTTCATAGGCTGCTCCTGTATATCCATCTGCGCTAGGTCCATAGGTAAGCATCATAACGATGGTGCAGATAATCAAGACTCCCGGGATAATTGCAACACCAACTTCTACACCACTTTTACCACCTTCCAGCATAGCATCTAAGATTCTTCCTGCTACACTTCCGGAACGAATCTCCCTGGTGTTCATAATATCATCATCCCCCTCCTCCGGAGGAATACAATACTCTGTTGTTCCATATTCTTTTTTCGTAAAGTGAAGCATGATTCTTACACTGACAATACTTCCGATAATCGCTCCTAAATTACCTATCGCAATGGCCAGACCTAGGTTTTCTCCTGTTAAAGGCAAGGTCATCATATAGGTGGATACAATCAAGCCCATTCCAAAAGCAGTACCAAGGTTTGTAAGAGCCGGCAATTGATATTTCTTAAAATATCTTTTAAAATTCTTATCCTCCGCTAAAGATAAAATCGCCGGATTATCTGCCATATAGGTTGTAAAAATACCTACTGCTGATGCTCCAGGAAGATCATACAAGGGCTTCATGAGAGGTGTTATGATCTTGTTAAACAAGGCAATAACACCAAACTCAGAAAGCACTGCTGCAATAGCACCTGCCAACACCGCAATGGCTGTAATGTTAAGAACCGTATTAACCAAAAGGTCATAAGCGGTAGCCATCATGGTCTGCATCATGTTGGAGATGCCCATTTTCGTCCCTACTGCACCAAAGCACAACAAGAACGCAGCCAGGAAGACAAAAGCTTCCAAGCTGATCGCTTTTTTTCTTTTTTTCTCCATATTTTTCATTCTCCTTATCCTTGTGTAGAATGTCAGACCTTTTCAGGAAATCTAGCGGCTAATTCCCATAGAAACTATCGAAACACAAAGGTCCTTCCCCAGTGGAAGAATCTACCAATTTCTTTGTTTTCAGATAGATTCGCCTAAAAAAGGGAGCACGCAAACCAAGGTCTAAAAAGACCCCTCCACGTACTCCCTTGCACCCTACATTATAACGATAACTCACCGTCATCTCTGATAAAATCATAACAGAATTGCCAAAAACAAGCAAGATTCAGACCGCGGTCTTAACAAATATTTAATTCGTTTGCATCCCTTTCTCATTTCCATTAATATAGTAGTACTAGAATTAATTAAATCAGAAAGACGAGGACTTCTTATGTTAAGAGATATGGACCTATCCACCGAAACCGATGGAAGATTTTATACGAATAATGATATGGTAAAAACAGACTGCGGTGGCTGTATTGGCTGTTCTGACTGCTGCCATAGCATGGGAACTTCCATTGTTTTAGACCCCTATGATGTCTGCAACCTAACCTGCGATCTTCATACTTCTTTTCAGGACCTTCTTACAGGACCCTTGGAATTAAATGTGGCGGATGGAATCATCCTTCCCAATCTAAAAATGAAAGCGGATACCGAAGGCTGTTCTTTCCTAAATCAGGAGGGACGCTGTAACATCCACAGCTTCCGTCCGGGAATCTGCAGGCTCTTTCCTCTGGGCCGCTATTATGAAAATAATTCCTTCCAATATATTCTTCAGACCAAAGAATGTCCCTATCCTAAAAAAGGAAAGATTAAGATCAAAAAATGGCTGGGAATTTCAAACCTGGGAAACTACGAAGACTTTATTAAAAAATGGCACTACTTTTTGAAACCTCTTCAGGAATTTGCTATGACTTCTGAGGATTCGGTGGCTGTAAAGCAACTCAGTATGTATATTCTTCAGAATTTTTATATACAAGGATTTAAAAATCCCGATACTTTTTACCAAGAATTCAATAGTAAATTAGACGCTGCAAAAAAAGCGCTTCATATATAAACATATATAGATGGGCTTAAGTCTCCTCAAAAAGAAGTCTTGACATTTTTCTTTTATCCTATATAATTATCATTGGTAATTATATGGGATAATTATTTTTTAACAAAAAAGATGACAAATAAAAGGAGTTTTCATGGATACCGAATTAATCAAAAAAATGTTTGACGCCTGCTACCAGGCCAAACGAACCAGGGATTTGCTTCCACCTCTACCTAAGGGAACCCTCCCATCCTTTATCCAATACTTGGATATTATTGGAAAGCTGGAGAAACAAGGAGTGATGGTTAAGGTTTCCGATATTAGTGACGGTCTGGGAATTCCAAGACCCGGAGTCACAAGGACCCTAAACGATATGGTTGAGAAGGGCTATGTAACAAAGATTCCCTGCCCGGAAGATAAAAGAATCACCTATCTTGCTGCGACTGCTAAGGGACGCGACCTGTCAAAAAAATATGATGAGGATTTTTTTAATGACTTAGCCTCTGATCTAGATGCAATTTCCACGGAGGATGCAGAATGCATGATAGAGACCATTGAGACCTTTCACAACATTATGAAAAAATGGGCCAATCAATTTGAACAATAAGTTCTATTGTGAAATGAAAGACAAAAAAGGAGAAAGACATGAACGATAAATCAGATTTTACCCAAGGAAATATCCTAAAGAAACTTGTATTATTTATGATGCCTATTTTAGGGACCCTGGTCCTGCAGGCAGCCTACGGGGCGGTAGACGTTCTTGTGGTAGGCCGGTTTGGCACCACCCAGGGGCTTTCCGGGGTTTCCACCGGAAGTCAGGTTCTGAACCTGGTAACCTTTGTTGTAACCCAGTTTGCTATGGGTATTACCGTTTTAATCGCACGGTATATTGGAGAAAAAAATCACAAAAAAATCGGCCCTGTTATTGGAGGCTCTGTAGTAGTATTTGCCATTATGGCCCTGGTACTATTCATTGTAATGGTAGCTTTTCCAAGACAGATTGCCTTAATTATGCAGGCACCTAGTGAGGCCCTTGCTTCCACCACTAATTACATCCGTATCTGCGGAAGCGGTATTTTCTTCATCGTAGCCTACAACGTACTGTCTGCCATCTTCCGTGGTCTGGGAGACAGCAAGTCCCCCCTGCTATTTGTATTGGTAGCCTGTATTGTAAATGTTTTCGGAGATTTAATTCTTGTGGCCGGCCTTCACATGGATGCCTCCGGTGCTGCCTTAGCCACCGTATGTGCCCAGGCCCTTAGTGTTGTCTTTGCCATTGGCTTACTTCTAAAGAAGGACCTGCCTTTTGAAATCAAAAAAACGGATATTCATTTTAATCCAGAATGCAAGAAATTTTTGAAGATCGGTCTTCCCCTGGCTTTACAGGAGTTTTTGACCCAGGCATCCTTCCTAGCCCTGTGTGCCTTTGTAAATCGCCTGGGCCTGGAAGCTTCCTCCGGTTACGGTGTGGCTTGCAAAATCGTTAACTTTGCCATGTTGGTGCCAAGTTCCCTGATGCAGTCTATGGCCTCCTTTGTTTCCCAAAACATTGGAGCTGGCAAGGTAGAGCGAGCAAAAAAATCTATGCTGACAGGCATTGGTGTAGGCCTGACTGTTGGATGTATCGTCTTCCTCTTTGTCTTTTTCAAGGGGGACCTGCTTTCTGGATGTTTCACCACAGATGCTGGTGTTGTCGCCAAATCCTTTGACTACCTAAAGGGATTTGCCCCGGAAGCTCTGGTTACTGCAGTGCTTTTTAGCATGGTAGGTTATTTTAACGGTAGGAATCAGACCCTTTGGGTTATGATTCAGGGCCTTATTCAGACCCTTTTAGTGAGACTACCCTTTGCTTACTTTATGAGCATTAAGCCAGATGCCAGCTTAACTTCCATCGGACTTGCAGCCCCTACATCCACTGTAGTTGGTATTATCTTAAACATAGGCTTCTACCTCTACCTAGCAAAAAAAGATAAAGCACAATTTTCTGCATAAATACTTTTTCTACAAACGCAAAAAGGACCGCATTAAGTAGCGATCCTTTTTTCTATCTTCTTCATGTGCATCATATAAATTACAAAGAGGATTCCTCCTGTAAAGATCCAGGAGGCCACATAGACCCACATAAGCATCTCAAAGCTAGGCCAGATCCGGTAGATGGTTACCAGCCAGATTAAACGAAATACCACGGTACCTAATATGGTTACCACAGAAGGTTCTATAGATTTTCCCATGCCTCGAAGGGCTGCACTCTCCACCTCGTAGGTAGCGGTTAAGCCTTCTAGGGAGCAGACTTGGTGTAACCTGGAAATTCCAAAAGCTGCAACTGCTGCACTGGTGGTATAGATACCAACAAAGAAATCATCCCAGATCATAAAAATCATACTGAGAAGTTCCGAAAAGAAAATACCAAAAACCATACATTGCCAGAAGATCTTCTTACATCTTTTAATATTTCCTGCTCCAAAATTTTGGCTGGTGAAGGTTACTGCCGCCTGGGCAAAGGACACTGCCAGAGCATAGGAAAAATATTCAAAATTAATGGCTAAAGAAGATCCTGCAATAGCATTCTCCCCAAAGGAATTAATTCCACTTTGGATAAAAACATTGGATACAGAGAAAATTGCCCCCTGAATTCCTGAGGGAACACCAATAGACATAATTCTCTTTATCTCTTCTGGATCTATATGAATCTTCCGAAAAGAAAATTCAAACTCATCTCTTCTTCTATGTAAGTGAATCACCACCAAGGAGGAACTTAAAATATTGGCGATCCATGTAGCCAGGGCAACTCCTGCCACCCCCAGATGGGCTCCGATAACAAAGACCAAATTTAAAATAACATTTAATACCCCGGATATAAGAAGATAATACATAGGGCGCTTACTGTCTCCATAACTTCTTAGGATTGCTCCTCCGAAATTATAGATTAGCATGAAGGGCACGCTTAAACAGTAAATACGAAAATAAAGCAGAGACTGGTCAATGACACTGTCCGGAGTTCCGGAAAGCTCCAGTATGGGTTTGGCCGATACCATACCAACAAACATCAAGAAGATTCCAAGAATCAGGCTAAAACTAAGAATGGTATGAACCATGCTGCTAATCTGGTCTCGCCTGTTCTGTCCAATCAGATTGGCCAGCACTGCATTGGGTCCCACAGACAAGCCTGTAATCAGATTGACAAAAATTCCTACTAAGGCTGCACAGCTTCCTACTGCAGCCAGGGCTGTTGATCCTGCAAATCTTCCCACCACAGCCACATCTGCAGAGTTAAATAATTGCTGCAAGATACTGCTGAAGGCCAAGGGAACCGCAAAGAGAATTAATTTTCCTGCCAGACCTCCGTTCAACATGTCCATTTCTTTTGACTTACTCATGTTACTCATCCCTTTTTCATTAGACAACACATTGTTTCTTAGGTATCTGATTATAGACGCATTATACTCTCAGACCCCAGGTTCGTAAAGCATTTTATCATAAGCTTATAATCAGGGTTTATAATTTTAATTTATCAAGATCATCCGGCACGTAGAGATTTCCTGAAAAATAAGGCTTTCCCTCTTCTGTATAAAGCTTCTTTCGCTCCTTAATGTTCTTATCTTCTGTATGGTAAAGCACTAGATTTTTTACCCCCAAACTCTCTGCTAACTCACAGGCATCCTTGGCTGTGGAATGATGTTTCTCATAGGGTGAAAAAATATCTGCCTGGGAATACAGGCAAAAGGCCTCATGGAGCAGCCAGGTACTGTTTTTTGCATACTTCTCCTGACAGGCCGTGTAAGGCTCATCTCCACAGCAGGTTAATTTTTTTCCTTCTCCTAGGTCCATGGTAAAGCCAAACTGTTTGTCTTTGGTGGAGTGAATGTCAAAGAAGGTCACCTTTCTTCCAAGGATTTCTTTGCTTTCTCCATCTTCTACTGTCACCAAATGGATGAGACTTCCAATATGCTTAAGGACTTTTTTTTGAAGAAGCATCTCTGCCATGGTATGAAGGATTCGGATTACCTCCTCATGACCATAGATGGTAACCTCCCCGTCAAAATTTCCCTTATTAATATTCTGGCCAAAAAGGCGGATTAACCATACCACTCCCATAATATGGTCCACATGTTTGTGGGTTACAAAAATAGTTTCAATTTTTTTCCAGTCTACGCCGCCGTATTTTAACTGATGTAAAATTCCATTGCCGCCCCCTGCATCTACAAGGAAATAGGTCTCATCCTCTCCTAAGGCAAAGCAGGTATTGTAGCAGTCTGTTACCAAGGCATTTCCCGTTCCTAAAATTGTAAGTTCCATATATTCTCCTTTTTCTCCTTTAAAAAACCGCCAAAGAAGATCTTTCTATCAAGGGATCTTATTTGACGGTTTCTCTTGCAAATCTCTAATTGTTATTTGAATTATTTCTGAACAATATTGATGATCTTCTTTGGTACGTAAATTTCTTTTACAATGGTACCAGTAAGCTTATCAGCAATGGCTTCTTTCCCAGCTGCAATGGCATCCTCTTTGGAAATATCTACAGGGATTGAGATAACAGCTCTGGTCTTTCCATTGATCTGAACAGGCACCTGAATCTCATCATCCTTCATGGCCTCTTCATCGTAGGTCGGCCATCCGGCTGTAAATATACTGCCTTCATGTCCTAACTGCTCCCAGATTTCCTCTGCAATATGAGGAGCAAATGGAGATAGAAGTACTGCTAAAGTAGACAGGGTCTCCTTATCAACGCCTCCTTCTTTCTTAGCAATCTGAACCAGATTGTTATTGTGCTCCATAAATCCTGAAATTGCAGTGTTTAAGCTAAAGCTTTCCAGACGGGTGGTAATGTCTTTTACCATCTTGTGGCGTTCCTTGATCATTTCCTTTGTAGCTTCAATATCTGCATCCTTGCTGTCCATAACAAGGTTCCATACTCTCTTAAGGAAGCGGTTAACACCGTCAATTCCTCTGTCATCCCACTCAGCATCTAACTCCGGTGGTCCTACAAAAAGCTCATACATTCTCAGAGAATCACATCCATAATCTCTTACAAGATCATCAGGAGAAACTACATTTCCCTTGGATTTACTCATCTTAATACCGTTCTTTCCGGTAATCATTCCTTGGTTAAAGAGTTTCTTAAATGGCTCATCAAAGTCGATTGCTCCAATGTCATATAAGAACTTGGTATAGAATCTTGAATAAAGCAGGTGAAGGACTGCATGCTCTACACCACCAATGTACATATCTACCGGAAGATATTCATCTGCCTTCTCTTTAGACACCAATTCCTCTGAATTGTGATTATCTACATAACGAAGGAAATACCAAGAAGATCCAGCCCACTGAGGCATGGTATTGGTCTCTCTCTTTGCCGGCTTGCCACACTGTGGGCATGAGCAGTTCACCCACTCGTCAATAGCTGCAAGTGGAGACTCTCCTGTTCCTGTAGGTTCGTAAGAATCTACCTCTGGCAGGCGAAGCGGAAGTTCTTCTTCCGGTACCGGTACATTTCCACAATCCGGACAATGTACAATCGGGATTGGTTCTCCCCAATAACGCTGACGGGAGAATACCCAGTCACGAAGCTTGTAATTAACAGTGGCACGACCAAAGCCCTTCTCCTCAATAATGTGTGGAGCCTCTTTTTTCAGTACAGAAGATTCCATACCATTCCAGTCTCCGGAATTGATCATAATACCGGAAGCCTCTGTATAGGCCTCTGTCATGTTCTCAATCTCAACTCCATCCTTTGCAATAACCTGGATAATTGGAATATTAAACTTGGTAGCAAATTCAAAGTCACGGTCATCATGGGCAGGTACACACATGATTGCACCAGTACCATAGTCTGCCAGTACATAGTCAGAAAGCCAAATTGGTGTTTTCTTTCCATTTAATGGATTAATTGCATAACTTCCTGTAAATACACCGGTTTTTTCCTTATCCTGCATACGGTCTACGTTAGACTTCATAGAAGCATCAAAGATATACTTTTCAACCGCCTCTCTGGTTTCGTCCGTAGCAAGTTCCTTTGCAAGAGCATGCTCCGGAGCCAGAACCATAAAGGTTGCTCCCCAAAGGGTATCCGGTCTTGTGGTATATACAGTGATTTTCTCATCTCTTCCTTCTACAGGGAAATCAACCTCAGCACCGTAGGATTTACCGATCCAGTCTGTCTGCATCTTCTTAACCTTCTCCGGCCAATCCAATTTATCTAAGTCATTTAAAAGTCTGTCAGCATACTTGGTAATACGAAGCATCCACTGACGAAGGTTCTTCTTGGTAACTTCAGAACCACAGCGCTCACATTTACCACCAACTACCTCTTCATTTGCAAGACCTGTCTTACAAGATGGGCACCAGTTGATTGGAAATTCCTTCTCATATGCAAGGCCTTCCTTAAACATCTTTACAAAAATCCACTGGGTCCACTTATAAAATTCAGGATCTGTGGTATTTACTTCACGGTCCCAATCATATAAAGCTGCAATCTCGTTAATCTGTCTCTTAATATTAGAAACATTCTGTGCAGTGGAAACTGCCGGGTGAACTCCCATCTTGATGGCGTAGTTCTCTGCCGGAAGTCCAAAAGCATCCCATCCCATTGGATGAATGATGTAGTAACCTTGCTGTAATTTATATCTGCTCCATACATCAGAGATTACATATCCTCTCCAATGTCCAACATGAAGTCCATTTCCTGAAGGATATGGGAACATATCCAAGCAGTAATACTTATCTTTCTTGCTTCCATCTTCCTTTACTTCCACGTTCACCGGATGCTGCTGCCAGTTTTCACGCCATTTCTTTTCAATTGCCTTATGATTATAAGGTATCTTTGACATGTGATTGTCCTCCTTAAAAGTAATCTAAAAAAGCCTTTATAGCTTTATAATTCTATGTAAATTCGTACCTTACCTATTATATTTACTACCTTATAATAAGTCAAGTTGTCCACCTATTTTCACTTTGTAAAAAACTCCTAAATTTTTGTGGAATTTTATGGGATTATTATGTATTTCGTATTGTTTGACCCTAGTCTTTCGTGTATAATGGACATAAGTTAATCGTACTGAAAGCTCTCAGTATAATATACAGGTAAAGGAGTGATTGCCATGGTAAATTTATTAACAGGTCCAAAAGGCAGCGGAAAAACACAGCAGATGATCGAGCTTGCGAATGCTCAGGTAAAGGAACGCAACGGTAATGTTGTTTTTATTAAGAAGACACATCGGGATACCGCCAGCGTTTCTTTTGATGTTCGTACAATTTGTATGGATGATTATCCAGCAATCAGTAATACAGACGGATATGTTGGATTCTTATATGGAATGTACAGTTCCAACAGCGATATTCAATGCGTACTTATTGACGGAATTCTAAAGCATGCAGATATTTCCACCGAAAATGTACCTGAATTTGTTGAGAGACTGAAGAAATTATCCGAAGACTGCGGCATTGATTTCTATGTTAGCTTAAGTGCCCACAAGGATGAACTTGCAGGACTTGAAGGAGTGACCTATTTAAATTAAGGTTTAAATTTGGGACCCCATAGGAGTTTTTATTAAAAATTTCTAGTATATTTTCCAGTATATTTAAAGAGCTTCCAAGATAGATTTCGCCCATCTTGGAAGCTCTTTTTATTTTGTAAAATAAGATCTTATTTTTACAGTTCTCGATTGGCATGGCCTTTTAGGGCCTCTTTGGAACGATTTAGCACCAATTCTTCCGGGAAATCTACCTCCACAAGGAGTTCCCTTGCCAAGTCAAATTCCCCAATCTGTACATCCATATGAGAATCCGTATCCATGATAATAGGAACGCCATATTTCTTGCACAGATTTAGCATCTCAAGATCTCTTGGCCTTGCATCTACCCTGCTGCCTCCCGGTACCAGAGAGTGGTTGTTAAGCTCTAAGACCTTTCCATATTCTTTTGCTCCCTTTACCAGGGCCTCATAGTCCAGCTCATATCTTCCATCGTCCGGATGGCCAATAATATTGACATAAGGATTTTTCATTACATTTAAATAAGCAGCTGTATTTTTTTCCTTGGTCATTGGCTTAATGCAGGGAATATGAAGACTTGCAATTACCAGGTCCATCTGAGAAAGAGTCTTCCCTGTAAGATCAATATCTCCCTTTTCGTTTAATATATTTACCTCTGATCCCAAAAGCAATTCTATTCCGTACATCTGTCTTGGAACAATCTTTAAATTATCAAAATAATACTGGTGACAGGTTCCCGGCATCATGGGGGCATGATCCGTAATCCCTAAAATCTCCAGACCTTTGTCTGATGCGGCCTTTGCCATTTCTCTAAGGCTGCAATAGGCATGTCCGCTGGCAAGGGTATGGGTATGTAAGTCCATGACTGCTTGATATCTCATAAATAATCTCCTTTCCAATAAGGCCGGCTTTTCAAAGCCTTCTGCCCCTAATCCTTATCTTAATTCCTGCGCCAAACTTTGGCAAGAAGCCTTAAAAACTTTTAACGAAACATTGTTTTATTTTTTATCCAAAAACCTTATTTTTTCCCTTTGACAAACCAATTTACAGATGTATAATTGTCTACGATTCTAAAGGAGTTTACTTGATTATGAGGAGTTATGATATGAGTAAAACACAAGAGGATTTGACCACAGGAAATCCTATGAAAATTATTTTTCGTTTCACCCTGCCTATTTTTATTGGCAATGTGTTTCAGCAGTTTTATAACATGGCAGACACCATGATCGTGGGAAAATTTGTAGGTAATAATGCCTTGGCCGCTGTAGGAAGTACCGGAACTATTATGTTTTTAATTTATGGTTTTGTGGTTGGTATGACTGCAGGTTTTTCCGTTCCCATTGCTCAAAAGTTTGGGGCAGGGAATCAAAAAGAAATGAAGTCTGCTGTAGCCGGAGCCGGAATTTTATCCCTGATTGTAGGGCTGATTTTAACCGGGGCCTTTATTCTTTTTATGAAGCCACTTCTCAATGTCATGAATACCCCTGCTGATATTTATGATGATGCCTACCGCTACATTATTATCGTCAGCGCCGGTATTCTGGCACAGATGTTATACAATTTACTATCCAGCATTTTAAGGGCCATCGGAAATAGCAAATTGCCCCTGGTATTTCTCATTATCAGTGCCCTCTTAAATATTGTCCTGGATCTTTTGCTCATCATTGTATTCCACATGGGTGTGGCCGGAGCTGCCTACGCCACCATTATCTCCCAGGGAATTGCAGGAGTTTTATGCTTTTTCTACATTGTGGCCAAGGTTCCTATTCTCCATCTAAAGAAAGAGGACTGGAAGATTAACAAAGGCATTTACCTTTTACAGATTAAAATTGGCATTCCAATGGCTCTTCAATATTCCATTACTGCCATTGGAACTATGATGGTACAATCTGCCCTTAATATTCTAGGTTCTACCATAGTAGCTGCCTACACTGCAGCCGGAAAAATTGAGCAGGTTCTGACCCAGGCCTATGTAGCTATGGGAACTACCATGTCCACCTATGCAGCCCAGAATATGGGAGCCGGAAATGTGAAAAGGATCCGGGAAGGCTTTAAAGCCAATACCATTATTGGAATTGTCTACTCCATTGCAGCAGCTGCCATCTGTATGACCGTAGGTAAATACATGACCATTTTCTTTGTATCAGAAAATGTATCCTTGATTATGAGCTCTGTGGATACCTATCTTAAATGTGTATCCTTGTTCTTCATTCCTTTAACCTATGTAAATGTTTACCGCAATGGAATTCAGGGATTAGGCTATGCCTTCCTGCCTATGTTAGCAGGAGTTGCAGAACTGATTGGCCGTGGGGTCGTTGCCATCATAGCTTCCCACCAAAGAAGCTATCTTGGGGTCTGTCTAGCAAGCCCAGCCGCATGGATCCTTGCCACTGCCCTTTTACTGGCCATGTATTTTCATATTATGAATAAAGATATGGTACGGATCTTTGGAAGCAACGGGAAAAACTAAGTTTTTCTTGCAATCCATTATATTTTATGGTTAAATAGTAAGTGGTCTGACGAACCGCCGGGCCACTTATATTTTTTCGGGGTATGGCTCAGTTTGGTTAGAGCGCACGGCTGGGGGCCGTGAGGTCGCAGGTTCGAATCCTGTTACCCCGATTTTTCATGCAAAAAAGTCCTTGCATCAACTTCCTAAATGCAAGGACTTTTTGTATTCTTATAATTTTATTATAACAGTTCAACCATGGGTTTATAGAAATCATCCATAAGGTCTGTTATATAATATACTCCGGTTCATTCAATAGCTGCATCTTTCTTAAGAACTCTATGGTTCTTTCATGCTTAGGATTTGTAAATACTTCTTTTGGAGTTCCATATTCTACAATATGGCCCCCGTCTAAGAATATCACCTTATTCGCCACGTGTCTCACGAAATTCATTTCATGGGATACCAGTAACATGGTATGACCCTCTGCCGCTACATTCTTAATGGTTTCCAAAACCTCTCCTACAAGTTCCGGATCTAAGGCTGATGTTGGCTCATCTAAAAGAAGTAGTTCTGGCTTTAAGGCCAAAGCTCTTGCAATGGCTACTCTCTGCTGCTGTCCTCCGGAAAGGTGCTTGGGATAGTGATTAGCCCAGGCAGACATTCCTACTCGCTTTAATTCCCTCTGGGCAATCTCTTTTGCTTCCTTCTTGCTTTTCTTTTGAACCGTGATCAGGCCTTCCATAACATTTTCTAAGGCTGTCTTCTTTTCAAAGAGGTAGAATCTTTGAAATACCATTCCGGTACTCTTCCGAAATTCCTGACTTTCTTTATTTTTCTTAGAAAGGTCGATGGTTTGATCCTTCCAGATTGCCTGACCTTCCTCCGGGATTTCCAACTGATTAATGCAACGAAGCAGGGTGGATTTTCCTGTACCGGATGGGCCGATAATTCCAATTACGTCCCCTTTTTCGATTTTTAGGTCTACCTGCTCCAATACTTTATTATCATGAAAGCTTTTTGAAAGGTTTTTAATCTCTAACATTTTATACCCCTCTCTCTTCCGATGCCAGCTCGATTTTTGCTACCTGGTCCGGAATCTCAAGTTTTTTCTCTACAAGCTTTAATAGTCTCTCCAGGATAAATGTAATTACCCAGTAAATAATAGCCAAGGAAATATAGACTTCAAAGTAACGGTAGTTTCTTCCACCGATGATCTTTCCTTGAGCGGTCATTTCCACAACAGCACAGACGAAAGCCAAGGAAGTTCCCTTTATAAGACCAATGAAAGAATTTCCAAGTCCTGGGAGAGCTACTTCTATCATTTCAGGGAAAATGATCCTAAAAAAGGTTTGCAAGTAGTTCATTCCTATGGCAGAAGCTGCCTCAATCTGGCCTGGATTAACAGAACCTAAAGCCCCTCTAAAAATCTCTGCAATGTAGGCAGATTCATTTACCGCCAGGGCAAGGATGGCATAAAAAACGCCGGAAGTAGTGGAAGCCTGGTATTCTACCCCTCTTTGCAGGCAAATATATTTATTTAACATAGGAATTCCAAAATATACAATATAGAGCTGTACAATAATAGGAGTTCCTCGAACAAGAGAAATATAAATTCCTACCAGTTGCTTTAAGACCGGTATTTCCTTTGTCTTAATTAGGGCCAGAATCATACCTACTATTAGAGCAATGATCATAGCACTGATGGCTAGCTCCAAAGTAATGGGAAGATATTTTAATAATTCTGGTATGGTGGTAAAGACCGATTGAAGGTCAAATAATTTTGCCATAGTAACTTGTTTCCTTTCCGGCTTGATCTCTAGATAAGCTTTTTACTCCAGTTCCTTACTGGTCATAATACATACGAATTCTCCAGATCCGCTCCTGGTAGAAGAATCCGGCCTGTAACCTAACTTTTCATAGAATCCCAAGGCCTTTTCCCTGGAATTTATGAAAACCTTTTTTACGCCTTTGACTTTTAAGAAGTCCTCTGCCGCCTTGATTCCCAAGGCTCCATAGTGTTTTCCACGATATTCTCGGAGAGTTGCTACTCTTTCCACATGACCAAAGCCTTCCTCATCAATCCGTACTCTGCAGGTAGAAACTGGGAAGCCATCCTCATGTACCAAAATATAATCGCTATCTGCCTTGTCATCCTGAAATTCTCCCTCTAAGGGAAGGCCAAACCCAATACACATAGCCTGAATCCTAATATAATGAACTCCTGCTTTCTGCCATTCTTCTGTTGCATGTACTGCTTCCATTTTCTTCCTGCTCCTTCTATTCTTTATAATTGACCGTGAGGATGAAGGGCATCCGGTGTCAATAATTTGTTAGCCGGGTCCTTACTTAACTTTTCTCTTCCTGTAGGGGTCTTCCAAATACTATCAAAGTCCGTAGCCGGAATCACAATATCATAATAGGTGGACTCCCAGTAATCCGGATCTGCCTTCTCTAGATCTACAGAGGCTGCAAAATCCTTAAAATAGGTGTTATGAGCAAAGGCCGGGATCTGATAAAGATCTCTTGCATAGCCCCAAAGGTTTTTGTAATCTACCAGTCGCTTCTTGCAAGGTCCAATGTTTCTAGAATAGCTAACATCAAATCTTGCCAGAGTCACATAGAGACGAATGTCACTGTCTGTTACGTAATCTCCAAATAAGAATCTTTGATTTTCCAGTCTCTCCTCCATAGCATCTAAGCCGGCAAAGAAGGTTTCATAGGCATCGGAAAAGGCCTGTAGAGACTGGGCAAACTGGGCTCTATAAACAGCATTATTGACATTTTCAAAGAGCCACCAGTTTAATTTATCAATGTCCTCTCGCAAGTCTTCCGGATAAAGATCCGGGGCGTTTTCTTTCTGAAAGGGTTTAAAGTCAACTTCTAAATAATTAGTCAGCTTGTGGTAATCGTTATTTACTACCTTTTTCTCCTTGTAGTCTACAAAAGAAGGCACGGTAGCTCTTCCTGTATAGTCCGGATCTGCATTGTAGTAAAGTTCACTGAGAAACTGGGCTCCTGTCTCCGGATTAATATGGTTTGGAGAATTTACAAATTCCCAGCCCAAAGATTTTTCGTAGGCATCTTCCTCCCAGCCTACAATCTCTACCTTAATGGCATCCTGTAAGCCTAAAAGTTCTCTTGTAATAGATGCCCGGTTGGACCAGTGGCAACCCTTTGCCCAAAATAAAATGTAGCGGTCCTTTTCTACAAGATTTTCCCCCGGTCCGAATCCCTTGGTAAAGTGATTGGGTTGTCTGTGGAAATTTCCATATTTATCTACTTCACTGACAGTCTCTGTGGGACGAACCCTGATCTGTCTTCCATTTACTTCTATATATTCAGCTTCAGCCATGTGATCTGCCTCCTGTTTTTCTCGCCTGTATTCCTACTTTGTATTTCTATCTTATACTGCAGGCCTGCATTTCTATCCTATATTCCTATATTGCAGGCCTCTATTTTTGTATTTTTAGTTTGTTTCCCGGATCGCTGCTAAGTCTTGCCCTGTCATGAGGTGCTCCCCAATATGCATCAAAATTGATTTCATCTAAAAATCTTGCATTAAATGTTTCCATTAAATGACCTGACTTAGTAGATGGATTTGCAAAATCCTTAAAGTAGGTATTGTTTCTAAATGCAGGAATCTGATAAAGGTCTCTTGCATATCCCCAGAGATTTTTATAATCAATCAGTCGCTGTTTGGTATGCCCTAATTGGAAGGCATAGCGGATATCTAATCTTGCTAGGGTTACATAGAGACGCACATCACTGTCTGTCACATAATCTCCAAAAAGAAATCTTTGATTTTCTAATCGCTCTTCCAAAATATCTAAAGCTGCATAAAATGCGTTATAAGCATCCCAAAAGGCTTCTTTTGATCTGGCAAATGCAGTTTTGTAAACTCCGTTATTCACATTGTGAAAGAGCCATGCATTTAACTTGTCGATTTCACCTCGAAGTTCTTCCGGATAAAGATCCGGGGCATTTTCTCCCTGAAGGTCCTTAAATTCCACTTCAAAATAATTGGTCAGTCTATGGTAATCGTTGTTTACTACCTTTCCGGTTTTTACGTCGATAAGTGCAGGAACAGTAGTTCTTCCGGTATAATCATCATCTGCCGCATAGTAGGCTTCACTTAAAAATTGAATTCCAAGAACCGGGTCGATATTATCTTTATCGTAAACAAACTCCCATCCTAGGTTCTTCTCATGAGGTGCATGCTCCACCATATTAACACTGATGGCATCCTCCAATCCCAAAAGTTCTCTTACGATGGATGCTCGGTTGGACCAATGACACAACTTAGCCCACACCAGATGATAACGTCCCTTCTCTACCGGATTTTCTCCGGGGCCAAATCCCTTGGTAAAATGATTTGGCTGTCTGTGAAAATATCCATTCTCATCCACCTCAGAGATCACCTCTTGGGGGCGAACCCTAATTTTTCTTCCGTTTACTATTTCATAATCGTACTCTGCCATGATCTTCCTCCATATCATAGGGATAACCCTTCGGTTACCCCTGATTCTTATTTCTTATGCTTTTTTTAGTTGATGGTCTCTTCAAATTTATCTGCAGATGGCACCTGATTTGCTCCAAAGAACTCCTGAGACAGCTTCTCTAAGGTTCCATCTTCTCTTAACTCTTTTAAGGCCACGTTAATCTCATCTCTTAAGGCTTTTCCCTTTTCATCCTTTGGGAACAAGAAATAAGCATCTAATGCTGTGGAGATTTTAGCAGTCTCCTCTTCTGATAATTCTGTATACTCCAGACCGTCAAATCCAAACTCTTCCTGGTAGCTCTGGTAAATCGGAAGATCATCAATTCTAAAATCACTGGTTCCATCCTGAATATGCTCAAAGGTTACAGACTGATCTTGCTCTGTGTAGACAATCTCTATCTGGGAATCCGGATTCTCCTCATTCCATTTTTCAATGGCATTGGTTACATTAACACCGGCTCCCGCCTCAATCTTGTATCCTCTATCCGCAGCATCCTGAAGAGATGTTAAAGGTTCATCTCCCTTTCTCTGGATAAATACATACTTAATTTCATCATATGGATAAGAGAAATAATAGCTTTCAGCCCGGTCCTCATTGTAACTAAAGTTATTCACTGCCAGCTGGTAATTTCCTGCCTGTAATCCAGAAAACAAAGAAGTAAAGTCAGCAGACTGAATGTTCAACTCATACTGAGGCAATTTTTCAAACACTGCTTTAAGTACTTCAATATCATATCCTGAATAATTGTTGTCCTCATCAATGGTAATATATGGCTTTGGAGTGCCTCCCGTTACTGCATTAATAACGGTTACGTCTCCACTGCTTGCCGTTGATGATTCTGATGTGGAAGATGCGGAAGAACTGCTGCCGCAAGCAGTAAGTCCCAATGCCAAAGTTCCTACAAGTGTTCCTGTAATAATTCTCTTAACCCAATTCTGTTTCATGATTCATATCCTCTTTCTAAATTTTCTATTTTTTATGTTTTCTATGATTTCTAATTTTCTATCAATGCTTTCATCTAAGATCTGTCATATGTTAAATTGCTTCCATGTAGCACATACAGCAACACATGACCCTTCCCGATGTTTGTTCTGTACTTCTTTTCATATGACCTATCTCCTTTCGTCTCAGCCTACATACCATACTTATTTGGTATGTTTTATATGTTTTGTTCATGGTGATGATTATAGTAGCTGACAGGGCTCTTGTCAATAAATCTGGTAATTGAGAATTTTTCTTGCCAGTTATAAATTCATTCTATTACCGAAACTCTCGTTGATTTCTTATACTAAATAAGGATAGGTAATTGCGAAACAACGGGTATTCCATGGATTACACACAATGCCCGAAAGCATGGGCAGACACTGTTTCGCAAAAATTTACTTAGATAAAAAATCAGGAGGTAGGATAATAGAATGTTAGTATGTGATTACAGAGTGGAACAAATCGACGGGGATTATGCTCACTTATTACGATTGGACAAACCGGAAGATCCGCTAAAATTGACAGCTAGGGCTCTTTTGCCAGCAGAAATCTACGAAGGATGCATCCTTCATTATGAATGGATGCAATATACCATGGTAGAGGAATAATGTAGTGGAATAATGACAGAAGAATAATTTGCATTTTAAAATTTAAAATTTTACTTTTTTATGATATACTAAACAGGCTTGTGTGCTTTTTTTGAAAGATTCAGAGAGGTGTCTTGCAAAAAATGCGCTGAGCCTGTAATTTTTTGCTTTAATTATTTATAAGAGAGAGAGAAAGTGAGGTTGTCGAATGACAAAAGAAAAAAAGAAGATGTCCTTGGCGATGCAGATTTTTATCGCCTTGGTTTTAGCCATCATTGCAGGTCTACTTTTACAGAATTATGCTGATTTTGCCGAGACCTACATCAAACCTTGGGGAACCATATTTTTGAATTTAGTTAAATTTATCGTAGTACCTATCGTGCTATTCTCCATTATGTGCGGAGTCATTTCCATGAAGGATATTAGGAAAGTAGGTTCTATCGGTCTTAAGACAGTTGTTTACTATCTTATGACCACCGCTTTTGCCATCACCATTGGACTTATTGGGGGAAATTTATTTGAGGGACTTTTTCCAAAAGTTGCTACTTCAAATCTAAGTTACGAGGCTTCAGAGGCAACCTCTGTTATGGATACCATCGTAAATATCTTCCCGTCTAACTTTGTTCAGCCTATGGTAGAAGCAAATATGCTGCAAATTATTGTAATGGCTTTGATTCTTGGTTTTGCCATGATTCTTCTTGGGGAGAAGAATGAGGCACTGGTAAAAGGCTGTAATGATTTGAATGATTTATTTATGAAATGTATGGAGATGATCTTAAAGCTATCTCCTATCGGCGTATTCTGCCTGCTGTGCCCAGTGATTGCCGCCAATGGTCCAACAATTATCGGTTCTCTTGCCATGGTACTTTTAGCTGCTTATCTTTGCTACATCGTACACATGATGCTTACCTATTCTTTTACTGTTAAAACTTTAGGTGGCATGAGCCCCATTCGTTTTTTTAAGGAAATGATTCCAGCTATGATGTTTGCCTTCTCTAGTGCTTCTTCTGTAGGAACTCTTCCAATTAATATGGAAGGTACAGAAAAGATGGATGTACCAAACGAAGTTTCTGCTTTTGTCCTTCCACTGGGAGCTACCATCAACATGGACGGAACTGCAATTTATCAGGGTGTTTGCTCTATCTTTATTGCAGCCTGCTATGGCATTCATTTAACTCTTGGACAGATGTTAACCATTATTTTAACTGCCACCCTAGCTTCCATCGGAACAGCTGGTGTTCCTGGAGCAGGTATGGTTATGTTAGCCATGGTACTTACCTCTGTAGGACTTCCGGTAGACGGAATTGCCCTGGTAGCCGGTGTAGACCGTATCTTTGATATGGGACGAACTGTAGTAAATATTACAGGAGATGCCAGCTGCTGTGTAGTAGTTACCAACTTAGAAAGAAAAAGGGAGGCAAAGCTGGCCAAGAAAAGCGCCTAATATTTGCTTTCTTCAAAAGAGACTGTCGTGATTTTGTGCGACAGTCTTTTTTTACACCAATGGTCATGGCACCTTTTGGTATAGCCTGCATTGTCGGGACGTGATATATCTTCAAAAAAAGGTTACACCTTCCAGTGCAACCTTCCAATGTTCTTATTGTTTAGCCTGTCCAAAAAAAGCAACGGGCTCGAATCGCTTCTTTAATTCCTTCACCATTACAGTTCCATCGGAGTCTTCCACAAATACATCGTATTTTCCTGGAATACTTCCAAAAGTCATGGTCTCTTCCACTCCCATGTATTCCTTTAATTGTGACAACATGTTCTCCCTAGTGGCATCCTTGTGATAGATTTTAATATTTCCATAACCTTCAAAATACTGGGACTTGCTAAGGACATAACGATAATCAGAAGCTTCTTCTGATTGTTCCATGGCATGGCAAAAGACTTGCAGTTTTTCCATAGTATCTACCCCAAAGAGGTATACAACATTCTCATACATGGGCTGATTGGTCTTTACATAATTTCGATACAGAGACTTCCTTCGTCTTTCATAAACACCCTTCATTGAAATATTGCTGAGATCTTCATAATAAATAACCAATAGATTATCGACTACCGTGTTTGTAAAATAGGCAATGCCATATTTTTTCAGCAAATTTGTCATAAAGGATGCCTGGTCTTTGGACATGGCATATTTTTGTAGGTATGCATTCTCATTCATATCATAGAGCACTGCTCCGTCCATAGCGATTACCGGATTTTTGATATGAACCCCAGGCAAGACCTCTCGAATGGAAGCCGGTGTTCGTCTGGAGGATATGGTAAATTTCATTCCATCATCTATGAGACGGTTTAATTCCACTTTGCTGTAGGAAGTCAGGGTCATTTCCTTTGTAAGAATGGTATCGTCTACTCCCGAAACAAAAAGAATATCCTTGTTCTTCTTTCTTGGCATATGTACTTTGTTAATGAGTATTGCTAACACCACTCCAATCATGGTATCCACCACCCTATTTAATACAAAAAGAAATGGATTCTCATCTGTAATGTGATTTACTGTAATACTTAAAAATACCACACAGGAAAAATAGGAAGAGTTGGTACAATCTAGAAGCACTGTTGAATACAATACCACTCCTGTAAATATGGAAATCAGCAAATATTGAAGGATTGATACATGTATATCCTCCATTTTCCCTCCACTGACTGCAATTAAGATTAGAAGCATTACTAGGCCCCAAAATGCACCAATTAAGGTTCCTGTGGTTCTTTTCTTTCCCATATTTTTTGTACTGTCTGTATAAGGCTGAATGCATTGCAACACCGCCAGTGCAGAATAAAACGGAATTCCCTGCTGCCCTCGAATGTAATAGATAGCAAAGCAGCAGGCTACCGCTATGGCCGACCTGACAATTCGCTGCCCCGGAATAGGCAGTTTTTTCTTTTTCTTTTCTTTTTGTTCACTCATTTTTTCTTATCCCTTTCAAGCTCTCTCTCGATATCATACTCCAACAAGTCCTTAAAGTATAGCACCAGTTTTTTCAAAAAAAGAGAACAAGGACTTCCCCCTGTTCTCCATCAAGTTTTCTTTTACTGGATTTTATGAATGCTTCTTAATATGAATCTCCGGCACTGCCACGGAGTCATAGGTTATCTCGGTATTTTTCTCTTTGCAGAAATTTTCTTGTTCTAGCACTTCTGCTTTCTCTTCCATAGCAGAACCTTTCTCTCTATGAATGTGTACCTCCGGCACCGCCACATTGTCATACTGCACATCATAGGCATGTTTTTCTGCCATCCTCTTATCTTTTCTCTCTTTCAGTTTCTCCAAAAACATCTTAATTCCCCCAAATAAGCTCTTAAATCATATTAATAAAAAATGTAATGATTAGGCTGTTTATGAAATCTGCAAATAAGCTTCCTACGATAGGCACCAATAAGTAAGCCTTTACGGAAGGCTCATATTTATCACAGATTGCCTGCATATTAGCCATGGCATTTGGTGTAGCTCCCATACCAAATCCACAGGTTCCAGATGCCAATACTGCCGCATCATAATCTCTTCCCATAACATTAAATACCACATATCTGGCATAGATAAACATCAAAATGACCTGTCCTGCCAAGAGAAGTACCAGTGGAAGTGCCAAGGATGCCAGCTGCCACAGCTTTAAGGTTATCATAGCAATTCCTAAAAATAAGGACAAGCATATTCCACCGATATCGTTAATTTCTCCCATGTGGATGGTAAATTTTCCGGTATATTCTCCTAGGTTTCTAAATAAGGCTGCTGCTATCATTGCGCCAATATAAATCGGAAAAGTCATTCCTGTCTTTGTAAGGAGCCAGGAAAAAATAGTTCCCAAACCAATAGCCAAAATCAGCTGAAAAGTGGCTGCCGGATACATGGTGGTATGACGCATATGTTTTTTCTCATCTTCCACCAACACGCTATCATCCTCTGTAACAACGGTAGAAAGAAGATTCTTTTTCTCGATCAAAGAGCGACCGATGGGGCCTCCAATTAAGCTTCCGGAGATTAGTCCGAAAGTAGCTGCCGCCGTACAAAGAGTGGTAGCCCCCGTAATATTAAAGTCTTCTAAAACTGGTCCGAATGCACCTGCAGTTCCATGACCTCCTACCATTGGGATAGATCCCGTACAAAGACCGATCAAAGGATCCAATCCCATTAAACTTGATAGTCCCACAGCAGTGAAATTTTGAATGGTAATTAATAAAATTACCAGAATCAAAAATACTCCCAAGGCCTTTCCACCGCTTTTTAATACCTTTAGGTTCGCTTGGAATCCTACAGAAGTAAAGAAAAATACCATACAAACTTCTCTCAAGGTATCATCAAAGGTAATTTCTGCAATTCCTGTAGCATAAAGTACACAGGTAAAGATTGCAAAAAGCAGACCGCCTACTACAGGAGCCGGAATACAAAACCTTTCTAACACATTAATTCTTTTTTTCAAAAAACTTCCCAGCATCAACACTAGTACCGCAATGGCCAAGGTCTGATACATATCTATATTTATCACCATATTTCTTGCCTTTCTATTTTACTTCTCTAAACTTGCTTCAAGGGGCTATTGGCTACTTACTCAACATCCACATTAATTCCCTGCTCCTTATAGTAAGCTGCTGCACCCGTATGGAAAGGAATGGTTACGTTTTCCACTGCTGTTTCCTCCTGAAGAGAAATATCCATAGGCAGCGCATATTCGATGTCGCTTTCATGTTTAAAGAGGGACTCGGTAAGTTTCTTAACCGTATCCTCTGCCAGATCATTTCTTGCTAAGAGCAGACACTCCACTCCTACGGTATTAATTTCTTCCTTCTGATTTGTATAAGTATTAGCTGCAATCGTGCAAGGCACATAAGTATCATAGGCCTTTGTCAGTTTTTCAATGTGTTCCTCATCCAGAGAAATCAGTTTAACATCACATTTTCCTGCCAGTTCCTCGATTACCGTGGTCTGGGTTCCTGAGGTACAAAACATCGCATCTATTTCACCATTTACCATAGCTTCTGCTGCCTTTGTATAATCATAATTTTCCATATCTACCAATTTTTCATTTAATCCGTAAATACTAAGAATCTCTTTTGCATTTCGCTCTGTTCCAGACTCCGATTCACCCACACTAATGGCATGTCCCATAAGGTCATCTACCATATGAATATCGGAATCTTCCCGCACGATTAGCTGGCAGGCCTCTGTATAGAGAGCGGCTACAGCACTATAGCCTTGCAAAGGTTTCTTCTCATAGTCTCCCCTACCATTGTAAGCATCCTGGGTTACATCTGCTTGGGCAATGGCTAACTGAATGTAGCCCTCAGACAAAAGTCTTAGATTAGCTGCGGTTCCTGCAGTATTTTTTACCACAATCTCCAAGTCCTCATGGTCTTCTTCCACCACCTGGGTAAAGGCATTGGCAAAGTAAGCATACATTCCTCCTACCCTAGCTGCACCAACTCGGATACTGTTATCTGTTCCGCTGCATCCCACAGCCAAAATTGCGGTCAGTCCAATGACTGCTGCTGTTAGTTTCTTCATAGATACACTCCTTTTATTTTTTTATTCTTTTCTTCTATGAACTTATTTTCTACAGATTAGTTTTCTGCCTTCTGTTGTTTTTCAGACATCTCTAATATTTCTAAATCTGTCACCAACTTTGAATCTTCATTGTCTTTGTATTTTAAAGACACAGAATCTCCCACTTCTAGTTTTACAACCTCTAAAAAGTCTGCCACAGACACATCATAAATCTCATCACTGCCCTCTAGCATCAAATAATAATGAGAAGTTCCCTCTATGACTGCCTGAGCTATTTTTTCTACGGTTCCGGAAATCTTCTCTTCCTTCCTAGTATCCTTCTCTGCTTCCTTCACTCCATTACTAAGAAGCAGTTCTTGATAGGAATCCTGGCAGGAACTTACACTGTCCCCTATAGCAACAATCTGGTATTTTTGCACATTTACCATGGCATACTTCTTTACTAAACCTGCATCATCCTTTAAAGCCACAAAATAGGTGGGCTCACCGGAAATATTCAGAAGCAGGGGGAAGGTTGCACTGTATTTTAAGTTCTGCACCTGGCCTTCCGCAGAAGACATGGCTGAGGACTCAGTAGCTCCCTCCACCTCATAGTATTTGGTCTCCATAGTCCGCTGATTTGCCAAAACAAATCCCACATTGGACTGGTCTCCATTTACAGAAGTAACACCTGTATACATCCATACATCATCGTCTATGGCCAGATAATTATAGCCATCTGTGGTACTTAGACAATCCTTCTGACTTAAGATACTATTAAAAAATCCATGTTTTAAGGTTCCATAATAATCAAATAATTTTACCAATAAATCTGCGGAATAGACCCGGTCTACCCACTGGGGAACATCCTCCACGTCGTAGGTAGTCATTTCTCCGGTAATGGAATTGCAAAGGACCACCTTTCCTACCGTCTCTCCTCCAAAAAGTCCAATTTTAAACTTCTTTACGGGAGCCACCCAGTAAGGCACCCCATCCTCATCGATTTCAAAACTTAAATCTCCGTAAATATAAGTAGGATGGGCAAATCTTAAATGCCTGTAGATATTCCGGTTAAAGTGATCACTAGTGGTATATTTCATACCCTCCTTAAGCTTTACAAGTTCTGTATTCTGGGTAGCCATATTAATTCGAATATAGGCTGGAATTCCATCTTTCATATTGGTAAACCACTTAATCAGGCTGGCATATTTTAAAGGAGAAACCCGCACCGGATTGTCCTTATAATTAATCTGACTGTAGATTTCATCCACCTCAAACTGGGATACCATCTCCACCATACTTCCCATTTTCCGATCTCCAAGCAAGGTGGCAGTGTCTCTATCAAGAAGGGGGATCTTATCGAAAGACAACTCCTCCACATCGTCGGTAAAGGTTCCTTCTTCCACAGTCATTAGTTTTTCATAAGCAGAAGCATTTACAATCTCTGATGACAGCACAGCTCCCACAACATAGACAATCCCTAGAGCTAGAATAAGACCTAGAAATCCCTTAAAGACCTTATCTTCTCTTAGTTCCAATATGGATCTGAATCCATATTCTTTTCCGCTTCTGGCCAAATACCAAACCACCAACAAAACCATAAATATAGCAAGCAAGTACCAAGTTTCACTGGAATGAAAGTTCAAAGCCGGAAGGGTTACATAATAATAAATCCCTGCCATAATAAGCAAGGCAAGGACAAGTAATGCCTTATTTTTCTTTTTCATAAATTGCTTCCTCCTGTTTTCGACACATTGTAACATGATTTCCAAAAAGAGACAACTTTCTATTAATTTAGACGATTGCCAAGTTTTTCTTATCATTTATGGGAAAATAATCCCCTGAAAGCGAGCTTTAAGGATTACTCTGTCCACTTTCAGGGGATTCTATATTTTTAAAATTTAAAATTTACGTCTCCAAGCGCTAACCGTAAAGAGGATCAGCATTGGAAATAATTCCAATCTTCCTGCCAGCATATCAAAGCTTAAGACCAGCTTTGAAAATGGCGAGAAAGAAGAAAAGTTTCCTGCCGGACCTACCAGGGAAATTCCCGGTCCTACATTTCCTATACAAGTCAAGACACCACTGAAGGTAGTGGCAAAGTCTTTATTATCAATGGCTACTAGTAGGATCGAAACAATAAAAATCATTACATAGCACATTAGATAGATGGACAAGGTCCGAATACCATCTTCATTTACCTTCTTGCCATTCACCTTAATAATGCAAACATTTTTGGGATGAACGATGGTTAAGATTTCCTTGCGAATGCATTTACAGATCATAATCAATCTGGACACCTTGATTCCCCCACCGGTGGAGGAGGCACAGGCTCCCACAACCATAAGCATCATCAGGATACACTGGGATAGCATGGGCCAGTTATTGTAATCCGCCGTGGCATATCCCGTGGTGGTGATAATAGAGGCTACCTGGAAAACTGCGTAGCGGAAGGATTTTAAGACACTTCCAAACTGGCCATAAATATTCCAGGTAATAATTCCTGTAGATACTACAATGATTCCTAAATATACTCTAAGTTCTTCATTATTAAGAAAGGCCTTCACCTCTCCAATTAACAAAAAGTAAAACAAACTAAAGTTAATACCGAAAAGAATCATAAAAATGGTAATAACCCCATCGATATAGGCACTGTCAAAATGTCCCACACTGGCCGCATAGTTGGAGAATCCTCCGGTTCCTGCTGTACCAAAAGCATGAATCATACTATCAAAGAGGTCCATTCCTCCAAGAAGCAGGAAGACTACCTCAATGGCTGTAAGAATCAAATACATAGCATACAAGATTCGGGCTGTGGTGGTAGCCTTAGGCATTAACTTATCCTTGTCGGGTCCCGGAACCTCTGCCCGCATCAAGTGCATGGAGTTGTTCTTATCCAAGGCTGTAATAACCATTACAAAAACCAGCACACCCATTCCACCGATCCAATGGGTAAAGCTTCGCCAAAAAAGCATACACTTAGGCAGGGATTCTACGTCTGTAAGCAAGGTAGATCCCGTAGTTGTAAATCCTGATATGGTCTCAAAAAAGGCATCTACAAAACTTGGAATGCTTCCTGAGATAGTAAAGGGAAGGGCTCCGAAAATGGACCACAAAATCCAGGCGGAAGCTACAATTAGCATACCTTCCTTTCCATAGATAGTCTGATCCTTCGGCGTCTTCACACCAAAGGCCACATAAATAACAAACAAGATTCCTGCGGAAATCAAAAAAGCAAGGCCCGATTCCTCTCCGTAGAGGCAGGATACCAAGGCCGGAAGCAGCAAGAGGGCTGCCTCCACTCCCAGCATCCTGGCCAAAATATATAAAATCATTCTTCGATTCATAACTTCACCGCTCCCTATTTCAAAATGTCTCTGAAACTATTAACAGAACGATTTCTTGTAACAATAATTACGCTATCACCTACTTCTAAATGACTATCACCATTTGGAATAATGATTCTTCTCTTACGACCAATGCAGGCAATCAAATTGTTGGATTTTAATTTCAAATCCTTCAAAGGAATTCCTACGTACTCGCTAGACTTCTTTATAATAAACTCCAAAGCCTCTACCTGACCGTCAATTAGACGATACATAGTCTCTACATTCTCACTGGAGTAGGAATTCTTTCTGGCCCGAACGTAACGCATAATGGTGTTGGCTGTAGCGGTTTTGGCAGACACAATACTATCAATTCCAAGGCCCGCCACCATTCTGGCCCTGTTATCTTCATTAACCTTAGCTACGATCTTCTCAACTCCAAGGGAAACACCAAAGAGGGAAATAATAATATTCTCCTCATCCATACCGGTAAGACTGATGATGGCATCTGCATCTTTTGCCCCTTCTTCTAAGAGCAAGGCTTGTTCAGAAGCGTCTCCATTAATAATGGTAGCCTCCGGCAAGGTCTCGCAAAGTTCTTCACAGCGCTTTTCATTAATCTCAATAATCTTTACCTGCATTTTGGCCTGCAAAAGACGTCTTGCCAGATAATAGCATACATGACCCCCGCCGCAGATAATGACTTTTTTCACTCTGGTAAGGCGGTGCCCCATCTTCTTAAAGAACAAACGCAAATTCTCTCTGGAAGCTGTAATATGAATCTTATCTCCTGCCTGGAGAACAAAATTTCCATCAGGGATAAAGACCTCATCTCCTCGTCTCACCGCACAGATCAACATCTTAATCTGATAAGTTTTGTAAAGTTCTGCCAAAGGCATGCCCACCAGCAGACTATTCTCTTTAATGACATACTCAATCAGTTCCACACGGCCCTTCATAAAAGTCTCTACCTTGCTGGCCTCCGGGAACAAAAGGACTCTGGCAATCTCATCTGCCGCAGTAAGTTCCGGATTAATGGCCATACTCAAATGCAAATCACCCTTCAGCAAGTCCAACTGCTCGAAGTAAATAGGATTTCGCACTCTGGCAATGGTATGCTTGGCCCCCAACCGCTTGGCAAAAAGACAGGCCAAAAGGTTTAATTCATCCATAGAGGTACATGCAATTAACATGTCTGCATTGGGAACATCTGCCTGCTTTAAAATCTCTACATCTGCACCATTCCCATGAATACAGATAATATCCATCTGATTGACTGCATTCATAAGCTTATTTTGGTTTTGATCAATCAGTACCACATCATAATCTTCTTCTGATAACTGAGCCGTCAATTTATGACCGACTTTACCGTCACCAATGATCACAATTTTCATTTTTTCGCTCCTATAAAATCCATAAAAATCTTAGCGCATTTTTAACAAAATTCCCCATAAATACGCTATTTAGCAAGGAGATTATAGCACTTTCTTACCAATAAAAAAAGCCCCATTTCACCGGGGCTTTTTTCTAAATCAAATACACACTTGTAATTTTTACTCTTCTGCAACTCTCTTAGCAATCTCTGCTTCCTGAACCTCTGACGGTGCCTGCTCATAGCGGGCAAACTCATAAGAATAGCTTCCTCTTCCACCGGTCATAGACCGAAGAGTAGTGCAATATCCAAAGAGACCAGTCATAGGAAGGTCTGCAACAATCTCCTGATAGCCGCTAGATACCGGGTTCATTCCCAGGACACGTCCCCGTCTCTTGTTTAAATCGCCCATAACATCTCCGGTGTAATCATCCGGAACCAATACCTTTACAGAGGCAATTGGCTCTAAGAGGATTGGTCCTGCTTCCATGAAGCCCTTCTTGAAGGCCTGAATGGTGGCTGTCTTAAAAGCCATCTCGGAAGAATCTACCGGGTGGTAAGATCCATCATATAGAGTTGCCTTAACCCCTACTACCGGGTAACCTGCCAAAGGTCCCTTTCCTACTGATTCCTGTAAGCCCTTTTCAACTGCCGGGAAGTAATTCTTTGGTACTGCACCTCCCACAACGCACTCTTCAAATACATAAGGAGTCTCCAAATCTCCGGAAGGCTCAAATTTCATCTTTACATGTCCATACTGTCCATGACCACCGGACTGCTTCTTATACTTAGTGTCTACGTCCGACTTCTTCTTAATAGTCTCTCTAAATGCAACCTTTGGAGTCTCCAAGGTTACCTCACATTTATAGCGCTCTAAGAGCTTGCTTACTACAATCTCCAGATGCTGGTCTCCCATTCCATAGATTAAGGACTGGCGGTTCTCGCTATCATTGACGGCTTTTAAGGTAACATCCTCTGCCATCATCTTCTGCAGAGCCTGGGAAACCTTGTCCTCGTCTCCCTTGTTCTTAGTTACGTATTTCATGTAGGTATAAGGCTTGGAATATTCTGTCTTTCCATACATGATCGGTGTATTCTTAGCGGATAGGGTATCTCCGGTCTTAGTATTAGCAAGCTTTCCAATGGCTCCAATATCACCTGCAAAAAGCTCCTGAACTTCTACCGGTTTGTTGCCAATCATAGTATAGATCTTGCCTAATTTTTCATCAGCGTCAGAAGTGGTATTTACAAGAACGTCCTCTCCCTTTAGTACACCAGAGCAAACCTTTACGAAGGAGTATTTGCCAATAAATGGGTCTACCATGGTCTTAAAAACATAGGCGCTTTTTGCCTTTGCAAAATCATAGTTAGCTTCATAAATTTCATTGGTCTTGCGATTAAGTCCTGCACATTCCTTCCAATCTGGGCTTGGGAAGAAACGAACAATGTCAGATAAGAGGTTGGCAACTCCCTGGGCCTGGGTATTCGATCCCATAGCCACCGGTACAATACTTCCGCTCATAACCTCTGTACGCATGGCTGCTCGAATCTCTTCTACAGAAAATTCATCTCCCTCGAAGTAGCGCTCCATATATTCTTCACTGATCTCTGCTACAGCCTCTAAAAGTTTCTCCCGATACTTCTCTAAATTCTCCATACTATAATCTGGGATCTCACACTCTTCTCTCTGTCCAAGACCTGTATATCTTCTGGCTGCATTCTTAATAATATTGACATAACCTACTAATTTCTCATTCTCACGGATAGGCATAAAATGAGGTGCAATTACCTTTCCATACTTCTCTGTAAGATCCTCTACTACCTGACGGAAGCTGGCATCGTCTACATCCATCTCTGTAACATAGATCATACGAGGCAGGTTGTACTTATCACAAAGCTCCCATGCTTTTTCTGTTCCAACTTCTACACCGGCCTTTCCAGATACTACAATCACTGCCGCATCTGCTGCACTAACTGCTTCCTCTACTTCCCCTACAAAGTCAAAATATCCAGGGGTATCAAGAATATTAATCTTGGCTTTCTCCCATTCAATCGGTACTAAAGTAGTGCTTAGAGAAAACTTCCGCTTCTGCTCTTCCTTGTCAAAATCACTGATGGTATTACCATCTGCGATCTTACCCATACGACTTGTTGCTCCCGATACATAGGACATGGCCTCTACGAGACTGGTCTTACCGCTTCCGCCATGTCCTAATAGTACTACGTTTCTAATTTCATCCGTTCTGTAAACTTTCATATAATTCCAGCCTCCTTATCCGCTAAAAATACTATGTAAATATTGTACTAAAACTTCTTCAACTTGACAACTCTTTTATGCATTTTTTACAAATCATCCTATATTTTTTCCATTAAATTTGCTTTTCCGCTTTAAAGCGTCGGTGTATTGACTTTATGCCAAGAAACCATTACAATGAAGTAATGTTCGTGTCTTATTTTTAATTGAGATACAATACGGATAAAGGGGGATTCTATTAAAATGAAGAAGAAAATCGGATTTATTGGTCTGGGTCTAATCGGCGGTTCTATTGCAAGAGCGATCAGACAATATTATCCGGATTACGAAATTGTAGCCTTTGATAAAAGCAAGGAAACCCTGGCCTATGCAACCCAGGATTCTATTATCGATGTAGCAGCTACAACCATCGATGATAATTTCTATCACTGCGATTATATTTTTCTGTGCGCACCGGTGGCCTTTAACACTGCATATCTATCACAGGTCCAAAAATATTTAGATGATAACGTAATTCTCACAGATGTGGGAAGTGTAAAAACCAGCATTCATAAAGAAGCTGAAAATTTGGGGATTGAAAAATATTTTATCGGCGGTCATCCTATGGCCGGCTCCGAAAAAAGCGGTTTTATGAATTCTAAGGCTATGCTGATTGAAAATGCCTACTATATTCTAACGCCAACTAAAGAAGTGCCTCAAGAAAAGGTAGACCGTTACCAGGAATTTGTAGAGTCACTGAAGGCCATTCCGGTTATTTTAGAGTACAGCCAGCATGATGAGATTACAGGAACTATTAGCCATCTACCTCACATTATTGCTTCTACCTTGGTGAATTTTGTGAAGGATACAGATACAAAAGATGAACTGATGAAACATTTAGCCGCAGGAGGATTCAAGGATATTACCCGTATCGCCTCCTCCTCTCCTACCATGTGGCAGCATATTTTAATTAAGAACAAGGACCATGTGTCCCAGATTTTAGGACAATATATTGAAACTTTAAAGGATGCAAAAGTCCTCATTGACAAAGAGGATGCCTCAGGCATTTACCAAATGTTTGACTCCTCCAAAAATTACAGGAATTCCCTTCCAGGGACTTCCTCCGGACCTATTAAAAAGGCCCACGCTATCTACTGCGATATTATTGATGAGGCCGGTGGAATCGCAGCTATTGCCACCATTCTGGCATCCAATGCCATCAGTATTAAGAATATTGGCATTGTTCACAACCGAGAATTTGAAGAAGGGGTTCTGCGTATTGAATTCTATGATGGAGATTCCTCCAAGAAAGCTACAGAATTATTGCAGAAATTTAGGTATGTAGTCTATGAGCAATAAAACAATTATCCCTGCAAAGGGGCTCAGGGGAGAAGTTACAATTCCGGGAGATAAGTCCATCTCCCACCGTTCCATTATGTTTGGCTCCATAGCCAGCGGGACCACAGAGGTTACCCATTTTCTGGAGGGGGCAGACTGCCTTTCCACCATTGACTGTTTCCGAAAAATGGGCATTGAGATCGAAAAAAAAGACCATCGAATTCTAGTTCGAGGAAAAGGCCTAAGGGGTCTAAGTGCTCCCACAGATACCTTAAATGTAGGAAACAGTGGCACCACTACCAGACTAATTTCTGGTATTTTATCGGGACAAAATTTTAGCTCCGTATTATCCGGAGACGACTCCCTAAATTCCAGACCTATGGCAAGAATCATGACCCCTCTAAACAGTATGGGAGCAAAAATCACTAGCATCAAGGGTAATAACTGCGCCCCTCTTCGTATTGAACCTGGCAATTTAAAGAGCATCCACTATAATTCACCGGTTGCATCTGCCCAGGTAAAATCCTCTATCCTTTTAGCAGGACTTTACGCTACAGATGGGGAAACTTCCGTAACAGAGCCAGCCCTTTCAAGAAACCACACAGAGCTAATGCTCCAGGGTTTTGGGGCCGGGGTCACCTCCACCATGCACAAGGACGGAACAGCCACTGCCAGCATAGAACCTTGCGATGAACTTTATGGTCAGCAAATCGAGGTGCCGGGAGACATTTCCTCAGCCGCCTACTTTATTGCAGCAGCCCTTTTAGTTCCGGGATCTCAAGTCCTGGTTAAAAACGTAGGAACCAACTTCACCAGGGCCGGCTTTCTAAAGGTATGTGAGCGCATGGGAGCAGACATTACCACAGTAGACTCTTCTATCCAGGGAGGAGAACCACGAGCAGACCTCCTAGTAAAAAGCAGTTCCCTGAAGGCCACCACCATCGAAGGAAATATGATTCCTACCTTAATCGATGAAATACCTATGATCGCAGTAATGGCAGCCTTGGCAGAAGGCACTACTATCATAAAGGACGCGGCGGAATTAAAGGTAAAGGAAACGGACCGAATTACCACCGTCACAGAAGCCTTAAAAAAAATGGGAGCAGATATTAGCCCAACAGAAGATGGCATGATCATAAAAGGCGGTAAAGCTTTAAAGGGAGCTAACATAAATAGCTACCTAGACCACAGAATTGCTATGGCCTTTTCTATTGCCGGGCTGGTAGCAAAAGGAGAAACCCAGATACAAGACAGTCAATGTGTGGATGTATCTTATCCGGAATTTTTCTCAAATTTGGATGAGTTGCAGCGGTAAAATTGCAATAAATGCATTGACTATGTATTTAATTCTGCTATTGTAGGATTAAGGGTGAGTCCTACCCATATGTGGAAGTTGTAAAAGTGCAAGGATTGCTTCCAGTAATCCATCATAGTGGCTATGCTAAAAAACGTAGCCACTTTTAATTTTAGGGAGAAGTATGAAACAAGAGAGAATGAGTCCCAGAGCTGATTTTGAGGTGAAAGAAAAATGGAATTATCTAAAGTTGAAAAAAACGGTATTGTCTGCGCCGTTGTAAATAGTGAAACTTTGGTCATTACGGATGCGCAATCCGCTTTGGATGTGCTGATGTCTGCCAAGTACGATGTTGGAACAAAAAATATTGTCATCGACAAAAAGCTGATTGTTGAAGATTTCTTCATTCTCAGCAAAGGTGTTGCTGGAGAGATTTTGCAAAAGTATATAAATTACGGTGGTCGTATTGCAATTTATGGCGACTACACTCATTACACCAGCAAACCGTTGAAAGACTTCATTTATGAAAGTAATAAGGGCAAAGATGTGTTCTTTGTTACTACGCAGGATGAGGCAATTAATATGTTGACTCGTTAAACAGAAATATAAGGAGAGCGAACAATGGATAAATCAAAAAAGAAAGAACTTTTGTCTGAATGGAAAGAACGTCATCCAGTGATGGGTGTATTTTCTGTTAAGTGCATTGCAACCGGAGAGCAATTTTTTGATAGCTCTCGTGATGGCAGTACATGGTTTAACCGTCATGGCTTTGAGTTAAATAGCGGCAAGCATAGAAACAAGAGATTGCAGGAACTTTGGAATATCTATGGCGAAAAAGAGTTCGAGTTTTTCACTGTCAGTGAACTGGAATACGAAAATATGTCAGATGTAAAAGTGAGCGATTTGAAGGATTTACTGGAATTGTGTTTCCTTGAAAATCCGTCAGCAAGAAAACTGTAAGAAGTTTCAGAAATACTGTAACATTCAGTTTGGGGTGATGAGGGCAAATGCCAGATAACAGAGGAATCCAAAAAAATTCTCACATCACTTTCTAAGATAAAGTGATGTTCAGCTCCGAAAGAGTAATATTGACAATATCAGACCTTGTTGACTACATCCCCGTGGATGAACTGATAAAAGCAGAACAGGCATGACCGAAATCATGCCTGTTCCAAGAAATTCAAATATTACTGTTTTACGACCACTGAGCATTAAACCAGCGTTTTTCCTAATCTTCACTATCTCTATATTCCCTGACGAATAGGCACAATCTCATCTCTTCCTTCATAATCGAACCTACCTTCATTCTTCTCTTCCAAGGCCTTGATAAGATGATAGGTATACTCACAATAAGGCGTTGGAACATGACATTCTTCTCCCATTTCCATCATATTTCCTGCCAGCATCTCAATCTCCGTGTGGCGACCTGCATCTAGATCCTGAAGGGTGGAGTAGCGGGATGTGTACTTTACCCCGAAAAATAATTCGATTTCTTCTGAAAGTTCCACCCCTTTGCATTTGGCCACAGCTGCCACTTCTTTCCAAAGCTTATTAGCAACAAAATATACATGCTCGCTATCTATATAAGCCCCATGTCCCACAGACAAGATGGCCTGGGGAAGGTTTTGAGATACATTGGCTGCATACTTGCTCCACATATTCTTTAGAATATCCCCCTGATAATGACATCCTAAATTGCATTTTTCAAATAGTTCTATGACTGCCCGGGCTCTTTTGGTTGGCTCTTTGATTCCAGGTTCTCCAAAGAACATGCCTACAGTGATTTCTGGATTAAAATAGACCACACCTTCTTTTCTTGAAGAGGCTATTCTCATATTGGCATATAGCACATGTTCGATTCCTATGGCTTGGCCTATTTTTTCTTCACTGGTGACCCCATTTAATAGGCTGATTACCATGGTATCTGCTCCTACAAGGTTAGGCAGTTCCTGGATTGCATCGGGAAGTCCCTGGTACTTTGTGGCAATCAGCACCAGGTCTTGGGCTCCTGCTTCCTTGCCTTCCTTTACTGGGAAATGATAAATCTTGTCATTAATAGTGACACCCTTTTCTTTTAGCCTTTGGCCCCGCTGTCCATTTGCAATTACCACAAAGTCATCTTTTAAATACTCTGCCAGTCCTGATATAAAATAGCATCCCACTGCACCGGCTCCTATTAAGGCTACTTTCTTAATCTCTCTTTCCATCAAACAACCCTTTTTCTCTTATTCTATTAGCATTCTTCCTGCTCTTTATCTTTTAAAGGAAGCTGCATATAAATTCCCATACCGTTAACACTATGAGCATAGACACTTCCATGATAGTGCTCCACAATAGCTTTTACCTGGGCCAGTCCCAATCCATTTCCACTGACTCTGTTAGAGCCTTGGAAATTCAGATCAAAGATCTGTGGAAGTTCCCTGGCCGGAAGTCCCTTTCCGTTATCCTTACATGCGATAAAGATACTATCCTCTGCCTGCGATACAGTAATAACCAAATTTCCATTGCGCTGCATGTACTTCATAGAATTATCAATAATGTTTTGAATAGCAAACTCCATATAACGCTTGTCTGCTTGGTACATAATCTTTTCACTGGAAGTGGAGACTTCTAATCGAATACCCAGCTGACTACACTGGAGTCTCATTTGTTCTACCACACCCTCTACCAGGCTAATAAGGTCGATCTCTTCCACCCGCTCTCTTGGAGGTAAAATACTGGTAAGACTAGTATTGTCCATGGCCTCCTCGTGTTTTTGCTTGGCCTCTTCTAAGAGTCCTGTCAAAGCCTGGTTTTTATTCTCTAGGCCAGTCATTTCTCCCTTAAGCTCTGCAATCTTGTGAGACAGCTGGTCATTGCCTTCCTGAAGGCTTGTATTTTCCTGGCGAAGTCTGGCCATCTGGGCTGCATCCTGCTTCTTTTGAATTCGCAGGTCATCCATTTCGCTCTTTTTTTCTTTCCTGCTTCCACTAAATAGTTTCTTTTTGGGCTTATCATCTAGCCAGTCATCCATGCCATCTGTATCTGGGGCACCAGATGTAAGAGCATCCTCCGGCTTCATATCATCTTTAAAGAGTTCATCAATTTCTGAATCCCGTCTACTAAGCTGTACCCGAAGCGTAATGAGCCGAATAATCAAGAGCAGGAAAATTGCTGCTGCAAGACCCACGCACAGATAAATGTTATCCATGACCGTCTGATAAATTTTACCGATAACCCCATCGGAGGATGCGGGACCTTCACTAATTACCATAGGTTCATCCTGGCTCTCGTCTTCTAATTCCTGATCAATGTCACACTTTTGGTAGGTTTCTTCCTCAGAGTCATACTCGTAAAAGCACTTTTCCCCCTTACTGTCAATGGCATAGATGAGATAATATCCATCTTTTTCCATGTTCTGCCAAACGGGAAATTCTTTTCCATTTATAGTTAAGGTAGTCTCCTGATATTTAGAAGGAAGTTCTACATTGTCGTCGCTTAATACCACAATGGTCGCAGTTTCAGAGATAGAAATTTCTGCATAAAGAAAGAAAGTTTGGGATTCTTTATCATATAAGAAGAAATCGCTGCCAGTCTCCTGCTCCTCTGTATCAGCGTCCTTTGTATCAGCATCCTCTGCAGACTCTGTATCTTCCGTGTTCTCCAGGGGACTTAAATAAGCAAGATAAACACCGCTTGCTTCCTTGTACCCCATGGAGTAGTCTTTGTCCTTGTAGGTAACTGCAGCCTTCTTATAGCCTTGAGGTAGTTCTTTCTCATCAAAATCACTTATGGTATAGGAAATACCATTAACTACTACTGTGTCATCCGCTTCATCCTTCTCTTCATCTTTTGCAGCGTCTTCCGTCTTCTTCTGACTGTCAGCATCTTCTTGCTTTTCATCCTTGGTTTCTGTATCTGCTACGGTTTCTACTTTTGAAGAATCTCCCGCCGCAATGGTAACTGTAGAGTTTCCTGCGGAGAAATTGCAGGAGATCTCTCCCTGGGTATCGATATTTTGTTTGGTAACCTGAATCTGGGTTCCGCCTTCCTTTAGAGCCTGGAAATTCATGATAAACGTTTCTCCCTTAGCTCCGGCATTTCCTGTACAGGTTAAGGTTCCATCTCCAGAATCAGTTACCTTATCTCCCGATATAAATTTTAAGGCTGAGGTATCATAACTTAAAATCAATTCGTCACTGACCAAGGTATCGTCTGTCACCGTAACCATGCATCTTACTTCAACTGTCTCTCCAACAGCCGTATCGGGATCTGAAAATGCTATATTACCGGAAGCTGCAAAGGTTACGACAGGAATCTGCGTGAGCAAAACTCCTGCACAGGCCAAGGCAGCCAAAACTTTTTTATATTTCACAGGTAAAATCCTCCTTTATTTCTTCCCTTTTGGACTTTCACTTGCCCATTATTATAGGCTATAAAGCAGTGCATTGCAAATGCAGGCTGCAATATTGCTGCCCCCTTTTCGACCTTTTGCCACAATATAGGGAACCTTATTTTGAGACACAATTAATTCCTTGGCTGGCTCCACATTTACAAAACCAACCGGCACTCCTATTACAAGCTCTGGAGTGATCCGTCCCTCTTCTATTAATTCATACAAATGAATCAAAGCTGTAGGCGCATTTCCTACGGCGATGATTAAGGGTTCTTTTAACTGACAAGCTTTCTCCATGCTGGCCACAGCCCTGGTAGTTCCATTTTCATTTGCCTTTTTTGCCACATCTTCATCAGACATAAAGCAATAAACTTGTCCACCAAAACTCTCCAAACGTTTCTTATTAATACCAGACTTTCCCATGTTGGTGTCTGTAAGAATGGAGGCCCCATTTTTTATAGCCTCCCTGGCTCTTGCAATGGCATCTTCCGAAAATAACAAGTTTCTTGCATAATCAAAATCTGCACTGGTATGAATACACCGCATAGTTATAGGAGCCTCTTTTTGTGGAAGAATAATTCCCATTTCTTTTAACTCCTGACCGATGATCTCAAAACTTCGCTTCTCAATATCTGCCGGAAGCACATGCTCAAACTTTATCTCTTTATTCATGGATTAGCTGTCCCTTCCTTCTAAAATCTCATATATTTTCTCCAGATCCAGGTGTTTTCTAAGTTCCCCCGCCAAGAGATCATATTGACTTTCTTTAAAAGCCTGATAGTCCATCCCTGCATCTTCTAAGGAAACCATAGCCTCCATTCCTTTTTTCTTTGTTAATATAGAAAGAAGTTTCTGATTAATCTCCCCCGAATCGAAGATTCCATGGACGTAAGTGCCATAAACATTTCCCTTGTTTCTTCCATCTAAGGAAGCTTCCTTTGTAATTTCATCGACAATCTCTGTCATGGAAGCCACAGACTGGGAAGAAGAATCTATACTCTCTCCCATGTGTATCTCATAGCCTTCAAAGGCCACTCCCTCTAATTCTTTCAAGTCTCCTTCCAAGGAAAGAAACTTTCCCGTGACTCTAGTCCTTCTTTTTTCTCCAAAAAACCTTGTATTCATAGGAAGCAGTTTCATGCCAGCAACTTTTTCGCCAGCTGCCGATTCTAACTTCATAGGATCCTCTAAAGATTGTCCCAGCATTTGATACCCTCCACAGATACCAAAAATCAAACAGCCAGCTGCCGCCGCCTTTAAGATAGCAGCCTCTAATCCATTCTGTCTCATCCACAAAAGATCTTCTATGGTATTTTTGGTTCCCGGCAGAATAATCATATCTGGATGCTTTAAATCCTTGGCCCTATGGACATAGTGAAGGTTGATGCCATTGGTATTTTCCAGCACTTGAAAATCTGTGAAATTAGAAATTTTAGGAAACCTGATCACAGCCACATCCACCCAACCGTCTTCTGAGCTTCTGTCAAATCGTTCTGTGAGGCTGTCCTCATCTTCAATTTCCACCTGAAGATAAGGTGCCACCCCCACCACCGGAACCTGAGCTCTTTCTTCTAGCATCTGGATTCCCGGATCTAGGATGGTCTTATCTCCCCGAAATTTATTAATAATCAGACCCTTTACTCTCTCTTTTTCTTCTTCTTCCAAAAGCATCATAGTTCCCAGAAGCTGGGCAAAGACCCCTCCCCTGTCAATATCTCCAACCAAAAGCACAGGAGCATCCACCAACTTGGCAAGTCCCATATTTACAATGTCATCACTTTTTAAATTAATCTCTGCAGGGCTTCCAGCTCCTTCTATAACAATAATATCAAATTCTTCTTCCAGGGAATGAAAGGCTTTCATAATATCAGGAATTAGTTTCTTTTTATAGGCAAAATAATCCCTAGCCTTCATATTTCCCAAGACTTCCCCATTTACAATAACCTGGGAACCTACATCATTGGTGGGCTTGAGCAAAATAGGATTCATGGACACTAAAGGAGCAATTCCTGCTGCTTCCGCCTGAACCACCTGGGCTCTTCCCATTTCCAAACCCTCTTCTGTAATAAAGGAATTTAGGGCCATATTTTGGGATTTAAAGGGAGCAACCTTGTAGCCATCCTGATGAAAAATTCTGCACAGTCCCGCACAGATCAAACTTTTTCCAGCATTGGACATGGTGCCCTGTATCATAATTTTTTTAGCCACTTGCTCCACCTTCCTCACTTATGCTTCTTAGCCATTTCATTAAGCGCCGATTTTCTTCCCTACTCTTAATTGCAATCCGGTAATCTCCCTTTGAAAGTCCCGGGTAATTACTACAGTCTCGAATCAGGATTTGATCAGCCAGGGCCTGCTGATATAGGTCTTGACAGTTTTTTCCAGAAAAGAAAATATAATTAGCCTTAGAGCCATAGATTTCATAGCCTAAGGTCTTCAGCTGATCTATCATGAGCTTTTTCTCTTTTTTTAGATATTCTTTGGTTTCTATTAAATACTTATCTGCATCTTTCAAGGCTTCTACACCACAAAGTTGGGCTGGCAGGGACACATGCCAGCTAGGAAGTCCCGCCTCCATATTCTGCAGCAATTCCTCCTGACAGCTAATACCATAACCCAACCGAAGTCCAGGCATAGCAAAGATTTTTGTAAAAGCCTTCAAAATAAAGAGGTTAGGGTATTCTTGATAAAAGGGCAACATATCGTAAGAGGAACTGTCTTCAAGAAAATCTAAGAAGCATTCATCCAAAAGCACCGGGATAAAGTATGCCTTTGCCAAATTTAATATTTCTATCAATAAACTTCTTTCAATTACTTCCCCTGTAGGATTTCCTGGATTACAAAGAAAAACCATTCCAAGGTCTGGTGTGATGGAATTTAGAATATCTCCCTTTACCTTAAATCCATCTTCCCTTTTACAATGGTAATAATGGCAGCTAGTCCCCCAAGCTTTCAGGGCTCTTTCATATTCAGAAAAAGCCGGCTCTACAAGAAGGGTCTTTTCTGGCTTTATAGTTTGGACCAAACTATAAATCAGTTCTGCCGCCCCATTTCCACAGATGATGTGGTCTGCTTTTACCTTCTCATAGGAGGCAAGGTCTTCCCTTAGCTTCTGACAGACTGGGTCTGGGTAATGAACAATATCCATGCTATGCTGCCTTAGGGCTTTCACCACAGAATCCGGTGCCCCTAAAGGATTAGTATTTACGGAGAAATCCATTTCCACCCTATGTCTATAGATATCCCCACCGTGGGCTGGAAAACTCTCTAAATTTTTTGAATATGTCTTATCCAAGGCTCCTTCCTCCAGCTTATTATTCGCAAAATTATTCTTTGCAAAAGAATTTTAAACATTTCTCAGAATACAAAATTTAATAATCCACATAAGGACTAAGGCAATCAGGCAGGTTCCATAAAGCAATTTGTGAGACCTTTTTATGTCCACTAATTCAATATCTCGAAGAGAATCTCCTATGGTAGGTTTTTGATATAATTCTCCAAAATACCAGGCATCCCCCGCTAACTGCACTCTCAAGGCTCCGGCCATTACAGCTTCCGTCTGGGCCGCATTGGGGCTTTTATGATTTTTCCGATCTCTTTTATAAATTTTTATGGCATTTTTCATATCAAAGCCTAAAAGCCCGCTGGCTAAAATCATAAAAACAGCTGCCAGTCTTGCAGGAATAAAATTCACCAGATCATCTAACTTTGCTGCAAAGGTTCCAAAATATTTATAGGTCTCATTTTTATAACCAATCATGGAATCCATGGTATTTACTGCCTTGTAAGTCCATCCTAAAGTGGCTCCCCCTATCATCATATAAAAAAGCGGGGCCACAATGCCGTCGGAAGTATTCTCTGCCACAGTTTCCACACAGGCCTTCACCACTCCAGTTTCTGTAAGACATTCCGTGTCCCTGCCTACAATCATGGACACTGCCTTTCTTCCTGCATCCAAGCTTTCCTTTAAGGCTACATATACCTTATCACTTTCATCTTTTAAGGACTTGGTAGCAAGAATCTGATAGCACATAAAGCTCTCCACTAAAAGTCCCAGCACAAAATGAAGGCCATAGCAAAACTCTAGGATTCCATAGGGGACTGCCGTGCTGATGCTGATCACTACTAGGGCCAAAAGGGCTCCCCCTATCCGCTGACCTATTTTATTCTTTGGCAAAAAGCCTCTTATAATTTTTTCCGTCCGGAAAATCAAGGCCCCAATAAGCCGCACCGGATGATACATCCATCTGGGATCCCCTAAAATCAGATCCAATATAAATCCTGCCATCACTGGCAGAAGAAGCCTCCACAACAAGTTCATAGCCCTCTCCATTTTCTATTTGATAATCATAATAATTTCCCCTAGGATAACCATAACGTTCCATAATACTCATAATGGTTCCACCATGGGCAATAACTGCCACTCTAGTAACATGAAGTTCCAGACATTGTTTTAACATCTCTTCAAAGCAAAGAAGGCTTCTTTCTTGGAAACTTTCTCTGCTTTCTCCTTCAGGGAAAGGCAGCGTCCCTCCACTGTCCACCCACTGCTGGTACTGGGAGCAGTCAGAAAGTTCCAAATAATTTTTTCCTTCAAATATTCCAAAATCGCACTCTCTAAAATCTGTAAGAACCTGAAATTCCTGGTCCGGATAAATTAACTGTGCCGTCTCCAGACATCTCTTCATGGGACTTACAAAAGTTTTCTCGACTTTAGGATATTTTTTTATATCTCTAGAAATTTTCTGCCTTCCCTCTTCACAGAGAGACTCATCTGTCCTTCCAATATATCTTTTTTTTAGATTTCCCTCCGTCAGGCCATGACGGATAAGAACGATGTCTATTTTCATAGGACTTTCATCTCCAAAAAATCTTATGCCCTTATTTTATACGATTTCCAATTCCACAGATTACCCGATAGACTTCTTCCGACTCTTTAGCCAGGGCTGTGCAAACTCTTCCCACCTGCTCCCTGTAGACTCTTTCCCCGTAATCTAGGGGGACAATGCCATAACCGATTTCATCTGTAACAACTATTATATTAGGATTCTTCTCTAACAAATTCTTGGCAAAATCTCCTACAAAGTCTGTGTCTAAATCTTCTACAAGGTCTGTATCTAAATCTTCTGCAGTTTTCCCTAAAAACTTGGAATCAAGACTGGTCTCTGGATCCAAAAAATTGCCAACATATCGGTGAAAATGATAGATTCCTGTGCAATAATAAATAGCTTCCCTGTCACAGGTCTCTCCATCGATCCAGTCACACTTCTCTGCCTTCTTATTTTCCATAAGATTTTTATCAGTTTTCCACAAATGTTCCTTGGCCCAGGAAAGTTTTCCCTGATAGGCCCCTCCAATTACCATTTTCATCTACTTTTTAACCTCTATCTTAAATTGCAAAAGGACCGAGCGTCCTCTTTAAGCGAACTTATAAAGCCGTGCAAATCACCGCCACCAAAGCCATAAAAAGCTCTACCAGCTGCAAAAAATAGCCTGCCAAGTCTCCTGTGATTCCTCCAAATTTTTTCAGAGCCATATGATGATAGTAGGCAAAAACCGCTAGGGCCGTTATAAGGACAGCCCCTCCGGAAAGACCTGCTGTTAAAACCAAAAGAAGGCCCACCAGGATCACATAGGCAAGCAATACCATCTGGTCTACTTTCTTTTTTGCATTTTTTGAAAAGGTGGCCACCGACCCATCCCCAGATTTTCTAGCTTGGGGAAAGCGAAGGACAGAAAGACCCGACAAGGCTCTGGACAATACAAAGCCTAAGGAAATCAGTTTTATTGCGGTTCCATTTAGGGAAGAAAAAATCCCTAGATCTGCCACTAAGTACAATCCACAGGAAACAATGGCAAAGGCCCCTGTATGGGGGTCTTTTAAAATTTCCAATCTCCGCTCTCTTGGTTGGTAGGAGCTAATTGCATCCATGGTATCTAAAAAACCATCCATGTGAATTCCACCTGTGACCAAAAAAGGAATCAGCACAAATATAGCCGTCCAAAAAAAGTGGGAAAGGTTGCTGCCATGATGTTCCAAGGCCAGCATCAGCTGATATAGAAGCATCATAAGTCCACCAATGACTCCGCCGATTAAGGGAAAAAAGCACATGGTATGGGACATATTTTCCTCGGTCCAGTCTGCCCTGGGCATGGGAATCCTGCTGTACATTGAAAATGCAATTTTAAAACTGTTCCACCATCTACTAATCATTCATCTATCCTTTCCTTAAGCCTTATAGGAATTCCGTAGACCACTTCCGTTACTAAGTCTGCCTGGCCTGCCAGGGCTTGGTTGATTCTTCCCAACACCTGCTGATAATTTTTTGTTTCCGGGGAATACTGAAGGCCATCCGCCGTTACCTCATTGGTAACAATTACAAAGGTATCTGTCTGCTGCTTTAGGTTTTCCACTCCCATTAGAACTGCTTTTATAACGCTTTCTTCTTCCCTCATAGTACCATCTGGCAAATAAAGTTCATTAGCCACTAGATTGGACATACACTCTAAAAGGACTCCTGCATAGTTTTTTGTTTCTTTACAGCTAATATTTAATTGTTTTAGGTTGCGATAGCATTCCACCGTATAAAAGCCCTTAAAGGCCCGCATCTTTCGGTGTCTTTGAATCCGTTTCTTCGCTTCCTCTCCAAAGGGTTCCATGGTAGCTATATAGAGGAAGGAGCCTTCTCTTAAACCAGTCTTGGTCTCTCCATCATTTTTTTGAGTAAGCCAGTTTTCCCCATACTCTGATTTTCCGCTACCGCTTCCCCCTGTCACTAAATGCAACATTTTCGTAATCCTCATAATCCGGAACATCAATCTCTGAAAAAGTACTCATTTCTTCATAAACCTTCACTGCCATATCAAGAAGGGGAAGAAAAGCCACAGCCCCGGTGCCCTCTCCCAGGCATAAATCTCCCTGGATCACCGGAAAAAGACCTAGGGCCTCTAATACATAGTGGGTGGCAGGCTCCTTAGAAACATGGGATGCCAGCATGTAATCTTTGACATTTTCACAGAGACTAGAAGCTGTAAGGGCTGCCACCCCTGAGATAAACCCATCTAAAATCACCGGCACCTGGTAAAGAGCTCCTCCTAAGAAAATGCCGGTAAGGGCCGCCAAATCAAATCCTCCGATTTTTGACAATACATCTATGGTATCCTTCGGATCTGGCTGATGCAAGGCAATGGCCTGGCGGATTACTTCCTGCTTTCTTATAAGGCCTCTATCATCAAGACCTGCCCCTCTTCCGGTAACCGCTTCTACAGGAAGTCCCAGAAGGACCGATGCCACTCCACTACTAGTAGTGGTATTTCCAATTCCCATTTCCCCCGTAGCAAAAATATTATAGCCCTGGTCCACTTTTTCCTTTACCAGTTCAATGCCTATAAGAATAGTTTCCACTGCCTCTTGTCTTGTCATGGCAGATTTTTCAAGGAAATTTGCTGTTCCCTTTGCAAGCTTCCTCTTAGGCACTTTAGTATCCACCACCATGCCAACATCCACAGGAAAAAGATCCACTCCGGCACATTTACACATGATAGCTGCACTGGTATTCCCCTGAAGGAAGTTTTCCGCCACAATGGCAGTAACTTCCTGGCCGGTCTGGGTCACCCCCTCCGCCACCACCCCATTATCGGCACACATGACAAGAAGGGCTCTCTTATTTATACGAAGAGAAATAGATCTGGTCATTCCTGCAATCTTCATTACGGAATCTTCTAATTTTCCCAAACTGTGAAGGGGCTTTGCAATAGAATTCCAACGTTCTTTTGAAGCTTCCACGTAACGGGAGTCCAAAGGTTTAATCTGTTTTATAAGGGCTAGTAATTCTTCTTCTTTCTCACTCATAATTTTATCTCTTAGGGAAACTTTAATTTCTTTCTATTTTTAGGTTTTTGTAGTTTCTGCAAGCTTCTAAAAATGCTTTCGCAACTTTTATATTTCCTCTATAGGCCAAATGGGGGTAGCCGGCCAGTATATTGTCCCTACTAATCATACACTTCCAACTTCTTTCAGAAAGAGGTTTCTTTGCCACAAAAGCATCCCCACAATCCTCCGATTCAAAGTAATGGAACTCATGGACAGGGATTTTTCCTACTTCTTTTCCAAAAGCTTTACCTTCCGAAAGGGTGGCATAGCCAAAGCGTTTTAAGGACTTAGTTTTATAGGAGTTCCCTTTTAAAAAGCCTATCATAGGAAAAGCATTGCCTGATGCATCCACGATTTCCTCTTGAAGATACATAAAGCCCCCACATTCCGCCATACAGGGAAGGCCCTTATTCAAAGTCCCATAAAGGTCTCCCCGGAAAGATTCATTGGCAGATAATTGGGCTCCATAAAGTTCAGGATACCCACCATATAAAATAATCCCATCCAAATCTTCCGGCAAGTGCCGATCATGAAGGGGGGAAAGATATACAAGCTGGGCTCCTAATTTTTCAAGAGTCTCTAGATTATCTTCATAGATAAAGCAGAAGGCCTCATCCTTTGAAACGCCAATGCGTAATTTTTTCTGACCATTTCCACTGGCAGAGAGCAAAGCAAGATTTCTTTCATCTTTCAAGGAATTTGCAGGATTTCCTTCTTGTCCTTCCCAACAGCTTTCTGCCATCCCAAGGAGTCCATGGATATCCACTGTCTTTTCCACCTGCTGTCCCAACTTTTCTATTTTCTCTCGGATTTTATCCACTTCCGATGGAAGTTTTAAGCCTAGATACCTGCTTTCAAAATTTACATCTTCCATAAGAGGCAGGTATCCGTATACTGAAACCTTTAATTCCGACTCCACCATATTTTTAAGTCTAGGATACATCATTGGGGAAATGTGGTTAAAGACAATTCCTCGGATCATACTTTCTTTCTCATATTCCAGAAACCCTTTGATTATAGGAAGTAGAGACAAGCTTGCTCCTTTTCCATTGATCAAAAGCACTACCGGAGTCTTAGTAACGGTAGCTACATCAAAGGCACTGGCCTCCGTAGAAATTCCTCCCAAGCCATCATAGTAACCCATGACTCCCTCAAGGATTGCCACGTCAGAAGAACTAGCATGATTCTCAAAAAGATTCTCAACACCTTCTTTTGTCCACAAAAAAGTATCTAAATTATAGCTATCCACTCCCAGCACTTGCCGGTGAAACATGGGGTCAATATAATCTGGGCCACATTTAAAAGCGGTTGGCCTAAGGCCACGGTTTAGGAGGGCCTGAAGGAGACCACAGGTGAATAAGGTTTTACCGCTATTGCTTGATGGGGCTGCAATCATTATTTTTTTCACTTATTTTCCTTCCTTTCCTTCTTCAACTTCTGTCTCTAAAGCAAGTAAAGTGAAGGAAATTATGTAGATGGGGTTGTGGGCCTTCATCATGTGATAGTTTCCTATGGAGCTTGATTTGGATACACTTAGCTCTATAATTTCATCGTCTGTTACTGGAAATTCCTTGCAGCACTTAAGAGCTTCTGTTAGGGTTTCTAAGGTTATGGCATTGATTACAATCCGGGCTTTAGTGGTCTTTTTTTTGACTACTTGAAGGATTTCTTTTAAATGTCCTTTGCTGCCTCCGATAAAAACGATGTCAGGGGCTGGTAGATTTTCCATGGCTTCCGGAGCCATGCCTTCTGTAACCGCTAGGTTGTCTACTTGAAATTTTTTTGCGTTTTCTTTTATAAGATTTACTGCCTCTGGATTGCATTCCACAGCATAGACTTTTCCTTTTGATGCCAGGATGGCCGCCTCCAAGGAGATCGACCCTGTTCCCGCCCCTATATCATAGACAATGGAATCCTTCTTTAAATGCATTTTCGATAGGCTGACACTTCGCACTTCTTCCTTGGTCATGGGAACTTTCCCCCTAAGGAAGGCCCCATCTGGAATTCCCGCTGTTAATGGAGCATTTCCTCTATGGGGATTTTGAATGTATAAGAGAGCAAGGCTCGACTTTTTCATAACCTTCAAAAACCCACTCTCTTCTTTCTTTGTTAAATCTATAATTTCTTCTGAGTCATAGGAAAAATCTAGTCCCAGATATATTTTTAGGTTTTCAAAATTATAATAGGTTAATTTATCTAGGAGCTTCTTTATCCCCTCACTCCCTCCTGCCAGCACGAAGTTTTTTTCATGGTCGCGTACTATTCCTACTACATTATCTTCTCGTCCATGAATGCTGGCAAAGGCTGCATCCTCCCAGGAAACTCCCAACTTGGCAGCAAAATATACCACCGAGGAAATTCCTGGCAACAAGGAGATCTCTATACCTCTCTGGGATAAAATTTCATCTTCTTCTAAGGCAGTTTTTAGCTTTTTTGCACCGCTATAAAAACCTACGTCGCCAGATAGGACCACTGCCACATTATGATATTCCGGGTGATTACGGATATAGTTTGCAATCTCCTGGGGCCTATATTCCTCCAAAGAATCCCATGGAGCCTTTTTAGAAGTCTCCTCTTTAGAATCTTCCTCATCCAGGAGCTCCTCTCTAAGCTTTTCTACTGCCTCTAGCATGCGCCCTGCTCCTATGAGAAGGTCTGCTTCCAGGCAAGTATTAATCGCTTCCAGACTAAAGCTATTGGAAGATCCCATTCCTATTCCTACCAGAGAAATTTCCGTCTTATTTATTTTGTTCTTGTAAATAGATCTTAAGTTCCTCATAGTTATAGCCTTTCTCCTGGTCTGGTCGCCCTACTACAATTAAGCTTGTATTTGTTTCCTCTGCTGCTTGGCGTTTTTCCTCAAAACCTCCGATACTTCCTGATTCCTTTGTTACCATATAGGAAATATGAAAATCACGAAGAGTGGCCTTATTCATTTCCAAGGAGAAGGGGCCCTGCATGCAAATCAAGTGTCGTCCCACAATTCCTAAGGCATCGCATTTTTCTACTACACTTTTCACAGATAATACTCTGGCATAGAGCCGGTCTTTGTAACCTGGAAGTTTTGTATAAAGATCAAGTTCTTTGCTTCCTGTGGTGGCCAATATATTTCCTTCAGTATGCTGTAGATATTCCACAGCTTCCGAAACAGTATCCACCCAAAGGATTTTTGTTTTCAAAGATAGGTTTTGAAGTTCCATGCTCTCCTCCCTAAGAAGACGAAGATAGGTCTCTTCTCTTCCGCTTTCCAAACAGGCCTTTTTTATATTCCCTGTAACCAATTGAGCATAGGGATGGGTGGCATCGATAACATAATCCGGATTATAATTCTGAAATAAACCTTTCATCTCTTCCACATCCTGCCGTTCATGGGAAATAGTTAGGTTGTGATTTTCAGGCAGAAGACTCTCCCCATATTCTGTTGCCACGCAGGCATGGACCTTAGCCTCCTGAGACAAAAGAAACTCTATAATCCTTCTTCCTTCTGTAGTTCCTGCATATACAATGAATCTTTTATCCTTAAGTTCCATGAATCATTCCCTACCTTTTTCCATAACCCCTTGGAGTCACCATATGACCGTCAAGCACCTTGGTATCCTTATTTCCGACGAAAACGGTGGTAAACATATCCACTTTTGTATCTCTTAATTCCTTCAAGGTCATTATTCCAAAATTCTGGCCTTCTCTTGCTATATTTCGCACAATTCCACAAACCGTTTCCGGTGATTTATACTGTAATAAGATATTACAAGCTTTCTCAAGATAGTCAAAACGTTTCTTACTGGAAGGGTTGTAGATGGCAATAACTAAGTCCGCCCAGCCTGCTGCCCTAAGTCTTTTTTCAATCAGTTCCCAGGGGGTCAAAAGATCACTGAGGCTTAAAATACAGCAGTCGTGACTTAAGGGAGCTCCTAAAACGGCACTGCCTCCAAGGGCCGCCGTCACCCCAGGAATTACATCTAATTCCACCTGGGGATAGTCTTGTCCCACCTCATACATAAGACTTGCCATACCATAGATTCCCGAATCTCCACTGCACACCATAGCCACCTGTCGCCCTTTTATAGCTTCCTCAAAGGCCATTTGACAGCGGTCCACTTCTTTTCGCATAGGAGTGGTAAGAAATTCCTTTTCCGGAAAATGCCGCCGCAAAAGCTCTATATATACGGTATAGCCTACAATCACATCACTAGCTTCCAAGGCCCTTGCAGCTTTTATGGTCATATCTTCATAGGCTCCGGGTCCCATGCCAACTACATATATTTTACTCAAATCTTTTCTCCTGTTTTCTATTACTTTATTATGGCAACAGCCACCGTTACTCCATCCATGGCTTGTTTTCTCACTAGAAGGTCGCCATTTTCCCCGGCTCCCAAAAGAGCGGCCCTTTCACACACATTGTCCACTCCCGTGATACTTTTTACAAAAGCGGATTTTGTAAAATCTCCAGCTACTTTTTTTAGCTCCTCTGAGCTATAAAAATAGGCAGGGATCCGGTGGCCTTTGCAAAAGTCCTGGATTCCTTTCTCTTTTGCTTTCAAATCAATGCTACATAGGCTTTTCACTGCCTCAATAGAAAGGTCCGCCTCTCCCAAGGTTTTTTTAACAGTTCGTTCTATCTTAACACTATCTGTATCTTTTTTACAGCCAATTCCAAGGATTAAGGACTTTGGAATTAACCTCAAAGCTTTTTCATTTTCTCTAGGTTTCTTAATTCCAATGTAAATTTCTGCCTCTTTGCTGTCACAAGCCGGGCATAGTTCTTTGACCCCTTTTAAATCTTCTTTGATTTTTAAATCCATACTTTCTTCCACATATACAAAAAGCTTTTTACCTTCTAATATTTTGGCAGAAATATCCTTGGCTTTTTTTGCATCTGTAATTACCAAATGATGTTTTTTTGCAAATACATCCACCGCCCATTTTCCAGATAGATCTGTGGCTGTTGTAATAACAGCTAGCATAGGCTCTCCAAAAAGCGTGACAATTTTCTCTGCCAATTCATTGGCGCCTCCCACATGCCCCGACAAAACAGGAATACAGTACTTTCCCAGCTCATCAATTACCAATACTGCAGGATCCTTGTATTTATGTTCCACAAAAGGGGCAATGCTTCGAACTGCAATTCCCACAGCTCCCACAAAAATCAAGGCATGGCAATGAGAAAATTCTTCTTTTGTTATGCTAGATAAAGACTCCTGTCTATAGGAGGTATCCCCTCTCCATTTACTAAAAAGAAAGGTTTTATCTTCAGAAGTCTCCAACAGGTCAGCCAGCCTGTTTGCTATATTTTTTCCATTCTTTGTAAAGTAAATAATTGCAATCTTCATATTTAGCTACGAATTTATGGCTTCCTCCTACCCCTTTGTCTCTTCCTTTGCCTGCCGAAATTCTGTGGAAAATCCAGGATCATAAAGCTTAGAACGATCATAGCCTGTCTGGCTTACCACATCTCCCACTATAATCAAAGCCGTTTTTACGATACCATGAATTCTGGCAGTCTCCTCCAAAGTTTCCACTGTACAAATATAAGCTTCTTCCTCCGGCCAGCTAGCCTTATACACAAGGGCTGCCGGGGTTTTGGGAGAATACCCACCTGCAATTAATTCTTTCGTTAAATTCTTTAAAAGCCCCGTGCTTAAGAAAAGAACCATGGTGGCTTTATGTTTTGCAAAAGAAGTGATGCTCTCCCTCTCTGGCACCGGTGTTCGCCCTGCCATTCTGGTAATCACCAGGCTCTGAGAAATATCTGGCAGGGTATATTCCATTCCAAGGGCTGCTGCCGCTCCACAAAATGAGCTAACTCCCGGGCACACCTCATAGGATATATTGCTTTCATCCAGAAGGTCCATCTGCTCACGAATGGCACCATAGATACTTGGGTCTCCTGTGTGAAGCCGCACCGTCATAAGACCTGCTTCCTCATCCTTAATAATAACCTCCACAACCTCCTCCAAGGTCATATGGGCACTATTGTAAATCTTACAATCTTCCTTTGCCTCTTTTAAAAGCTCTGGGTTTACCAAAGATCCTGCATAGATAATGACATCTGCCTTCCTAAGAAGATTTTGCCCCCTGACAGTAATAAGATCTACGGCCCCTGGACCTGCACCAATAAAATAAACCATTTTATTTTCCATCCTTTACAAAAATAATCGTATAATATCCTGCCGTCTCCGGAAAGTTTTCCACCCCTCGACAAATGGCTTCATCCTTCATACAACAATTCTCCGCCATAACTAGCTTAGAATCCAGACCCCCAAATTCTTCCAGCAAAATTTCTTTCAGATTCCCATATTCTCTTCCTGCCTTCATAAAAATCTTAGTTCCAGGAAGTTTAAGAGCCTCCTTGACATCATAGGAAGCGGGAATAATATGAATTTGCTCTTGCTTGCTTCCCAAATGAAGCCCTGCCTTGGCTGCTGCCGCTAAGAACGAAGAAATTCCATTCACAATCTCCACCTCACAGCCCCGATCTGCAACTCTTTCATGGATATACATATAGGTAGAATAAATGGTAGGATCTCCCAAGGTCAGAAAAGCCACATCCTGTCCCTGCTTTAAAAGGTCAATAATTTCTTCCGCCGCCTGTCTATGACTTTCTTCCAGCTTCTTTTGGTCCTTAGTCATAGGCATAGCAATCCCTAAAATTGTTTTTTCAGAAAGTCCAATCCCAACCTTTTGATCCAGCTGATCTACAATGGAATAAGCCACTGTATCCTTTGGATTTTTTCCCGGCACAGCAAGATATTTGCAAGCAGAAAGGATTCTGACTGCCTTTAAAGTCATAAGTTCTGGATCTCCCGGACCAATTCCAATTCCGTATAATTTACCCTTCATGTAAACTTCTCTCTTTCTATGGAAGCAATTCTTCCGCTTTCTCAGTCATTCCCAAAATTCCATACACATTAGAAAAAGTAATGGCCCCTACAGGGAAGGCACCTGCCACCCGGTATTCCATGTGGCTTTTGACCCCGTCCATGACATACTTTATCATAGAATTTCTCTGGTCTGGCTTACATTTTGCTAGGGCATCATCGGTGGTCACTGCATTTAAGATCTCTAAGACCTGGTCTACAGGAAGGCCTGCCCTTATAGCGGCTGCCCCTAAAAGTTCCATCCTACAGTCCGCCCACTTGGAATGAGTATTCATAATTCCTCCGGACACCTTCACAAGCTTCCCTATGTGACCTACATATAGAAAGCCTTTACAGCCAAGTTCTACAGCCATATCCAAAGTTTCACCAATATAGTTACTGCAGGTTACCACTTGGCTGGCCTTAATTCCATAAGTCTCTTCCAGAAAATGCAGGCCATAATTTCCAGGTGCCGCAATGAGGTAACCAGTCTTGCTCTCTGAAAGTTTTACCCGCATTTCTACCCGAATGGTGTCTTTAATAGCCTGCTCACTCATAGGCTCCACAATGCCACTAGTTCCAAGAATGGAAAGTCCACCCTGGATTCCAAGCCTGGGGTTAAAGGTTTTAGCCGCCAGGACTTCCCCCTCTGGAATGGAAATTTCCACCTGAATTCCTCCCTCATAGCCATAGGCCTCACAGGCTTCCTCCACTTCATTTTGGATCATTCGCCTGGGAACCCGGTTAATTGCCGCCGCTCCCACAGGCTGGTCTAAGCCTTCCTTGGTAACCCTTCCAATGCCAAGACCCCCATCAATGAAAATACCTTGAATCAGACTTTTCTGTACCTTACTGTAAACCAATACACCGTTTGTAATATCTGGATCATCCCCGCTGTCTTTTTTCACGGCACAGCTAACACTAACCAAGGTTTCTTTCCCTTGCCCACTAGTAGCGTATTCAAAGGAAATCTCCTGAATTTCCAAATTTTTCTTTCCCCCCCTAGGAAGGCAAATTTCTACCTTATATACTTTTTTTCCTGTAAGCAGCATGATTATAGCAGCTTTCGTAGCCCCCTGGGCACAGGTTCCTGTGGTATATCCACTTCTTAATTTATTCAAAGTCAAAGCAAACTCCTGTCTGATTTTTTAGCTAGGAAAGATTATACACGAATAACTTACTAAGGTCAAAAAATAGGGTCTTTTAATAAGCTTCCACCGCTTTTTAAAAGGCCCTTTTTCACACTTTATCTTATTTATAATAGGTTTCCACTACATTTCATCGGTTATAAACATAGCATCCCCAAAGGAAAAAAAACGATATTCTTTCTCCACCGCTTCCTCATAAGCCGCAAGGACATGTTCTCTTCCAGCCAAAGCCGATACCAACATAATTAAGGTAGACTCTGGCAAATGGAAATTGGTAATGAGGCAGTCTAAAACTTTAAATTTGTATCCCGGATAAATAAAAATCTCTGTCCATCCGGAGCATTCCTTTAAATGGCCTGTCTCATCAGCGGCAGATTCTATGGTTCTGCAGCTGGTGGTTCCCACACAGATTACCCGGTGGCCACTATCTTTGGCCCGATTGATTTTCTCTGCCTCCGAAGCCTCAATTTGGTAAAATTCCGAATGCATATGATGCTCTAAAATATTATCTACCTTTACCGGCCTAAAGGTTCCAAGACCTACATGCAAGGTAACGTGAGCAATCTCCACACCCATGTCCTTGATTTTCTCAAGGAGCTCCGGTGTAAAATGAAGTCCTGCAGTAGGAGCCGCCGCTGATCCGGAATGCTTGGCATAAACGGTCTGATAACGGTTTTTGTCTTCCAACTGGTGGGTAATGTAAGGCGGCAAGGGCATCTGGCCTAATTGATCTAAGATTTCCTCAAAGATTCCCTCATATTCAAAATGGATCAGACGGTTTCCTTCATCTACCACATCTAGGACCTCTGCTTTTAGGAGGCCTCCACCAAAACTAACTCTGGCTCCTGGTTTCATTTTCTTTCCAGGCTTTACCAAAGTTTCCCAGATATCATTTTCCTTTCGTTTCAAGAGAAGGACTTCCACTTTTCCTCCTGTAGACTCCTTCTCTCCAATAAGCCTGGCAGGAATAACTTTAGTGTCATTAATAACAAGACAGTCCCCAGGCTTTAAGAAATCTGGGATCTCTCGAAAAACATGGTGACTAGTCTCTCCGGTCTTTTTATTTAGCACCAGTAATCTAGAACTGGAACGATCCTCCAGAGGATCCTGGGCAATCTGATCCTCTGGAAGATTGAAAAAAAAGTCTTCTTTTTTTAACATACTATTTTCCTCAGGTATGGCTTATTTACGAAGCTCAATACCCATTCCTTCTAATTCTGTCAGGATTTTCTCCATTGCAGCAGCCACATCTGCATCCTCAAGAGTACGATCCTTTCCACGAAATACAATGGAGTAAGCCACTGATTTAAAGCCAGCCTTAATCTGCGCTCCCTCATAAAGATCAAAGAGCTGATAACTTTCAAGATGCTTTCCGCCTCGTTTTTCAATGACTTCCTCTACCTGACCTACCATAATAGATTTTGGCATTACCATACTAATGTCACGAGTTACAGCTGGGAACTTGGCAATTCCTGTGTATTTTCTATCAAAGGTAGCTCTTGCCACGATTTCTGGCATATCTAAAACTGCCACATAGGCTCTGGTTCCGATGTTGTAGTTATCTGCAACATCGGGGTGAACTTCTCCCAGGTATCCGATAACAGTTCCGTCGTAGATAATATTTGCCTGTCTTCCTGGATGCAAGAAATTCTTTCCTGCCTTAGGATCATAGGTCTCTTTCTCATGAAGGCCTACCTTCTCAAGGAACTCTTCTACTACCCCCTTCATGCTAAAGAAGTCTCCATCTCCATACATTCCTAAAGTAAACTGCATACGCTCCTCAGGAAGTTCTGTAAGAGGAAGGGCCTTTGGAAGATACACATTTCCTAGCTCATAAAGTCTTACATTTTTATTTCTACGATTGTAGTTCGTTGCAAGAGAAGTCAGCATTCCATTTAAAGAAGTAGTTCTCATAACTGAGTAATCTTCTCCCAGTGGATTGCTGATGGCAATGGCCTGACGAAGCACATCATCTGCATCTAAATTTAATTTATCAAATACCTTAGGGCTCTCAAAAGAGTAGCACATTCCCTGGCTAAAACCGCAGAATTCTGCAATATCTCTTGCTACTTCCTCTACACGAAGTTTAAATGGAAGCTTACCTGTAGTAGCTTCACCACTTGGAAGGGTCGTTGGGATCTTATCATATCCGTAGAATCTTGCCACCTCTTCAGCTACATCAGCCGGACGAAGAAGGTCCTGTCTAAAGGTAGGTGCAATCACCTCATTTTTCTCAGGGTCGTAGGCAAGTTCAATTCTCTTAAAATAAGAAAGCATATCTGCCTTGGAAATGTCTGTTCCCAAAAGCTTATTAACTGCATTTTCATCAAATGGAATATGTACCGGCTCTCTCTTTACGGGATATACATCTACCATACCACCTACAACTTGGCCGGCACCCATCTCTTCTACCAACTGGCATGCGCGGTTAATTGCTTCCTCTGCATTGTTTGGATCCAAGCCCTTATCAAATTTAGCAGAAGCGTCGGTACGAAGTCCTACCTTCTTGCTAGAACGACGAATGTTGGTTCCATCAAAGCAAGCAGCCTCAAAAAGCATGGTCTTTACATTATCCGTGATCATGGAGTTTTCTCCACCCATGATACCTGCAATACCTACCGATTTTTCTCCATCACAGATCATAAGAACGTCCTCGTTCATCTGTCTTTCCTGGCCATCTAAGGTAGTAAATTTCTCATCTGCCTGGGCATTTCTTACAATAATCTCGTGTCCTGCAAGGGTATCCAGATCATAGGCATGCATTGGCTGACCATATTCTTCCATTACATAGTTGGTGATATCCACCAGGTTGTTAATTGGGCGAATACCTACAGAAGCCAGTCTTCTTTGCATCCACTCTGGAGATGGTCCGATCTTAATATTCTTTACCACTCTTGCACAATATCTTGGGCAAAGCTTTTCATTTTTAACGGTTACTTTAATATAATCATTTACATCTTCCTGATTGCCAGTCTTTGTAACTACCGGTGGGCAAAAGCTTTTGTTAAAGGTAGCTGCAGCCTCTCTAGCAATACCGATAACGCTGTAGCAGTCCACACGGTTAGATGTAATTTCATACTCAAAAACAGTATCGTGAAGTCCTAAAACTTCCACTGCATCTGCTCCTACTTCCACGTCGTCATGGAAAATGTAGATTCCCTCTTCCGGAGCTTCCGGATACATGTCACGGTTAGATCCAAGCTCTTCAATAGAGCACATCATTCCGAAGCTTTCCACTCCACGAAGTTTTCCTTTTTTGATTTTGATTCCACCTTCTACTCTAGAGCCAGCCTCATGGCCACCTGCCACGCGACCACCAACTAAAACTACAGGAACCTTAGCTCCCTCAAAGACATTCTGAGCACCTGTAACAATCTGAATCGTCTCAGTTCCTACATTTACCTGACAGATAACTAATTTATCTGCATCTGGGTGTTTTTCAATCTTATCGATCTGGCCAACCACAATCTTCTCTAAGTCAGCATCCTGTCTTTCATATCCTTCAACCTTGGTTCCGGACAATGTCATTGCATCCATATATTCCTGAGCTGTCACTTCAAGCTCCGGAACATAGGCTTTTATCCATGATAATGATGTATTCATACTTTACTCCTTCTATCTCCTGTTTATATCCCTAGATGATTGCGAAACGCTTGAATTCATCATGGATTATCTTCGTTTTGCATTCATCTATGCCTATTTTTACTATGTCGTTAGAACTGCTTTAAGAATCGGATATCGTTCTCATACAGTAAGCGCATGTCGTCGATTTCGTATTTTAGTAGGGCGATTCTCTCTAATCCTACACCAAAGGCAAATCCGGTATATTCTTCTGGGTCGATTCCGCACATTTCTAATACGTGGGGATGTACCATTCCACAACCTAAAATCTCAATCCAGCCTTCGCCTTTACAGAAACGGCAGCCCTTGCCTCCACACTTAAAGCAGGATACATCTACCTCTGCACTTGGCTCTGTAAATGGGAAATGATGAGGACGGAATTTGGTCTTTGTATCTGGTCCAAATAATTCTTTTGCAAATTCTGCCAAGGTTCCCTTTAAGTCTGCAAAGGATACATTCTTATCAATTACCAAGCCCTCAATCTGATGGAAGGATGGTGAGTGAGTTGCATCCACTTCGTCTGAACGGAATACTCTTCCCGGAGAGATCATTCGAATTGGAAGCTGGCCTTTTTCCATTACACGAGCCTGTACTGAAGATGTCTGGGTACGCAGCACAATGTCCTTATTAATATAGAAGGTATCCTGCTCATCCTTCGCCGGATGGTCTGCCGGAATGTTTAACTTCTCAAAGTTATACTCATCATATTCCACTTCCGGTCCTTCCACTACCTCATAGCCCATTCCTGTAAAGATTCTCTCTACTTCTTCTAAGGCAATGGTATTTGGATGACGATGACCTACCAAGTTTTTCTTAGAAGGCAGGGTAACATCAATGACTTCCTGTTTTAACTTCTCTTCTCTTACGGCACGCTCTAATTTTGCCTTACTCTCTTCTAATAAAGACTCAATAGCAGCTCTGGTCTCATTTACCATCTGTCCCACCTTCGGTCTCTCCTCCGGTGCAACATCCTTCATTCCTTTTAATACTGCGGTAAGTTCTCCCTTCTTTCCAAGAAACTTTACCCTGACATCATTTAAAGATTCCAAACGATCCGCATTCTCAATGGCTGCGATAGCTTCATCTTTGATGTTCTGCAACATGTTTTTCATATTCGTTTTTCCTTTCCTATAGGTTTTTTGTATAAGCGATCTAGGAACGAATTTTCCTAATAAATAAAAAAGGACTCGTCCCTAACTAGGGACGAGTCTTATATACCCGTGTTACCACCCTGATTCATATAGCTCTTAGGCTCTATGCACTCATTGTCTGCGTAACGTGCAGCTTGCGTCATCCTCTACTACTTCTTAATACAAGATTCAAGAATGCAGTTCACGTGGGAAAGTCAATTATCATCTGAACCAAAGGGAACTTACAGCCGGTGATTCCCTCTCTCTGTTGGAAAATCATAATCTTAAAAACACGATCATTACCTTTTTTCTTCATACCTTAACAATTCTATCATATGAAGAAAATATGTCAAGGCATTTTTCTAGAGGTTTTCCTCAAAAAAAGCCTTTAAAGCTACGATTGCTTCATCCTCGTCTGGGCCATCTGCTGCTACCGTTACAGTCTCTCCCTGCTTAACACCAAGAGACATTAACATCATAAGCTGAGTCAATTTCTTTGTATTGCCATCTTTTGTCAGAGTACACTCAGAAGTAAACTTCTTAGCTTCTTTTGCAAGTAATCCTGCTGGTCTTGCGTGAATTCCTAACTCATCTTTAATTGTGTAATCAAATGTTTTCATTGAACCAATCTCCTTTTTTTGTTTATATTTATTCTTAAACTCTTGCGAAAGGTAGAACAATTATTCTATGCAAGCCATAAATCATCCTGTCTCCCACAAGAATCTAACAATCATTCATTAGTCTCAGCTTCAATCAAACGTTCCAAATGCATAGCAAGGTATCCAATTTCCACATCTGGAATGGGAAGCTTCAAACTTCTTTTCATCTGTCTGCAGATCCGTTCCGCCGATAAATAGGCTCCCGGAAATTTCACAGACATATAATCATTAATATTCATCTTAAGTTTCTCGCCATTTAACGCTCTTGCCAACATATAGCGCACATGATTCATAAGACGATTATATCCCAGGGAAAGTACATCTATGCTATGACCGGTCTCCTGCTCTACCAAGGAAATACATTCTCTTACCGTTCTTGCAATTTCCATAGCTTGGGATACATTCTCATCCATTATGGCCGCGTGAACATGAAGGGCCAGATAGCCAATCTCATGTTCATCGATGGCTAATGAAAGCCTGTCCTGTAAAAGTTCCTTTACACAGGAAGCCACTTTATACTCTTTATAGAACATCACCCTGATATCCTCTGTGAGGGGATTACTAATATGTTCACCATGCTGCATTCGTCGAATAGCGAAATCCAGGTGATCTGCCATAGAAAATAAGATGGACCTGTCTACCTTTCCAAACTCCTGCTCTCCACGGTTTAAGACCTCGTTGGCTAGCTCCAGACAAACAGGAGAGACTGTTGCCACAATGTCTTTTGCATCTCCCCGCTCTGTAAGCTCCCTTAAAGAGTATACCTTAGCATCTGCCGGAAGTTCAATGGCTTGTCCAACTTTTTTCCCAAAAGCCACTCCTTTTCCCATAATCAAACAGTCTTGATTCTTATCACCTGAAATTCCCATAAAAGAATTATGATTTAAAATTCTTTCAATTCTATACAGCATAATTTCCCCCTGGCGGCAATTTTATTCCAGGATTTCCACTTCAAACAAGGGTTCTCCCGCCTCTATCTTGCCTTCCCTCAACAAGTGAATTCTCTGATTATCCTCAAGTTCCGTGCAAAGAACCGGTGATGCAACAGAAGGAGCATGAGCTTTTAAATACTCTAGATCCAATTTCAACAAGGGGTCTCCCTTCTTTACCTTCTGTCCAATTTCCACTAAGGCTTCAAAGCCTTCACCATTTAATTTTACAGTATCAATTCCCATATGAATCAGAAGACTGATTCCGGAATCTGTCACAAATCCTATAGCATGCTTGGTATCAAATATAAAGGCAACCTCACCATCTTCCGGTGCTTTCACATAAGGATCCTCTGGTGTTACCACCGCTCCGTCTCCCATCATTCTCTCTGCAAAAGCTTCATCAGGAGTGGTGGATAAATCTGCTGCCAAACCTGTAATAGGACTGCTAATAACAATACGATCTACAACTTTTTTCTGACCCTCTGTAACTTCTGTTTTTTCTTCTACGACAACCTCTTCCTCTTTGGTCTCCAAAGTATCTGGAGCACTCTCAAGGTAATCCTCTAAGTTTGCTTTAATAACTGTAACATTTGGTCCATAAATCACCTGTACACCTTGGCCCCTGTGAACCACTCCGGAAGCCCCTGTAGATTTTAGGAGGGCATCATTAACAAGGTCTGCATTATGTATGGTACAACGAAGACGGGTAGCGCAACAGTCTACGTCAGAAATATTCTGCTTTCCACCAAGTCCCCTGGTAATGGTCTCGCTTAAAGGATCCTTGCTATCAGAACCAGTTTCATCCTTTCCTGCCTCTTTTCTAGCATTGACATCAGCCTTAGTATAAAGCTTTGTCTCCACATCATCGTCCTCACGGCCAGGAGTCTTAAAGTCAAATTTCAAGATCATAAACTTGAAAATGAAATAATACAGGAAGAAGTAAATAATTCCCACAGGAATCACCCGAATCCAGCTGGTTTTTTCATTTCCCTGTAAAATACCAAAGAGGAAGAAATCAAGGAAACCGCCGGAGAAGGTAAGTCCCACTGCAATATTTAAAATATGGGCAATCATGTAAGCACTACCTGCTAAGACTACCTGTACAGCAAATAAGGCCGGAGCCACAAAAAGGAAAGAAAATTCCAAAGGCTCTGTAATACCGGTTGCCATACAAGCTAAGGCTGCAGATAAGAGAAGTCCTCCAGCTGCTTTCTTTTTCTCAGGCTTAGCACACTGGTACATTGCCAGGGCTGCTCCGGGAAGTCCAAAGATCATGAAAATAAATTCTCCGGAGAAATATCTGGTAGCATCTGCGCTAAAGTGAGTAACATTTGCAGAATCTGCTAACTGGGCAAAGAAAATATTCTGACCTCCCTGCACCATCTGTCCTGCCACTTCCATGGAACCTCCAACAGCAGTCTGCCAGAAGGGCATGTAGAATACGTGGTGAAGACCAAAGGGAATCAAAGCCCGCTTAATGAGTCCAAAGATCAAAGTTCCTACATATCCAGATCCTGTCACAAGACCTCCTAAAGCATAAATTCCATTCTGAACTACCGGCCATACAAAGTACATGGCAATTCCCACGAACATGTAAACTACTGTGGAAATAATAGGAACAAAACGAGTGCCTCCAAAGAAAGCTAGGGCTGCCGGAAGCTGAATCTTATAGAAGCGATTGTGGAGGGCTGCAACTCCAAGTCCTACGATAATACCTCCAAACACACCCATCTGCAGGGACTGAATTCCACATACCGAAGTAATGGTTCCATCTAACACGGTCTCTGCGATTTCCCCATTTTCCAGGATGTCTCCTGTTACATTTAACATAGCATTGATGGCTGTATTCATAACAAAGAAGGCAATTACCGCTGCTAGGGCCGCCACTTCCTTCTCTTTCTTTGCCATACCAATGGCAACACCGATTGCAAAAATCAAGGGTAGGTTGTCAAAAACTGCGCTTCCTACGCTATTCATAATAATCAGCAGAGAATGAAGGATGGTTCCCTCTCCCAGGATACTGGTTAATCCATAGGTTTCAATGGTTGTAGCGTTGGTAAATGAGCTTCCGATTCCAAGCAAAAGCCCTGCCACAGGAAGGATTGCAATCGGGAGCATAAAGCTTCGCCCCACACGCTGCAAAACGGTAAAAATTTTGTCTTTCATGTGTCTTACTCCTTTTCTTTTTTCCGTCATGTATGAAAACCTTCCTCCCCTACAGGTTGCCGGCTTCCTGCAACGAAAAAAGGGCATTAACATACATAAACACTGATTGCTATGTATAGTTAATGCCTCCTTAAAATTGAGTAACACACTATATCTGACAAGACTCTAGCACGGTTTTCCTCTGCTTGTCAAGTACTAAAATTTTATCCGAAGAATGAGTTCCATAAATAGGCCAACCTATCCCACCTTCTGTTTCTTGCTAGCTGGCAGGTATACATACTCTAAACGACTCCTCATATTTCCAGCTGTACAGAACTGGGCATAACCATTGCGGACGATGGAAAGGCTTGGATCCTCATACTCATCGATTCCCTTATACTCTAAAACCCCCTCTTTGTCATAACGAATGTCAATGTCTTTGTTTTCCACTTCCAGGACTCGTTCCCCTTCTTTATTTGCTTTTGGCAAATCCGCCAACCAGTAAAAACTTAAATCTTTAGCCCCTTTCATCTGGTCAATCAAACTATCAAGACTTACGGTTTCAGCCTTTTCCTTCAACGGATCATGCATAATCACTTTTTCTCCCTCACAACCATAAATGACACGATAATGTCCCTTAAAAAGCACTGCTATAGGTCCATGGCTCTTTCCGATGGCTTCTTTTGCCAGATTCTGAATTCTTTTCTTCATTTCATCCTTAGCTGGCACTGTAACAAAGAACATCTGCTTCATCATGGTATCTGGTGCAAGTTCCGCTAAAAGATTTGCATGGTATGCAATATCAAGGGCACAATTCATATTTTGGTAATAGCTGGAATTATAGTTAATTTTAGTGTCTGCTTCAAAACGATGACTGCGAATATCCGTCTGATTCACCTGGACGCCTCGATACTGGAGCATGGCCGCCATAGCTACCGACCAACATCCCTGGCCTGTATTCTGCTTTGTTGTCTCAAATCCTTTCAAGACATACTTTCCTTTCTTCTCATTAACCTCCCAAGTCTTTCCTTTTTTGTAACTTTCCACCGGTCCTCGTTCTGCAAGCTTCTTCAGCCTGGTCTGGGCCTCCACTCGATAATTTATATGTTTTTCTAGATATACATAGATTTCATCATACATAGGATCGTGACCTTCTTGATCTAGATAATGTTCCTTATAATATTTTAGATAATCCTTAAGTACCTCCGGTTTATTGGAATCAAAAACATTGAAGTCATAGGTTTCAAAAAGTCCTTTTTCCTTACGTTTTCCCTCTAGATATTGATTGGTCTTTACCACCTCATCATTCATGAATTCATAATAAGAAAAGCATTCCGGATACTTCTGCCAGGTCTGTTCGATACCTTCAACTCTTGCAGCTTTAAAGGCAACTTTTGCTTTTTCGATCCCCTCTTTATTCCTCTCATCTGAATTTAGTTCCTGTTTAAGCTTCTCTACCTCATTTTTTACCCTTTCTGCATCTTCTTTATCAATCACACCAGTTTTTTCCGCCGTGTCCTTCATTGCCTGAGAGAAAGCCTCAGCCACTGCCTGGACTGCGTATTCAAGGAAAAGTGCTTCATCCGTATTTTTCAGAAAATCCAACCCAAATTCTTCTTTTTTAATCAATGTAAGAGAAAAAGTAGTAATATCTGCGACTGCTCCCATCTTCCTACGAAGGCCATCTTTTTTCATAGCCTCGCGAATCTGCAGCCACTCCTTCTCCAGGTTCTCGTTTTTTTTCTGAATTCTTTTTTCCAAATAGCTCTTAAGATTCTTATAAATTCCCAAAAAATATTCCGCCCGCTTACAGCCATAGGGTACATAAGTATACTCTAACTCCACCTCTTTCATTTTATCGTAGAGGGTCTCATAGGGAGATTCTATTTTTTTATTCTTATTCTTTTTCTGTTCTTCCTTCTTTTCTGCTTTCTCTTCTTGCGTATTCAGTATTACAAAATCCTCATCCTCCACCCTATAGGATACTCTTCCAATCTGATCCTCTTCCTGCTGATTTTGCTGATACTCTTGATATTCTTGTAGCAAATTTCCCTGCTGCATTACAGCACGAGCCACCAGGGCATCTACCGCTAGCCGCTGACCATAAAGCTTTGCGTATTCGCTTTTTTTAAGCCCTAAAAGATTCGCTCCGGGCTGACGAATCATGATACTCACTTCCTGCTCCATACTCTCTAACAAGGCCCGATAATACAAGAGTTTCTGAAGCACTATATGCTTACTTTCCACAAATTCCATCGCCTGATCCGGATCCACATTCCCACCTAGAATGGTCACAAGAGCGGTCTTTACCGATTCCTCTGTCTTCTCATCCAAGTCTGGCCTTTCATCATTCTTACAAGATTCCAAGGCTTTTTTACAGGCATTATAGCGTTTTGTAACAGGTAGCAAGGCCTCCTGCTGCACCAATTCCTTAGCATCATAAATTTCCAGATTTTGAAATACTTCCTCAATCTCTGAGACGCTCGCAAGCTCCTTCTCTCCTTTTTTTCTGTCTAATTCCTGGTTCACACTGGTGCTCATCTTCTGGGCAGCAGCCATTCCCTCTCGGTTAAAGAGCTTGTCATGCTCCTCTTTAAGATCTTCTAACTCTGCTCTTTTTTTCTCCTTATAACGATTCTTCTTCCAGATACCAGATGGCGGATTGTCAATCTTTTTTTGGATTTCTTCCTCCTGCCCCATCTCTAAATGATAAAACTCCGACAGAGTTTGTTTCTCATCAGCCCTCATAGCCTGTAGACGGTCTGATACCAGTTCCTTTTGTGTTTTCTTTTTCGTAAATAATCCCATATAGTTTCCTCCTATATCCCCTTCTATAACCACCTGTCTCCTGTGATCAGGCACTTCCACTTAACCTCTTTTTCTGGGAAAATATGGTCTGCCAATTGCAAAACTGTAGAATCCATACAAACAAATTCTAGTTTTTCCCATTCTTCTATTTCCTGAAGACTTATAGCAGCCGCTCGAATCAGTCTGATAAAGTCTATTTGATGCTTTTTCTCCAGGTAACTTAGCTGAAGTTCATACACTTTCTCCTCTGTACGTCCCAAAAGCACCACTCCCACAATCTGTCCTTCAGATACCAACAACTTGCTTACCTTTCCATCGGCATTTCGGTAATCAGCACGGCTCACCAGATAATTCCCCCGCCTTTCACAGTCCTCCAAAAATGTAAAAAGCTCTTTGGACTTTAAATCCCGCAGGGAAGTTACCTTAGCAGACTGCCTTTTCTTCTCCCCCGTGTACCTTGAATCTGTGAAAATCACAGATTTTTCAAGCTGTTTTCTTGTCACTTCTACCTTGGCCATTCGATCAAAATGAAGACGGAAGAAATATTTTGTCAGCATAAGAGCCATTAAGCGCCCTTCCTTGCAATCGCCATCCAAATCCATCGAAAGACTTACAGCACCTGCACTCTTTGCTGCCCTTACAGCCCCACAAAGAAGAGTGCTTCCATAGCCCCGCTTCCGATACTCCGCTTCCACATAGAGCCAAGTCACTATCCAGTCTACTTCTCTCTTCATCAAGACAACTACTCCAACTAAAGTCTCTTTTGAAAAACAGCCAAGCACTAAAGTTCCTTGTCGCAAGATTCCATCGGGGACAAATCTTTTAGCTCCTCGAAGCTCCTTTCCTGCTAAATTTTTTATTTGCATCATTTTATCCTTTTCCTTCTTTTATTCTTATATATTATTATACTATATTCTTCCATGAAAGTATAAAAAAGAAACGTTTGATTTCTCAAACATTTCTTTTAAAAATTATCAACACCTACTCTTCAGATTTATTTGCCAAAAACATCCCCTCTATCCGGACATTCACCTCTCCTCCAAGAAGGATACAGTACATACAAAAATACATCCACAGCATAACCAATACAATGGTGGTAAGGCTTCCATACATGGTAGAAAATCCTGTAAAAACATCCAAATAAACAGAGAAGATCCAAGACACCACCATCCATCCTGCTGTGGCAAAGACAGCTCCTGGAATCTGGCTTAAAAACTTACATTTTCTATTGGGCAGAAACTTGTAGACGATCAAGGTAAAGAAGATCATAATCACCGAGGTGATCATAGACCGAAGTCCTAAAATCTTGCGATAAACATCTGCCACAAAAGGAAGATATTTCCCAATAAATACGTCTAAGGTATTACCAAAAACCGCCAGTACCAAAAGAACAATAATTACCATGAGCATCATGACCGTATACACGGTGGCCCGGATCCTAAGAATCACATAGTTACGGGTCTCTACACAGCTGTATACATTGTTAAGGCCTGTGGTCAAGGCCAGCACCCCTTTTCCAGCAGCCCACATGGTTACGATTAAAGTTAAAGGCACCATAGCTAGGGACTGACTATAGACCTGATTCACAATAGAAGTAATCAGAGAAGTGACCGAGGAAGGGAAAAGCTGTATCACCGCCGTCATAATGTCCGCCTTAGTAAGGGGGGTGTATTTCACCATAGTAAGCAAGAGCAAAATAATAGGGAAGATGGACAACATCAAAAAATATGCGGTCTGTGCTGCATAGGCTCCCACATGATGGCCGGAGATACCGGATGTAATATCCGTGATTTGTTCATATATTTTTCTAATCGTTTTCATAAGCTCTCCTAAACATTCGAAGCCTATTTTACACAAAATGCATAAGTTTGTCTAGTTTGCAATCTGTATAAAAAAAAGAGCCACCAAAAGGTAACTCCTCCATATTCTTTCTCTAGGCCCAGGATGCCGGTTTCTGTATTTTGACTCCTAGCCTCAGCTAGGTGGGTGTCCGCATTCGCTTTTTTGTCTTCCTCTGCGCAATGAAGGCTTGACATATTACGAAGATTTAAGAGTCCCGTTTAAAATATTGTAGGTTCAAAATAACAGAGGGTATCGCACACCCCAGGTATCTAAAAGCATTATAACTCATTTACATGAAATTTACAATTCTATAATATACCAAAATATTTTTTATTTATTTCCCTGATTTTCTTTGTATACCAAATCAGAGAAACTGCTGCTAAGACAAGCAAAATCCAATAAAGCATGGTAAATCCACCAAACTGTGTATTGTAAATATCCACAAGAGAATAGAGAGTAACTACAGCCCCCAACACAAACAGGGGTACCTGAGCTTCCTTACAATACCCTTTTAGGTCCATACAAGTCTTAAGATCTACTTTTTTAACCATAACTAAGGACTGCTTGATTTCTCCCTTAAATCGCATAAGTCCCGCCCCGTACAAGCAGTAGAGTCCGCATGCTAGGGTGATGATCCCAATAATATTGGTCATTTTTCTCTCCTTCTAAGACCTATAATCCAAGAACAGATTTTACAGTAGCTTCCATCTGATCTACGTCACACTCCAGATTGTGAAGAATATTGGCATCCATAATATCCTTAATTGCCTGGGGAAGTTCTACTCCAGCAGTCTCCTTTAAGGTATCCATAAGAGCCAATTCATCTGCATTCTCATAAGATGGATCAATAGAAGTCATTACACTCTTTACAAATTTGAAAGGACTTGCAGTAGAAGCAACTATGCACTTCTTATCAAGCTTTCCTTCTTTCTTTAAAGCATCGCAAACATAAGCCGCCACTGCTGTGTGGGTATCCATCACATAGCCAGTCTTTGCATAAACATCATGGATCATCTGAGAAGTCTGAGCCTCTGTAGCATATCCCGCCTCAAAGTCTGCAAGTTTCTCCTTCATATCCTCTGTCACTGCATACTTGCCATCCTGCTTTAATTCCTGCATAAAAGCATCTGTCTTTTCAGAATCCTCTCCCGTAATAAGGTAGATGAGACGCTCTAAGTTGCTGGAAATCAAAATATCCATAGAAGGAGATGTGGTTAAAATAAAGTCACGGTTTCTATCATAGGTTCCTGTCTGGAAGAAGTCAAAGAGGACTTTATTTTCATTAGAAGCACAAACCAGCTTTTCAATCGGCACTCCCATATTCTTTGCATAATATGCAGCTAAAATATTTCCAAAGTTACCGGTAGGAACTACCACGTCGATTAGTTCTCCCTCTGCAATTTCTTCATGGGCCAAAAGTTTTGCATAAGCATATACATAGTAAACCACCTGAGGAACCAAACGTCCAATGTTAATGGAGTTTGCAGAAGAGAACTGGTAGCCTTTCTTTCCAAGTTCCTCTGCCAAGGCCTTGTCTTCAAACATAGCCTTTACACCACTCTGGGCATTGTCAAAGTTACCATGGATTGCCACTACATCTACATTGGCTCCCTTCTGGGTTACCATCTGAAGTTCCTGGACCTTGCTGACACCATTCTTTGGATAAAATACAATGATTCTGGTACCCTCTACATCTGCAAATCCTGCCATAGCTGCCTTTCCTGTATCTCCGGAAGTTGCTGTAAGGATTACGATCTCATTTTCCACCTTATTCTTCTTAGCTGAAGTTGTAAGCAAATGTGGAAGGATGGACAAGGCCATATCCTTAAATGCGATGGTAGCACCGTGGAATAATTCCAAATAATAAGTGCCATCTACTTTTGCGAGAGGAGCAATCTCTTGGGTATCAAACTTACTGTCATAGGCCTTGTTAATACAAGATTTTAATTCCTCTTCTGTAAAATCTGTCAAAAACTGTTTCATAACCAGGTAGGCAATCTCCTGGTAAGATTTATCCTTTAAGTCCTCCATAGACACATCCAAGCTAGGAAGAGTCTCTGGAACGAACAATCCTCCATCCGGTGCCAATCCTTTAAGAATTGCCTGGGATGCAGTAACCTTTAACTTAGAGTTTCTAGTGCTCTTATACTGTAGATTCATGTTCTCTCTCGCCTTTCTTATAACTATTTGTTGTTCTTATGATTTACGTAATTAACCAAGCCGCCCTCTGTAATAATATTCTGCATAAATGGCGGAAATGGCTGTCCCTTAAATTCTGTTCCCTTGGTACGGTTGTAGATCATTCCGCTGTCGAAATCTACCTCAACCTCATCTCCTGCCTCAATTCCTCTTGCAGCTTCCACACACTCGATAATAGGAAGTCCGATATTAATAGCATTTCTATAGAAAATTCTGGCAAAGGTCTCTGCGATTACACAGCTTACTCCTGCTGCTTTCAAACACAAAGGCGCATGCTCTCTAGAAGAACCGCATCCAAAGTTTTTGTTGGCTACGATCAAGTCTCCCGGCTGTACCTTCTCAGCAAAGGTAGCATCAATATCTGCCATGGCATGGCTTGCAAGTTCCTTGGCATCAAAAGAGTTTAAGTATCTTGCTGGGATAATTACGTCTGTATCTACATTATCCCCATATTTAAATACATGTCCTAAAGCTTTCATTATTTGGCACCTACTTTCTCTGGATTTGCAATATATCCGGCAATGGCGCTGGCTGCTGCCACTTCCGGTGAAGCTAAGTAGATCAAGGAATCTACGTGTCCCATTCTACCTACGAAATTACGGTTGGTAGTAGATACGCACTTCTCACCTGCTGCCATAACTCCCATGTGACCTCCCATACAAGGTCCACAACTTGGGGTATTTACTGCACAGCCTGCATCTACAAAAATTTCCATAAGGCCTTCTTTAATACACTGCTTGTAAATCTTCTGAGTAGCAGGAACTACCATAACTCTCACATCGTGGTGAACAGTCTGGCCTTTAAGAATTGCAGCTGCTCTTCTCATGTCTTCCATACGTCCGTTAGTACAAGAACCAATCACTACCTGGTCGATCTTAATAGGCTCCATAGCCTCAATCTCATCGATGGTCTTAGCATTTCCCGGAAGATGTGGGAAGGCTACGGTTGGGCGAACCTCAGAAAGGTCAATCTCTACTACCTGCTCATAAACAGCATCCTCATCAGCCTCATATACCGTATATTCCTTCTTGCAGTGCTCTGCTAAATATTCCTTGGTCTTGTCATCCACTGGGAAGATACCATTCTTTGCACCAGCCTCAATAGCCATGTTAGCAATGGTAAAACGGTCTGCCATAGAAAGATTTGCAATACCCTCTCCGGCAAATTCCATAGACTTGTAAAGGGCACCGTCTACACCAATCTTTCCAATAATATGGATGATCACATCCTTACCGCTAACATACTGGCTTGGCTTTCCTGTTAATACAAACTTAATAGCACTCGGCACCTTAAACCATGCCATACCAGTTGCCATACCTGCAGCCACATCTGTAGTTCCCATGCCTGTAGAAAATGCTCCCAAAGCTCCATAGGTACAGGTATGAGAATCTGCTCCGATAATCAAATCTCCTGCAGTTACCACACCAGCCTCTGGAAGGATGGCATGTTCTACACCAGATTTTCCCTGCTCAAAATACCAGGAAAGTCCCTGCTCCTTGGCATACTCTCTGATAGCCTTGGAGTTTTCTGCAGATTTAATATCTTTATTTGGGGTAAAGTGGTCTGGTACAAATACCACCTTATCTTTATCAAAAACCTTGTCTGACATCTGCTTAATAATTGGCAGAGCCATTGGTCCTGTAATATCATTCGCCATTACAATATCTAACTTGGCTTCTATTAACTGACCAGCCTCCACGCAGTCAAGTCCTGCATGAGCAGCCAGAATCTTTTGGGTCATTGTCATTCCCATTTTACAAATCCTCCTACCTGAAAACTTTTTATAGAATTGTTCAAAACAATAATAAATGAAACAATTGTAAACTTTTCAGAACATTGTAGCATACATAATTAACAAGAAGCAAGTCGCAAAGCCCATATGGATAATATGTATCAAAAATAAAACCAGGATAGCCTACTTGCGATTTTCCATAGCTTCTCGGATTTTCTCCATTGCTTGCTCAAATCCCGGGGCGGTCATGTTAGGGAAGGCTCTCATAAGACGCCGACTGACTTTACCTGGCAGGCTGGCAAGTTCCGCATATTTTTTCTGCAATTCCCGGTATCTTTCCTGCTGCTCCTGCATAGTCTCCTGGGCACTTCCGATACGCTCCTGCATACTTTCCTGAGCACTTCCGATGCGCTCCTTCATACTTTCCTGGGCACTTCCTAGGCGTTCCTGCATGCTTTCTTGGGCACTTCCGATGCGCTCCTGAACACTCTCCATACGCTCCTGCATAGTCTCTTTGGCGCTTTCCATACGCTCCTGTACACTCTCCTGGGCACTTTCCAAACGCTCCTTCATGCTCTCCTGGGCACTTTCCATCCGCCTTAGGCCTTCTTCTTTGGCTTCGGCACTATTTACAACTCCCTCGTAAATATTTTCTCCCATCTTGTCAGAAAGATTGCGAAGTTCCTCTGCAATTTTCTCCATAGACTGCAAACGTTTATTAAACTTAAGGATTGCAGATGCTGTTACATAAAGGTCCGCTGAAAGAGAAATCCCAAGGATTACGATCAGAGCCAGTCCTACACAAAAAGGAATCATGGCAAGCAAATCCAAAACAATGGGATGAAAAACCTTCACAATAAAGACGCAAACCGTTCCCCAGATCAAGGAAAATCTTAAGCACACATAGCCTCCAAGATTAAATCTTAAGGAGGAATAATCCCACCATCTATGGTGAAAGATCTTATCTAAGAGAAATCCTGTCAGTCCCTCAACAATGGTAACCAGAACCGTGGAGGCTATATAAAGAAGCAGTTCCTGATGTCTTAGAGGCATCAGAAACTGCACTACAACTCCCACTCCAATTCCATATACCGGACAAATAGGCCCATTTAAAAACCCTCGGTTCACAAATTTTCCATGCTTACATGCTGCGTAGGCCACTTCCGTGCACCATCCCAGCACACCATATACATAAAAATATAAGATCCAATTATATAATTCCATAACTACTCCATAATTTTTTAGCTTTCTCCCATAGTTGCATGGTCTAATTCTTCCTTGGCACCGGTCTTTTTACGTTTTCTATACTTCATAAGAGTGCCGAACATATTGTAGCACCAGAAGGAATAGGTAAGAAAAAAGCCCGCTCTTCCCATCTTGTCCTTTGTGGTCTTCCCATAGAGAGAACCACCGGTTTTAATATCTGTTTTCTCCTTGATCAGACGAATCAAGTCCGATTCACAACTAATCTTTTCCGGAAAAATTGTATAACCAAGACCGATGCAATCTAACTTGTGGGCATCGCTGCCACCAATTCCAGGCTTTCTATATTTTTCTTTTAGCTTCAAGGCCTGAGCATTGGACTCTTCTGGTTCACAGGCATTAAAGGATTCTATAAAATCAAAACGTTTAATGAGTTCCGGATTGGTATAATGCTTTTTCGCATTGGTATAGCTTAAATACTTGCCCCCACAAGGATGAGCCGGTCCTAAGATCCCCCCGTGATGATGCACAAAATCAATGAGAGTGGTCACCGAAAGTCCACGAAGTTCCAAAAGCCGCATCTTAACATTCTCAGGCATGATCACCAGAATATGTCCTCCATCTCTGGTATCATACTCGATGCCTTTTAGCACCAGAAAATCTTGGTGAACCAATCCCTTCATATTGTATTTCCACTGGCGGTAACCGTTGTAGGTATCATGATCTGTCACCAACATCCCATCAAAACCCAATTCTTTCAGACGGGTAATATACTCATCTATGGACACCTTACTATCCAAGGAACCTTCTTTTACGTGACAATGCATGTCAATCTTCATAGCAATCTCCTTCGAACTTAATCATCCAGATAATCATCATCGTCGTCATCTAAATAATCTAAGTCGTCATCATAATCCAGATCATCATCGTCATCTGAATCATTCTCTAAGAAAATCATCTCGTCGTCATCATCGTCTCCTTCATCTTCCAAAAGATGTCTGGCACGTTCCACCTCAGATTCTCTAGAGTCAGAAGATCTGAAGAGTTTTGCCTTCTGCTTATCATGCTTGGACTGCTTCTTAGAATACATAACAAACTGCGCAACAATACCTAAAATAGCAATTACCAGACCAAGGCCGTAGCCTACAAGTGAATTATCAATCTTTACAAGACTTACCAAAGATGTTCCTACAGAAATACCACCACTAAGACCTGTAAATACAATAATCAAAGGATCCACAAATACTGCCGCTAAAATAGCAAGAATCAAAGGAATTACTACGCAGATAATGGTAAAAATCACATTCTTCTGAACCCCTAGAAGCAAGGTGCAAATAGACAGTGCATAGATAAATACCATAACAAAGGAAGCAAGTCTCCGCAAAAAAATCAAAAGTACTGCTCCAATAATAGCCGCTATCACAACGGCGATAACCATAGGTGTAGAGTCCAAATCAAGAAGGGTTCCAACTAAAGCTCCTGCTGCCGCTCCAACTACTAAACCTAAAACTGCAGCCAAAAGCCTCATAATCTTTACACCAAAGAAACAAATCAGCAGTCCGATCACAATCCCTGCTGCTGAAAATCCCATTAGCACAGCGCCGGTAAGATAGGAATTGATGCCACTTCCAGTTAATTGCTGTAAAGTTTCTGATACATTCGTAAAACTACCCATATAAATATCTCCTTCTTTCCCTTATTACAATCCCCTGAAGTTATCTCTCATTTACGAAGAAGGTCTCCCTATCTTTTTTATTTTTTGGAGGTCTTCATCTTTCCACATTATACCCCCATCAGAAGCATAATTCAATGAAAAGGCCAGCCAATATGGCAATTACCACTAAAACTCCAACGATTTTCAAATTTTCTTTGACATTTTTGTTCATCTTAAAAAGGATCAAAAGACCCACTCCGGCACCGGTGCTAAGGCCTGAAATAACAGAAGCAAAAGAAATAGCTCCGCTTAAATACAGCTGGGTCAAAATTACAGAAGCTGCACAGTTAGGGATCAAACCAATGATTGCAGCAATTACCGGCTGGAAAAGGGTATTTCCTAAAAGAAAGGCAGAAAGCTGTTCAATGCTAAAAAATTCCATTACCAGATTTAAAATTCCGTTGCAAATGAAAAGATAAACAAAAATCTTTAAGGTATGGCGCCATGCCGGAAGAAAGATTCCTCCATGTCCGTGGTCACAGCCACAGGAATCGTCCTGGCAGATCTCTCCCCCAAGCTTATGCTCTGTAATCCACTTTCTTCCAAAAAGATCCACCAAATAACCTGCCACAATAGCAAGAATCACCTTGGCAAGAAGCAAGGCTCCCACTTCTTTTAAATATCCGGGATTCCCCATAATAATCAGGATTGCCTCATCGGAAGTAGCAATAAAAACTGACAACAAGGTTCCCACAGAAATAATTCCCCCAGCGTAGAGGTCTGAAGCCATTACAGAAAATCCACACTGGGGAATACATCCTAAGACAGCTCCTACCACAGGGCCTGCTTTTCCTACTTTTGTCAGCGCCTTGGCTGTAAAATCACTGGAATAATGTTCCAAAGCCTCAATCAAAAGAAAGGCTGCAAATAAAAATGGCAGCATCTTTATACTATCGAGGCAAGTATCTAAAAGAATGTCTAATAACATTTCCATTGTTTATCTTTCCTTTCCGAAAATTCTTGCTATGATAACACAGTTATGTTCTATTCTAGGTGGTAAGATGTGTTTTTACAAGAAGTTTTTTTGAAAATTCTTCTCAAAAAGCAAAAAAGAAGCACACTTCTTATAGAAAAATCGCCGGAGGAAGAAGTTCTTTCTTCCTTCGACGATTCCTAAATCCATTATTTAAGATTGGTTTTTATTTCTCTGCATTTCTGTAAACTTCAAGAGCTGCCTGTACACCGTCTCCAACATTAATCTTAACATTGTTGTTGATAAATACTGCTTCAAGGGCTCCTAAGGTAAGGAGAATGTTTCTCTTCTGGCTTGAGTATCCCATATTGCCGATACGGATGATCTTTCCGTCTAATGGTCCGAAGGATGTTGCAACTTCGATGCCAAAGTCATTTAGCATCTGGCCACGAAGGGTTGGTCCATCGATTCCTTCTGGGATGTTGATGGCTGTTACTACTGGCATCTTATTCTTCAAATCACCGAAGATTGTAAGGCCCATTGCCTGAAGTCCTGCACAAAGGGCCTCGTTGTTCAGATTATGACGAGCAAAACGAGCATCTAAGCCTTCCTGAAGGATAATACGAAGAGCCTCGTGAACTCCATACTGGTTGGCTGTTGCCTCTGTGTGGTGGTTTAATCTACGTGGACTCCAGTAATCCTCAAGCTGGGCCATGTCTAAGTAGTTGCTTGGAATTCCAGGAAGGGTTCCATCAATATCAGAAGCAGTCCGGATTCCCTTTTCTACTTTCTTTCTAGCCTTTGCAATATTGCTTACTGCTTCATTATAAGTAACTAAAGCAGATCCCGATGGAGCGGAAATACATTTCTGAGTACCTGCGATACAAGCATCGATTCCCCACTCATCTACACGAATGTCAACACCACCTAAAGTTGCTACAGTATCTACAATAAGAAGGGCGTCATACTTTTTACAAATCTTTCCAATCTCTGCCATTGGCTGCATCATGGAAGTAGAAGTCTCACCATGGATACATGCAACTGCCTTGTAGCCACCCTTCTTTAATTCTTCCTCGATCTCTTCTGGCTCAAATACAGTTCCCCACTCTCTCTCAAGAAGGGTAATATCTGCGCCACATCTCTCTAAGATCTCTGATAACAGATATCCGAAACGCCCGAAGGCCGGAATCAAAACCTTGTCTCCAGGACAGATTGCTCCTGTAAGGATGGTCTCAAGACCTCCACGAGAAGTGGTATCTACTACATAAGTCTGCTGGTTCGCTGTCTTAAATACCTGACGAGCCATCTCCATGGTCTCTGTCATTAAGCTGGTAAATTCAGGATCAAACTGGCCAAGAATCGGTGCGCTCATAGCTCTAAGTACACGAGGATCCGCATCTACAGGTCCCGGACACATGAGGGTACGAGGAGATGGATTAATTTCTCTAAAATTCATAGTATGTTCCTTCTTTCTTAAAATTTATTTTTTTAGTTATAATCTTTTTCAAACAAGTAGTATTATACAAATGTCTTTGCATAATTTCAATATCTATCTTGCATAAAATTCGTTAAAATACTGAAAACCGCTGGTTTTTCGCGTATAAAAGCGGTTTAAAAACTGGTTGATGGCATCTTGCATTTTATTCCAGCATTCAAAAAGTATGGTTTGAGGTTTTTGTGTGATCAACCGGTTTTGCACTATAAAAGGGAATGCGTCGACGTAGCTCGCACTCTCCGCCGAAAGGGGATATGTTCCCTTACATGACACAAAAAAAGAGCTGCGCAAACAACTCTTTAGCCAACGCGATCTATTCCCATGACTGCCTCCCTGCACATGTAAGATATGCTTCAAATGCAATGATGACTAGCATTGCAGAATCCATATTTTCCACGTGTAATCAGGAATTGCGGTAATCATATCGCTCCACAGAACTGGCAATATGATCCTCCATAGCTTTTTTTGCCCCTGCCGCATCATGGGCCAGGATAAATCCATAAATTCTCTGGTGTTCCTCATAAACATTCCGAAGCTGTTCTTCATTTACCATTCCGGTACGGCTTACTCGCTTCATCAGGTTATTGATGGTCTGCATTAGGCTATAGATTACCTGATTTCCGGAACACTCGGCGATGCAAAGGTGAAATTCCAGATCATCCTCCAGGAAATCTTTGTAATTCTGCTCCACGTATGCCTTGTGGGACTTGTGAGAAATCTCATAGAGCTTGGACATGCACTCATTGGAATCACAGTCCGCAGCAAGCTCTGCTGCCCGAATCTGTAATAGATTTCGAACCTCTACAATATTGTCTATCTGATTTCCATTTAAAAATAGGGACCAGGACAAGGGGATAATGAAAAAATTTGCCTCATTGCTGCTAATATAACTTCCCTGGCCCGGGCGGATGTCGATCATTCCCAGAACATCTAAGACTTTTAGGGCCTCTCTTACTGCCGAGCGGCCAACCCCAAGTTTGGAGGCCAGCACTCGGTCCGACTCAATCTTATCGCCTTTTTTTAGCCGCTTATCAAAAAGCTGGTCTGCAAAATACATGGTCAGCTCATTTAGAAGCTGATTAATATTTCCTTTTCTGGAATTGCTCTTTTGGATGATCTCTGTATCTGCTGTATTTGGCAAAAGGTTGTCTAAATTTTCTGCAAACTCTTCTGGCTTCATAGAAAATACGGTAGCATCCATGGCCAAATTTTCTGCCAGAGCCAAGACTACTTCATTTAAGCGTTTGCCTCCTTTTGCCTCTAGATTTGAGAGGGTGGCAATGCTCATAGAAGCTTTTCCATTCTCATCCACCAGGAACTGTCCGATAAATTCCTTCTGTGTCAAATGCAGGTATCTTCGCAGCAGACGAATATTATCTTTTTTGTATTCAGTGCTTAACTTATCTTCTCCCATTGTCTACCTCTCTATCTTTCACTAATAAGGGATTTTATTTTGCCAACATTTCTTTCGCAAGGTCTGTCATTACTACAGATGCTTTAGCGAAATCACTGTATTTTGTAAATTCTACCGGGCAGTGGCTTCTTCCGTCTTTACTTGGAACAAAAAGCATAACTGTCGGTATGCTCTGTCCAATTTCCAAAGCGTCATGTCCTGCTCCACTTGGAAGCTGTCTATAGCTGTATCCTCGCTTCTTGCAGCTTTCTTCCATAATACCAAGCATTTCCTCAGAAAGGAATACCGGTGTGATCACAAGCTTGGTGTCAATATCATAACTGCCACCCATAGCCTTTACTTCCCGGTCTAAGGCTGCCCGAATGCGATTTGCAATATCATTGATATTGTCATTATTCATAGAGCGAATATCTACGGTGAAATCCACCTGCTCTGCAACAATGTTCATTCCACCTGGAGTTACCTTAATAAGTCCTGTGGTAGCAACCGTTCCATCAGCCTTTTCTCTTGCCCAATCCGGGATCTTTGAGATTACCTTTGTGGCTGCATCCACCGCATCCAATCGCATATCCATAGGTGTGGTTCCTGCATGGTCTGCTCTTCCGTGAACACTGACCATATAGCGCTGAATTCCTACGATACCATTTACCAAACCAAGCTCTATACCTTCTGTATCAAGAACCGGCCCCTGCTCAATATGAAGCTCTAAGAAACGGCCAATGGATCCTTCCGGCCATTTTGCATCAGTAATTTTCTCCGGATCCAAACCATAAGATTTCATAGCATCGTAAATAGAAATTCCATCTACATCTTTATAGTGCTTACAGTAGTCTACATCTCTGTGGCCAAGCATTGCTCCAGATCCAAAATATCCGGTACCAAAGCGCATGCCTTCCTCATCCATAAATCCGGCAACTACAAAATTACGAACTGGCACAAAGCCTTCGTCCTTTAGCTGTCTAGCCACTTCAATGGCTGCGATTACTCCAGCAATCCCATCAAAATCTCCCCCATTTATAACAGAGTCAAAATGAGACCCCATCATAACACAAGGAAGGGTAGGGTCTGTCCCTTCTAATGTACCGAATACATTCCCAGCCACGTCTTCTTGCACCTTTAACCCAGCCTCTGTCATTATTTCTTTAAGAAAATCAACGGCTCCTCTGGCTTCTTTTGTAAAGGGAAGTCTGGTACATCCATTTCCAGGAGTAGAGGTAAACTGTTTTAAATACTCTAAATCTCTTGCAATTCTTGCTGTTACATTTTCAATCATTTTTTTGAATTTCCTTTCTTGTTGTTTTTAAACTATTTTTTCTGCTTCATAGGGTCAAGAACGTAGACCTTCACCGGTGAATAAAGCATTGCAACTACGATTAACAGAAATCCAATCATACATAAACTATTTAAGGCACTATTTAAGCCCACCATAATTATAACAAAAGCCATCATAATTACAATAAAAGCTATAGTAAGTCCCCCTTCTTTTGTTTTAAAAAATTTCTTTTCTTCCATTTTAGGATCTGCCTCCTATTTCTAGATACTAGCCACAAGGATCAAGGCCACTCCAATAACAATGGTTACAGGCACAGTAATGGTCAGCAATTTCTTTAAGACTTCTCCCTCTCTGCCAAGAATATTTGCAGTGGTGGTTCCTAATATAATCTTGCTTGGGCTTACTGCCGCCCCAATGGCTCCACCTGCGGTCTGAGCACCTAAGACTGCCGGCACGCTGACCTTCAAAAGGCTGGCAGTGGTTCTCTGGAAATCCCCAAAGAGAATGTTAGAACTCATATTGCTTCCTGTCATAAAAGTTCCAAGAAGTCCCACAAATGGTGCCAAGATCAGATAGGCCTTTCCTAAAACATTGGCAATTCCCTCAGCCAAGACTACTGTCTGTCCGGTTCCACTCATAATTTTCGACATAATAACTAATCCAATCACCGCAATACCAGAAGGCATGGTCATGGAAACAGATTTCACGAAAATGCGCTTCACACCGCCTTCCGAAATCCAACCCTTACCCTTATAGTAAATAAGGCCTACGATGGCAGAAATAAATAAAAACATGCTGGCATGAGTAAATGGCGCAAAAGCAGAAAAACTCTCTGTAGCAGCATTTACATAGCCATAGCCTGTGGAAGTTTCAGGGAAAGCTAGCCCCACAGAAAACTGACCCAAGAAACTATTAATTGGTTTTACCAAAAGTACGATTAAAGTCAATGCAGACAAAAGAAAATACGGAACAAAGGCCTGGACCAAAGACATATCAGGCACCTCTTCTTCCTCTTTATTTCCTTCTGGCTTTCTCTCCATAATAGGGCTATCTGCAAGACTCCAACTATCCCTATACATCTTCATTCTTCCCATAAGGAAAAGGACGATTAAAGCCAGACAGGAAGGAAGGAAACAAGACAGGGTGGTATTTAACTGGCTAAGGAAAAGTTCTCCCCCTCCCTGAATGACTGTCAGGACAATTACTGCAGGAAGGCCTTTTTTTACTGCCTTTCCCTTTCCGTAGAACCAACAGATGGCAAGTCCCGTAACAAAGTCCCAGAACAAAAGGAAAAGAGCCGTCCAAAAGGCTGCCAAAAAGTATTCCTGACTTCCGGCAGAAAGCCCTGCAGACATTGCCAGGGAATCCCAAGCTGCCGCCAAGGTTCCAAAGGTGTTCCCCCAGGATTGTCCTAAGAGGGGAATAATAACCGCCCACATAGGGGATACTCCGATTCCAATTAAAAGAGGGGCTCCTACAGCCACTGGCACACCGAATCCTGTAATTCCCTGCAGAAAGCTAACAAAGATCCAGCCCATGGCCATTACCAGAAGCAGTTCATTGGGAAGTAATTTTCCCATACCATTTCGGATTACCAAAAAGGCCTTGGCTTCGTCTCCCACCTGGTACATTAAAATGGCCGTCCACACAATGATCAAGATGATTAAGGCACTCCAAATCCCCTTGGCGCTTTCCGAAGCGATCAGCTTAATGTCCGCCTTGTAAACTGCAAGGCCTGTGACAATGGTGATAACAAGTCCCACTGCCGCAGCCTCTGTGGCCCCCCAGTTAAACTTAATCATCAAGACCAGCAAGGCGATGATAGGAAGGAAAGCCATAATCCACATAAAAAAGTTAACAGGTATATTCATATTTTTTTCAACTCCAGCTTTTTCTATTTTCTACTGATGAATCACAGTTCCCGTTTTTCCTGCAATTCCATCTGCCGCCTTCTCAAGCAAGGTTATCAAGGTAGATCTTCCCTGTCCTGATTTTGCAAATCGAATGGCCGCCTCCACCTTTGGAAGCATGGAACCCTTGGCAAACTGTCCTTCCTCAATATATTTTTCAGCCTCTTCTACCGTAAGGTCTGATAACCATTCTTGATTGTCTTTTCCGAAATTAATGGCTACCTTTTCCACAGCAGTAAGAATTACCAAAAAATCTGCTCCCAGTTTAGAAGCAAGGAGGCTGCTGGCATTGTCCTTGTCAATCACTGCATTACAGCCTACTAATTTTCCATTCTCATTCACCACAGGGATTCCACCGCCACCACAGGTAATGACAATATGACCGGCACTTACCAGACTCTTGATGGTCTCCAACTCCCGAATACGCTTTGGCATAGGCGAAGCCACTACAATACGGTAGCCTCTTCCTGCATCTTCCATACAGCGAATTCCCTTAGCCTCCATCTTATCAGCCTCTTCCTTGGTTAGGAACCTACCGATGGGCTTTGTAGGATTTTTAAAAGCAGGGTCTTCTTTATCTACTTCCACCTGAGATAAGATTGTAGATACCTTTCCGTCAATCTTTCGCTCGTAAAGCTCATATTTTATGGCATTTTGAAGGTCGATGCCAATATAGCCCTGGCTCATAGCCACACTGGTAGGCAGGGGAATCTGTTTATACTTTTCATTGGTAACTGCCAGATTGTCCATGGCATTCTGGATCATTCCCACCTGGGGACCATTGCCATGGGTCACAATAATATCCAGGCCCTGTTCTGCCAGATCCACAATGACTTTAGCAGTATTTGCCACTGCCTCTTTTTGCTCGTCAATGTCATTTCCAAGAGCGTTTCCTCCTAGGGCAATTACAACTTTCTTTTTCTCCATGTTCAATCTCCTATCTACAAATAAAATAGCAAGCTATGGTTTAAAAATGATTATTCAGCCTCATAGCCAAGCTTCTTTGCGTAAGCCACAATGGCTTTCTCGAAGCATTCAATCGGAGGATGTACAGTTCCGGCACCAATCTGGCCTTTTCCTGCAACCTTATTGGCAATACCAGTGTTAATGACTGGAGTAATTCCTTTTTCTACCACCAGTCTTGCATCGATTCCAAGGCAAATTCCCTGGAAGTTCCAGGTTGGAACCGTAAAGTTTGGATTGCGGTCAATGACGATCTCCATCATTTCATTGCTGGTGCGAAGGGCATCTTCATAACCACCAGCTCCTACAAATCTTGTTACTGCAGGGGCTGCGATCATAGCCATACCACCTACACCGAAGGTTTCTGTAATGGCAGAATCACCCATATCCGGGCAAGCATCCTCTGCATCATAGCCTGTAAAGTAGAGGCCCTGTGGAGTATTTACCGGTCCGGTAAACCATTCATCTCCCATACCTGCAATACGGATACCAAACTCATAACCATTACGGCACATAGCAGTAACAATGGTTCCGTCTGTATCTTTTCTGGCATCATCCATAACAGCCTTTCCGGTTGCCATCATAATATTTAAGAAGAACTGATCCGTGTCTGCCAAGAATTTAATTACGTCATAACGGTCTTTTTCTTCCATATCCATAGCGGTAATAGCCGGAGCCACTTCCTTTAAGAAAGCTAAGGATGCTGCAATATTTCTCTGGTGGAACTCATCTCCCATGGCAATAGCCTTTGCGATCAATGGATTTAAAGCCAAACCATTTTCCATTCCACGAAGGACCTTGCCAAGAGTCGGGCCAAGTACATCTCGCATCCAACGAAGTCTATTTACTACCTCCTCGTCGTAAGCACCGAAACGAAGAACCTTTCCGATTCCTTCATTCATGGTACAGTAAGCCTTGTTTCCGCCAGTCTCATTTTCTACTACAAAAACTGCCATATTTGGAGAAGTAATACCACCCATAGGACCTACCGCATTGCAGTGGTGGCAGGGGATAAATTCAATCTCTCCGCGGGACAGCATCTTCCTTGCTTCCTCTTCTGTGTCAGCCCACTCCTCAAACATAACAGCTCCCACGCAGGATCCCTGCATTGGATCTGGCATATTCTCATAAGCTACCGGCGGACCTGCATGGAGAATGACCTTTCCATTATTTCTAGAAAACTCCGGAATCACTTCCTTAGCACGGACATTGTCTTTTAATACTGGCTGGGAAGCCACAATCTTTGCTGTTACTTCCTGATTCCAAAGGTCGATCTGTTCATAATTTCTAAGGAAGTTTAAAGTCTTAATGAGCTTTACATTTCCTCCAGCCGGAGGTGCCCAGTCATACTGAACCACTTCACATCCAAACTGTTCTACAACTTCCGCAAAACTCTTAAGACCAATATTAATGATTCTTGGCTTTTCTGAAAGTAATGCCTTAAGTTCTTTTGATGGCTCGTGTTTTTCGCAAGCTACGGTTTCTTTCTTTCGAACCTCTTTTACCGGTTCCTCAAAATCTCTGCCAATGGCACGAATTGCGGTACGGCAAGCCAGTTTATTATTCTCGCAAACAATCACACCTGCATTTTTTAATTTATTTACTGCTTCGTCATATCCCTGATAATCGCTTCTGGTTCCACAAACAGTTGCCACAAAGAATACCTTTCTTCCCTGGGCATCTGCCTTTGCCTGAAGCTCTTTGATGGTAGGGATTAGGGAGCCAGCCATGTCTTCATGAGAGCCATATCCCAACATAATGTCAAGAAGCACCACTCCCGTAGACGGGTCATCCACAGCCTCCTGCATGCATTCAATACGCTTTGCAGGGTCGATCATAGGATGTGGTTTTCCTTGGGTATAAGCATCATCTCCCAAATCCACAACCACATTACCATCTAATTGAAGCATATATCCTTCAATATCCTCCGGTGGAACCTGGCAGTTCATAGCATCTTTAATGAGCATGGCCGCCTCATTTGCCAGAGTTCCTCCTGAGTAGTATGCCTTAATAGTCTTATTATCTTCTGCCTTGTAAAATTCAGAAGTATCTACATCAACAGTAGCTTCAGGAACTTCGCTTCCGCGAACCAGGCTTACTGCAAGGCGAGCTGCCTCATCCAATGTATAGGCATGGTAGAAACCTTCCTCATGATAGTCTGGTTTTTCTCCCACAAAAAGGGTAACTACCGGCTTGCTAAAATTAGAAAGTCTTGCAGAAATTTGATCTCTTACTTCCTTTGCCGGTGGTTTAGAAACAATCAACAATACCTTCACAGTATCATCATCTTCCATGGCATCGATCATGTCCATCATGGTGATTCCGCCAATCTTGGCATTAAGGTCACGACCTCCGATACCGATGGCATTGGTCACACCCTCTCCAAGCCTGTCAATAATAGTGGTAACTTCCTGAATACCAGTTCCAGAAGCTCCAATAATTCCAATAGAACCTGGAGTTACTTTATTGGTAAATGCAATAGGCACACCCTGTATGATTCCGGTACCGCAGTCAGGTCCCATAAGAGCCAATCCTTTTTCATGAGCTTTCTCTTTTAAGGCCTTCTCATCTTCAATGGTAACATTGTCACTGAACATGAATACGTTAAGGCCCTCATCCAAGGCCCGATCAGCCTCAAGAGCTGCATAGGCTCCGGGAATAGAAATAACAGCCAAATTTGCCTCCGGCATTTTCTCAAGAGCCTTGTCCCAGGACTTGACACTTTCAGCCCCTTTCTTTCCTTCAGAGGCAGTTGCCTGTTTCTTAAGAAAATCTTCAACTTTCTCCATAACAGCTTCTACCACCGATTCTTCTGCCACGTCCGCTACTACCACCATATCGTTGGCACTTGCTTCCATCAGCTCCTCTGTGTCAAGTCCACTGCTTTTGAAAATATCTTTGTTGGCAGGAGTTGCCATCATAACCTGAATCTTGTTTACTCCCTCTAAAGAGGAAAGCTCATTCGTCAAAAGCATCAGCACTACAGAATCCTGATAACTTCCTTTTTTCACCACTGTCTTTAACATACTGGGTGTGCTCCTTTCTTCTTCCTTTTCTTCTCTGCTTACACCTGTCATTCCATCCATGGACAGAATGGATTTACATCATTAATCGGCAAAACGATTCTTGTGATCATAGCGATCAAAGTGAATGGCATCACTCTTAAGATAGTCTACAATCTCATCAACCACTTCAATGCCACCTTCTTCATAAGTTTTCTCTTTCCTAAGCACTGCCCGCTGGCCCGGCCAGTAAACCTGGTCAAATCCCGGTGCCGGCTTCATAGCATTTAATTCATCGCAGGACTTGGACATATTTTTCATAAATTGCTCTGCCCCACAAAATTTCTCCGGATCCATAACAATAATCATCTGGCCTAGCTCTCTGCCCTTAGAACAATCATAATACATGGAACTTACATGTTTGCCAAAAGGTACTCCAAGAAGGATACCTGAAAATACATCTACCATCATCATAAGGCCGTATCCTTTTGCCCCTGCAATCGGAACCAAAGCATTTACCTCATGAGGATCTGTAACGGTACGTCCTTCTTCGTCTACCGCCCATCCTTCCGGAATCTTTGCACCCTGGGATCTCTTGTCTAAAATCTTGCCCCATGCCTGCACGGTAGTCGCCATATCAAACACCACCGTCTTTCCGTCTTCTGCCGGAGCAGCAAAGGAAATGGGGTTGGTTCCATAATATGGTTCCGTTCCGCCATAAGGCACTGCCATAGGATCGGACTGGCAGAATGTAATCGCCAACAGCCCCTGCTTTGCGCACATTTCCGAATAATAACCGATGGCTCCGGTATGGGATACATTTGCCATACCAACAACTGCCACTCCGTTCTCCTTTGCCATCTCAATTGCTTTTTGGGTAGCCTTAGTAGCTACCCAGTAGCCAATACCATTATCCCCGTCCATAATACCAGAACAAGGTCCCGTCTGCTTCCATGTAATATTGGGCTCATGGGTAATTCCACCCTTGTAAATACGCTCGCAGTAATACTCCACACGAACTGCTCCATGGGAAGCATAGCCTCTCTCATGAGCCCAAGTAAGAACCTCGGCAGTCTGCTCTGCATGGTCTTCTCTAAGTCCCGCCTGGATCATCTTATTTTTCATTAAATCTTTTAATTCCTGTCTCTCTAATCTCATACGCCATTCCCCTCTCTTAAAGTTTCACGTCTCGGTTACAGTCCTTAGAATAAATGTAAACCAACTCTTCATCCTTTCCCACTGCATAGCAAGCCTGTGGGCAATAAGCATCTAAGAACATGTAATCTCCCTTTTTTACCGGAACCCAGTCATCGTCCACCCGGTACATAGCCTTTCCGCTAAGGAAATACATACCGTGCTCCTGAATATGGGTCTCAATATACCCATGGGAAGCTCCCAGTTTAAACTTCAAAATATGCATATTCATATCAAAGCCAAGATCCTTTGCAGATGGAAGAAGATCCTTGCTGTGACAATTAGTCATTCCTTCATACTCCTTGTAATCCATGTCGTTAACATTATTTACAATAGTATGTGCCTCATAACCTGCCAGGGCCTCATATCTACGTCTGTAAACATAGAGCTTAGCATCCTGACTAGAAGTACTTACAAAAGTAATATTATTACCTGCCGGCGAATAAATATATCCACCTTCTGTAAGGTCTGCCTCTGTGTCATTATTCTTCACATGAACTTCACCTTCCACAACGTACAAGAAAGACTCGATACCTTCCCCACCGATACCTGTATTCTTTCCTCCCTCGTGGACCGTTACAAAATAGTCTGCAAAGGAAGCTCCCATAGCAGGAGATCCTAAAATCGTAACATCGCACCCTTCATATCCCGGAACCACATTCTTAACCAGTCCGTCCGGTTCCAAAATCACATAATTGTCCTTCTTCACAATGCTGCGAGTGTCCAGAAGTGCCTCACGATATCCTGTTTGACCATTCAAATAACTCATGAAAAAAATCCTCTCTTTCTCTGCAAAAATTATTTTATCAGTTTTTGTGGTTTTCGTAAATAGGTCGACCACATTTTTATAACTGTATAATAAACCTATTTTTTACAAATTTTCAACTAGCATTTTAAACAAATCAACCAGATTTTTTTCAGCACATTTTCTTGGCAACTCTCTATAGTTCTAGCATTTCCAGCAGTTTTATGCTATAATTATTATATATGTAAGCAGATTTTACTTGTGAATATAATTAAAATTTATCCACAAGTTATCAACCACTTTTTACATGATTGTTTTTTAAAGGAGTTTCATCAATGTTAGAGAAAACCACAGAAACAATAGGGACAGGGGCTTTCAAGAAATCAGCCACAATTTATAAAGACTCCCAAGTAGAAACAAAGGCTGTGATTTTATACTTTCACGGGGGAGGCTTACTCTACGGAAACAGAGAAGATCTACCAAAACTACACCTAGAAACCTTCACCAAGGCAGGCTTCTCAATCATAGCCTTCGACTATCCCCTAGCTCCCACAGCAAAAATCGATACTATCCTCCAGGACGTAATAGAATCCATCCACTGGTATCTTAAGAAAACAAACCCATCCCCTATCCCCTACTTCCTATGGGGCCGGTCCTCCGGAGCCTACCTATGCCTTTTAGCTGCCACCAGCAAAAAATTAAAGCTTGCCCCTTCCGGCCTTCTCTCCTACTACGGCTATGGCTTTTTATGCGATAACTGGTACCAGGAGCCAAGCATCTTTTACCAGGCCCTTCCCCCAGTTCCAGAAACCTGCCTATCTGGGATCCCAAAGACCCTTCACTGTCAGGGAGACCTAGATACCCACTACAGCATCTACGTCTACGCAAGACAAACAGGAAAGTGGAAAGATCTAATCTACCAAGGACGGGAAAAATACTTTCTCCTAGACTACTCCCTTCGGGCAAAAGAAAACTTCCCCTGTCCCCTGTTTTGTTCCCACAGTACCGGAGATACCGACGTCCCCTTCCAGGAATTTTTAGCCCTCTGTAATCGCTACAATCCCAAGCGATTCATAGCCACCACAAAAGAACACGACTTCGACCGAGACACAGACAACCCCAAAACAAAAAAACTCTTAGAAGAAAGCATCCAATTCCTCAAAAGCTGTCTCTAAACAAAAGTGGGAAGGTGCCCAAAGCACCTCCCCACTTTTTGTTTACTATTTTTAGGAAATCGCGAAACGCAAAAACTGTACTGGATTGGGAACAATAACCACCTCCCGTTTCGCGCCCACCAAAAACTAGTGATCAAAAATAGTTCCTTTACGGAATCTTGCACATCCCGGCATTACTTTCATCAGCACATAGTAGACAAGTCCTGTAGGAATCAAGCTTACATACCAGGACAGATCCATAATCAAAAGGGAACACAAAGATCCAACAATAATGGCAATAATAGCTGCCCAGTTAATTCCCTTAAATGCACCTTCTTTGTCGTACATATCATTAATATCTAATTTCTGTTTTCTTAAGATGTAATAATCAACAGCCATAACTGCAAAGATTGGTCCAAGGAAAGCAGAGTAAAACTGAGTAAACAAGCTCAGCCCCGCTGCAGACTCTGCAGTAACCAACTTCCACGGCATTACACAAGCAGATAACACACCTACCAAAATAGTGGCATGTGTCCACTTTACATGGAAGGACTCCATCAATATATAAGCTGGTGGCACAATGTTGTTTAATACATTGGTGGTTACCTGAGCAAATGCAATAAACAAAAGAGTTACTACTGTAAGAACCTTGCTTCCCATAAGAGTAGAAAATACAGTTACTGGATCACTATTTCCAGTTGCTGCAGTTACCAAAAGTCCAATAAGTCCCATAAATAAAGTTACAGGCAGAATAGCCACCGTATATAAACTTCCAGTAAATACAGGTCCAACATTCTCCTTTACATTACGAGAATAGTCTGATGCATTAATAATCATAGTTGAATAAATTCCAAGGAAAGATGTGGTTGCTGCCCAGAATGGCATTCCCCAAGTTCCTTTTATTCCAGAAAATACATCTCCAATCTCGCTGGAGAAATTTACATTTACAATGTAAAGCATGTAAATTAAGATAGCGATAATAAAAATACAAGAAATATTTTCCAACCATTTAATTCCTTCAAATCCCTTAATAGCAAGGGCTACCTGAAGAATAGTAAAAAGGGCATATACTACAACTAAATTATCAATTCCAAACAAAATCTTAAAGCAGCTATTGATAGCTCCTGCTCCTACCCAGCTTTGGTAGCCAAACCAAACAATAGCAGGAAGACCACGGAGGACACCTGGAATTTTTACTCCTTGGGTACCAAAACTACTTCTCATCTGGACAGAAAATCCGATTCCGTATTTATGCCCACAGTTGCCGATTAATACCAGGGCAACTGCAATAACTAAACATCCGATACACATGGCAATAATTGCCTGAGTCACAGTTAAGGCTCCGATCAAACTAGCTCCCATGGAGAAGGTTCCAATAGAAACGCATCCTCCCATAAAGCTTGCCGCATAGGACAAAGGATCCATAATGCGTTTTTTTGTTGGCTGCAGGTCTTCATTTACCCCTTCAACCAAGGCCGGGTTTAAGTCCCGATTATCCACAATACTCATAGTTTTTCTCCTTTTATTTCACACGAGTCACCAGGTTCCCCAGCCCCTTATTTGCTACAATTTTTCCATCTTCCTGAACCACATTTCCCCGAACCATGGTCATTACCGGAAGACCTTTTCCTTTTAATCCCACAAAGGCAGAAATCTTATTCACATAGAGCAGAGATTCTTCTGTAATTTCCCACTCCTTATCCGGATCTACAATCAGAAGGTCTGCATCAAATCCCGGTTTGATATCCCCCTTCTTTCCATAAATACCAAAAGCCTTTGCCGGAAGTACAGACATGGAATTGGCTAACACGGTAGGACATACTCCACGTTTTACAACACCCTCACTGAAGGCCGCCTGAAATCCGCTTTGAATTCCAGAGCATCCGCCCCATACATCAAATACCGTCTCAATTTTCTGTCCTAAGATTTCATTATGTTTCTCATCATAAGAACAAGGAGAATGATCAGAGGCAATACCGCTAAACACTCCAGCCTTTACATATTCCCACATCTCTTCCACCGCTTCCTTGGGTTGAAGAATAGGGGCGCATTTGTAAAGAGGACCTTTTTCTATTACATCATCTCTGGTAAAGGTCAGATAATGAGTGCAGGTCTCTGCTGTAATATCATAACCTTCATCCTGAGCCGCCTTAATCTTCTTTGCCACTGCCGGATGGGATACATGACAGATATGAGCCTTACAGCCAGTTGCCTTAGCAATTTCAATAATAGCATCGGTAGCAACAATCTCTGCCACCACCGGTCTGGATTCTAAGAATCCTTCCCAGTCATTACGACCAGCTTCCTTCATCCGCTTCTCCTGATTTTTAATAATAGAGTAATCCTCACAGTGGAAGCCTGCACGTCCATCAAATGTTTTAATAATATCCATAGCTTCCATGGCCTGGCCATAATTTAAAGACTCATAGTCAGGAGATACCGGACCGATAAAGGACTTAAAAGCCACACACCCCTTCTCATCCAGATCTTTCAAATCCCCAAAGTTATAACTGGTAAGGCCTCCCCAGAAGCAATAATCCACATAAGCATTGGGAGATACCTTGTTTTCTTTAAAATCAAAAGCCTCGGCATTGGTCATACAAGGATCATTTTGCAGGGGCATATCAATGACAGTGGTATAGCCGCCTAAAGCTGCCGCCGCAGTTCCATGTTCATAATCCTCTCTCCACTCAAATCCAGGATCATTTAAGTGGGCATGGGTATCAATAGCTCCCGGGAAAATATAGTTACCTTTGGCATCGATAACTTTTTCTGCTTCCACATCTATATCCTTTGCAAGAACTGCTGCAATTTTTCCATCTTTCACAGCAATGCTTCCCTCTGTAATTCCATCAGCAGTTACAATTCTGCCGTTTTTAATCCAAACATCATACATAAGCGCAACCTCCTTTATTTTTTTCATTCTCTTTATTAGCTATACTTTTTCAAGTTTTACTTATCTAAAACTGTACCTTTTCTAAAGCCTGCGCAGGATGGCATCAACTTCATTCCGAAATAGTAAATCAAACCTGTAGGTATGGTTGCTGTAAAGAAAGAAATATCTACATTAAAGAGTCCAATCACGGCTCCTACTGCTATAGCAATAATAGCCGCCCAGTTTACGCCCTTGTGATCTCCATCTTCCAGATACAAATCCTTTAACAAAGCTTCTGAAACCTTTCTTCTATGAAGAATAAAGTAATCAGTAATCAAAACAGCAAAGATTGGTCCAAAGAAGGCTGTATAAATCTTACAGAACAGCGCAAGTCCAGCTGCGGAGCTATCATTGGTAAGAATCCACGGGCAGGTACAAACTGCCAAGATACCCACTACAATAACTGCTGTCTTATGCTTCATCTTAAACACATCCATAAAAGCGTAGGCTGGTGGGATGACGTTAGACGCTAGGTTGGTAGATAACTGAGCCATAATAATAAAGCATAAAGTTACTACCAATACCAGCTTACTATCTACCATTTCATAGAAGGCATTAATAGGATTTGCCACTCCTGTTGCAGAGCAAGCCATTGCTCCGATCATTCCAAGAAGCACTGTTGCCGGAACCATAGACAAGAAGTAAGACACTCCACGAACCGGTGCTGAATATCCATCCTTCATTTCGCGGGAATAATCCCCGGCATTTAACATAACCGTTGTACTATTTCCAAAGAAGGCAATAATGGCAGCCACAAAAGGCATTCCCCAGGTTCCTTTGGTCCCTAAAAGGTTTGTGGAAATAGCATCCCACTGAGTGGTAAGACACAGGTACAGTAGATAGAACATAGCCAGCACAATTACCACTCCACCTACATTACCAACCCATTTTGCTCCCTGAAATCCCTTGGTAGACAGATAAATCTGAACCAACTGGAAGAGAACAAAGAAAATTACATATCCATAGGGAATGTCTAATCCAAAGGCACGGAAAATATTATTAATAGCAGTACCACCAAGCCAGGTCTGATAACCGTACCAAACGATAGCCGGCAGGCCTCTTAAGAATACCGGTACAATACTTCCCCTTGTACCGAAGGCCATTTTAAGCTGCACCGCATAAGGGGCACCCGTTACATAAGAAAACTGATCGTTGGCCACAATACCTATTACCAAAATAGTAGAACCAATTAATACAGCCAAAAATAACTGTAACAAATTCAAACCATTATCTAACTGCGAAGAACCCATAGATAAGGTTCCAATGGAAATACAGCCTCCCAGCCAAAGCATGGTATTGGAAGTCCAGTCCATAATTCGATCTTCTTTTTTAATCGGAGCTATAGAGCTTGCTTCCTTCTTTTCCTTGTTTACATCACTCATAATCTCTCTCCTTGATATTCTATCCTCATTTTACCGGTTCTTACTTTACCGGAGTAATATAGGCGCCATATCCAATAGCATCCTCTTTGTAGGCTCCATCTTCTGCCACTACTTTTCCTCGGATAATAGTATGGGTCGGAGCACCTTTTCCTGTAAGTCCATCAAAACAGCTTACATGACCCTTAGTAAAGAGTTTCTCCTGGTCACATTTCCACTCTTTGTTAGGATCTACAATTACGATATCCCCGTCAAATCCCAGTTCAAAAGCACCCTTTCTTCCATAGAGGCCAAAGACCTTGGCAGGATTGTAATCCATGACTTTCGCAATTAAAGTAGGACTCAAATTCTTCTGATGAACTACCATATCAAACATCATAGGCAGGAAATATTGGATAGAGTTTAATCCGCCCCAAGCATGCCAGATATCCTTAGTAGCATTATCCTTCTCCTCATCTGCCGCAGGAGAATGATCCGATCCTACACAAGAAAGAGTTCCGTCTAAGACATAATCCCACAACTTCTCCATATCTTCTTTCTTTCGCATAGGAGGTGTACACTTCGCAGGAGCTCCCTTTTCAAATACAAAATCCTCGGTAAATCCAAGATAGTGTGGACACGTCTCAGCAGTAATGGGAAGCCCCTCATAAATTGCTTCTTTTACTACCTGTGCTACCATAGGATGGCTGACATGGCAAATGTGGACTCTACCACCTGTGGCTCTTGCCATATCAATAACATTTTTAGTAGCCACATACTCTGTCCAAACATCATGAGAATCTAAAAAATCACGAATCTTCTCCTGATCACTTCTGCCCTCTTTTGCCTTAGCCTCCCTTTCCATCTCACGAACCTGGCCAAACTCCTCACAGTGGAAACCGCACAGAGCCTTGTAAGGTTTTAGAATCTCCAAAGCCTTACGAACATTCCCTAAATTCACCGTAGGGAACAAGTCTCCATTGGGGCAGGTAAATCCTTTAAAAGCAGCCACTCCACAATTATGCAGATCTACAAGATCTTTCATATTGTTCTTAACAGAGCCCGGCTTATCATCATAGTCTCCTACAATCCCGCCCCAGAGAGCAAAATCTACTAGGGAGTGCTTGCTGATTTTTTCCATCTTCAGATCAAAAATCTCTTTGTTCATCAGGGACGGATCATTGTTTAACGGCATATCAATGAGTGTAGTGCATCCTGCTACTGCAGCTGCTCGAGATCCTGTCTCAAAATCCTCCCTATACTCAAAACCGGGCTCATTCAGATGAGCGTGGCAGTCAATGATACCCGGGAACACATAGTTACCCTTCGCATCAATAACCTCCTTCGCCCAAGCCTCATTGCCCGGTGTAAGAAATGCCGCGTATTTACCGTCTGCGATCGCAATATCAGCTTCATAAATGCGATCCGGAGTTACAAGTTTGCCGTTTCTAATTAGCAAGTCATACATAACCTTTTGCCTCCTATCCAACGCTATACGCGCTTTATGAAATTTTTATACTAATATATTAATATAGGACTATTAAAATTACAATACCCTTTGTTGCTACAATTTTCAACCTGTTTTTGTGCATATTGTATAGTTTTTTTCTGTTTTTGGAGCTTTTTCTGTCGTTTATTTGTTAACAATTTAAAATATTAAAATCCAGTTTCAATATTTTCAACCGGTTTTTATTTTCCTTATTTAATTATTTACAATCGAAAATGAGACATACAGATTGCACCAAAATCCATATGCCTCATTTCAACAAATTAAGTAGTCACCAATATTTAATTTCTAAATAGCCCTTAAGCTTCCATCTCTTTTTTCTTTTTTATACCAACTTCTACAATAATACCCAGAGAAACCAAGAACAAACTCATATATAAGAGCATCTGGCTATGATCTCCGGTCTTCGGAGCAGTTTTTGTCACGGAAGTTGCGGCAGTCTTTGCTGCTGTAGTTGTAGCAGCCTTCGTTACAGGGTTTGCCTTCACTTGGGAAGACTGAGTCTTTGTTGTTGGCGTTGTCTTTGTTGTGATAGATTCTTCAGTAGTAGGAGTATCTTTTGTTACCTTTACAGATTCCTCCACATCTTCCTTTTTTGGATCCTCTGTATCTTCCTTTTTGGAATCCTCCTCAGCCTTCTGATTTACCACGAACTTTGCAGTTGCAGTTCCACTTTCAGAAACAATACCAAGAACATGCTCGCCCTCTGAAAGACTGGCGATATATTTCTCCTTCAAAGTAACAATTGTACTTCCTGATTTTACAGTATAGTCACTTTCATCTACAGTTTTTCCATCTACTTCAACTCGGATAAAATCCTCAAAGGCTGCATCCGATCTAAAAGACACGGTCTTTTTCTCGTTTGCTGTAACAGACGCCCCATCTCCCTCGATGATAACTGGAGCAATCTTCTCAAGAACTGTGTCTTCCTTTTTTATTTCATTCTGTGCTTTCTCATCACTGAAATACTGATTACAGTCATGGCACTGCCAGTAAGTGCTGTTACCTTTTTCTGCTGCGCTAGCAGTTACTCCCTCTGTTTTTTTCAAGTTATGAACTGTAGCCTCTTCTGTCTGTACATTCTCCTTCGTCTGGGGTGCAAAAGCTGTATTTGTAAAGTTTGCAGTGTAGTTTGTTAGCTCCGGTAATATACAGCTCTTTTCCTGTACTACCATCGATGTTGTAGGAACTACTTCACGCTCCTCACTATTACATACAGAACATGTCATTTTTGCTGTAACAGTCTGGTTATCATCGCTCCATGTGTAAGTCGCACCTCCGTAGCTATGGTTACATCCCCAGGCCCAGACTCGAAGTAAAAACCCTTGAACTACAAAAGTTGCAACAGCACAGATAAATAATAAACGTAAAATTATTTTTTTCATAGGCCCCACCTAACTCTCCATTCGCACTTGCATTTGAACTATCTTTCTTAAATTCATTAACTCAAACTTCCCACACCGATAAGGTGTGCTGAACCTTGAAAATTCAATAT
>CAVBQS010000023.1:0-11452 GCA_963597615.1 Bacteroidaceae bacterium
GTTAAGCACGCCGCCAGCGTTCATCCTGAGCCAGGATCAAACTCTCGTATAAAAACTTTAACTCCGCACCTCAGTGCAGATCAAAATCAAGTTTGTTCCAGTTCAAGAAAAACTTACTAGCTTTCCTATCCCTTTTACTGTTTTAAGGTTGACATAAAATTTCTTTCATGTCCGTTCTGAATAATTCTTTAAGAATTTTCAGGGTTTGTTGTCTATTGTTTAATTATCAAGGTTCTGTCTGTCTTCGCGACAGCTTTAATAGATTATCACATCTTTTTTAGCTTGTCAAGAAGTTTTTTGAAGTTTTTTCTCTCATCAAAATCGTTTTGTTTTGCGAGAGCTTGTTTATATTACCACTTCTTACCTTAGTCTGTCAAGAACTTTTTTAAACTTTCTTAACTTTTCTTTAGCCTTGTTTTTACATCTGTTAACTCCAGATTAAAACCGCATGGTATTAAACCATAATTTTGCCGATATGCTTATTCGCATATCGGCAAACGGAGAAAGAGGGATTTGAACCCTCGCGCCGGTCACCCGACCTACACCCTTAGCAGGGGCGCCTCTTCAGCCTCTTGAGTATTTCTCCTGACGCTAAATATTATTTTCTTTATAATATTTCTGTGATTCAAAAACTCACAGCGCATGAATAATTATATCCAACAACATTCTTCTTGTCAATATGTTTTCTTTACTTTTCAAAAACTTTTTGTAATCCTTCTCCCCACAGGACATAATAATAAATTCTAGCTCAGAATCTTATTAGTATTTATTCAAAAAGCAGGTGTTACACTCTAAATAGTGTAACGCCTGCTTCCCTAGACTAGACAATCATCCTATTCAATTGTCTTTTTAAGAGTCTTTTCTTCTACGTACAACAACAACTGCGATGGCTGCTGCTACAAGGGATGAAATCGCAAATAACGCGATTCTCGCTGTATCTCCAGTCTTCACTGTATTTGTTCTACTAGTTGTAGTTGTATTTGTAGCTTCATTGGATGCCTCTGTTGTGCTTGTAGTTGTCTTATCAACATATTTCGTATTATGCTTTTCCGTTGTTTTTACGGTGGTCTCTGTTACACCTAGCTTCTTATCATAGAGACTAAAGGATGTATCGCTAGTCTTCTCTGCATCAGAGCCTGATGTAATACTTAATATTCCATATGCATCAATAATAAATTCTGTATCTTCTGCCAGCTCATATCCTTCTGGTGCTGATACCTCATGCAGGATATATGTAGTTTCTACATTTAACTTTCTCTCAAAGCCCTCTGCGGATTCTCCAGTTGTCCACTCTTCTACAACCTTTCCGGACTCCTTCTCTATAATCTGCAGTTTTGCTCCTGATACGAATTCGTGATTTGTGGCATCTAATTTAGATATGTAAAGTTTTGTCACTTCATCGCTTACTCCAGGTGCCTCTGCAATTTCGTCCGCAAGGAGTGTACTGTCTGTAGTTTCCTCTTCTGTAGAACTTGTGGCAGATGCCTTTGCCAATACTTGACTATCTGTATCTGCTGCTGTTGCCAAGGCCTCGATATTCTCAAAGGATAGAGAAGTTGTTCCTGCTGCTGTTGCCAACGGTTCTACGTCTGCAAATAACTGGGTTTCTGCAGTAGACTCCTCTTCCTGATCTGCTTGTGCCAACAATGTGGAATCGTTGCTTGTCTCTATATAGGAAGTGATACTTCCATCTTCAGATACTACAAATTTCTTTGTTGCATATTCATCTACCGTATGTCCTGCCGGTGCTGATACTTCTTTAAAGTAGTAAATTCCCGGTTCTACGTTATCGAAGGTCATATATCCAGTTGCATCGGATAGTTGGGTATCTACCAGTAAGCTCCGTCCGCCAAAGCCTAATACTCTATAAAGTGCGTAGGTTGCTCCCTGTAATGGATCTTTACTTCCATCCTTAGATGTCTTCTGAACACAGATGCTAATTGGATGGTAGGTATTTACAAGAGTTGGATTTGTTGTTTCTTTTCCATCCTCTGTATAAGTAACTGTGGACTCCAAGGCACCTGCCTCTTCATTCTTTGTTACTTTTACAGTAACTCCAATCTCTCGTCCATCATAGATAATCTGTCCTTTATCTTCTGGAATCAGCTCTTTGATAGTGTAATGGTATTCACCCTCTTTATCAAATATGACAGAATCAAATAATACAGCTCCACTGTCGGTATTTTTCTTGGTGTCTACCAAGTTATTATTTTCATCAAATAACTGGAAGGTAAATTCTCCTGGCTGGAGCTTTGCATTGTTTAATTCTTTTGTTACTCCAGGATCAATGACTGCTGCTGTTACAGCCATTTTATTTTCAAAGGTAATCTCGTCTACTGGATTTCCATCTTTTGTATAAGAAATGATGGCATCCATGTATTCGTCTACCTCTACAGTAACATTGTATACCGATGTGTCATAGCTGATGTTGCCAGCGTCTTCTCCTTCTTCCTGAATTTCTTTTACGGTATAGTGATAATCTCCTTCATTGAAATAAGAAAGTGTACGGAACTCAATTGCTCCAGAAGCGTTGTTGGTAGTAGTATCAATCAAGTCTCCATCTTCATCATATAAGCCGAAACGGAACTCTCCTGCTTCTAGATTTCCACCTACCAAAGTCTTGGTTCCGGTAATGGTTGCCATTCCATAGTTCATACTCATTAGCATAAAGCCATAGTTATTGAACATTAAGAATTCATCATCTTCTACCGGTTCTGATTCTACACCACTATCTTCTTCATAACCTTCGTAAGGCACCACACTCTTCTCAACATCTACGGTTCCATCCTGGCTTACAGTGACTTTTGCACGGTAAATGGCTTCATCATAGTACATGTTTGGATCTGGATTTTCTGGTTCATTTTCAGAAATTGTATAGTAATACTCGCCTGGAGTATGATAGGTTATTTCCTTAAATGTGATCTTTCCAGATTCGTCATTAGAAACAGTCTGGCTGTAAGCATCTTCCCCTGTAAGAGCCTCTGCAAAGTTTGCATCTGTTCTTGTTAATGTAAAGCTATACTTTCCAGCTTCTGTTTCTGTAGCCAGCTCTCCATCTACATATTTTTCTCCCTCGAAGGAGGTAGATGCTGTCATCTCATTATTAAATACAAGGCTTTCTACTGATTCTGTAGTGGTCTCACCATTTTCATCGGTTACCAGTTTCTGATAATCAGACGTACTTGCAGTTAATTGACCAGTTGTCTTATCTTTTGTTACCGTTACTTTTACAATGTAGTTTGTTGTGTCATAGGTGATATTTTCTTCCGGTGTCTCTGGAATTACTTCCTTCATCTTATAATAATGAATTCCGGCTTTTTTGTATGTGATCTTGTCAAACTCAATATAGCCATTTTCATCATTACTTACGCTGAGGGTCTGTGCTCCTTCTACTGCCTTACCATCTGCATCACATTCTACTAATTCAAAATCAAAGGATTTTGTAGATGGTGCTCCTGCAAGATTCTTGCTTGCAGTTAACTGGATGTCTGTTTCTTTTGTTGAAATAGTTTCATTGTTAAATGCAATCTTATCTGCTGGTGCTGTTGTTCCATTGGCATCAGTCTTTGTAATGGATTTTTCTGCTTTCAGAGAAATCTTTCCATCACTGTCTTTGGTATTAGTAACTGTTACAGTTACGATATAACTAGATGTATCATATTTGATTTCATCTTTTTTGTTACTGGTATTTTCAGTAATCTTATAGTAGTGCACTCCTGCATCTGTGTATGTATATTCAGGGAATTGGAAATTACCATCTTTGTCATTGGATACAGTTTGAACACTTGCATCTTCCAATGCTTTGCCTGAAGCATCTACTTCGATTATATCAAATTGATATTCACCGGCTTTTGTCACAGCTTTCCCGTCTAAAGTCTTAGTACCTTCCAATTGCACAGATGTACTCATGGTATTTGCAAATGTAATAGCAGCAACTTCTGTTCCAGTCTTTGCAGCATAGTCATAGGACTTATAATACTTGGCTTCTGTTCTTAATCCAGTGCTTCCTTGGCTGTTGTCTTTTGATACTGTTACAACTGCTGTATACACTGCTTTATCATATGTAATTCCAGTAGTTGTCTTGCTGTCATCGACTTCTGTCACTTCATAATAAAAGGTTCCTGCTTCTGTATAAGGAATCTTTTCAAACTGAAGTTTTCCATCGGTGTCATTTTTTATGATCTTTCCGTAGCCACCTGTCTTATTCTCGCCATTATCCGATTTTTCAGTAACTTTGTAGCTGAATACATCTGAAGATGCTTTGCCGTTCAATGTCTTGTTACCTGTAAAAAGAATGGAACCAGAACGATTTCTTGTGGTGTTGTTAAATACTGCATCCTCTGTTTTTGTCTGGTCAGTAATATCTTTTTCGTTAAGGTTCTTATAATACTTTACATCTGCGGTTAGGTTCTGACCATTTTTTGTAACCTTTACTACTGCTGTGTAATAGGTCTGATCATAAATGATATCTTCGTCATCACCTGATTTCTCAGTAATCTTATAGTAATAAGTTCCTGCCGTTTTATACTCAATGGACGAAGATTCGATTATTCCCTGGTCTTTGTTCTTAACCTCTTCTGTATATCCACCAGTTAAGGTATTTCCATTTTCATCTACCTGTGTAAAGGTGAATGTAAATGCATCTTTCTTGGCATTATCATTGTCAAGCATCTTTGTTGCCTGAAGTTTGGCACTTGTTTCAATGATTTTCTTTGAAGTATTAGCAAAGGAGAAGCTTGCTCCTGTATTAGAATCTATCGCTTGTCCATCTTTCGTATAGACAACCGTTGCATTCATATTAGCATCAACATTCACTGTCACTTTGTAAACAGAGGTATCATAGTTGATATCTGTATCATTTCCTGCCACTTCTGCAATCTGATAATAGTAAGTTCCCGGAGTCTCGTAAGTAATCTTGGTAAATGCGATAGCTCCATTAGCTGTATTTTGTACTGTCTCCTGACATCCACCTGTCACAGCATTTCCATTGGCATCGGTTTCCCGAAGTGTGAAGGAAAATTTTCCTTCTTCTGCTAACTGTCCGTCCAAGGTTTTACTTCCTTTGAAGGTTACGTCAACTGATTGGCCTTCTTCATCATCTCCAGGTTTCCATGGATTCTTATGAATCTCTCCACGCACATTTTCTACCGTATCCGCAAATACGGATCCATTGTGAGTTGTATAAATATATACTGTTGCATTTGGCGCTAATATGGTACCGGAATATAACTCTCCAAAACTTAGGGCTCCTGCCTGATCTCCGAAGTTTAATAAAATTCTTCCTCCATCTGCAAGGTACCCACCTGTATCACTACTATTTATTTTAAAGTGAGGTTTTGTAAATGTTGACGCCTGGTCGTATTTTATATTAAATACAACAGATCCATAGCTGCCAAGATTATTAAGCTGCACATTATCTGCCCATTTTTGCAAATCACTTGCTTTAATGTTAATAATGTTGTTAACATCGGCCTTGCATTCAATACTCTGAACGCTTCCAGATGCTGTTGTTTCATTTCCATTGGAATCTTTAAACAGCAAACCACTAGTGTCTGATTTTCCATAAAGGTTATTTGCATAAGCCTTTAAGCCGTCCATAGCTGCACCAAAATCAATCTTGTAAGTTGAGTTCTTTATATTCACAACATTCTTCATCTTACTGGATGGTCCAAGATTAATCTTTGCTCCATTGGAAAGTATCAGGTAAAAATTGGAATCCTGGGTGGTGATTTCGTAATCATCTCCAACGATCAATGGATCTGCCAAACGGAAAAATTCATCCTTCATGGAATCTAACACGAAGTTTTCCACATAATTTAGATTAAAATCATTTTCCTGTACGTTTGTTGTATTTCCTCCATTGGTATTGGCCAACAGCATATTCTTGACTGCTATATTACCTTCCATATCTACATGATTTTTGTAATTATTGGCAAATACTGCAAAATTATTTACGCTTCCCAGTGATGTTGTAGAAGGATAATCAAATGTTCCTCCGTCATAGGAAGATTCATAGTAATCAGATATTGTTAAAGTAACCTTTCCTTCTGTCGAATCAACACTTGCCAGAGTCTTAACAGAATTCTTAGAACTGTCTACTTTTGACACCTTAATGGTAAATGCATTCTTCTCAAAGCCTTCCACCGTAAAGGTTCCTGCATTATTTTTCTTCAGGTTGCTTGCAACCCCTCCATTTGGATTCAGGTTAGACGCTTTTATCTTGTTATTGACATCTGCATTTCCTGTATCAAATGTAATATTGAAAGCTGTATTATTCTGATTGGTAATACCATTAGTATTAATTTCTAGGGTAATGCTATCATATCCACTACCACTAACACTTCCATCTTCATTGGCTGTCAGTTCAGGCAGGATATCATTTGCCATTAATATAGCATTCTCATCATTTTGACCATCTATATTCTCGGTACTTTCTTCTGATTGATCAGAGTTTCCATTATTGTCTGAATTCCCTGATATTTCCTGGACATCTACTTGTCCATCGCCCTTCGAAGCTTCATTAGAGGCATTATTCAGGTCATTATCATCTTGATTATTATCTGCATCTACAGTTCCTTCAAGGGTCTGATTTTCACCGTCTCCGTCACCCGTTTGTACTGTGCTTTGATCTACGCTTGCCTGTAGGGATGTTCCAAGTTGATAGAAACCACTTACTGCAACCAACACGATTGCAAGAATTAGGGCAAGCCAACGTCTTGTCTTCTTCATCTTGTCTTACCTCCTCTTCTCATTGCGTTTCTTTGCTACGAAATAAATTCCAAATAAAACAAGTAATGCTAGGATGATTCCTGCAACTGTTAACATTGCTCGACTGGCAAATTTTGAGGAATTTTCATTGTTATCGAGATTTTCATTTGCCAACGGCACCTGATCATCTGCATTCTCTACCACTTCTGAAGTAACACCTTCGGTATTTCCATCTCCTAATACGGTAGTATTTGCTGCCGTATCATTGCTTGCAGTGGTAGTTCCATCTTCTGTAGTGGTTCCTGTGGTTGTGCCAGTTCCATCTCCCGTAGTAGTTCCTGTGGTTGTGCCGGTTCCATCTCCCGTAGTGGTCCCTGTGGTTGTACCAGTTCCATTTCCTGTGGTAGTTCCTGAGGTTCCTGGATTTACTACCGTTGCCACTGTGGTTCCAGGCACTACTCTGTAAATAACATCATCTACAGTAATCTCTCCACCATCTACTACTACGTAAGTAATCTTTGCATCTGCATTGATGGTGTCGTTGCTGTCACGATAGTAAATGGTGTACTGACGGATATTAGAATAGTAGCTATGACGAAGGGTATCGCTTTGACCTTTCAGGCGGATGTAAGTGTGATTTCCACTTTGATACTCTTCTGGGCAGGAAATTTCTGTATCCTGCTCATTTGTTACAGAAAGTGTCTGGCTTGCAATCTCAGACTGGTCTGCGATATTTACATATTTTACGGTAATATCGTATCCATTTTCCGGATCCCAGTTTTCTTTGTCATAATAGTAAATATTCGTGGTTCTTTCCGTATCTCCGTACTGATGGGTATAGGAAGTCTCCATAGAGGAGTCTAGGGTGTAGGTTACTCCATCTTTTTCAAAAGTCTCCTTAGCTTCGTAAGACTGAGACTGATCTACCCCAATCTGTTTTGTAACTGTATCTAAGGTTTTTCCTGTCATAAGATCAATGATATTAATGTTCCAGTCATAAGGAGTCTGACTATCAATCTCACTGTAGGCGATTTTTACAGTCTTTCCATTGTCTTCTTTTGTTAAAACCGCCTGAGCCTTATCATCAGTAGCCCTATAGTAGGTTACAACATTATTGCCATTCTCATCCGTTGATATGCGGCTAAATGTTCTGGGAGCCTGATAAGTATAGGTTCCATAATAGGTAATGTCTGTAGAATTAAATACATTACCGAAATCATCTGTAAGCTGGACCCCTGCCTTGTAAACCTTTCCGTTAGATTCTCCATCATGTTCTTTGTAGGTTACGGTGTAACCGGAACTTGCTTCCATGTCACTGTAGTTAATTTCTACGACTCCGGAACCATCTAGATCATAATCTGTGTCATCCACTACACAGGAGGCACTAGCTTCGTAGCTGTCGGTTTCTTCCGACTCGGTGACCACCCCATTTGCCAGGGCTACGCTTTCCTCTTCGCTTCCCTCTAAATCAGCCTGAACCTGATATAGTTTTGCAGAGGCTTTGATACTTTTGTCAATGCCATAGACATCGATAGTATACACAGCTTCTCCATCATAGTCTTCAATGTCTACGACTAGGCTATCTCCCTTAAATGCCTGCTTCTTCGTTATTACCTGGTCTCCCTTTTTTAGATCATAGAACAGAATATCTTTACCTGTCTGATTATCGATCTTCATAGTCCAGTGGTTCTCCTGACTGGACTTATCGGAAGAACCGTTTAATATCTCCGTGGTAGTTCCCTCTATGGTGATAGATTTTCCATCCTGTCCGTAAACAAGATAAGGATTACCGACGGATATACTGGTAATTGTTAGAATTGCTGCAGTTGTTACAACTATTCCCTTTTTTCCCAATTCTAGTCCTTTCATTTACATTTCCTTTCTTCCTTTATTATTTGTAACTGTTCAGTGGCATTACATAAATGCTGTTTTGTTACATCATTTTCTCCCCTTCACTATATAAGACGGTATGTCTTATCAAAAAGGTTCATTTTTTTGTAAGTTTTTTTAATTTTGTTCATTTTTTTCAAATAAAAATAACCGTTCAGAATCAAGCTCTTTCTCAACTCTGAACAGTTACTCTTTTTTCTTGTCCTTATCTACTTATTTTTATTAATGGTCTCCTGAATTTGCCTTCTCACAAGTTCTGCAATCTCAGGAGTTTTCATATCTTTATAATCCTCATAGTACAGTGGCTTAAGAAAATGTACTTGTACTGTGACAGGATCTACGGTATGGGAGTCAAAGGGGGTAAAGGAATTAATCAGTGCTACTGGTACGATGGGACATTTTGCCTTGGTAGCTGCTTTAAAACTTCCACCCTTAAAGTCTCCCACCTGATTGCCTCGTTTGGATCTTGTGCCTTCCGGAAAGATCAAGAAATTTTTTCCCCTGGACACTTCCTTAGAGACCTCCAAAATCACAGTCATGGATTGGCGAATATCTTCCCGATCGATCATTAAAGATTTTGTACAGGCAAATACTTGTTTTAGAAATGGAACATTTGCCACTTCTTTCTTGGCCACCACTCCGAAGTTGGCATCGCACGCATCTATAATGGCCAGTACATCATATAGTCCCTGGTGATTGGGAAAGAACATGTAGCCGTCTTCCTTTGGAATATTTTCGCTTCCATGGGAGACTACTGTTACATTTCCACCTTTGTTGGCTCTCCCTATGATATATCGAAGTAAATCAAAATGTTCTTTTAATGTATACTTATCCACATGGGTGGCGTGATAACATAATCTTATCCACATATAGGGAACAAATAGGATGTTTTTCAACACCATAACAAGGATTCTCTTCATATTATTTCCAACCTCCTTCCTTATGCTTTTTTGATTTCTTATGTCTTCTAGGCTTTTTTATATTTCCTAGTCTAATAATTTTTATAATTCCTGGTATTCTTTAATGGCAGACTCGTATAAATTATTTCCTTCGCAATCCGCCACTACGATTACCGGAAGATTTTCCACCTCTAGCTTACGGATTGCTTCTGTTCCCAAATCTTCATAAGCTACGATTTCTGAGGATTTGATACATTTGGAAAGAAGGGCTCCCGCTCCACCAATGGCTGCCAAATAAACCGCCTTGTTTCTAACCACTGCATCTAATACTTCTTTGGTACGCTTTCCTTTTCCAATCATGGCAGACTGTCCAAGGTCTAGGAGTCTCGGTGCATATTTATCCATTCGACTGGCGGTAGTTGGTCCTGCAGATCCGATAGGGCGTCCCGGTCTTGCTGGGGAAGGTCCCATGTAATAAATTGCCTGGTCCTTAATATCAATAGGAAGGTCTTCTCCTCTATCCAAAGTTTCATCCATCCGCTTGTGGGCTGCATCTCTGGCAGTGTAAATGGTTCCGGTTATATAGACGTAATCTCCTGCTCTTAATGTGGAAGATACTTCTTTTGTAATTGGTGCTGTAATATGCTTGTCCATCTTTTTACACCTCCCTAATCACGTGTCTGTTTACATGACAGCAAATATTAATTCCTACCGGAAGTCCCGCAATATGGGTTGGATAAGTATTGACATTAACGGCAAGAGCTGTGGTACTTCCTCCTAAGCCTCCCGGTCCAATGCCTAGTTTATTAATCTTTGCAAGCATTTCTTCTTCCAGATCTTTTACCCAGGAAATTTCCGAATGAGAGCCTACCTCTCTTGTGAGGGCTTCCTTTGCCATAAGAGCGCATTTCTCAAAGGTTCCTCCCACGCCTACTCCAACTACCATAGGTGGACAGGCATTGGGACCTGCATCCTTTACGGCTGTAAGAATGGCATTTTTTACTCCTTCGATTCCATCTGCCGGTTTCAGCATAAATACCCGACTCATGTTCTCGCTGCCAAATCCCTTAGGAGCCAGTTTGATTTTCACCTTATCCCCCTCCACAATGCTGTAGTGAATAATGGCTGGGGTATTGTCCTTGGTATTCTCTCTAAGAATCGGATCTCCCACTACGGATTTTCTTAAATATCCCTCTACATAGCCCTGGCGAACGCCCTCATTAATAGCATCTTCTAAGGATCCACCTACAAGGTGAACTTCCTGCCCCACCTCAATGAAAACCACTGCCATTCCTGTATCCTGGCAAATGGGAATCATATCCTCCGCAGCGATTTTTAAATTATCCTGCAATTGATTTAAAATCTGCTTTCCCAGAGGAGCTTTTTCTTCTGCTGTAGCTTTTTTCATAGCCCTATCCATATCTTTGGAAAGAAAATGATTGGCTTCTATGCACATTTCTTTAATGTTCTTTGTAATTTCATTTACATCGATGTCTCGCACGTTTCTTCTCCTTTTTTGATTACCACATTAGAATTTTATTGGTTTTTTCTTTAAAGTATACGGGATTCCCATAGGTTTTTCAATAAACATAAGCTAGCTGCATCCCTTTACATACTTCTGTAAAGAAGCTAAAATGTTATTTACAAGCTAAAACCGCCAAGCCCCTGGAGATTCCTATAAGCAATACGGGAATCTTAATAATAAACGATAACCTCTGGAAGGAATTTTATTTATGAACTCAATAAATGATGTTACGAAAAGTAAAAAGAATAAGAAAAAGATGTCCATGGCAACAAAGCGTTTTGTTGTTCTGATTCTTCTGATTTTGCTGGTGATTCTGTTAGCCTGCGTTTTTATGCTTCTGTGGCAGAATGATCCGAGGCATTAAAGGGAAATGCAAGCCAAATCATAACCACCCGTCCAACGGGTGGTTTGCTCTAGCCCTATAAGGGCT
>CAVBQS010000024.1:0-139000 GCA_963597615.1 Bacteroidaceae bacterium
ACTTTACCAATTCCGGAGAGATTACAGTGACCATCACAGGAAAAGGTAATTATTCTGGAACCATCGAGAAGACATATACTGTTAGCAAGCGTCCAATCACCTTCGTAGGAGAAAGCGCAAGCAAGACCTGCAACGGAAAGGAACAGACGGTTGAGGGCTACACAGTAAGTACAGAAGATGGACAGTATGATTTAGTAAAGGGACATACAGCTACCCTAGAAGCTTCAGCCAGCGGAACTAAAGCAGGAACTCATAATGGAATTATCACAGCTGCTACAGCTGTAGCTATTAAGGCGAAAAATGGAAGGGATGTAACAGCAAACTATGCGATTACAACCAGGCCAGGAACCTTAAAGATTACAGAGAAATCTATCAGCGGTGATGATAAAGATATTTCTGTAAAGGATCTATCAAATGTAACTTACAACGGAACCGAGCAAAAGCAGGAGCCAACTGTAACTGATGGAACGGCCACATTGGAAAAAGACAAGGACTACACCGTAACTTACAAATCCTCTTCAACAGAAGGAGATGACTATACCGATGCTGGTAATACCATAACGGTAATCATTACAGGAATAGGCAACTATACAGGAACCGTTGAAAAGACCTATACCATTACAAAGAAAACCTTGACCCTGAAAATGAATTCAGCCACAAAGGTTTATGATGGAACTACTCTTACTGCAGGAGGAAGCCTGGAAGGATTTGTAGGAGATGAGACAGCAACTCTTACCGTAACCGGAAGCCAGACCAATGTAGGAGAAAGTGACAACACTTACAACTTGGATTGGAACGGAAGTGCCAAGGCAAACAATTATACACTTACAGTGGAAAAAGGAACATTGACGGTTGAGGCCCAGCATCTTACACCAGAAGTTGATCCTGAGGATTCAACAAAAGAAGATCCAAACTACAATGGAGTAACCACCAATGATCCGGAAGATGTAGTATACGACGGAGATGAGCATAAATTTGTTCCAGAAGTTACTACAGCAGATGGAACAAAGTTAACTCCTGGAGTAGACTATGATGTAATCTACACCACCGATGATTTCGTTAATCCTGGAGAGGTTAAGGTCATCATAATTGGAAAGGGAAATTATTCCGGAAGAATCGAGAAAACTTATAAGATTCTGGAAAAAGAAAACTCTGATTCACAGCCAACGAATACAAGTAATAATACAAATACTGACACAAGTAATACTACAAGTAGCACCGGTAGCAATGCTGCCAAGACTACAACAAGCAACGCCACCAGTCAGAATACAACTACTTCCGTGAGAACAGGAGACACCAGTAACCTGATTCTCTGGATCGTACTTCTGATTATGGCAGCAGTAGCGGCTGTGGCAACTATTTCTTTCAAAAGAAAGAAATAGAAAATAATTTGCTAGATTACAGATCATAGCATAAAAAAAAAGAGGACCCATACAGGAAAGCAAAGACAATCCTGTATGGGTCCTTCTTTTGATTTTCATAATATCTTAAGAATTTTTGGCAAAAGTATTTAAGAATTCCCACGTATTCTTGTATAGTAAGAAAAGAGGTGAAAAAGATGTCAAAAATATTAGTTTGTGATGATGATAAAGAAATTGTTGAGGCCATTGAAATCTATCTGATGCAGGAAGGTTATGAAGTGTGCAAGGCCTATGACGGCCAGGAGGCTTTGGAGTTCTTACAAAAGGAATCCATCGACCTTCTAGTGATTGATGTGATGATGCCAAGATTGGATGGCATCCGGGCAACTTTAAAAATCCGTGAGAAGAATAATATGCCCATTATAATCTTGTCAGCAAAATCAGAGGATGCAGACAAGATTTTAGGATTAAATATCGGGGCAGACGATTACATGACAAAACCCTTTAATCCCTTGGAGCTGGTGGCAAGAGTGAAATCCCAGCTTCGCAGATATACCAAACTTGGAAGTTCAGAAGATTGTAGGGAAGAGAATGTTTATGTGACGGGAGGTCTAATGGTTAATGACGATCTAAAACAGGTGACTGTAGACGGAGAACCCGTAAGATTAACTCCCATTCAATATAACATTTTATTGTTGCTAATGAAGAATCAGGGTAGGGTATTTTCTATTAATCAGATTTACGAGAGCATCTGGAATGAAGATGCCTTTGGGGTGGATAATACCGTGGCGGTGCACATTCGCCATATTCGTGAAAAAATCGAGATTAATCCCAAGGAACCAAGATATTTAAAGGTGGTCTGGGGCGTGGGCTACAAAATTGAAAAAATTTGAAATGGGGTGAGTACATGAACAAGTGGTATAAAACAAATCTGGCCAAGATGATCTTGATTTTCCTGGCAATTCTTCTTCCTATGACAGGGGTATTGAGTTTGGGAATCTTGTATAATGCATCTGCACTAGATGAATCTGCATCTTTCTTGGGAAAGAAAAAAACTGGGTATGAGGAAAGCCAGGTCTTTGAAAGCTTGCTTCGGTCGGCTACTTCTCAGACAGTGATAAGCCTAAAGGCTAAGAAAGAATTAGAAAAAAATGGACAATATGATCCAGACCAGAAAGTAGATATTAAAAGCCTATACGAGGATGAGACCTTTTATAGCAAGGAAGAATCCTCCGGATTAATCTATACTGTGGACCAGCTGGTAAACTGGGGAGAAGAATGGAACAAGGCAGAGGATGACCAGGAAGAAAACTTGGTTGTCTGCCAAAAACCCGATGGCACGTATTACTATTATTATATGAGTGATTTTAAGGATTTGCTAAATTCAAAGAAATTACGCATAGAATTGGATCAGGATACTTTAAGTTCCTTTTTGGCGGATTTGGAAGATGGCTATTATGATTCCTCTTATGCCGGCAATGAAACCGTAATAAAAGATGAAAATGGGGACACCCTTTATAATGAGTGTTGGACATTTTGTGCCTCTATAAAAGGAAAATTTGCACCGGAAGGGTACGATAGCTTACTAGATGCTATAAATGCAAACCAGGATCTAAATGGCCAGTTGTCTAAGGTCTATGAATGGCTGGAATATGTAGGTTACGACCTGGCTCAGGAGATGGAGGACTATAAGAATCCGTCAGAAACATGGACAGAGGGAAATACAAACTTTAGATATTTGTATCTAAATGCAGAAGACCAAACAGTCTGCACCAACAACAGTGCCTGGTCTGACTATGAAAATGCCAAGAAGCTAGTGGCAAATTTGGAAGATAAGCAGGGAAAAGCTTCGGAGAATTTAAAATATATTCTTGTAAGAAATACCCGCCAAAATTTTGTAACCAATATTGACAGAGACCTAAATATAGAAAGTTGGCAAGAACGTGTAAGCGTTATGAATCCAGGAAAAGAAGATGCTTTTCTCATAGCGGTAGATACTACTTATCCAATTCAGGATGTCTTCCTAGCCAATAAGAAAATCTACGACCAGTATCAACCCTATGTTGGTATCTGCAAGGCTGGACTAGTGATCTCTGTTTTGGGATTTATCCTTTGTCTAGTCTGGCTTAGCTGGATTGCCGGAAGAAAAAATACAGAAGAGGAGAGACTTTTCCTGAATAGTTTTGATCATTGGAAGAGCGAACTTGCAGCAGGTGTTCTGATTTGTCTATGGCTGGGCTGGACCTGTATAGTTGCCACCTTATGGTCACTGAACTATAGGGATGTAGATAACCTGACTTCAGGAGTTTTAGACTCCTATGGATATTATTTTAAGGAGAGTGAAATATTCCTGCTTATCTTGTATGGGGGAGGAAGCGTGGCCCTTTTCCTCATTGGATATTTAAGTCTAGTCCGGAGAATTAAGGGAAAGGTCCTGTGGAAAAATAGTATTTTAAGATGGCTCCTTTTGAGCCTAAAAAAAGCAGGAAAAGAAATCTGCAGGTTCTGGAAGGGAAGAAAACAAATATGGAGAACCCTTCTAATCTGCTTAGGCTTATTCTTTTTAAATCTGATCGGAGCTAATACAGGTGTCTTGGCCCTTCCGATGATCCTGGCAGATATTTATGTGTCTTATCGTTTGTGCAGGAAGGCCCTGGCAGAGGACAAACTTCAGACAGGAATCCGGAGGATTGCCGGGGGAGAGGTATCCTATAAAATCCCTCTGGAGAGTTTAAAAGGGGAGGCAAAAGAGACAGCTTTGGCGGTAAACAGCATAGGAGAAGGCTTAAATGTGGCCCTGGAAAACAGCATGAAAAGTGAGCGTTTAAAGACAGACCTAATCACTAACGTTTCCCATGACATAAAGACCCCCTTAACTTCTATTATTAATTATGTGGAACTTTTAAAGCAGGAGAATTTTGAAGATCCTAAAATCCAGCGTTATTTGGAAATATTAAGTGAAAAATCCAAACGGCTGAAAATCCTGACAGAGGATGTGGTGGAAGCTTCAAAGGTGAGCTCCGGAAATATTAAATTAGAATACAATAATATTAATTTTGTGGAAATGATCCAGCAGACTAGTGGAGAATTTGCGGAAAAGTTTGAGGCAAGGCAGTTGACAGAAGTTATGAATGTGCCGGAAAATCCAGTGGTGATCCGGGTAGACGGCAGGAGACTTTGGAGGGTGCTCTCAAATATTTACAACAATGCAGCAAAATATGCCATGCCAGACACCAGAGTCTATGCAGACTTGCAGGTGATTGAGGGAAAGGCGGTATTTAGTTTGAAGAACATTTCAGAACAATCCTTAAATATCTCTGCAGATGAACTGACAGAGCGCTTTATCAGAGGAGACCTTTCAAGAAACTCCGAGGGAAGTGGACTGGGTCTTTCCATTGCAGAATCCTTAACCAAGATGCAGGGAGGAGATTTTAAGTTATATCTTGATGGAGATCTTTTCAAAGTAATGATTTCCTTTCCACTTGTATAAGATAGTGTAAGATAAAATAGAAATTATGGAATAAGGAGTGCTTTTTAAACGAAAGCGCTCCTTTCTACGCAGCTCTCTGAAAAAATCAGCGGATTTGAAATATGCTATGCTAACAGGAATTCAGAGAGTGGCGAAGGAAAATATTTTTAGTGATTTGAATAATCTTGTTGTTTATACAGTAAAAGACGAAGATTATAGCGAATATTTCGGATTTTGTATAGAAGAGACAAAAGAACTGCTGGAGTATTATCAGTTAGAATTAGATGATAAAGTGAAAGAGATGTATGACGGATATAAAATGGGGATTACTGAAATATATAACCCATGGTCTATTTTAAATTACATTAATTTCAAGCAATTGATTCCGTACTGGGTTAATACCAGTGCCAATACAATGATCAGGCAGGCTATAAGAAAATCAAAATCTGATTTTAAAGACCAATATGAAAAGCTGATTAAGAATAATTACCTGGAAACAACCATTGTATTGCAGACCAGTTTTTATGAGGTGGAAAATACGCCTTCTCTATGGGGGTGTTTGTAAATGCTGGATATCTGACCATAACAAAAACAATTAATGGCGTTACTGACCGTTATCGTGTGGAAATTCCAAATAAGGAAGTTAGAAAAGAATTTGTTGATTTGACAGAACAATATTTGGAATTAAATACGGGGCAGATCAACAATGTCGTAGAGAGTATTCTTCAAGAAGACAAGGAAGTGTTTTATGATAGCTATAAAAATATTTTGATGTTGCCAAGCTATCATGATTTAACCAGTGAAAACAGTTATCATATGATGATGCTGGGGATGTGTGTATGCCTGTCAGACAATTATAGGGTGATTTCCAATAGGGAAGAAGGAAAGGGACGATGTGATCTTATAATTCAGGCAAAGAATGAAAAGAGAACTTCCATTGTGATAGAATTTAAATATTTAAAAGATGATAAAGATGACATCAAAGAAAAATTAGACTACTTATCAGAGGAAGCAATCAAGCAAATTCAGGATAGAAACTATGATTATGAATTAAGAGGAAAAGTAATATACATTGGACTGGCCCATCATGGAAAAGATGTGGTTATGAAATGGATAGAAAAATAAGAATTAAGAAAAAGGAAGTATCAGTTGGGCTGGTACTTCCTTTTTTTCATATCCTTATATAGTTTCTGCTAATCGGTCATAAAGAAGCATCTCTTTACGAATCTTCTCTGCAAGAGCATCACTTATATCTTCTTTTTTACATCTCCATACCCAGTTATTTCCCAGGGTAGAAGGAGTATTCATACGGCCTTCGTGGCCCAACCCCAGAAAATCCTGCATTTGCATAATAGCGGTATCCGCTACGCTGGCCCAACCGTTTCGCATAAGGCCCCAGTTGTATCCTTCTTCCTTATTCAGCCGGAAATACCGGATGGTATTGTCAGCGTCTTCCGGAAGGGCGCTGTCGAACCAGCCAAGGATTGTTTCGTTGTCATGGGTGCCGGCGTATACCACACAGTTGTGATCGTACTGGTGAGGTTTGTAACCTCTGCCGGTGTCTCTTGAGTCAAAGGCAAATTCCAAAACCTTCATTCCAGGAAATCCTGTTTCTTTCAATAAGTCATAAACTGAATCTGTCAGGAATCCAAGATCCTCGGCAATGATAGGAAGGGCTCCTAACTTTTCTTTTACTGCATCGAAAAAGTCCATTCCAGGGCCTGGTTTCCACTGGCCTCTGGCAGCAGTCTTATCTCCGTAGGGGATGGCATAGTAAGAATCAAATCCACGGAAATGATCGATTCGCAGAACATCATAAATCTTCATAAGATGGGCGATTCTTGCAATCCACCAAGAGTAGCCGTCCTCTTTCATGGCATCCCAGTTAAAGAGAGGGTTTCCCCAAAGCTGTCCATCCGCAGAAAATCCATCCGGTGGACATCCCGCCACCTCTGTAGGAATCAGATTCTCATCCAGCTGAAATTGCTCTGGATGTGACCAGGCATCTACACTGTCGTCAGAAACATAGATAGGAAGGTCGCCGATAATCTTTATATGATGTTGCCCGGCGAAGTCCTTTAGTTTTCTCCATTGTCTGAAGAAAAGAAACTGAACAGTCTTCCAAAAAATAATTTCATCTTTTAAGGAGTCTCGAAGTATATCCAGAACTTTGGCATCCTTTACTCGAATCTCCTGGGGCCACTTCGACCAAGGGGCTCCCTCGTACTTTCTTTTAATGGCCATGAAGAGGGCATAATCATTAAGCCAATAAGCTTCTTCTTTACAGAAGCTATCATATTCATCAGAAAATTTATCTAATACTTTAGGTACGCTAGAAACAAGTACCGTAAATCTTTGCTTGTATTGTAATTCGTAATCTACTCTTGTGGAAGATGCTCCCCAAGTAAGATCTTTAAATACAGATTCCTCAAGTAAGCCTTCAGCTACTAGATCATCAAGATCAATCATGTAAGGGCTTCCTGCAAAGGTTGAACAGGAAGAGTAGGGGGAATCTCCATATCCAAGAGGGCCTATGGGAAGAATCTGCCAATAGGTTTGCCCTGCCTTCTCCAGAAAGCAAATGAAATCTCTGGCATCTTGTCCCAAGGTTCCTATTCCATAAGGGGATGGGAGAGAGGTGATTGGCATTAATATACCTGCGGTTCTCATCCAAAACCCTCCTTTCTATATATCGTCTTAAAATTGTAAGTGACAAGTGGGTTATTGTATGCGACCTGACATAGGTTTTACGCTCTCAGCAGTTACAAAGGTGTAGGGGATGGTTTTGTGCACTGCCTTGTAGGGGTAATGGATTCTCTGTAGCATTAAGTCTACCCCCTGCTTTGCCATCTGTTCTGTGTCCTGGCGGATGGTGGCTAGTCTCGGGGTTGAGAATCTGGCAAGATCTATGCCGTCGTATCCTACAATGGAAATGTCCTCAGGGATCTGTTTTCCCATATCCCTGATGGCCCGCATGGCTCCAAAGGCTACCGTATCACCTAGGGCAAATATGGCAGTTAGGGAAGGATCCTTTGCAAGTAAGGTCTTGGCGGCCTCATAGCCTTCTTCCATAGAATAACGGCAGGGCTCAAATTGATCTTCCAGATTAAAGGGAAGCTTGTGCTTCTTAAATCCTAAAATACAGCCATTGAGACGCTTGTAACTAATCTGGGTATCAGATCCTGCCTCCGGCTTATTACCTCCTAAAATTCCAATGTGCTGGTGTCCTTGTTCTGTGAGATAATCGATAACCGCCTCTGAGGCACTGGTATCGTCTGTAGTCAAGGAAGAAAGATTGTCATAGGGAAGGCTTATGGCGCTGTTGGTAAGAAGAACGCAGGGAACGGAAATATACTTAAAATTTTTTTTGAAAAATTTCAGGTCTCCTCCCAAGAAGAAAATTCCCTTGGGATTATTCTCCCTGCAAAGACTCATGGCAAAGGTTACTTCGTCCTCATCTTCATCAATATAACTTACTACAGCTTCCTCGTCATTTTTTATGAGGCGGTGTTGAATCTGCTCCACCAAAGTTTGAAAAAGCATGTTTCGATTTCCCTTTACAATAATGGCGATGGAGGAGCTGGCCCGCATTTTTAAAAACTTGGCATTGGAATTAGGCTGAAATCCTGTTTCCTCAATAACCTTCATAACAGCTGTTCGTGCTTTGTCACTGACTCCAGGATGATTATTAATGACTCGGGATACAGTTCCAATTCCATATCCTGAAAGTTTGGCTATATCTTTAATGGTCATAATTCAATATCCTTTCTGTCCTTAGTCTCTTCGTAAAATTAGTTATCTTTAATATTTTACCCTTTTACAGCACCAGCCGCAACACCTTTGATAATGTACTTCTGGCAGCTTAAGTAAAATACAATAACCGGGATAATGGCCATAATAAGGCAGGCCATAATGGCTCCCATATCTACACGACCGTAGCTTCCTTTCATGTACTGTACTACAATGGAAATGGTCTTGTATTTCTTAATATCCAGTACAAGATAAGGGAGTAGGAAATCGTTCCAGATCCACATGGCCTCCAAAATACCTACGGAAATATAGGTTGGTTTCATAATTGGAAGAACTACAGTGAAGAAGGTGCGGATAGGATTGCAGCCGTCGATCATGGCAGCCTCCTCAATCTCCAAAGGAATGGCTTTTACAAACCCGCAGAACATAAAGACTGCCAGGCCTGCACCAAATCCTAGGTAGACAATGATAATTCCCCAAGGAGTATTAAGCCCCAAAGAATCAGCAGTACCCGACAGGGTAAACATAACCATCTGGAAAGGAATTACCATAGAAAATACACAGAGAAGATAGATCATTTTTGTAATCTTATTCTGGACTCTGGTAATATACCATGCACACATAGAGCAACATACTAAAATAACGACTACAGAAAGAACGGTGATAAATAGGGTCCAGCCTACTGCCTTTAAAAAGTCATATTTTGTAATACTGGTCATGTAGTTTTCTAAACCGGTAAAACTCTTCTCGTCAGGAAGAGAAAAAGGAGAAAGGTTAATAAAGGCTTTCTTTTTGAAAGAGTTCATCAGCACAATGAAAATTGGTGCTACAAACAAAATAGAAATAATAGAAAAAAACATGGAGGCAAATATGCCTTTTGATTTCTTATTCATTATTGCTGCACCTCCTTATCTCTGGTGACATGAAGTTGAATCAATCCAATTGCTACAACGATGAGAAAGAAAATCACGGCCTTGGCCTGACCAACACCTTCGAATCCTACACGGCCGTAGAAGGTATCATAAATATTAAGGGCCATCATTTCTGTCTGATGCATAGGTTCTCCTGCTGTAAGAGACAGGTTCTGATCAAAAAGTTTAAAAGAGTTTGTAATCGTTAGGAAGGTACAAATGGTAATGGAAGGCATCATCATTGGGATGGTGACTTTAAATAATCTTTGCACCGCATTTGCACCGTCAATCATAGCTGCTTCATTTAAGGATCCTGGAATAGACTGAAGACCTGCAATATAGACAATCATCATATATCCAATTTGCTGCCAGCAAATCAGGATAACCAATCCCCAGAAACCGAATTTAGAGCTAAGTTTTAAGGCAGTATCAAATTTGCTAAGAATTCCGTCGAAGATCAACTGCCATACATATCCCAGTACAATACCACCAATTAGGTTTGGCATAAAGAATACAGTACGGAAGATGTTGGTTCCCTTAATCTTTTGAGTAAGAGCTAAGGCTACAGCAAAAGCCAGAACATTTATTAAAATTAAAGTTACAATGGCAAAGGCTGTGGTAAACCAAAAAGCATGGGTAAAGGTGGTATCCTGCAGTGCCTGCACATAGTTTTTGATTCCTACAAAGCTTGCATCCTTAATGGTGGTAAAATCGCAGAAGGAAAGATAAATACCTTCTAAGAATGGAACCACAAACCCAATCATAAATGCGGCCATGGTAGGAAGTACAAATATAGGCCAATAACGTTTAATTGCTTTTTCCATGTAAAGTCCTCTTTCGTAAAAACAGGGGAGCAGCGTTTGCTCCCCCTGCAAAATTCAATTGTTATTTCTTTTGGGTCTTGTAAGCGATAGAATTACTTGCTTGCAGCTGCTTCTGTAGCCCATCCGTCTACGAATGCAGTTTTAACCTGCTCCCAGTTGGCATCTGTCTGGTCTGCTGCGTAAGTGGTAAGGGCAGAACCAACATCGTTTTTCCACTGCTCAGATGGCATAGTAGAGAAGTTCCATGAAACAGGAGTCTTTCCATCTTCTACATACTGATTTGCAATGTTTACTAACGGATTGTCAGACTCTAGATTGTTCTTGAAAGGAATTACAAATCCCATTCCATCTGCGCTGCACATTTTTTCGGTTCCTTCATCAGAAGTTACACACCAGTTCATGAAATCAAGAGTTGCCTGAATATCTTCCTCAGAAGCATTCTTATTTACACACCAGTAGTTTTCTGTACCGGTACAAAGTCCCTGATTTTCTTCCCCATCTACACCGATGTAAATTGGAAGCATTCCAAGGTTGTCATCTCCGATATCAGCGATATCGCTGTAAGCCCAGGTACCATTCTGGTAGAAGACTGCCTGCTCTGTAGTAAATTCTGCCACTGCATCATCACCGGTCTTGGTGCTTAACTGCTTTGGACTGCAGGTAGAGTTGTTAATGTAAAGATCCCAAACTTCTCTGTAGTTGTCAAGGTAGGTTCCCTTAATGGCATCTGTATCGTCAATGTCGTCTGCCTGATATTCATAGTAGATTGGAAGATTTGCTAAGTGAGTTTTAAATCTCCAATCAGAAGATCCATCCATACCAGCAGAAGTAAATGCGCTAAATCCTAATTCGTCAGATCTTGCAGTAATGTCCTCTGCAACCTTCTTTAAATCATCAAAGCAAGTAATGTCATCCTCAGTATATCCAGCTTCCTCAAGAAGGGCCTTGTTGTAGATGATTCCATAGGACTCAATAACATAACCGATGCCTGCAACTGAATCCCCATCCTTTAAGGCAAAGTCTTCAGAGGTAAGCTCTCCGTAGATATCAGAGTCGGATAAGTCGTAGCAGTAATCCTTCCAAGAAGCAAGTCCTACCGGTCCGTTTACCTGGAAAAGAGTAGGAGCTTCGGATTTACCCATCTCACTCTTTAAGGTGGTTTCATACTGTCCGGATGCTGCAGTAACAACTGTTACAGGAACTCCTGTTTCCTCAGTGTACTCCTCAGCTAACTCCTGCCAGGCCTCGTCTGCTTCTGGCTTGAAGTTCAAATAGTAAACAGATCCGTTGGCTTCTTTTGAACTGTCATCGGAACTAGAACTAGATGAGCTACCACATCCAACTGCTAAAGATGCTGTCATTGCAACTGCAAGTCCAAGAGCCAATACTTTTTTCTTTTTCATAAATGTGTCCTCCCTTATATAATTTTTAATGAATGTCATGAAATGGAACTGTTTCCGAAAACGTTTCCATCTGTTAAGGCTATAGTAGCATTTTTGACAGAAGATTACAATATAAAACGTTTCCAAATGACAGATTTGTGAGAAACTCCAAATATAGATGTTTGGAGTTGTGCATATTAACGAATTGGGAAAAGATGGGGGAGGGTAAAACCAGCAAGATAGTGGTGGATTATGTAGAATCAAAGGAAGTAACGAAGACTCGCTCTCGCTTTGTTCCGCCGTAGCGGTACTAAGGGGATAAAGGACACCCCCTAAGGACCGGCGGCTCCAAGGGTCTTCTTTTACTTCCTGTGATTCTACATATTCCGGCCCGGGTTCTTGTGGGTTTCGCCATCATCGTAATTTGAAATGCATAAATGCCTGGTGATGGTGGAAGAAATTCTTGGAAAGAGGGAACATAGACGGTATAATTTATAAAAAAAGGAATAGGAGAGCGTGTATATGAGTGAGAATAAGAAGATGACAAAGCACCCATTGGGAAAAACTTTTTTTACTTTTTTCTTGTATGGAGTTTTGTATGTGGTGTTGGTGAATGTTAAGGGGATTTTTACCCAAGGGGTGATAGTCCTTGGAAATGAGTATGTGTTTTCTGATGCTTTGGATATTTTGATTGGCTTTTTTGTACTGATACTTTACTGGGGCTTGCACAGAAAAGATTTAAAAGATTTCTTTACAGTAAGGAGAACGGGCAAGGGATTGCTTATGGGATGGAGTCTTTTGCTTGTAGGTAGCACGATGTGGTTTATTAATTTTATTCAGGGAATTCCCCAGGGAAATTTCTTTGTTGCGCTGATTATGGGAATTGCCCCGGGATTTTGTGAGGAGGTAATATTCCGGATTATTCCAATTTCTACCATTCAGAGACTTCCTGCCAAAAATAAAAAGCAAGCCCTGCTTATTACCTACCTGGTTTCCGGAATGGGATTTGGTTTGGTTCATGCTTTTAATGTACTGATCGGAGCGGATCCTGTAAGTACCATGCTTCAAGTTCTCTATGCTGTAGGCATGGGATTGTTATTTGGAGGCCTCTATTTGCTTACCGGCAATCTTTGGGTCACTGTTATTCTTCATTCCTTCTTGGATTTTGCAAGTTTTATGTCAGCCAGTGGACAAGAGGCAGGGGGAGTTTTGAAAGAAAGCAATAATTGGCTAAGTAATGTGGTTATTTTGATTTATACAGTGCTTATTTATATAAATGCATTTTTGATTTGGCGTAAGATGAAAGAGAAGAAGATTTTCTAGAAGAGCAAAAACCCCCGAGGCTTAGGCCTCGGGGATTTTTTGGTTGTTATAGATTTTATTTATTTTTTTCAAGATAGCAAATTCCAGTATTTTCATATGATGCATTTTTCTCTTTTATATATATCTGCTCAAGTCGTTGAAGACTTATGTAAACAGGCTTTTTATCAGGATTAAGTGAATCATATACATAAAGCATGGTTTCTCCAGGATTGGAGAAGTTTATTTCATTGAACCCCAAAATAGTGATTACATGCTTGTCGTTTGTAAAGGTCATGGCGGATGAGTGGTTCTTGTTAAAGTCTTTTCCACCAAAGGCCTCCTGAAGTTTGGAAACAAACCAAGTTTTCCACTTAAGCTTAGGATTTGAGAGTAATGCATCCGTATAATTGGATTCTTCACAGTGATAGTTCTTAACTATATCGAGGTGAGCAATTTGATTAAATCCTTGCCTTACGCTACTAAGTTCTCCACGTCCACTTTGCATGTGTATAGGGGAGCGGCTGATATAGTCTTTATTAAGTTCAAATGCTGCATTTTCTACCCTGGCTGTACGAATCAGATTGGAGGGTATTTGAATGCCTTGGCACGCTAGTAAATTTGATAAAGCAATGGACCAACAAATATTGGGGTGATTATCATCTTGAAATTCTGGCTTTGGTAAATCAAAATAATTACCCTTGATGCTACAAGGTTCCTGCTTCTGTTTGGCATATTTCTTATCAAGTGTATTAAGAGTAAAAAGTAAGTATGCTCTGTCTTTGAGATGCTTAAGTAAAAGGGGATCAATTAGTGGATTGTTGTTGTCATGATAATACCTGTTGTATAAGTTTTTTCGCTCTTTCAAGAGGATTTCTGGATCATTGCATTTTAAAAGATTTACAAGTTTTATAAGCAGGACGTTGTCGGGATGTTGTGTCACTTCGGTATATAATTGTTGAAAATTCACGTAATATTCGGGCATATGTTTAACATTGTTTGTCACTTCTTTGAACTTAGAGCGTTGTATGAAGGTTTTTTGTGCGGCTATAAATTCTTCTTCCATTTTATGCGTTACTATATAAGCTTTGTTCTCCATTTCTTGGAAGGTGAGAGGAAGTTTGTTTTTAGTTAAAGTTATCGGCACCTTCTTTTGGTTACTCTGTTGGCATGAGTTTTTTGTCTTACTTTCATTGCTTGTTTTTTTATTTGCTTCCTTCAATCCTTGATATTCTGCATTTGCCTTACCATTTAATTCTTTTGTTATTTTGCTCACTTTTTCTTCTTGCTTTATTTCTCCTTGCAGTTTTTCAACTTCAGCAATAACGTCCGTGGCTTTTGCTTCACTAGGAGTGTAATTTTTAAAGAAACTTTCAACAGTTGGTTCCTCGGTGGCATTTTCCTCCTCTTTTATGTTTGGATCTTGGTCTAAATCCTTTACAGATTCAACCTCTTCATTGATTAATTCTTGGTCTAACTTTTTTAATACTTCGTCTAAATCCTCGTCTTTGTGTATTTCGTTTATTCTGTTGTTATTTTCTACTTCTGCGTTTGCTTTTATTTCAGGGTTTATGTTTTTTCCTACTGGCTCTATTATAGATTCCTCAAACGATTCTATGATAGGTTCCTCTTCTTGCTCTTTTATAGGTTCTTCTATCTGTTTTACGGTCGGTCTAGTCCCCTCTTCATTTATGAGATCTTCCTCATCTGTTATTTCCTCCAAAGGCCCTATATCATTCATTTTGATCTTGAGGTCATTTGTGTCATCTACTGCCGCCTTCGCAGTTTTTCTTCTAAAGAGTCTGGCAAACCATGTTGCAAAAGTAGTTATGAAACCTGTTTTTTTTGTTTGGATCTTGATAGTTTTTTGTGCAGGAACTTCTTCAACCAAGTCTAAGGATTGTAAACTGCTTTGTCTTTTGATAATAGGGTGTTCTTTTAGTACCTTATCGATTTGGTCGGAGAACTGTTGATTCACGATTCTTTGATTCTCTTCATCTATTTGTGACTGTTTTTCCCGGGCTAGCTGGTCTTCAACTGGTGACGCGGTTATCGGAGGCTCTTTAAACTTGTCAGTTGGATAAAAGTTGAGAGTTCCAGTTTGAAATTCTTTTGCATCTTCCGTCTTGGAAATTTCGTTTCCTTCCTCAGTATTCAAGTGCTGTTCAGGTACTTGTTGTTTTTCTAGTACATTTCCTTCTCTTGACTCATTTTCCAAGTGTAGTTCAGGCTCTTTTGACGCCTCTGATTCCTCTGATTGATTCACTTTTATTGGCTCAATGTTCGGTTCCTGCTTAGGTGCTTCTTGCTTAGGTGCTTTCTGTTCAAGTACTTTCTGCTCGTCTGGTATATATTCGCTTTTTTGCTCAGCATTCTGCTGTTGTTCAGGTGCCTTTAGTATCTTCAATGCCTTCTCGATGTCCTTAAAAGATACCCCAATTTTATCATCAAAAGTGAGGGGCTGGTTCTTGGCGATTAAATCGGCAAGATTCAAAAAACTAGTTAAAATCTGCGGGTTCTTTAAGACTACAAGGAGATTTGGGTCTTTAAGAGCATTATTAACGTGACTTGCATTTCTAGATTCCTTGGTCACTGGGAATGTATTATAAAATGCTTGCAAAGACTGCACAAGTTTTTCGGCATCTGCGTCTGAAATTTCCTGGTTTTTCTCCTTTGAAAAATATTTTTTCTGTAAAAGTTCTACCTGATTATTAATTTTTTCGATTATCTTTTCATTCTTGATAACATCATTTTTTTCTTCTGTCAGAATTTTTATGCTCTTTTCTTTTATTTCTTCACGTTTTTGTTCTGCCTGTAAAGCTTTTATGATGACCGAAAAAGAAGCAGAAATAATTGCTAATTTTTCGGGTTTTATATTGGAAGCTTCTTTATCCTTTGCCAAGAGTATATCTGATAGGCTTAGGATTGTTTTTAAATACTCAGGCTGCTTTATAACGGCGGCAATATATGGAGAAGTGAGAGCTTCAGAAATACTCTTGTAAATGTCAGCATTCTCATCCTCTGCATTAACTGGGACCTTTTTGATGAATTCTTTTAAAGCACCTATGAATTCCTGAGAGTCCTTATCATCAATTTCGTTGGGCTTATTACTCTTTTCTTTTAAAGCATTTATTTGTTCAGAGAGAGCCTTGGTAGTTTCCCCTTTATCCTCTTTTGCCGGATCTTTTGAATAGTTTTTATACCATCCGCCTAAAGTCGGAAGGTAAGTAGCTAATTCCTGAGAAATATCATTTACAGTCTTGTAATAAGTATCCTTTTGAAGCTTTTGATTTTCTAAGGTATAGAGAGCATGATCAAAATTAATCAGTAGGTTCATCAGGTCAAATTGTGTTTTTTCGGGACTGGTCGTGCTGGCTTTTTCTAAAGCATTAAAAGCTTTTGGGTCGCAAGCAATTTTTCTGACAACAGAATATAGATTGTTAAATTTTTCAAGACTCTTGTTGTGGAATCCTTGATAGGATTCTGTTAGGACGTGAAGCGTATCCTGTGTATATTCATTTTCTAACAACATAGAAGCTGGATTTTCTAAAGCTGAAATAGAGGCAGCTGTGCTTTCTTTTTTATCTTTCGAGTAGGTATGCCAGTAGTAGTTGGCTAATTCTTCGGATAGGTTTCCTCCAATGTTTTTTTGGGATATAGAGGATTCGGGAACCATATAAGCGATGGCTTCCATCAAGATATCCAATCCGGCGGAATTTTTTTGGGCCATGAAATGATCATATGCATATGGATCCTCTGCAATTCTCTCTACATTGCTTTTTATATTACTTTCAATAGAGGCGAATTGAGGGTCATCTTTTTTTACTTCTTCTTTCGGTTGGTTTTTGCAAATTTCTACTGCATTATTTAATATGTCCTTTAAGTTTTTAAAAAGGAATTGTTCTTTATCTTTTTCGGAAAGTTCTGTGTATTCCTTATAGAGCTTTAGGAATTTTTGGTTGACAGCAAGCTTGTTTTCCTGCTCTTTTGCTTCCTCGGCTCCATTCTCTAAAGCCTTATCTGCTTTTGCACCTTTTTGTTCAGTTTTAAGAGAGGTCTTTTTAAAGGCTTCTGGGAATTTTTCTTCAAAACTTTTCCTAAGATCTGGGTTAGTTGAAAGTTCTGTCAGCAGTCGGTTGGTTTCTTTCCTCTGTGCTTGTAGGAATGCATATTCTTTTAAGTTCAGCTGCCCTAAGTTCCCTCCCTCATTGTCTTTGAAAAGGGCCAGTTTGTTGATTGCAAGATCCATCTGGGTTAGGATTTGGGTATAGTAAATCATCTGGAGAATCTGGGGATGATTTACGCTTGCATATTGAAAGGCTTCTGGTGTGGCGCTCATTCCTGTGACTAGTTTGAAAATATAGCTGCCAACGCTTCCTTTAAAGAAAAACTTATCTTTCAAATCTAAAATATGCTGTGGGGATAAGCTGCCATTTCCTTCTTTAAAATAACTTAGTTGCTTTTGAAGGACCTTTAACCGCTCCTGGGCATACATGGTATCTTGGACATCTTTAAGCTTTTTTTCTAGTTCCGGAAGGGAAGGTTCTTTTTGCCCTTTTTTCTTTTTTTTTGCTGCTTGATCGTCGATGCCTTCTTTAGCTTTATTCTTTAAATTCTCAATCTGGAGGGTAAGATCCTGCCTCATTGTTGTTAATTTTGAGGCGTCGTCTTCTTCATAATTTAAAAGATTCTGCTCCTGAGCTGGCTGAAAAAAGTGTCCAGCCTTTGACATGGATGAGAAGGCTTCATAGATATTTCCCACTGGTATTTTTTTCTTCTCATTTTGCTTCTTATTCTCAAGCTGGGGCTCTTGAAGGTCTTCTTCTGGAAGATTCCCATATAGTATTTGGTCTGACTCTTCTTTTAATTTTAATGACACTTCATCAAGGTTAAAGCCTTCCCATTGGGCCTTTGTATTTTCATAAAGGTCGCCGTAGTTAGGCATTCCGGTGAGGAATCTTCCCAAAGCCTTGAAACATTTTTTGAATTTGGAACTAGACTTTACTTGTTCTGGAGTTTCTCCCCTTTTCTCGGCGGTCTTATAATAAGATCGCATTTTTTCCTGGTCATGGGCGTAAGTGTCCATGAGGGAGTCTCCCCGAAGCTTCTGCTTCTCATCTTGTTTGAAGGAGACGTAAGGAGATTTTATCTGTTGAGGTTTTTCTTGTAATTGTTCATCTGGTTTTGGCATAGCGACCTCCTAATGATTGCTTATAATGCTAGATTGTAAATTTTTCCATCCAGTGGTAAATCCAGCACTTGTGATGGCATGGTCTGGAAGGAGAGCTTTTGCTGCTTTTAACATGGAATCCAGACTACAGGAAAATTCCATTCGATTCAGGTTTTCCTTCCCTATTAATAACTGATCGGAGACGGCCTTCATAAGCCGAATCAAAGCTCTTAAGTAATTTTTTTCTATAAAACAAAGGTCCAGGGAATAAATTCCTTCTTCTGTGCGATCTACTAAGATGGCTCCAACAATCTGGGAGCCTGAGACTAAAAGCCTACTTAAGTTAGGATCTGCGGAAGTATAGTCTGCGCGGCTGGCCACGTAATTGTGCCGCCTCTCCCGGTCTCTGATAAAGAGGTCTAACTGTCTGGACTTTGCATTCCTCAGTGGAATAATAGTGTCTTTGGAAGACATTTTAGGGCCAAGGATCTCAGGCTGGGTATAGAAGAGGGCCTGTTTTAGCTGGTCTCTTGATACTGAGAAAAGAGGCTCCACATGGAAATCCATATAAAAGTCTCGATGGTTTAGCATAGCCATCAGCCGCCTTTCCCCGTCAGTTTCCCCGTCCAAGACTACTTCCAGCTTGTGGGTTCCATTTTCCTTTGCCTCTAAAATTCCCAGGTCCAAAAGCCGGCTTCCAATGCCGGCTTCCCGGTATTCTGGAAGAACATAAACCCAGGTTAGGCCCCAATTTTTATCTTTTTTCATAAGAATTAGGATTCCTACCGGCTTTTCTTCCATAAAACAGGATAAAACAATAGTTGCAGTGCGAAGGGCGTGGCCAGGTGCCAGGTCCTCTACCTTGAAATATTCTGCTTCTGTAAGTTTTTTTATTTTCAACTGGTTCATATTTATTATTCCTCATTGTTTTATACGATGATAATTACATGTCGGTTAACTTGAATTGTAACATGAATTTTCTTTACAAGAGGTAAAATTTGCCATCTTTTTTGGATTTTGATACAATTCACTGTGCGAAACACGTAAATTAGCTAATTTTGGGGAACCTATGAAATTAATCGAACAAATTCCAAAGAATTTTTATAAATTATTTGCAAGTAAATATATGGATTACTACCAGCAGTTTTTGGTGGACCTTTATGAGGCTTCAGGTAGGTCTTATTCTCTTTTGGGGCTGACAGAGGGGGAGTGTAAGGCGGTAATGAATGAGCGGATTGCAGAGACCACCCTGGACTGGAGCCAGGAAGCCTACGATGAGGAGGGAGAACTTCTTACCAAGGCCAATATGGCATCGGTCTGCTTAAAGCACTTGGAGGACTGGGGGTGGCTTAAGCAGGATTACGATGAGTCTTTAAATAGCTATGTGGTATCTTTCCCTGAGTACAGCAGGCAGTTTGTGGAACTTTTTAGCAAGCTTCGCATGGAAGATCAAAACAGAGAGCGGGAGAGTATTCTTGCCATCTATAGCTATCTTCACACCTACCATACGGACAAGGAGAAGAATGTGGAAATCCTAAGAAGTGCCTGGTCTATGTCCAAGGGACTTTTGCAGCAGCTAGCGGGTATGCAGGAGAGCATGCGGGGATATTTTGATGAGCTTTCCAAGCAGAGAAGCTTTCTTGGGGTGCAAAAGGTTCTAGTGGAGGAGCTTAATAATACAGACAGTAAGAAATATGCCATTCTCACCACCACCGACAGCTTCTACCGCTACAAGGAGGCGGTGAAGGAGTTGGTGTCTGAGATTCGTATAGAAAATGAAGACCGCTATGAAGATCTGTTAAGTAAGAAGGAAGAATATGAGGCTTCAAAGAAAGATACTATGGATGCGGCTGAGGAGTATCTCTTCCGGCTAAAGGCCCCCTACTATCGCATGGAAAGGGCCCTAAAAAATACCAAGGAGGCCTCTGACTTATTGCTTCGCATTGACCGAGAATTTGACGCCATTGAGCGAAGATACAATATGCTGATTGAACAAAAGACTGTATTTGCAGGCCGGGCAGCAGCCAGAATCCGCTATCTTTTATCCGAAGGAAATGTGGAAGAAGACCAAACCGTAAGCTTTGTAAATCTTATAAATAAAAGCTCTAGAAAAGAGGAGATTTTAGAAAGGCTTGGGGAGAAAATAAGGCTTACCCAAAGATTTAAATTCTTATCAGAGAAGTGCCTTTACAAAAAACGGAACATAGACAAGGAGGCCTTCACCCCGGAGGCAGTAAGCTTAGAGGAAAAGCAAGAAGCTTTGGATGGCTTTGTATTAAAGCCCTTGTACACCAGACAGGAGCTTGCAGACTTTCGAAAGAAAAATGAGCAGGACGGAGCTTTCCAGGTGACAGAAGATACGGTGCAGTCTATGGAAGATTTGGAAAAGTTGTTTTTCGTCTGGCAGGAAGCTACGGAAGTGGCAGACAGTGAAAATGAAATTGAGATCGGTGAAGACTATGAGAATTCTAAGGGATTCCGTTTTTCTAAGCTTGTGATTCGATAAAGAAAATGTGTAATAGATAGGGAAAAAAGGAGCATATATATATGATGGAATATATAGAAAGCCTGTCTCTTTCTGAGGCAGACAATCTGAAAAAAACCATAGGGCGCTTATTCAGGCAAACCTGTATTTTGCAAATGCGTTATGATCCTGAGACTTTGATTCCAAAGGACAATCCGGATTATGAGACATGTGTAAGGCATAAAGATTTTATAGAAGACTATTTGGCAGTACTAGGTTGTGAACTGGTCCATGATCCCCAGGAGCATATTTTTCTCCTGAAGGGGGAAGGGGTAGAGCTTGAAAAATTAAGCCTTACTTCTACCATTATTTTATTGTTAGTAAGAATTCTCTATAGAGATAAGATTTTAGGAGAGGGGCTAGCGGCCACAGTCACTAATCTTAAGGAAATCAGAACCTACGGAAGAAATACAGGCTTATTAAACCGAAAGCTTACCACAGCAGAGTGGAGAGATGCCCTCTATCTTATGAATCGGCATCAGATCATTGAAGTGCCGGGGGCTATAAAGGATGTGGAGGATGAGACCCCCATTTACCTTTATAGCACCATTAATCTGTATATTAGGAACTCGGACATTGGGGAGCTTATGGAGGAGTATAAGGAGGATGCGGTAAATGAAACAATCGAAGAAAGTCTTTACCCGGATGGTGATCAATAACTGGGGAGGAATCAGCCATAAGCTCATGGAGTTTCATGAGTACGTGAATCTTTTCAGTGGAAAAAGTGGGTCTGGAAAGTCTACCGTTATGGATGCCTTGCAGGTAGTTTTGTATGGAAGTACCAAGGCTACTTTTTTAAATAAAGCGGCAGATGATGCCAAGAACAGACGAAGCGTTTTTAGTTATCTAAGGGGAGCCCAAAAGGATGGCAGCGCCAACCGCCAGGGCATGGATTTTTGTTCCCAGCTGGTCCTTGAAATCCAGGATACAGGAAGTGATACCTATACCTGTATCGGGGTCACCTTTCAAGTGGGAAAAGGGGACCGGGAACTTTCAGATGCCAAATATTCTTTCTTTAGCCATTCTGGGAAAATTCCGGAGGATGAATACCTAGAAATGGGTGGGAGTCCCTACACTTTGGCAAAGATACAGAATCTTGTAAAAGAGCGAAGCCTTTCTCTGGATCATAAAGGTCTCGGTGAGGTCAATAAAGTCTATCTGACCAACAGAGATTACTTAGGAACCCTCTATGAAGTGATTTTAGGTCACATGGATCCGGGCCGTTTTATCACCATGGAAAAAAGTGCCATTGCCCTTCGTATGAGTAACGGTACCGGCCAGTTTATTAAAGATTACATGTTCCCAAGAAGCAAGGAAGACACTGTATCCACCATTAGCGATCAGTTAGGAGCTTACCGGGAGATTAAGGAGCGGGTGGAGGATCTTGAGCATAGAATCAAACTTCTTTCAGAGGTAAAACTTTATAATGAAAGCCTTATGGAAGCTCAGACAGACAAGCTTCGGACAGAAGCCCTTCTGCGGATTCTTGACATAGAGGCAACCAAGGTTAGGCTTGAAAGTAAGAAGAGCCAGAGAGAAAGCATTTTGGGTAAGATTAGGGAACTGGAGAAAAAACAGGAAATCTTAGATCAGGAGAAAAATGCAAGATCTGAAGGACTGATTGAAGTAAAGGCGGAATTACAATCCAGCGATTTTGGGGCTAAGAAAAGGGAACTGGAAAATTTAGACCGCACCATTTCCCAGGCAAAAATCAATGCCAGACAGTGGAAAGAAATTTTAGAAGGTCTTGAAAAGTGGACCACGGATGAGGAAATTGGGGCCTATATTAGCAATCCTACCCTCCAGGCTATGGAAGATCTGATTGGGGGACAGGTTACAGAAGAAGGAATTGAAAAAATTAAAAAAGGCATTTCCCTGGCTATGGAAAGTATTGAGGAAGAGCTTTCCGATTTGGGAGTTGGCATTCGGGAAAAGACCAAGGACTTAAAGGAAAAGAAAGATATGGTGGAAGATCTTAAAAATGATCGTAAGCCATATAAAAAAGAACTAAAAAGTGCCAGGGCAGAACTGCAAGGGGAGCTTTCTAGCCGCTACGGTCGAAGCATACCGGTGTACATTTTTGGAGATCTTTTTGATATTCGGGATGACAAGTGGAAGAATGCCATCGAGGGACGCTTGGGCCGCTTAAAGTACAGCTTGATCACAGAGCCTAGATATGCCTTAGATGCGGCAGGGGTCTTTCGGTCTATGAAGAGGCGAGACTATGAAGAAATTGATCTGATTAATACGGCGGCTATTTTAAGAGACCAACCGGAAGCCAAGGAAGGGACCCTTTATGAGGCAGTGACCACCAAGGAAGCTTATGTAGACCAGTGCTTAAAGCGGTATCTAGGAAAAATCAAAAAATGCGAAAGTATCGAAGAACTCCATGAGGTTAGAGAAGGGGTTACGGCAGACTGCTATTCCTATAGCAATTACATTTTCAGGCACCTAAGGGAAGTAGATTATACCCGCTATGCCTGCATTGGCACCAAGATTTCCAGGGGAAAACTTCAAGAAATCGAAGACGAGATTATGGACCTTGAGGCCAGTCTTCTTTCGGACAACCAAAACAAGGCCCTCTTAAGCGGGGCCCAAAAAATGGAGCAGCTGCGGCAAAATACCAAGACCCTCTTGGAGCTATCATCGGCGACAGAGTCTCTGGATGAATATTTAAAGCAGCAGGAAAAAATTAAAGAAGAGATTAAAGAACTTCAAGAAGGGGTAAGAACCAAGGAGCTGCATAAGAAGCGGGAAAAACTAGAAGGAGAACTTTCCCGTCTTGCAGGAGACATAAATAAACTCCAAAGGAGCCTGGTCAGAGAGTCGGAAAACAAGGGTCGGGTAGAGAAAGAGCAGAGGGAATTAAAAGATCGTATCGCCTACCTTAAAGAAGGTTATGTGGAAAATTCAGACCTTCAAAAAGAAGTGGAGGAGAGCCTGAAAAACATCAACGAACAGACCTATCGGGGAGACTTAAATAAAAAACTAGAGGCCTTATCTAAGGAGGAAGAGGCTGCTTTAGAAAAACGAAACACAGCCAGAATCCACTTTAACAATGAGTATCCAAGCTACGGCTACAGCGGCCTAGAGCATGAAAATTCAAGATATGACAAACTTCTTTCCCAGTATCAAAAGGACTTTGAGCCCCAGTATAAGGAGGAGTTTGAAAAGCAGTATAAGCTGGTATATCACTCCCTTAGGGAAAATGTCATTGCCACCATTCACGGGGAGATTAAGGCAGCCTACCGTCATAGAAAAGAAATTAATCGAATGCTGTCGAAAATTCGTTTCTCCGACAGTACCTACCAGATTGATATATTGCCGGCAGAAAATGAAAACGGCCAGTTCTATGACATGTTAATGGCAGAGGAGCTAGACAGTAAAGTCCTGGATAATGATGGCTTTGAGGGCCAGCTTAGTTTAGGAGAAGATCTTTTCTATCAAAAGTATGAAAAACAGATTGCCCTTTTAACAGAAAAATTTATGCCTTCAAGGGAGGAAGATGGGGAAAGGCGAAAACTCCACAAAGAAGAGATGGAAAGGTATGCTGACTATCGAAACTATTTAACCTTTAGTATGTATGAGCGGGTGGAAGACGAGTTTGGACATGTAAAGAAAAACTCCGTAGATGATATGGCAGGAAGAGATTCCGGTGGAGAAGGGCAAAACCCAAAATACGTAGCCTTACTAGCAGGCTTTGCCATGCTCTATATGCAGCAGGGCAGTGGAGATTCCAAAATCCGCCTGGTGCTTCTAGATGAAGCCTTTTCAAAAATGGACAAGGAGCGAAGCGAGGTGTGCCTGCGCTACGCCAGAGAACTGGACTTGCAGTTGATTGTCTGTGTGCCAGATGAGCGTTTGCAGTCACTGATTCGAAATGTCGACAGTGTCTACGGATTCCGCCGCCATAAGAACCAGATTTCCATGATGCATATTGATAAAGGCCAGTATCTGGAACTGATGGAAGGATAAAAGTCCTTTGACTTTTTGGAAGTTTCTTATAAAAGAAAAAATAGAATTGGGACAAAGCTTGTTGAAATATTCTGAATATATCTCTATAATGGAGATAGTTGAATGAACAAAGCAAGGAGGTATCCCATGGGAAAGACCATCACCATGTGTTTTACCAACAACAAAGGAGGAAGCGGCAAGTCTACTACCTGTTCCAATTTAGGAGCAGCCTTGGCAAGAGCCGGAAAGAAGGTTCTTCTGGTGGACGGAGATATGCAGCTAAACCTTTCATTATCATTTTTCCCACAGGACTGGGTGTTAGAGCAGGCAGCGGGTGACAAGAACCTTTATCGGGCCATTGGAAAGCAGGCAGATCTTACGGGTTATATTGTGCATACACCCTATGAGAATCTGGATTTGATTCCCTCTTCTACCTTAATGAGTTCCATTGAGTACGAACTATTTACCAAGTGGCAGAGAGAATTCATTTTAAGGAAATGTCTAAAGAAGGTGAAGGAATCCGGCACCTATGATTACATTCTCATAGATGCGCCACCAACCTTAGGAGGGTGGGTTATGAATATCCTGTGTGCTTCCGATCAGGTGCTAATTCCCGTGGAGGCAAGCCCCTGGGGCATGTTTGGCTTGGCAAATATGTTTGACTTTTTAAATGAGGTGCAGCAGATTTCCCCTAATTTATCAGTGGCAGGAATCGTGGTAACCAAGGCAGACACCAGGAAGAACTATTTTAAACAGACTTTGGAAACTTTACATGATTTAGACGATATTTACGTATTTGATTCCATTATTCGAGTAGACAGCTCTGTGGAATGGGCACAGGATAACAGTGCTCCGGTAGTGGAATACAAAAAATCCAGCAGAAGTGCAAAGGAATATATAAGCTTAGCAGAGGAGGTAATGGAACATGTCGGTAGGTAAGGATAGCTTAAAGCGGGCAGCCAGCGCAGCTACTACAAAAGAGGAAAAAACTACAGCTACAAAGGCAAGCAGCAAGAAAGCGGTAGCAAAGAAGACAGAGGCTAAGGCAGAGAACAAAACAGACAATAAAGAGGTAACAGCAGCGGTGAACACTGGAACCAGCGAAGAGGTAAAGGAGATGTTTACACCACAGGAGAGAGTCAGCCATGTAAGGGAAGAACTACCGGTATATCTATTGTAAGAACTAAAAAACATTTCACATAAAGGAGAACGTATATGAAATACGAAATCAAAGGAGACACATTACCTGTAGTTATCTGCCAGTTAGAAGATGGAGAGAAGATTGTCACAGAAGGAGGTGGCATGTCTTGGATGTCTCCCAACATGGTTATGGAGACCACTACCAATGGAGGTATCGGAAAGGCATTTGGAAGAATGTTTTCAGGAGAGAAGATGTTCCAGAATGTGTATACAGCAAGCAACGGCAATGGCATGATCGCATTTGCATCTTGCTTCCCGGGAGTCATTAAAGCTTTTGATATTGCTCCGGGAAGAGAAGTGATCCTTCAGAAGAAAGCTTATTTAGCAGGAGAGGCAGGAGTAAGTCTTTCTGTTCATTTTAATAAGAAGATCAGTTCTGGTTTCTTCGGTGGTGAGGGATTTGTTATGCAAAAAGTTTCCGGACAGGGTACCGTTTTTGCAGAGTTTGACGGTCATGTAGAGGAATATAATCTTCAGCCCGGACAGCAGATTGTGGTAGATACCGGACATCTTGCAGCTATGGATGCGACTTGTCAGATGGAGATTCAGACAGTTCCTGGGGTAAAGAATGTACTCTTTGGAGGAGAGGGACTCTTTAACACAGTAATTTCAGGACCTGGTAGGGTATGGCTTCAGACAATGCCCCTTCAAAATCTGGCAGCAGAGATCAGTCACTATATTCCACAGAAGTCAAATTAATCATGGGGATTTTTCTAGAAAGGGGGAGCAATTTATGCTGCCCCTTTCCTTGGCTTTTACATATATATAACTTGAATAATCCAGTGGTTATAGATATAATAAGGGGAAAAAGCGAAAGTTGGAAAGGGGTGCGGATTATGAGTGGAAAATTACAAGACTTATTTGATTTACAACATTTTGCAGAGAACAAGAAATTGCAGTCCCTGATCGATGATACCATGAGCAGATATGGAGCGGGAGCTACAGGCAGAATGGAACTTGATGAAGATGATCTTGACATGCTTTTTGCGGCGGGAGATTCCCATATGGCTGGCAGAGGCAGCAAGTTATTTGGAAAAGATGAGGAGAGTATATAATGCAGACAGTTACTGCGGAGACAATTTACAGAGATTACTATAAGAAAATCTGCGGATTTGTATATAAGAAGGTAGGAGACTCCAATGCGGCGGAGGATCTGGTATCGGACATTTTTTTAAAGATCACAGCCAATATTGACCGGTTTGACCCAGAGAAGGCAGCAGTTTCCACTTGGGTATATACCATTGCAAACAACACAGTACTGGATTATTATCGGACCCGTAAGGTTCATGGACAGCTTCCGGAGGATAATGGAGAGAACGGTGCTTTGCCGGAAAGTCTGGTAGAGTCTAAGGGACTGGATGCTGGTCTTTTGGAGGAGGAGCAGTTAGAGGAACTGGCAGATGCCTTGGCTAAACTTCCTGAGCGGTCCAGAGATATTATTATCCTTCATTACTATGGAAATATGACTTTGAAGGAGGTAGCCTTTAAGATGGGAATGTCCTATGCCAATATTAAGATTGTGCACAAGAAGGCCATCCAGGAACTAAAAAGGCTAATGACAGATCTTTAAGAGAAGAATAAGAGGTATTTCGTATGTCGGAAGAAAAAGGGACATCTTTGTTTCGGAAGAAAAGCGAGGAATATATTGATTCCCCGGAGAAACTTGACCACTATCTTCACGTTACGAATCCAGGGGTATGGGCACTGCTTTTGGCAGTGCTCCTGTTATTCATAGGGTTTGTGGCATGGAGCTTTATGGCAAGATTGGAAACCCATGTGGCTGTGGCTGTTGTTGCGGAAAATGATACTTGTACAGCCTACGTGCCGGCCAAGGCTTTGGACGCTGTGGTGAAGGCCAGAACTGTAACCTTAAGTGATCAGGAGTATTCCCTATCTCCTGATTCTCCAAAACCGGAGACGGTTACCGATGAAACCAATATTTACATTCGTCTGGCGGCAGACTTGTCCATTGGGGATGTGGTATATGAGATCCCCATGGATGGAGATTTAAAAAATGGGGTCTATAGTGGAGTCGTTACAACGGAGACCTTGTCACCCATCTCCTTGCTATTAAATTAAAGAGGGTTCATGTCTATGAGAAAGAAAAAAATGAATCAACCCTTAACCAAGGGAGTGGCAAGGGTTCCGGTAATCATGCAATTAGAGATGCTGGAGTGTGGAGCGGCTTGCTTTGCTATGATCATGGGATATTATGGAAAATGGATTACCCTGGAGCAGGCAAGGGTTGACTGTGGCGTGTCCAGAGATGGGTCCAGTGCCAAAAATATTATGCGGGCAGCAAAGGGCTATGGCATGGAAGTCCATGCTTACAAACTGGAGCCGGAAGCTCTTTTAAAAGAAGGGCCCTTCCCATGTATGATTCACTGGGGCTTTAATCACTTTGTGGTGCTGGATGGCTTCCATGGTAATAAGGCAGTGCTAAATGACCCTGCAAGAGGCCGGATTGTGGTTTCCTGGGAGGAATTTGACCGGGAATTTACAGGGGTCTGCATGACAATGGCGCCAGGGCCTGACTTTGTGCCGGAGGGAAGCAGAAAGAATGTTTGGAAGTATGCCGCAGAGCGAATTAGGGGAACCGGAAGTTCCACCATATTTGTGGCCTTGACAACGGTGATTATTGCCTTCCTAGGAATTTTGCAACCTATATTTAACCAGGTCTTTTTGGACCGGCTCCTTACAGGAACTAACAAGGACTGGCTCTTTGGTTTCCTTGTGGCTCTGGGCGTTTATTCTGGAATTCTTGTACTAATGAGCTGGGTCAATGCCATCTATGGTTTAAAGATTCAGGGAAAAATCTCTGCTGTAGGCAATTCTTCTTACCTGTGGAAAATTTTACGGCTTCCTATGCAATTTTTTGACCAGCGCCTGCCAGGCGACTTGGTGGAGAGACAAAGTACCAACGCCTCTATTGCAGGAGACCTGGTAAATACCTTTGGACCCTTGGTTATTAATACCTGGATGATGGTATTTTATTTGGTGTTAATGCTAAGAAGAAGCCTTTTTCTTACCTTAATCGGGGTAGGGTCTTTAGCTATTAACCTTCTGGTATCTGGATGGATTACCCAGAGACGAGTCAATATACAGCGGGTTCAGATGCGGGATCAAAGCAAATTTTCCAGTGCGGTGGTTACAGGAATCGATATGATAGAGACCATTAAAGCCAGTGGTGTGGAGAAGGGATATTTTGCCAGACTTTCCGGCTACCAAGCCAGTGTTAACGAGGGGGAAACCAGATTTGCAAGATTAAACCAATGGTTAGAGGTTATTCCAAAGCTTTGTGGTGCCTTGGCCAACCTAGCGGTTTTGGGCTATGGCATGGACCTGGTGTTAAATGGGGAAATGACCCTTGGTATGATTATGGCCTTTCAGGGATTTTTAAATGCCTTTACAGCGCCTGCCACCTCTATGGTAGCGGCAGGTCAGTCCCTGCAGGAGATGTTAACCCAGATGGAACGGGTAGACGATGTAATGAACTATGAAAACGATCCCTGGTTTTTGCCTAGAGAAATTACAGACCGCCAGGATAAGTTAAGTGGGGAAATAGAACTTAAAAATGTAAGCTTTGGCTATTCCCGATTTGCAGCTCCGGTGATCGAGAATTTTTCCATGAAGGTAAAGCCTGGGGAAAAGATTGCCTTGGTTGGGGCTTCCGGTTGCGGAAAGTCCACCCTAGTAAGGCTTCTTACAGGGCTAAGCACTGCCTGGTCCGGAGAGATTTTATTTGACGGGATCGAGATTTCCAATATGGACCGGGATGTATTTACAGCGTCTGTGTCAGTGGTAGACCAGGAAGTCATCCTTTTTGACGATACCCTTGCCAACAACATTTCCATGTGGGATGACACTATGGAAGATGCAGACATTATGGAAGCTGCAAAGGATGCCCAGATTCATGATGACATTCGAAAAGCAGGAGGCTATCAAAATAAGATTAAAGAAGAGGGAAGGGACCTGTCAGGAGGTCAAAGGCAGAGAATTGAGATTGCAAGAGCCCTGGCAAAGAACCCCTCCATCTGTATTTTAGATGAGGCCACCTCTGCCTTAGATGCAAAGACAGAATACGATGTGGTAAATGCCATTAGTAAGCGAGGCATTACCTGTATTGTTGTAGCTCACAGACTGTCCACCATCAGGGACTGTGATGAGATTCTGGTACTAGACCAAGGCCAAATCGTGGAGCAAGGCAACCATGAGGAATTAATGGAGCTTAATGGAATTTATAAATTGTTGATTAGCAGCGAATAGAAAGGAGACGGTTTCGTGGACAGATTGAATCATCAAATTGAAAATCGAAATAAACACGAAAATGAGCTCCTTACGGAAGCTTTTCAGGATATTTCTAAGGCGGTGGCTCATAAAAAAATTTCCCAGGAACTTTTTGAGGAGGGGAAGGATACCAAGGATGCAGTATCCCAGCTTCTAAGGCATTATGGCATTCGGGAAAAGGAAGTTCCAAAGAAGCTAAAAACTTTGGAAGACCGCTTGGATTTTCTTCTCTCCTCAGCAGGGGTTTTTTATCGACCCATCCATTTAGATGAGGGCTGGCAGAAGGATGCCATGGGAGTTATGATGAGCACTATGAGAGAAGATGGTGCTGTTATTACCATACTGCCCTGGGAGGGTGGTGGATTTTACTATGTAAATCCCCACACAGGAAAGCGGACCAGAATCGATAAGAAAGAGGCTGTTAAAATCGGTCAGGAAGGCTATTGCTTTTATAGAGCCTTGCCTATGCGGAAGCTAAGAGCCTACGATATTTGGAATTATATGCGAGAGTGTTTGACGGCTTGGGATATCTTAAGTTTCACGACAGTGACTGGGATTGTGACCCTGGTAGGCCTGTTGCTTCCAAAGCTTAGCAAGCTTCTAACCAGCACCGTATTAGATTATCATAGTGAAAAACTTTTGCTGGCAGTCATGCTTTTTATGACCTGTGCTTCCTTTAGCTACATCCTTTTTGAATCCATGAAGGATATTTTGGTAAAGCGTATGGGAACAAAGCTGACCCAGCATTTGATTACAGCTACAATGATGCGGGTCATCTCTCTTCCGGTGGATTTCTTTAAAAGTTATTCCACCGGTGAACTAAATCAATACCTGACATATATGTCCAGTATTTGCAATACAGCCATCAATGGCTTTTTTGCCACAGGAATTACAGGCTTATTTTCCTTAGTATTTTTGGTTCAGGTATTTACCTTTGCAAAAGCTTTGGTGATTCCATCACTGATTGTGACTGCCTTTACCTTAATTGTCAGCGTGATCACAGGAATTACCCAATCTGCCATTACCAGAGAGCAGATGCAGATGGCAGCTAAAGAAAAGGGCCTTGTGTATTCTCTTATTAAGGGCATTCGGAAAATACGTTTGGCTGGGGCAGAAAAAAGAGCCTTTGTAAACTGGGCCCATAGCTATGCCAGGGAGGCAGAACTTCAGTATGATCCTCCGGCCCAGATTAAGTTAAATAAGGTCTTTACTACAGCCATTTCCCTGGGAGGAACCATAGCAGTCTATGTTGTGGCAGTAAAAAATCAGGTGACAGTTTCTGATTACTATGCCTTTACCATGTCCTACGCCTTTGTCTCAATGGCTTTAATGTCTATGGCAAATGCAGCTGCAAAGGTGGCTACCATTCGTCCCACTATGGACCTGATTCGACCTTTAATGGAAGCCATTCCTGAGGAGGGAGATGACCTGGAGACCGTTACAGAGCTTCAGGGAGAAATTGAGATGGACAATGTAACCTTCCGCTACGAAGCAGATGCCCCCCTAATCCTAGACGATCTGTCCTTGCAGATTCCGGCAGGCCAGTATGTAGCCATAGTAGGAAAAACCGGCTGCGGAAAGTCCACTCTTCTTCGATTACTTTTGGGATTTGAGACTCCTACCAAGGGAAGTATTTATTATGACAAGAAGGATTCCAGAGGACTGGACATGGGGTCTGTGAGAAAACAGATCGGAACTGTTATGCAAAATGGAAAGCTGTTTCAGGGAAGCATTTACGAAAATATTTCCATAGGAGCCTCCAATCTTTCTATGGACCAGGCCTGGGAAGCAGCAGAGATGGCTGGAATAGCAGAGGATATTAGGCGGATGCCAATGGGTATGCATACCATTATAGCCGGAACCGGAGGAAGTATCTCCGGAGGCCAGAAACAGCGCCTCATGATCGCAAGAGCCGTAGCACCAAAGCCAAAAATCTTATTCTTAGATGAGGCTACATCAGCCCTAGATAATATCACCCAGAAGCGGGTGTCAAAGTCTTTGGATAAATTAAAATGCACCAGAATCGTGGTAGCCCATAGATTATCAACCATACGACATTGTGACCGGATCTTGGTGCTGGATGGAGGGAAGATTGTAGAGGATGGAAGTTACTGGGAACTGATGGAGAAGCAGGGGTTCTTCTCAGAATTGGTTGAGCGGCAGAAGATTTAGGGGTGAGAGGGGAAGCCTTGCGATGGTTTGTGAAGACCCTATCTCACTCCCAGCTATGTTGTCTGCTCCAAAATCCAATAAAACCAAGCATACAAAACGAGAAAACTCCCCAATAGCAATCGCTGCTGGGGAGTTTTGCGTATGTATGATGTCGGAGCTTCTGCATGGAATGCGATATGCCGCTTAAAATGATGACGAGGCTTCCGTAAGAAACGCAGTCTATTTTGACGGTATATCTCGTCCTCCACAGAGAGCGGACTCTTTAGAAGTCAGAAGCAAGCCCGCCCTCAGAAGGCACATTATCTTTAGCAGGGTGTTTCGCAGCCTTCCAAGCGAGGGTATCATCACAAATTCCAAAGGCCTCCGGTTCAAACCTAGGATCCTTCCCCTCTTTTTTTTGAGCTTCATAATCCTTGAGCAGGGCCCCTGCCTTAGGTGCTAAGAGGGCGATGGCAATGATATTTGCCCATCCTAGGAGACCGTAACCGATATCTCCCATTGCCCACATTGCGTCTGCATTTACAACTGCTCCTAAGAAGGAGGCCAGGATAAATAAGGCTCTGGCTGCTGTTATGGCATGTTTGTTGTTGCCGGATAGATAGCGGATGTTACTTTCTGCCTGATAGCAATAGCCTGTCATGGATGTAAAAACAAAGAGTACAATAACAATGGCTAGGACTTTGCCACTCCAGTCCCCATAGGTGTTCATAAGGGCGTGCTGGGTCCATTTGATGCCGGCTTCAATTCCACCGGTCTGATTGATCAGGTAATTTCCGGCGCTGTCACAGACATCATAGGTACCGGTAAGAAGTACAATAAATGCAGTGGCAGATCCTACAAACAGGGTATCTACGTAAATAGAAAAAGACTGAATCAGGCCCTGTTTTACCGGATGGGAACACTCTGCAGCGGCAGATACAATGGCGCCACATCCCATACCAGCTTCATTAGAATAGATGCCTCGCTTTACACCCCAGGAAATTGCTGAACCTAAGATTCCTCCAAGTAGGGCATTGGTGCCGAAGGCAGAGGAAAAAATCATCCCAAGCATGCTGGGAACCTTGGTGATATTTAATCCAATAATTACCAGAGCTGCAAGAATATAAATCATACACATAACAGGTGCTAACAGCTCGGCGATGGCTGCAATTCTTTTGATACTTCCATAGACTACAATGGCAAGAAATACACAGCAGATGGCACCGACGATTACTTTATTTACAGAGAAAGCTTCCTCAAATACCGTAACCAGGGAATTAATCTGCACTCCCGGCATTAAAAATCCAGGTCCTAAAAAGGCAATGATGGCAAATAAAATAGCATAAGGCTTGCACTTTAATCCTTTTTCGATGTAGTAAGCCGGACCTCCCAGAAATTCTCCGTCGGGATTCTTTACCTTATAAGCCTGGCCTAAAGTGGACTCCACAAAGGCTGAGGCGGCTCCGATTATAGCAATGATCCACATCCAGAATACGGATCCCGGGCCTCCGTAAAAAATTGCAGAGGCCACTCCGGCAATATTTCCCATACCAACTCTGGCACCTACAGTGGTAGCAAAGGACTGGAAAGGTGTGATGCCGCTTTCGCTTTCTTCCTTGGTGGTTAATAGACGAATCATTTCTCCCAATAGGCGAACCTGTGGAAATTTCAGTCGAATGGATAAATAGAGACCAACTCCCAGGCACAAGGCCACTAAGAGCATACTCCAGACAATTCCATCCAACTGGTTTACCAATCTTGTAAATTGTACCATAATACCCCTCTTTTCTTTCTTTATCCTTATTGATGAAAACGCCTCGGTCATGAAAAATGCCGAGGCGTAAACTATCCTTATTATAAAATTCCTTATGAAAGAAGTCAAACAAATGCTTGCAAAAATTGATGCAAAATAGGGCTTTGATTGATGAAAAATGAACAAAATAAAGATGGGCTATTCATAGTGGTGGAGAAAAGAAAAAAGGTTTATACTTAAGCTAGATTTTCCTCGTAGATTGTGATAGGATATCAAGGTTACGAATGACTAACTATTGAATTAAATAAAGGATAATATAAAATCAGGGGGCGCTATGAAAAGGGGTAGCAAGAAGAAAAAAATTGAAATGTTTGTGGATTTGTTTTTGCTGATTTTTGTGCTTGTGCTGGCAGGTGGCATGTACCGGTATGAGCAGGAAAAGAATCCTTCTGTAAATTACGTAACAGAAGGGTGGTATCAGTTGGTGGATGGGGAAAAGCAGGAGCTTACTCTTCCGGCCAAAATTACTGCAGGTGAAGATGGGACCATTAAACTTTATAATGACAGCTTGAAGGGGGAGGAGGGGCAGGTTCTTTCCGTGACAAATGTTCAGAATGAATTGCAAATTTTAGTAGGGGACCAAGTTCTTTATAGTTATAAGAGCTCTCTTTTTAAGCGAAATAATCAGATGAAGGGAAAGCTTTGGGGAGATGCCATTCTTCCAAGTTCAATGAAAGAAGATCCTCTGGTGCTGTTCTATACTTGCAAGGCTGGAGAAGTTTTTGAGGTGGAGGCTCCTTATTATGGAACCATGGACAGTATTGTCAGCAGTCACATTTCTGAAAACTATCTTTCTCTTTTGGTGATTGCAGGAATTTTAGCTTTGGCTATAGTATCCATTATGATTTTTCTTTATGGTATGAGTCAGGGCATGAGGGAGAAGCGCTTTTTTGACATGGCAGTCTTCCTTTTACTTACGGGAATCTGGTGTGTGACAGATTCTGCTCTCTATCAGATGTATGGGGGAGAAGTGGCAGCAGGAGGAGTGATTTCTTTTTATAGTTTCATGCTTCTAGCTATTCCTATGCTGCATTTTGTGAAAAATACAGGAAGAATAAATACATATATATTGCCGGACCTTATTATTTGGCTTTTTTATGGAAATGCAGTGATTCAAGGTTTGGTGCATGTTTACTTTCAGATTCCCTTTATAAATATGCTGTGGGCTACCCACATTCTTTTGGTGGCAGGAGTAGTGGTTGTCATCTACCTTCTTTGGAAGGAATATAAGGTATATCACAGGGAGCAAGTAAGAATCTGCCTTAGGGCTTTTGGGGCGATGTCCTTTGGAGGTATTCTCTCTTTGATTCTCTATTGGGCTTTTCAGATTTACTGGTATGATATGATCTTTCAGCTGGGAATTTTGGTGGCTATTGGCATTATGATCTGGGGAATCTTAAGAGAAATAATCTGTGAGCGCCAGGCAAAGGCTGAGGAAGAGGCCTATGAAAGAATGTCCGGGGAGGACCGTCTGACGGGACTTAAGAATCAAAAAGCTTTTGAACAGTATTTGTTAATGGTCCTAAATAATACGGAAAATCCAAAGGAGACCCTGCTGGTCTTTATTGATTTGGAGGACCTTCACCAGGTGAATGAGGATCATGGAAATGCCATGGGAGATGAGATGATCATTGGAGCAGCTAGATGTATTCAACGCTCCTGCGAAATTTTTGAAAATGAAATGAAATGCTTCCGAATTCATGGGGATGAGTTTGCAGTGGTCTTGCTGCCGGGGGCAGATCGCTATGTTTGGGAGAAACGATTAAGCCGAGAGGTGGAAAAATACAATCGTACCGGCCATCACCCCTTCCGCTTGACCTGTGGCTATGGAGTTTTAGAAGACCAGGGAGAAACTATTAAGAGTTTAAGCCAGTGGAAGTGGCATACGGATCAGGATTTGAGAAAGCAGAAGGGAGGCGAGAGTCGTTGAATACCTATAATGTTGATTTCCTTATTGTAGCGTTTCTTATTTTGGCTTTAGTCATTCTCCATTTTATTTCTCATAAGCATTTGGAGGATATTAATAGCCGGACCTTCTGTATTTTTGTTTGTTTAGGCCTGGCGGATGTGGCCTTTGAGCTGATCAGCACCTATTATATAGCAATTGGTAATGGGGATTATGGCATGGGAGCTAGCTTCTTTACCACCCTGTTTTATATGCTGCAGGTGCTTTTGCCCTTTACCTTGGTGTGTTATATAGAATCTCTGCGGGAGAATCAGTTGCTTTCTATGAGACAGCTATTCTTCTGGGGAATCCCCGCCATTGGCATGCTTCTTGTGGTGCTTACCAATACTTTCACAGGTCTTCTTTTTTCCTTCGATTCTGGAAAAGGATATGTAGAGGGCCCCTGGTACTTGTTAACTTATTTCTTTGCTTTGGCAAATATTTTAATGGCTATCCTTATTGTGATTCGAGGCAGAAAAGAGCTGGGAAGGCAAAAGATAAAAACCCTATGTGAGATCTTTGTTATTACTACTGCTGGAATCTTGATTCAGTTACATAACAGAGCCCTTCTAACTACAGGCTTTGGAGTAAGCTTGGGAGTGTTAGTCCTGTTTTTTACCCTTAATAATCCCTATGTTCATACGGATCACATGACAGGCCTTTATGACAAAACCTATTTTCTTCGTCAGTGCAAGGAATTAATTGCCGCTGGGCAGAAATTTCATATTATTGAGGTAGAGCTTTATCAGCTTCGCCATGTAAATCAGGTGGCAGGAAGTCGCCATGGGGATTATCTTTTACAGATCGTGTCCCAAAAGTTAAAGGAAATGTGCGGACAGCGAGCCTTTCATATTACGGGCAAACGATTTGTTCTACTCTTAAATACCATAAGAGAGTATGAGGAATGCCTGGATTCTCTGGAGAATTTTTTTGACAGGCTCCATGAGACAGAGGATGCTGTGGTGGAATTTCCAGCTATTTTCAGTGGTATTATAAATGCAGGACGATTACAGTATGGAGAGGAAATTTTAGACTATGGGGAGTATCTGGCTTCCCTGGCTCCAAGATCTGGGCCCACAGAGATGGTGCAGGATGACAGGCAGACCTTAGAAAGCTTCCAATACAGTAAGAAGGTAGAACAGTATCTTTATAAGGCAGTGGAAGAAAATCTTTTTGAAGTACATTTTCAACCCATTTATGACCTGAAAGCGGGAAAATTTGTGGCGGTAGAGGCTTTGAGCCGACTAAAACATCCGGAACTTGGCTTTATTCCTCCCGATGTATTTATCGATCAGGCGGAAAAAAATGGACTGATTACCAAGATAACCCATCTCCAGATTCAAAGGATTTGCGAATTTGTAAGAGACCACATTGACCTAATGGATAAACTCCGAAATGTTAAGATTAACCTGTCCCCTACGGACCTTTTGGCCACAGGCAGCGGCCAGGAAATAGTGAACATTATAAACTCCTATAGCCTTCCCTGCAATTGGTTCCAGATGGAAATTACAGAGACGGTTGCCACTCAGTATAGAGACGGTCTCATGCCGGCTGTGGAAGCTTTTGAGACGGCAGAAATTGGCCTTTGCCTGGACGATTTTGGTTCCGGCTATGCCAACCTAAACACCGTTACCCAGCAACCTTTTAAGATCATTAAACTAGACCGGTCCCTCTTATTTAACATTTTGGAAGATAAAAAAGTAGCCACTTTCTATGAAAGTATTGTGGGAGCTTTCAAAAACATGGGCTACTATTTAGTAGCGGAGGGAGTGGAAGCAAAAGAAGAAGTTGAACTTTTGGAAGAATGGGGTGTAGACTTTATCCAGGGCTATTACTATTCTAAGCCCTTGCCAGCCGGGGAACTACTAAAATTTATGGATGAACATTAAGCAAGAGAGGTGTAGACATGAATATTAGAACATTATTGACCAGGGAGGCTCCCACCCTATCCTTTGAGGTCTTTCCACCAAAGAAGGATGTGGATTTTGAAACAGTGGAGGAGGCAGCCTTTGGTATTGCAAAACTTCAACCGGATTATATGAGCGTAACTTATGGGGCAGGGGGAAGCACTAAGGGGCTCACCATTCGTTTGGCTGAAAGTATTCAAAGGAAGTACCAGGTTCCTACCATTGCCCATTTAACTTGTGTTTGTGCCAGTAAGGACAGTATTACAAAGGCTCTTCAGGAAATGAAAGAGGCAGGAATTCAAAATATTTTGGCTCTCAGAGGAGACCTTCCTAAAAACTATGAGGGAGAAATTTTCACAGATTTTAGCCATGCATCAGAATTAGTAAGTTTTATTAAAGAACAGGGAGATTTTTGCGTGGGAGGAGCTTGCTATCCGGAGGTTCACCCGGATTCACCGAATAAGGCAGGGGATCTTCAAGGTCTTAAAATGAAGGTGGATGCAGGCTGTGAATACCTGACAACCCAAATGTTTTTTGATAATAATATTTTCTATAATTTCATGTATCGTCTAAGAGAAGGTGGGACTCTAGTTCCTGTAATTCCTGGAATTATGCCTATTACCAAGAGGGTTCAGGTGAAAAATGCAGTGAAGCTTTCCGGATGCAACGTGCCGGAGCGGTTTAAGAATATTGTAGATCGGTTCGGAGATACAGAGGCTGCTATGCAGCAGGCGGGAATCGCCTATGCCACAGACCAGATTATTGACCTTTTAGCAAATGGGGTAAAACACATTCATGTGTATTCTATGAATAAGCCGGAGGTGGCAAGCCAAATCCAAAAAAATATATCAGAAGTTTTGAAGGTATAGATGAGCCTTGCTTAGATGTTAAGATTTAGAAGTTTGGTTGAATTTATAGAGACTTCTATAGTATAATGACCGAGTTGAGGGAAAAATCTAATAGGCAATTAAAGGAGGATTTTAAAATGGCTTCATGGAAGAATTTGGATACAGTAGCTGCTTATGACCAGCTTACCAAAGTGGAAGCAGTGGACCTTAAAAAGGTTATGGAAGGTGCTTCGGGCGCTGAGAGAGTTAAGAATTACTCTGTACCTATGGCAGCAGGCATGGCCTATAATTTTGCTGCAAAACAGGTAGACGATAAGGTGCTGGCTGTTTTAGCTGACCTGGCAAAAGAGACTGGACTTACCGAGAAGTTTAAAGAATTATATAATGGTGCAGTAATCAATACAGGAGAAAAGCGACTGGTGCTTCATCAGCTTACCAGAGGACAGCTTGGAGATGCTGTAGTGGCAGATGGAACTGACAAGAGAGCTTTTTATGTAGAGCAGCAGGAAAAGATTGCTGACTTTGCTAATAAAGTACATGCAGGAGAGATCACCAACGAGGCAGGAGAAAAATTTACTTCTGTTGTACAGATCGGTATCGGTGGAAGCGACTTAGGACCAAGAGCTATGTATCTGGCACTGGAAAACTGGGCAAAGGTAAACAATACTTTCAAGATGGAAGCAAAGTTTATCAGCAACGTAGATCCAGATGATGCATCTGCAGTTTTATATGGCTTGGATGTGGCACATTCCATCTTTATTTTGGTTTCAAAGTCAGGAACAACTCTTGAGACTTTGACTAATGAGTCCTTTGTAAAGGATGCCCTTGTAAAAGCAGGACTGAATCCTTCAAAGCACATGATCGCAGTAACCAGCGAGACTTCCCCTCTTGCAAAGAGTGAGGATTATCTGGCAGCCTTCTTTATGGATGATTATATCGGAGGACGTTTCTCTTCTACTTCTGCAGTAGGAGGAGCCGTATTATCCTTAGCATTTGGGCCTGAGATTTTTGCTAGATTCTTACAGGGAGCAGCAGAAGAAGACCTTCTTGCAAAGAATGAGAATCTTATGGAGAACCCTGCAATGTTAGATGCCTTAATCGGTGTTTATGAGAGAAATGTATTAGGATATGCTGCAACAGCAGTTCTTCCATACTCGCAGGCACTTAGCCGTTTCCCGGCACATTTACAGCAGGCAGATATGGAGTCTAACGGTAAATCTGTAAACCGTTTTGGAGAGCCTGTAAATTATAAGACTGGACCGATTATCTTTGGAGAGCCGGGAACTAATGGACAGCATTCTTTCTATCAGCTCTTACACCAGGGAACTGATATTATTCCTCTTCAGTTTGTTGGATTTAAGAACAATCAGATGGAAAGGGATGTAGTAATCCAAGATAGCACCAGTCAGCAGAAGCTTTGTGCAAATGTAGTGGCACAGATCGTTGCTTTTGCCAGCGGAAAAGCGGATGACAACCGCAACAAGAACTTTGAGGGTGGACGTCCATCCAGCATTATTGTTGGAGATAAGCTGACACCGGAAGCTTTAGGAGCACTTCTTTCACACTTTGAGAATAAGATCATGTTCCAGGGATTTGTATGGAACTTAAACAGTTTCGATCAGGAAGGTGTACAGTTAGGAAAAGTTCTGGCAAAGAAAGTCTTGGCTCATGAGACAGAGGGAGCTCTTGCAGCTTACAGTGATCTGTTAAATATCTAAGCTTGTGGAAGTGGCTTACCAAACATCCCTAGGTGTTTTGCTCAAGCTTATAAGGTAGGAATAAAACAAGACCCTGCAGTAACTGATTTGGTTACTGCAGGGTCTTTTGTTATCTTATTGCTAATTGTGGCAGAACTAATTGGGATTATCCAACGATTCTCCACTTCTTATCAACTGCATTTAATAATTCGTGGCCATCCTCTGTTACCAGAACTAAGTCCTCAATACGAACCCCATATTTTCCTTCCAAATAGATGCCTGGCTCAATAGAGAAAATCATACCTGGTTTTGCTTCGTTTTTATTAATTGGGCTTACATCACCGTATTCGTGGTCTTCTTGGCCAATGAAATGTCCAAGGCGGATTCTCCAGTATTCACTGTAGCCTGCCTCGTCAATTAAGTCTCTGGCCTGGGCATCGATGTCACAGAAACGTACGCCTGGTTTAATAACAGCTTCAGCCTTTAAAACAGCTTCGCGAACTAAATTGTGAATCTTTTTCTGCTCCTCATCTACTTCCTTACAGTAGAAGGTTCTGGTCATATCGGAGCAATATCCCTTCCAAATACATCCCATATCAATCAAGACACATTCGCCGGCAGCTAATTTTCTTGTATCACTTGGCTCATGGTGCTGGTCTGCTGCATTTGGTCCAAAGCAAACGATAGTATCGAAGCTTACTCCACTGGCTCCTTCTTTTAAATACTCAGAATCAATAAAGTTGGCAACTTCCTTCTCGGTCATACCTTCCTTAATGAAATCAGCTACTCGCTCCATAACCTTGTCGTTGATAATGGAAGCTTCCTTCATAATCTGAATCTCTTCCGGTGTCTTAACAGCTCTTACATCATCGATGCAATCAGATCCCCAGATAGTTTTAAGATTTGGACATCTCTCCTGAAGAGGGATTAAGAAACGGGCTGGCCAGGTCTTGTCAATACCAAGAACTCCTTCTGTATCAAGGTGGTCCATAAGAACCCCAATCTGATCATCCATATCGCTAAACCAAACTTCCTCCAGTCCGGTATTAGAAACATAATACAGATAGTTGAAGAAGAAGGTGTGTTTTCCGTTGGTTCTAAGAAGAAGAGCGTAAAGTCTCTCTCCGGGATTTACCATAACGCCTGTTAAGATGTTGATACTTAAAGGATCAGAAACCAAAAACTGGTCAATTCCTTTTTCCTTCATTTTTTCTAGGACACGATTGATTCTTTCATTATCCATTTTTGCATTCCTCCTGCTTAAAAATATACACTTATTTTACCACAATGGATTTTTGAAAACTATGAAAAGGGTAAGAGAAATGGAAATTAAACTCTGGTTTCCTGGAAGTCAAGAGTTTGGTTGAAAGAAAGAACCTTTTATGGTAGAATTTAGAAGACCATGTTATGAAAAAGACTAGTAGATGTGAGACTTTATTTCACGATTCGTAAAGAAAGGACAAATATGAAACCAACATTAATTATAATGGCAGCAGGTATTGGGTCGAGATTTGGCACTGGTATTAAGCAGTTGGCCAAGATGGGTAAAAACGGCGAAGTGATTATGGATTATTCAATTTATGACGCCAAAGAGGCAGGCTTTGAGAAAGTAGTTTTTATCATCCGTAAAGATATCGAAGAGGAATTTAAAGAAGTAATCGGAGATCGTATTTCCAAACAGATTGAAGTGGAATATGTATACCAGTCCGTAGATGACCTTCCGGAAGGATTTGAGGCCAATGGACGTACCAAGCCTTGGGGAACCGGCCAGGCGATTCTTTGCTGTAAGGATGTGGTAAAGGATCCTTATGTAATTATTAATGCAGATGATTATTATGGAAAACAGGCATTTAAGCTCCTCCATGATTTCTTAGTAGAGACTCCAAATACAGCAGATACCTATACCATGGGAATGGCTGGATTTATTTTAAAGAATACCTTAAGTGAGAATGGAACTGTTACAAGAGGTCTGTGTAAGACCGATGCAGATGGAATGCTTGCAGATGTATATGAGACCCACGAGATTAAGAAAGAGGCAGACGGCACAATGACTTGTAAGGAGCCTCAGATGCAGGAGTGGATTAGCGAGGATCTGAATGTATCTATGAACATGTGGGCAGGATTTCCGGATTTTATTGAATATTTGGAAGAAGGATTTACCGAGTTTTTAAAGAATCTGGAGTCAGAGACTGCAGAGTATTTGCTTCCTACTATTGTAGGACAGCTTTTGGAAGAAAAGAAGGCTACTGTTAAGGTTTTAGAGACCACCGATCGCTGGATTGGAATTACCTACAAAGAGGATGTAGAGCTTGCTCAGGAATCCTTTGAAAAGATGATTCAAGATGGAATTTATCCTGAAAAATTGTGGGATTAATTTTTGAATACCCGCAATTATGGGTTTTATAACAGGAGGAAAATAATATGTGTGGAATCGTAGGATTCACAGGCAACCACCAGGCGGCTCCGATTCTTCTGGATGGCTTGTCAAAACTAGAATATAGGGGATATGATTCGGCAGGAATTGCTGTGAGAGATGGTGCGGCTCAGGCAGAGGTAATTAAGGCGAAGGGACGTTTGAAAGCTTTGGTGGAGAAAACCAATGGGGGAGCTAGCGTTCCGGGAACCTGTGGAATTGGACATACTAGATGGGCAACTCACGGAGAACCTTCTGTGGACAATGCTCATCCTCACTGTTCCGATGATGGCAATGTAGTGGCAGTTCACAATGGTATTATCGAGAACTACCAGGAACTGAAGGAAAAACTGATCAGAAAAGGATATAAATTCTATTCTGAAACAGACACAGAGATTGCTGTAAAGCTTATTGACTATTATTACAAGAAGTACGAGGGAACCCCTGTAGATGCAGTCAACCATGCCTTGGTTCGTATCCGTGGTTCCTATGCCCTTGCAGTGCTCTTCGAGGATTATCCAGAGGAGATTTATGTGGCCCGTAAGGACAGCCCAATGATTCTTGGAGTAGCTGATGGGGAATCCTATATTGCTTCTGATGTTCCAGCAATTTTGAAATATACAAGAAATGTTTACTATATCGGCAACCTTGAGATGGCCAGAGTAAGAAAAGGTGAGATTACTTTTTACAATCTGGACGGAGAGGAAATCCAAAAAGAAGCCAAGCTTATCGAGTGGGATACAGAGGCTGCAGAGAAGGCTGGATATGAGCATTTCATGATTAAGGAAATCCACGAGCAGCCAAAAGCCATTGCAGATACCTTGAATTCTGTATTGAAAGATGGCCAGATCGACCTATCTGAGGTGGGATTTGATGAAGATGCCATCAAGGAAATCAACCAGATCTATATTGTGGCTTGCGGTTCTGCCTACCATGTAGGTATGGCTGCTCAATACGTGATTGAGGATTTGGCAAGAATCCCAGTGAGAGTGGAGCTTGCATCAGAGTTTAGATATCGCAGACAGCTCTTAAATCAAAAAGATCTGGTGGTAATTATCAGCCAGTCCGGAGAGACTGCAGATAGTTTGGCGGCCCTTCGGGCATCTAAGGCCCAGGGAGTTCGGACCTTAGGTATTGTAAATGTCATTGGATCTTCTATTGCAAGAGAAGCTGACAATGTATTCTACACCCTAGCTGGACCTGAGATTTCTGTGGCAACTACCAAGGCTTACAGTACCCAGTTGATTGCAACCTATGCCTTAGCCCTTCAATTTGGCAAGGTACGGGGAACTATAGGGGAAGAAGAGTACTCTTCCTATATTGCAGAAATCCAGACAATTCCTGAGAAGATCGAGAAGATTATCGAAGATAAAGAGAGAATCCAGTGGTTTGCTTCTAAGCAGGCCAACAGTAAGGATGCCTTCTTTATTGGCCGAGGAATCGACTATGCTACCTGTTTAGAGGGAAGCTTGAAGATGAAGGAAATTAGCTACGTTCACAGCGAAGCTTATGCAGCTGGAGAGTTAAAGCATGGAACCATTTCTCTAGTGGAGGATGGTACCTTGATGATCGGCGTGCTGACCCAGCCGGACCTTTATGAGAAGACCATCAGCAACATGGTAGAGTGTAAGAGCCGTGGGGCTTATCTTATGGGAGTAACCACCTATGGCAATTACAGCATTGAGGACAGTGCAGATTTTGTCATCTATATTCCTCAGATCGATCCCCATTTTGCTACCTCCTTGGCAGTAATTCCATTACAGCTTTTGGGATACTATGTATCAGTAGCCAAGGGATTGGATGTAGATAAGCCAAGAAACTTAGCTAAGAGCGTAACCGTAGAGTAGGAAAAATAACTATAAACTACATATGAAACACATATAAAACCGGCGACAAAGTTTGTGAAAAAAAGCTTTGTTACCGGTTTTTTATTTTCCGGAGACCTATTTGTAGGAGCTTTTTAAAATCAATAAAGTGTCAGAAAATTCTGAATAAATAAAAATAAATAAAAAGATTACAAAAAACAGTTGACATATAATGAAAAAAGTATTAACATGAGTTCATACAAAAGAAACGGAGCTTTACATGATAAGGGAAATTTATTCCAGAGATAATTAGTAAGTATTGCAGTTCGATTCTTAGAAAATGGAGGGCGGTCCAATGGGACACTAATCTAACTTTAAAAACTATATAGAGAAGACGGAGGTTATACAGTGAAACTTTTGATTATTCATTAAAAGGGCTATCTGATCATTCAAATAAAGAAGATCCGATAGCCCTTAACCATGTCATAAATTAATTATATTTACCTTAAAAACGTTAGATTAAAAGTTCGCTGTAAAGAATATTATGAAAAAGAAAAGTTTAGCAGGAATCCTGGTTCTGTCTATGGCCTTGAGTCTTGGGGCTTGTGGACAGAAGGCTGATTCGTCAAAAAGTGATACAGGAAAAACGGAAAGTGTAGAAAGCACTAAGAAGGCAGAGCCAGAGTCTACGGATACTAAGACAGAGGATAAAACTTCTGAAGAAAGTGAAAAGAAGACGGAAGATACGGATACTACAAGTGGGGAGACGGGGGAGACCCAGCAGAAGAAGACAGAAGTTCAGGTTTTTGCTGCTTCGGACTTGGCATATGCAATGAATCAGCTGGCAAAGACCTATGAAAGCAGCCATCCAGATGTAGCCATTAGCTACACGGTAGATGGCTCTGCTAGTCTGTTGACACAGATTCAGGCAGGTGCATCCTGTGATCTTTATTTTACAGATTCGGAATCTCAGATGGAGAGCCTTCAAAGTAGTGGCTTTATTATTTCTAATGGATACACCAATGTAGTGGGAAATAATCTTCTAGTGATTTCCAAAAAAGGAAGTGGCACTACTGTGACAGGCCTTGATGATATTGCCAATGCTGGATGCCTTGCCCTGGCTAGCGGAAATCTTCCCTTGGGAGTTTATACCCGAAGAGCCATGGTGGTGGATGGATTGATTATGGAAACCGATGATTTGTCTACCATTACGTCGGCAGAGATTTCTAATCAGTTGAATGGAGTGGCAATTCAGGAGAAGGACAGTGTGGCCCAAGTGGTTTCAGCGGTGGCAGATGGAAACTGCCAGGTGGGCTGTGTACTTTACTCGGATCTTTGTGGATATGAGGATTCTCTAGATATAGTAGAAACTTTAGGAAATGACTTTTCTGGAAGAATTGTTTACTCCATTGCCCAGATTAAAAATAATCAGGCTAGTGAGGAGGAAACATCAGCAGCTACAGCATTCATGGACTACATTACCAGCCAGGATGCAGCCACTGTATTTAGCCAGTGCCATTTTTCTGCACTTTAATAATGAGAGCCATAGATGTAGTTTGCGTAGTAGATGGCAAGGGATGCCCCTTGACCTTCCAAGGTTTTCTGTGATACCATGATAAGCACGATGTTATTATGACATGGAATGCACTTGGTGCAGAGAATGTGGGGGACACATTCTTTTGTATATTTATTAAAGGAGACAGGGAACATGAGTAATAAACCTAAGTATTATATAACCACAGCTATTGCTTATGCATCAGGAAAGCCTCATATTGGCAATACCTACGAGATCGTATTGGCAGATGCCATTGCCAGATATAAGAGAAGTCAGGGATATGACGTTTTCTTCCAGACAGGTACTGATGAGCACGGACAAAAGATTGAGTTAAAGGCTGAGGAAGCCGGAGTGACTCCAAAGGAATTTGTAGACAAGGCTGCTGGAGAAATTAAGATTATCTGGGATCTGATGAACACTTCTTACGATAAGTTTATCCGTACCACAGATGAAGATCATGAGAAACAGGTACAGAAGATTTTTAAGAAGTTATATGATCAGGGAGATATTTATAAGGGAGCTTATGAAGGTCTTTACTGTACACCATGTGAGTCCTTCTGGACAGAGTCTCAGTTAGTAGACGGCAAGTGTCCTGACTGCGGACGGGAAGTAAAGCCAGCCCAGGAGGAGGCTTACTTCTTCAAGATGAGCAAGTATGCAGACCGTCTTATTGACCATATCAATACCCATCCGGAGTTTATTCAGCCAGTATCTCGTAAGAATGAGATGATGAACAACTTCTTGATCCCTGGGCTTCAGGACCTATGTGTATCGAGAACCTCCTTTAAGTGGGGAATTCCGGTAGACTTTGATGATAGGCATGTGGTTTATGTATGGTTAGATGCCCTTACCAACTATATTACAGGAATCGGTTATGATGCAGATGGCAACAGCAGTGACCAGTACAAGAAAAACTGGCCGGCAGATTTGCACTTGATCGGTAAGGATATTATCCGTTTCCATACCATTTACTGGCCAATCTTTTTGATGGCCTTGGGAGAGCCTTTGCCAAAGCAGGTATTTGGACATCCATGGTTGCTTCAAGGTGACGGTAAGATGAGCAAGTCCAAGGGAAATGTTCTCTATGCAGACGAGTTGGTAGACTTCTTTGGGGTAGATGCAGTACGTTATTTCGTGCTTCATGAGATGCCATTTGAAAATGATGGTGTTATTTCCTGGGAACTTATGGTGGAGCGTTTGAATTCTGACCTTGCAAATACTTTAGGAAACCTTATAAACAGAACCATTTCTATGACCAACAAATATTTTGGAGGAGTGGTAGAAGATAAGGGCGTCAGTGAAGACGTTGATGCTGATCTTCAAGCAGTTGTGGAAGCAACACCAAAGGCAGTAACTGCCAAGATGGAAGATTTAAGAGTAGCAGATGCTATGACAGAGATCTTTAATCTCTTTAAGAGATGTAACAAATATATTGATGAGACCATGCCTTGGGCCCTTGCAAAAGATCCAGACAAGTCTGATCGTTTAGAGACTGTGCTTTACAATTTGATTGAGGCCATTAAGTCCGGAGCAAGACAGTTAGAGCCTTATATGCCAGAGACATCTGAGAAGATCTTGGCACAGTTAGGAGACGGAAAAGTAACAGAAAAGCCAGAAATCCTTTTTGCAAGAATGGACATAGAAGAAGTCTTAAAGAAGGTAGAAGAACTTCACCCTTCAGTGGAGGGAGAAGAAGCACCGGCAGAAGAGGAAAATGGCATTGACATAGAAGCAAAGCCAGAAATTACTTTTGATGATTTTGGAAAGATGCAGTTCCAGGTAGGAGAAATCCTTGCCTGTGAAGAAGTGCCAAAGTCTAAGAAATTACTTTGCTCTCAGGTAAAGATTGGAAGCCAGGTAAAGCAGATCGTTTCCGGAATCAAGAAATATTATAGTGCCGAGGAAATGGTTGGAAAAAAGGTCATGGTATTAGTAAACCTAAAACCAGCCAAATTAGCCGGGGTATTATCCGAAGGAATGCTCCTGTGCGCAGAAGACGCAGAAGGAAACCTATCCCTCATGACTCCAGAAAAACCAATGCCAGCCGGAGCAGAAATCTGCTAATAAAACTACTAGCAAACCAAGAATAAATATGCACTCACGAGAAAACCCACCTCCCGTGAGTGCGTTTTTTCGTATAAAAGATGCCAGCGAACCCAACAACACATTTTCTGCAATCCCCGGCAAGCACGTAGAGGTTCGCAAGCATCCCTTCATACAAAAAACGCAAGGAGGAACCTATGATATTTGACACCCACGCCCACTACGACGACCCACAATTTGATGAGGACCGGGACAGCCTACTAAACTCCATGGAATCCCTGGGAGTAGGCACCATTGTAAATGCTGCCGCAGATCCAGAAGGCTGGGAACAGATTGTTGAACTTACAGGAAAATATCCCCATGTCTATGGCATGGTGGGAACCCACCCTGATGAGGTAGGGAAAATGAATGACCATGAGATTGCCCGTATGACCAAACTATTAGAGCTTCCTAAGATGGTGGCAGTGGGAGAAATTGGTCTTGACTACCACTGGAATGTGGAAAGTATAGATGTGCAAAAACAGTGGTTTGTAAGGCAGTTGGATTTGGCAAGGCAGTTAAATCTTCCGGTAAATATCCACAGCCGGGATGCCACAGAAGATACCCTAGAGATTATGAGAGAATACCAGGACCTTTCGGGAATTATCCACTGTTTTTCTGGATCCAGAGAAATTGCAAAAGAATATGTAAAAATGGGATTTTTTATTGGAGTCGGAGGTGTGGTGACCTTCAAAAATGGAAAGAAACTCAGGAGAGTGGTGGAGAGCACCCCTTTAGAATACCTAGTGCTGGAGACAGATTGTCCCTATCTTGCGCCGGAACCAAACCGTGGAAAGCGAAATCACTCGGATTATATTCGATATGTAGCAGAAGCCATTGCCCATATCAAAGAAATTTCCCTGGAAGAAGTCATTGCACAAACAGAGAAGAATGCAAAGAGGCTGTATGGTATTAAGTAGTCTGGTCTGTTATAATGATGCAAGAGCCAAAGATAGATGCAATAGAGATGCAGTAGAGTTTTAATAGAGATTCAGTTGATAGAAAGATGAGGAAGCTTATATGAGCCCAACCTTAGGAAATCCGCAGAATACCATAGAGATTCTGCAGAAATATAATTTTAATTTTCAGAAGAAATTCGGACAAAATTTTCTCATAGATACCCATGTTTTAGACAAGATTATTTCGGCAGCAGACATTACCAAGGAAGATATGGTTCTTGAGATCGGTCCGGGAATTGGAACCATGACCCAGTATTTGGCGGAGGCTGCAGGAAAAGTAATTGCAGTAGAAATTGATAAAAATCTGATTCCTATCTTGCAAGATACCTTAAGTGGATATGACAATGTTCGGGTGATTAACGAGGATGTCATGAAGCTTGATATTCCAAAATTAGCAAAGATGGAGAATGCAGGTCGCCCTATTAAGGTGGTGGCTAACCTTCCCTACTACATTACCACACCTATTATTATGGGACTATTTGAGAAGCATGTGCCCCTTCAAAGCATTACCGTTATGGTGCAAAAAGAAGTGGCAGACCGTATGCAGACAGGCCCAGGAAATAAGGATTATGGAGCCTTGTCTCTGGCGGTGCAATATTATGCTGAGCCTTACATTGTGGCCAATGTGCCGCCAAACTGCTTTATGCCAAGACCTAAAGTGGGATCAGCAGTGATTCGCCTGACCTGCCACGGGAAGCCGCCGGTGCAGGTTAAGGATGAAAAACTAATGTTTGATATTATTCGGGCATCCTTTAATCAGCGCAGAAAAACTTTGGCGAATGGATTAAACAACTCCAATTTGCTGGATTTTCCAAAGGACAAGATTCAAGAAGCCATTGATAGCCTTGGAAAGGGACCCAGTGTCAGAGGGGAGGCCTTAAGCCTTCAGGAATTTGCAAACCTTAGTAATTATCTCTGGGAAGAAAATTAGGAACATTAAGAGGATGGAAAGTTAAGATGGATGAATTAAAAGAAGTATTGCAAGAGGGGCTCAATATAGATTTTCTTACTGCTACCTTAAGTAATCCAAGACAAAAGGATGGTCCTACAAAGATTAAGGTGCGGCCCTTGCTAAAAGATGACAAGCTTGTTTTTCAGTTGGAAAGCTTTTCTGGGAACCAAGCCTTTCATAAAAATGTGGAAGCATCGGAGGCGGTGGACTTAATCCTTTCCCATATGGAAAATATGAAGCAGATGCAATTAGAGACCAGAAAAGAAATTTATACGGTTCTGGTAAGTAAAAAGGGAAAGGTTACCATAAAGAAAAAAATGCAAAAGTGCCAGAAGGAAGCCGCCGATTTAAGTCATAACCGTAAGAAAAAATATGTCTTAGAGGAAGGCCGCGTGGTGCCTTTTCTTAGAGACCTTGGGGTAATGACTGAGGAGGGAAAGATTGTTCATGCAAGATTTGACAAGTTTAAGCAGATCAATCGCTTTTTGGAATTTATAGAGGATATTTTGCCTCAGTTAGATAAGGGGAGAGAACTGACTATCCTGGATTTTGGATGTGGAAAGTCCTACCTTACCTTTGCTATGTATTATTATCTTCATGAGCTTCAGGGCTACGATATACGGATCATTGGCTTAGACCTAAAAAAAGATGTGATTGGTCATTGTAATGAACTGGCAGAAAAATATGGCTATGACAAGCTGAAATTTCTGGAAGGAAATATTGCGGATTACACAGGCGTTAACAAGGTGGACATGGTAGTGACTCTTCATGCCTGTGATACTGCTACAGATTTTGCTTTGGCCAAGGCCGTTGGCTGGGATGCCAAGGTGATTCTTTCGGTTCCTTGCTGCCAACACGAATTAAATCGTCAGATCGAAAGCCAGGTGTTGGAACCGGTTTTGAAATATGGTCTTATTAAGGAGCGGATGGCAGCCTTAATTACCGATGCCCTGCGGGCAGAATATTTGGAGCAGGAAGGCTATGATGCTCAGATTTTGGAATTTATTGATATGGAACATACGCCAAAAAATATTCTGATTCGGGCAGTAAAAATCGGAAAGAAAAAAGATCAGGGACAGGCCCTGGAGGCCTGCATAAGTGCCCTTCATGTGGATCCTATGTTAGGAAGGCTTTTGCAGCAAAAAGAAGGGGAGAGTATTTAATAAATAGTTACAGAGGTAGATTTTATATATGAAGAAACATTTGATCAATGCAGGGATTCTCTTTGCGGTTTTTTTAATAGCTGTTACGGTCTTTAGCTTGCTTACCAACAAAGGAAATGAGAGCACAACGGCAGATATGAGCGGAGCTACCCTGCCTCAGATATCCTTTTCCTACAATGGATATAATATGAACCTATTGCCTGGATATGTGGAGAAGATGAAGATTACTTCCATGCGAGATACCATAACGCCGGTGACAGATGAGAAGATTTCTGTAAATATTTCTGCCTATGGAAACACCTACACTTCCCTAGAATATCAGATTTATACTTTAGATGGCAGTGAGAAACTGGCTACCGGGACCATTAAGGAAGTCAAGGACTCGATGGAGATTAATCTAAAGGACAGTAAGCTTAAAAATTCTGCCAGAAAGGCGCTGGACGATGCTGCCACGGAAGAGGAAAGTGAGGACCAAGACCAGGCAGGTGTGGATTACATCCTGCAGGAAGAAAGGGTCTTGGTTTTGATCCTTACAGACGAAAATGATCGGCAGATTTATTTTTATACTAGAATTAGAGATGTGGCTGATACAGGTATGTTAAATTGTTTGGATTATGTAAGTTCTTTCCATGACAATGCCTTGGCAGGGCAAGATCCTGATGATGCCATAAGTTCAGCCTTGGAAACGGACTCTTCAGCAGTAGAAAGCTACCGCCATGTCACCGTTAATTCAGCCTACAAGACAGTTCTTTGGGGAGAATTAAAGCCGGAAATTGTGGGAGGCATGCGCTGGAATGTGAAGGAGCTGGGAGACAATTACACCGCTGTTCAACTGCAATATCAGGTGCGGTGTACCGGAGAGGAAAATGATACGGATCTTTATGTAGTGACAGAATTTTTCCGGGTGCGGTATGACTCCTACACCAAGACTAACTATCTTTTAAACTATGACCGCAACATGTCCCAGGTATTTGATACCAGCAAGCAGGTATTAAGCACCAAGGGGATTCTCCTTGGAATTGTTCCGGTAGATACCCAGTATCAGGTAAATAAAAATGGCACTATTGTTTCTTTTGTGGTAAGTGGGGAGCTTTGGAATTATAATAAATCCAGTGATGAAATGTCCAAGGTATTTTCCTTTGCAGATGCAGAGAGGGCAGACCTCAGGAACTTGAATCCTAAGTATGATATTAAGATTTTGGATATTGACAAAAGTGGAAATACTACCTTTGCAGTCTATGGTTATATGAACCGTGGAGGCCACGAAGGTCAGGTGGGAGTTGCCATTTACTATTACGACATTAGTAAGAATTCTGTTGACGAGCGGGTATTTATAAAGAGCAATAAGTCCTACGAGATTGTCCAGCAGGAACTGGAAAGTCTGATTTACTATGATGAAGGAGAAGACCGCCTTTATGCTATGGTGGATGGAATCCTCTATGATTGTAATGTTACTCTGGATACAAAAGATGAGCTGGTAACAGACCTTTCGGAAAATCAGTATGTGGTATCTGAGGATAGCTCCATGGTAGCTTATCAGACTAATGGAGACTTAGATACAGCTACAGAGATAGAAGTTAGAAATCTGGCAGAAGGAACCAGTTTTACCCTATCCTGCCAGGAAGGAGAATGCATCAGACCTTTAGGTTTTGTGAAGACCGATGTGGTTTATGGTGTGGCAAAAACTGCCGATACAGGAAGTACCGCTTCCGGGGTGACTGTGCTTCCTATGTACAAAATAGAAATTGCAGATGAAAGGGGAACAGTAGTAAAAACCTATGAAAACCAGGGCATCTACATTTCTGGAATTAGTATTGAAGATAATATGATTACGGTGGAGCGCTTAACTAAGGATGGAGAGGGTTACGCTTCAACAGCCAAAGATTATATTACCAACAATGATCAGCAAAAGGAGAGTAATATTACCCTAGAGACCTACCTTACAGATCTTAAGGGAACTCAGGTGAGATTAATCTACACAGAAGGAATTTCCGATCAGAATCCTAGAGTCTTGAACCCGAAACAGGTCATGTACGAAAATACAGTGGAGCTGTCCTTTGATGAAAAAAAATCTGAGGCGGCATCTAAGTATTATGTATATGCTACGGGGACTTTACAAAAGATTTATAATAGGGCAGCCACAGGTATTCAGGCAGCAGATAGCCTCTATGGAGTGGTGGTAGATGAAAACCAGCAATATATCTGGGAGCGGGGAAACAGAGATCTTTACTGTGAACTTGATACTAGCAAGGAAAGTATCACCAAGTTAAAATCTGCTTTAAACCAGGGAAAATCTGCGGTAGATGCAGTGGGAGAGATCAATGATGGAAAAGTCTTAGACCTGAGTGGATGTTCGGTAGAAGAACTCTTATATATCATAGACCAGGGAAATCCTGTAGTGGCAATGTTAGATAGCAATACATCTATCCTCTTAGTGGGCTATGATGATAGCAATGTGTATTATTTGGGACTTTCTGATGAGGAGTCTACGGAAATTACCTATGAAGAATTAAATACCAAGACCGCAGGCAGTGGCCATACCTACATTGGATTTGGAAAATAAAATGAGAATGTCAGAAGGAGAAGGAACAAAGATGGAACTTATTACAATTCGGGAATTATACAAAAACAGTGAGAAATATTTAGACAAAAAAATATCTGTAGGAGGATGGGTGCGAAGTGTCAGAGACTCTAAATCCTTTGGATTTATTGTGTTAAGTGATGGAACCTTCTTTCAACCCCTGCAGATCGTTTACCACGACGCCATGGATAATTTTGCAGAAATCTCTAAGATGAATGTGGGAGCAGCCTTAATTGTCACCGGAACCTTGGTGGCCACACCTCAGGCAAAACAGCCCTTCGAAATTCAGGCAGACACCGTGGAGGTGGAGGGAACTTCTGCACCGGATTATCCTTTGCAGAAGAAACGCCATAGCTTCGAGTATTTACGAACCATCTCTCATTTAAGACCTAGAGCCAATGCCTTCCAGGCTGTTTTTCGTGTTCGTTCTTTAACAGCCTATGCCATTCATAAATTTTTCCAGGAGCGGGGCTTTGTCTATGTCCATACTCCATTGATCACTGGAAGTGACTGTGAAGGGGCTGGAGAAATGTTCCGGGTTACTACCTTAGATATGGAGAACCTTCCCAAGAAAGAGGACGGTAGTGTAGATTACAGCAAAGACTTCTTCGGAAAAGAAACCAGCCTTACGGTAAGTGGCCAGCTAAATGCAGAGACCTTTGCCCAGGCCTTCCGTAATGTCTACACCTTTGGACCAACCTTCCGGGCAGAGAATTCCAATACCACCCGCCATGCAGCAGAGTTCTGGATGATCGAGCCGGAGATCGCATTTGCGGATTTAAATGATGATATGGAACTGGCAGAGGATATGCTAAAATATGTCATTAATTATGTACTGGAAAATGCTCCGGAGGAAATGAATTTCTTTAATTCCTTTGTGGACAAGGGGCTTTTAGACCGCCTTCACAATGTAGTAGATTCTGAGTTTGCCAGAGTCACCTATACAGAGGCTATTGAAATCTTAGAGAAGAATAATGACAAGTTTGAGTATAAGGTTTCCTGGGGAACCGATCTTCAGACAGAGCATGAAAGATACCTTACAGAAGAAGTGTATAAAAGACCGGTATTTGTCACGGATTATCCAAAGGAGATTAAGGCCTTCTACATGAAAATGAATGAGGACAATAAAACTGTAGCTGCGGTAGATTGTTTGGTGCCTGGAATCGGGGAAATCATCGGGGGAAGTCAAAGAGAGGATGATTATGACAAACTGCTAGCCCGCATGGAGAAATTGGGGATGAAGGTAGAAGAATATAGCTTCTACACAGACCTTAGAAAATATGGATCTACCCGCCACGCAGGATTTGGCCTTGGATTTGAAAGATGCATTATGTATCTTACAGGAATGGGTAATATCAGAGACGTAGTGCCATTCCCAAGAACTGTAAACAACTGTGAATTATAATCCTTGCATGCAGGACTTAAGTAAGGAGGCTTGCTATGAATATTTTAGTTGTGGATGATGAGAAAGAAATTGCTGACGTAGTGGAGCTTTATCTTCAAAACGACCAGTACGATGTCTATAAATTTTACACCGGGGAGGATGCCTTAAAATGCATTAAATCTACCAAGATTGATTTGGCTATTTTAGACATCATGCTGCCGGACATTGACGGCTTTCAGATCTTAAAAAAGATTCGAGAAAACTATACTTTCCCGGTACTGATGTTAACAGCCAAAACCGGGGATATGGACAAGATCAATGGGTTGACTTTAGGAGCTGACGATTATATTCCAAAGCCCTTTAATCCCTTGGAGCTGGTGGCTAGAGTAAAGGCCCAGATCCGTCGCTCTACCCAGTACAATGACGGGGCAAGAGCGGATGAGGCTGTCATTGACTTTGGAGGATTGGTCTTAAACAAAAGTTCCCATGAGTGTGTTTATAACGAAATGCCCTTAACTTTAACCCCTATTGAGTTTGATATTCTCTGGCTCCTCTGCGAGAACCGGGGCAAGGTCATAAGTTCCGAAGAGCTGTTTGAAAATGTTTGGCATGAGAAATACTATAAAAATAGCAACAATACGGTCATGGTCCACATCCGTCACCTTCGAGAGAAGATGAGCGGACCAACCGGAAAATCTGATTTTATTAAAACTGTGTGGGGAGTGGGATATAAAGTTGAAGAATAATTATCGAAAACTAAAATTTAGTATTTTAGTGCAGACTGTGCTGGTTACTGCGGTGACCATGATGGTAGGCCTCTTTTTGCTAAATTATGTCATTGACGGTATATATAACGATAACTTTGCAACTCTTTTTGTAAAAGTTTTAATGTATTTTAATGTAAAGGAGCAGACGGCAGTAAATCTTTACTGGAGCCTTATTGGGGATAACAAGTTCTTCTTTGTTATCGTAGGCTTCTTGCTGTTGTTTGCTCTTTTTTTCTATATCTCCCTATCTAGACTTACCACTTATTTGGACCAAATTGGGGATGGTATTGAAAATATTGTGGCAGACTCCAATGAACCCATCCGCCTTGTTACAGAGCTAAAGCCCATAGAAATTCGGTTAAATGAAATTAAAGCAACCATAAAAAGGCAGGAGTTAGAGGCAGAGGAAGGGGAAAAGAAAAAAGATGATATGGTGCTGTTTTTGGCCCATGATCTAAAGACCCCCTTAACCTCCATTGTGGCATATCTTAGCATGTTAGATGGAAACCCTGACATGCCAAAGAAGGAACGGGAAAAATATATCCATATTGCTATGGAAAAATCTCTGCGACTAGGAGAGCTGATTCAGGAATTTTTTGATATTACCAGATACAATCTCCAAAATATTGAGTTGGAGCCTGTGGAGATTGATTTGTCCATGATGTTAGAACAACTGGCAGATGAGCTTTATGGAGTCCTTCAGGACAAAAATCTCGTGTGCAAAGTTTCTGCCCAGGAGGATCTTACTGTTTACGGAGATCCAGATAAATTAGCCAGAGTCTTTGATAATATTTTAAGAAATGCAATTTCCTACTGCTATCCAAACACTGCCATTGAAATTGCCGCTATGAAAAAGCAGGGAGAGATTGAGATCGTATTTACCAACCAGGGAGACAAGATCCCAGGGGTTATGCTGCAAACTATTTTTGAAAAATTCTACCGGGTGGATGGCTCTAGATCCAGCGGTACCGGGGGAGCAGGGCTAGGCCTTGCTATTGCCAAGGAAATTGTAGAACTTCACGGAGGCCGGATCATGGCAAGAAGTGATGACCTTTGCACTAGATTTGTGGTGAACCTTCCTATACCGGAGGAGTCAGGGGAAGATGAGGAAGGAACGGACCCTCAAAAGCAGTCTGGCTTGGGACATCCTTTCAAGGGAAAAGCTATAAGTTTTACTGCACCTTGGATTAAAAGCAATAAGGGAAAATCAGCCAAAGAAAATAGTCGGGAAGAAAATGCTAAGGAGTCTGAGGACCTTGCAGAGGGGCAAAACCCAAAGAAATAAAGGAAAAGCGAGTTCGGACAATGAGAAGAGATACTGTCAAAGAAGAGATTGAAATCTTATATGAAGATAAAGATATTCTGGTGTGTGTAAAACCCCATGGTCTTCCAACCCAAAGTAAAAATATTCGGATTACAGATGTAGAGCGATGGGGAAAAAATCATGTTTTTCAAGAGAATCCGGGGAAAAGTCCCTATATAGCAGTGATTCACAGGTTGGATCAGCCGGTGAAGGGGATTCTGGTGCTGGGAAAGAATAAGAAGGCGGCGGGAAATTTAAGTAGGCAGCTGCAGACTGGAAGTTTTGGAAAATATTACATGGCCAAGGTAGAGGGAGTTCCGGCAAAGCCGGAGGGAGACCTTGTAAATTTTATGGTGAAAAATGGAAGAGAAAATACTTCTATGATTTGCGAGAAGGAAAGGCCAGAGGCCAAGGAGGCAAGACTTCATTACCAGGTGTTAGAAATAGAGAAAGATTCTTCCCTTTTAGAAATCCATTTGGATACCGGAAGACATCACCAGATCCGGGTGCAGATGGCTCATATGGGAAATCCCCTGATGGGAGATGTAAAATATAATACTCGGACACAGGAAAATGTTTCTAAAAGTGTCTTGTGCCTGTGTGCTTACAAGCTGGAATTTCGACATCCTATGACAGGAAAAGTCATGCGCTTTCAGCTGGGACCAGAGGAATGGTGGTAACAAGATTTGCAAAATCCTGCTTTGTGTCTTATGATAGTGGTGATGCAGATGCAGATGAAAACTTATGATAATCAAAGAAAAGAGGATATCATGCATACATATAAAATTGATTTTAAGAAACCGGTACACGTACATTTTATTGGAATCGGTGGCATTAGTATGAGCGGTCTGGCAGAGATCCTGCTAAAGGAAGGCTTTACCATTTCTGGATCAGACAACAAGGAATCAGCCCTGACCGATCACTTGGAAAGTTTGGGAGTCACTGTATTTTATGGACAGAAGGCTTCTAACATTATAGAAGGAATTGATGTGGTGGTTTATACTGCAGCGATTCATGAAGATAACGAAGAATATCGGGCAGCAGTAGGAAAGAATCTGCCTATGCTTACAAGAGCTGAACTTTTAGGCCAGCTTATGAAAAATTATGAGACACCGGTGGCTATTTCCGGAACTCACGGAAAAACCACCACTACCTCTATGTTGTCTCATATTTTATTGGAAGGAGAGCTGGACCCAACCATTTCCGTAGGAGGAATTCTAAAAGCTATTGGAGGAAATATCCGAGTGGGAGATTCTGAGGTTTTTGTTACAGAAGCCTGTGAGTACACTGACAGTTTCTTGGATTTCTTCCCAAAGATTGGAGTAATCTTAAATATTGAGGAGGATCATTTGGATTTCTTCAAAGATCTTCAGGATATTCGAAATTCCTTCCATAAATTTGCCAAGCTTTTGCCGGAAGATGGAACCTTGATTATTAATCAAGCTATTGAGAATTTAGAAGAACTTACAGAAGACCTTCCTTGCCAGGTTCTTAGCTTTGGAATGGAAGAGGCCTGTGATTACAGTGCGGCAAATATTAGCCACGACGAGAAGGGAGATGCTTCCTTTGACCTCTTAAAGAAGGGAACTTTTGTACAGCGTATTGCCCTATCTGTCAATGGAGATCACAATGTGCAAAATGCCCTGGCAGCGATTGGGGCAGCAGATACTATGGGAGTTCCTATGGATGTGATCGCAAGAGGAATCAAGAGCTTTACAGGAACAGACCGAAGATTCCAATTAAAGGGAGAAAAAAATGGCATTACTATCGTAGATGATTATGCCCATCATCCTACAGAAATTAAGGCTACTTTGGCGGCAGCAGAGCATTACCCTCATAAAGAGATTTGGTGTATCTTCCAACCCCACACCTATACAAGAACAAAATCTCTCTTTGATGATTTTGTGGAAGCTTTGACTCACACAGACCATGTGATTATGGCAGATATCTACGCTGCAAGAGAGACAGATACCCTAGGGGTGTCCTCAGAAGATTTGGCCAAGGCATTAAAGGAAAAAGGCTGTGATGCTTATTATCTGCCCTCCTTTGAGGCCATTGAAAACTTCTGTTTGGACCACTGCCAAAAAGGAGACTTGTTGATAACTATGGGAGCCGGAGACGTTGTAAACATTGGGGAAGAGCTTCTTAAGGCTTAGTTATCCACATTTTCCACAAGGAATTATCCACAAAAAAGTCGAAAATTGTCACGAAAATTTCTTTTTCCACAGATGCAGCAATGTTATAATGTGTAACATAATGCCTGTATTGTCTAGGTAAAGGCTCTGATGCAAGCTAGTTTGCAGGCATTTTTTGGGAGTATAACAGAAGTTAAGAGGAGTTTAGACAAGCTATGACAAAGTTGACATTGAGGAATTATCCTCAGGATATAACCACTGTGTTGGATAATGAATTTATAGATAAATATATGGCCCAGGCCAATGGAGAGTATGTGAAGGTCTACCTTCTTCTCCAACGTCATATGAATCGCTCTACAGAACTTTTGTCGGTAGCTCAGATGGCGGACCTCTTAGAGTGCACAGAGAAGGATGTAATTCGGGCATTAAAATATTGGAAGAAACAGGGCCTTTTAGACTATGAGGAAGCCGCACAATCTCAGCCAGTGAAAGCTTTGGCGAAGGATCAAGTTGTGCCAAAGCAAACCAGAGATTGCTTGATTCAAAAACCAGAAGAGACCAAGGAGCAGGAGACCGCTAGTAGAGAGGATGTTCAGATTAATCATCCTTCAGGGCAGGTTGTTTCTCAGGTGATTGCAGAGCAAGAAGCAGAACCTGTAAAAAGCAATAATGATATTTTGAATTACCGAAGCCGCAAAGATCAGGCTGTTTTAAAGGAGCGTCTATATGTGGCTGAACAGTATTTGGAGAAGACTTTGACTCCTAAGGAAATCGATACCATTGCCTACTTCCTTGAAAAGTTGAATTTGTCGGAGGACTTAATTGATTATCTTATTGAGTCCTGTGTGGAAGCTGGCCATAAGAGTATGCGCTATATCGAGAAGGTGGCCATTTCCTGGCATGAACAGGGGATTAAGACGGTAAAACAGGCGAAAAGTTGCTCGCAAGTTTACAATACTGCCTGCTATTCTGTATTAAATGCATATGGAATTAAGAACCGGGCTCCGGTAACTGCAGAGATTAACTTTATCCGCAAGTGGACCCAGGAGTATGCATTTTCCTTGGATATTATTTTGGAAGCATGTACAAGAACCATGCAGACCATTCATAATCCAAGCTTTGAATACACGGATTCTATTTTGAAGAAATGGTTTGGCAAGAAGGTTCATTCTCTTAAGGATGTGGAAGCTTTAGATGCAGAATATTTAAAGAGTAAGAGCAGACAGGCCAACGAGAAAAAGGAAGCCAGCCTTCCGGCAAAGAAGACTACTAAGACCAAGTTTAATAACTTTGATGAGAGAGAATATAACATGAGTGACCTAGAACGTCGCTTGGTGCAACAATAATCCTTAGGATGCTCTCTAGACTTTTGTAACACCAGTAGCAAGGAGTAATGTAGATGGCATTATCTAATTCCCAATATGACCGCCTTATGAGGTCCTATGAGCAACGACAACTAGATAATGAACGGGACCAGAAAGCTCGCTATGAGGAAGCTGTGAAGAAGGCTCCTGAGATTGCAGAGATTGACGCCCGGATTGCCTCTCTTAGTGTTTCTAGAGCTAGGGCTCTTCTTTTAGAGGGAGCTAAAGATATTGGAAATCTGAAAGAGGAGATTAAAAACCTTTCTCTTAGAAAGAAAGAAGCCTTAGTGGCGGCAGGATTTCCAGAGGATTACCTGGAGGAACACTATACTTGTCCGGATTGTAAGGATACAGGATATATCGGCAGTGAAAAGTGTCACTGCTTAAAAAAGGCTATAGGGGAGCTTTTGTATACCCAGTCCAATCTGAAAGGCATTTTAGAAGAAGAGAACTTTGAACATTGTTCCTTGGACTATTACTCCAGTAACCACATAGATCCAATGACCGGACGATCTTCTTTGGATGCTATGAAAACTGCTTTAAAAACTTGTCGTAGATTTGTTGATACCTTTTCTACGGAGTTTCATAATATATATTTATATGGAGATACAGGAGTGGGAAAGACTTTTCTATCTCACTGTGTAGCAAAGGAGCTGATGGACCAGTCTCGCTCGGTAATTTACCTGACCTCAGATCAGCTCTTTAAGATATTTTCAAAAAATGTCTTCGGAGGGCGGGATGAAAAGGAAGAAGAAGCCTACCAATACATCTATGACTGTGAGCTTTTGATCATTGACGATCTTGGGACAGAGAGCCCCAATTCTTTTAGTATCTCACAGTTATTTGTGTGTTTAAATGAGCGGATTCTTCGAAAAAAATCTACCATGATATCCACCAACTTAGCGTTGGAAGATATAAAGAACATTTATTCCGAAAGGATTTTCTCCCGGATCAGCAGTGATTATACCATACTGCGTCTGACCGGTGATGATATCCGTGTCCAGAAAAAATTACTTAACCTTGGAGGTACAAAAAATGTTACGACGTAATGATCGCAAACTGGAAAACATCCCGGCAGGTCCTATAGGTATTATCGCTATTGACGGTTGCCAGATTATGGGAAATAAGGTAAACAACTACCTGGTACAGTGGAGACATGAGGATGGCCCAGAATTCAAGAATGATATTGTTTTTAGTGGATACGAGAAAGACAATTATTTGATCCCGACAAAACTTCCAAGATTTGGTTCTGGTGAAGCCAAGGGAAGTATTGAAGAGTCTGTAAGAGGACGGGATATCTATATTATGGTAGATGTATGTAATTACAGTCTTACCTACAACATGAATGGACATGAAAATCATATGTCCCCAGATGATCACTATCAGAACTTGAAGCGTGTGATTGCGGCAATTGGAGGAAAGGCAAAGAGAATTACAGTTATTATGCCTTTCTTGTATGAAAGCCGTCAGCACAAGAGAAGCAGCAGAGAGTCTTTGGACTGCGCACTGGCTTTACAGGAATTGGTAGGAATGGGTGTAGATAATATTATTACCTTTGATGCCCATGACCCAAGAGTACAGAACGCAATTCCTTTGCATGGATTTGAAACCGTCCGTCCTACTTATCAGTTTGTAAAAGCCTTGCTTCGTAATTTCACAGACTTAAAAGTGGACAGTGAACATATGATGGCAATCAGTCCAGATGAGGGTGCTACAGAGAGAGCTGTATACCTTGCTAACGTATTGAACCTGGATATGGGTATGTTCTACAAGAGAAGAGATTATACGAAGATTGTAAATGGACGTAATCCAATTGTAGCCCATGAATTTTTAGGATCTTCTGTAGAAGGCAAGGATGTAATCGTTTTAGATGATATGATTTCCTCAGGAGACAGTATTTTGGATGTAGCTCGTCAGCTCAAACAGCGCAAGGCAAAAAGAGTTTTTGCAGCTGCAACCTTTGGCCTGTTTACCAACGGACTGAAGAAGTTTGATGAGGCCTATGAAGAGGGAATTATTGACGCAGTTCTTACTACCAATCTGATTTATCAGACACCGGAGCTTTTAGAGCGACCCTACTACATTAGTTGCGGTATGAGTAAATATGTGGCACTCTTAATCGATACTTTGAATCACGACGGTTCCATCAGTGATATTTTAAATCCAAGCGAGCGTATTCAGGATGTAACCATTCGTTACAAAAATGGAGAGACAATTTAGTTTTTTGGGGAACTTTCTCAACTTGCTGATAGAAAAACATAAAAAAGGAGAAGAGACATGGCAAAAGAAAAGAAATTAGTCAAAAACATTACACCACGTGACGTGGATTTCGCACAGTGGTACACCGACGTTGTTAGGGAGGCTGAGCTTTGCGATTATTCCAGCGTAAAGGGATGTTTAAACTATCTGCCAAATGGCTATGCCATCTGGGAGAGAATTCAGGCTGACTTAGACAGACGTTTTAAAGAAACCGGAGTAGAAAATGTATATCTGCCATGTCTGATTCCCGAGAGCCTTCTTCAGAAGGAGAAAGACCATATTGAAGGATTTGCACCAGAGGTAGCATGGGTAACCCACGGAGGAACTGAGAGACTTCAGGAGAAGATGTGTATCCGTCCAACCTCTGAGACCTTATTCTGCGATCTTTGGTCAAGAACAGTACAGTCCTATAGAGACCTTCCAAAGGTATGGAACCAGTGGAATTCTGTACTTCGTTGGGAGAAGACCACAAGACCTTTCCTCCGTTCAAGAGAATTCTTGTGGCAGGAAGGTCATACCATCCATGCAACCTACGAGGAGGCAGAGGAGCGTACCATCCAGATGTTCCATGTATATGAAGATTGCTACCGTGAAACCATGGCCATTCCTTTCGTATCCGGAAGAAAGGCAGAGCATGAGAAGTTTGCGGGCGCACAGGACACTTATACTATCGAGGCATTGATGCATGATGGTAAGGCGTTACAGTCAGCTACCAGCCACTTCTTTGGAAGTGCCTTCCCAGACGCCTTTGGTATCAAGTATGTAGATAAAGATGGTCAGTTAAAGAGTGTATACGAGACTTCTTGGGGATGGTCCACTAGAAGTATCGGAGCTCTTATCATGGTACATAGTGACGATGATGGTTTGGTATTGCCACCACATGTTGCCCCAATTGAGTGCCGCGTGATTCCAGTTGCGCAGCATAAGGAAGGGGTTTTAGACCGTGCAAATGACTTGCTGGCAGAATTAAAGGCAGCAGGATACCGTGTAAATATTGACGATTCAGAGAAGAGCCCAGGATGGAAGTTCTCTGAGCAGGAGATTGTAGGAATCCCAACTCGTATTGAGATTGGACCAAAGGATATTGAAAATAATCAGGCAGTAATCGTTCGAAGAGATACCCGTGAGAAGTACTTTGTTCCTTTGGATGAGATTACTGTGAAGCTTCGTGAGATCTTAGAGCAGATGCAGGAAGATATGTATCATCGCGCAGAAGAATTCCTTCAAAGTCATATTGATACAGCTACCAATATGGATGAGATGAAAGAGAAATTCAATGCCAACAGAGGCTTTGTAAAAGCTTGCTGGTGTGGAGATCCTGCATGTGAGGATGAAGTAAAGGCAGCTACAGGCGGAGCGGCAACTAGATGCTTGATCGAAGATGAGGACATGATCTCTGATAGCTGTATTTGGTGTGGAAAACCAGCAAAACAGATGGCTTACTGGGGAAAATCTTACTAGGATAAATCTTATATAAATCTTATTAGGAACGGATATGAAAATAAACTTACCGGAAAAAGTGAATCAGATCATACATAAATTGCAGGCAAATGGCTATGAGGCCTATGCAGTGGGAGGCTGTGTAAGAGACTCCTTATTAGGCAGAGTGCCTGAGGATTGGGATATTACCACCTCTGCCCTGCCTGAGGAAACCAAGGCCCTGTTTTCCCATACCTTCGATACGGGGATCGAACACGGTACCGTAACGGTCTTGCTTGATAAAGATACTTTTGAGGTTACTACCTACCGGATTGATGGAAAGTATGAAGACAGCAGACACCCTTTGGAGGTAACCTTTACCAGAAGCCTTACAGAAGACTTGCTGCGACGGGACTTTACTATCAATGCCATGGCCTACAATGATGACTCTGGAATTATTGATAAGTTTGGCGGATTTAAGGATTTAGCAGATCATCGGATTAGATGTGTTGGAAAAGCCCAGGAGCGCTTCTCTGAGGATGCTCTAAGGATTCTTCGTGGGGTTCGATTTGCAGCCCAACTGGGGTTTGAAATTGATCCGGCTACTAAGGTGGGCATGAGAAAACTTGCACCTACTTTGGCCAATATCAGTGCAGAGAGAATCCAGGTGGAACTAATCAAAATGCTATGCGGTAAGAATCCGGACCGTATACGAGAGGCCTATGAACTTGGGATCACAAAAGTATTTTTTCCAGAGTTTGACCGAATGATGGAGACTTCCCAGGAGAATCCCCATCATATGTATTCTGTTGGAGAGCATACCATACATGCCCTTTGCAATGTTCCGGCAGACAAGGTCCTTCGCCTGACCATGCTTTTTCATGATGTAGGGAAACCGGCTATGAAAACCATAGATGAAGATGGAATTGCCCATTTCTGTGGCCATCCTCTTCAGGGAGCCCGCATGACAAGAGAAATCATGCACCGTTTAAAATTTGATAATGATACCCTGAAAAAAGTGACACGCTTGGTAGAGGTTCATGATTACCGGATGCCGGCCACCCATAAAAATGTACGGCGAGCCATGAACAGGATAGGAGAAGATTTATTCCCCTACTATATCCAGATAAGAAAAGCTGATACTTTAGCCCAGAGTGATTACAAAAGGCAGGAGAAGCTGGATAATATAGCTCAGATCGAGGCAATTTACAAAGAAATCTTAGCTTTAGGACAATGTGTCTCTCTAAAAGATTTGGCAATTACCGGAAGTGATCTGATTGCAGCTGGAATGGCTCCTGGAAAAGAAATTGGAGAGACTTTAAGAAGGCTCTTGGAACTAGTGATCGAAGAGCCGGAACTTAATACAAAAGAAGAACTTTTGAAACGAAGTTCACAAAGCTCCTCCCCCACAGCTTCCTAAAATCTAGGGATTCTTATTTGCGGGTTGACAAGATATTGTACTTCAACAAGAAGAAAGCCACAAGAGGGTCGAAAAACCTTGAAAAATCAAGGAAAACCGCGATTTTTTTACTTGACAACCCATATAAAAATCGTTATAACTGATACATAGGCGCTTTCGCAGACTGTTCAGGCGAAGGCCAGACGTATATCAGTTATATGTAGATATTGAGAGATCCTATGAAGATAATAAAGAGGAGGAAGTAATCCATGAACAAAACTGAGTTAGTAGCAGCAATTGCTGATCGTGCTGAGATTTCTAAGAAGGACGCTGAGAAGGCTTTAAAGGCATTTGTTGACGTAGTAACAGAAGAACTTAAGAAGGATAATAAAGTACAGATCGTAGGCTTTGGTACATTCGAGACAAGTCAGAGAGCTGCAAGAGAGGGAAGAAATCCTCAGACAGGCAAGACTATGAAGATTGAAGCTTGCAAGGCTCCAAAGTTCAAAGCTGGCAAGGCTTTAAAGGATGCTGTTAACTAATCGTTTTCGATAGTTGCGTGATAATGAAGGCAGGGAGTTTTATGCTCTCTGCCTTTTATAATTTTATTTTGGGAAAAAGGAGAAAGTTAAAATGAGATTGGATAAATTTTTGAAGGTTTCTCGCTTGATCAAACGCAGAACCGTTGCCAACGAAGCCTGTGATGCAGGCCGGGTGCTGGTAAATGGAAATGTGGCTAAGGCCTCTGTAAAGGTAAAACCAGGAGATGTAATTGAGATACAATTCGGCACCAAGACCGTGAAGGTGGAAGTCTTGGATATTAAGGACACTACCAAGAAGGAAGAGGCAGGAGACCTCTTTAAATATTTATAGAATCTTGAGGGAAGTTCTTGAATTTGTAAATAAAAAAAGTTATGATGTTGATATTGAAGTTGAATAAAGGACCTAGTCCTACATCAACAAGGTTGAGGAATAAAGGCTGGTAGGGGTGCCGGCTAATTATAAGGGTGAGTATAAGATGAGTAAGAATAGACGCAGAAGGTCTAGGAGAAGGAAAACTAGCAGGCGTGCTTCAGGCCAGACAATCAGTGTACTGAGCGTTTGCGTAGTTGTAATCCTCTTGATTGTCATGGTATCTGTAAGTAGTGTGACCTTGCAGGCTAAGGATAAATCTTTGGCAGCTCAGGAAACGGAGCTAAAAGAACAGATTGAGACAGAGAAGACCCGCTCGGAAGAGATCGATGAGTTAGAAGACTACGTAGGTACTGACGAATATATTGAGAGTGTGGCCAAGGAAAAGTTGGGATTGGTACACGAGGGAGAAATCGTGTTTAAGTCGGAATAATCATGGGGCTTTAGGAAGAGATTCCTGAAGCCTTTTTGTGTACTGGGAGTTGCGTATGTATAACAAAGTAAAAAGATACATAGAAGAAGAAGGAATGTTAGAAAAAGGAGATCGGCTAGTGGTAGGCATTTCCGGTGGGGCGGATTCTGTATGCCTGACTCATATTTTGTGGAGACTAAAAAAAGACTATGACTTATCCCTGGTGGGGGTTCATGTCCACCACGGCCTTCGGGGAGAGGCGGCCCAGGAAGATGCAGAGTTTTCAGAAAGATTTTGTGAAGACCTAAAGATCCCTTTTTACCTATACCGTGAAGATGTAAAAACTTATGCAAAAAAACAAGGACTTACGGTAGAAGAAGCAGGGAGGAATGTAAGGCGCCAGGTCTTTAAGGAAGTGGCAGCATCCTTAGAAGAGAAAGGGCCTGTTGAAAGAAAAGTGAAAATCGCTTTGGCCCATCATAAAAATGACAATGCAGAGACCTTGCTTTGGAATCTGTGTCGTGGCAGTGGCCTTCGGGGCATGGGAGGAATTTCCCCTGTGGAAGGAAATTATATACGGCCCCTTCTTGGAGTGGACCGAGAAGAAATCGAAGATTATTTAAGGCAGGAAAAGCTTTCTTACCAGACAGATGAAAGCAACCTGGAGGACCATTATACAAGAAATAAAATTAGGCACCATGTGATTCCCTATTTGGAACAAGAGCTAAACTTGCAGACTGTGGACCACATGTCAGACCTTGCCAGGCAAATGCGAAGTTTAGAGACCTATGTCCATAAGCAGGTGGAAAAGGAATTGTCCCTTTGCTTTAGCATGGAAAAAGAGGAAGACTATAAGAAAAGTCTGCTTTTAAAAAGTCCTTTTGAAGAGGTGGATGAGGCTTTAAAACCTTACATCTTTCGCGAAGTGATTGAAAGGATGATAGGAAAACAAAAGGATATTACAGGAAAACATATAGAAATTTTAGGAGACCTGCTGCAGCGCCAGGTGGGAAGACGAGTGGAGCTTCCTTACGGGCTGAAGGTAAGGAGAGTCTATGAAGGCTTGGAATTTGAGGTAGGAACCATCCCTGGGCCAATTATAGAGAACTCCGAAAAACTATGGGCAATCCGTACATTTTCAAGGGAAGCTGGACCTGTATTATTTCCGAAAAGCATCTACACGAAATGGTTTGATTATGATATAATTAGCAATGCTGTTACGATTCGACACAGAACGACAGGAGATTACATAACCATAAATAAAGAAGGAAGGACCCAGACGCTGAAACAGTATTTCGTTAATCAGAAGATTCCGGCAGAAAAGAGGGATCAAATCTGGCTGGTGGCAGATGGGCATCATATTTTATGGGTCGTGGGATATAGACAGAATCAATTTTATCAAATAACAGAAGAAACCAGCCAGGTGCTGGAGATCACATTTCGCGGAGGAGAAAACAATGGCAGAGAGAATTAAAGTTTTAGTACCGGAAGAAGACGTGAATAAAAGAATCAAAGATCTTGGAGAACAGATCAGTAAGGACTATGAGGGAAAGCAGATCCATATGATCTGTATTTTAAAGGGTGGAGTATTCTTTATGTGCGAATTAGCAAAGAGAATCAGCGTGCCTGTAACCATGGATTTTATGAGCGTAAGCAGCTATGGAGACGGAACCGTTTCTAGTGGTGTAGTTCGTATTGCCAAGGATTTAGATGAGTCTTTGGAAGGAAAAGATGTGCTGATCGTTGAGGATATCATTGATTCCGGAAGAACTCTTTACTATCTCATCGATGTACTTCAGAAGAGAAATCCGAACAGCATTAAGCTTTGTACCCTTCTTGACAAGCCGGAGCGTCGTGTAAAGGACGTTAAGGTGGATTATGTAGGACTGGACATTCCTGATGAATTTGTTGTAGGATTTGGCCTTGACTACATGCAGAAATATAGAAATCTTCCATACATCGGCGTAGTGGAAGGTGTAGAGTAGGAAGGAGTAAGGCAATTTGGATAATAAAAGAACCAGAGGGATTGGCGGAGCCGGCCTAGTGATTATTTTGCTTGCTGTATTTGCAGTGCTCTGGCTTACCAATCAGTTTGAATCTAGGGAGCATACTATTAGCTGGAGCCAGTTTGAAGAACTGGTGGATAAGGATAATGTTGCCTTCGTGATTATTCATCAGAACAAAAGCGTACCTACAGGTCGATTGGAGATTACTTTGAATGAATCTACAGATGAGGACGATAGCCTTCGCTACCTGTATGTTTCCGATGTAAATGAGATACAGGAATATCTCCAAGACAAGGCCATCGAATACCAGATGACAGATGTACCTCAGGACGGAGTGATTTCCACCACAGTGGTGCCTTTGATGATTACTGTCATAGCAGTATTTCTGCTCTTTATGCTTATGAATCGCCAAGGAGCCGGTGGCGCCAATGCTAAGGCAATGAACTTTGGAAAAAGCCGGGCAAGACTTAGCTCTCCAAAAGATAAGAAGGTGACATTTGCAGATGTAGCCGGTCTTAAGGAAGAGAAGGAAGAGTTAGAGGAGATCGTAGATTTTCTTAGCAATCCTAGAAAATATACCCAGGTGGGAGCAAGAATCCCCAAAGGTGTTCTCTTAGTAGGCCCTCCGGGAACTGGTAAGACTTTGCTTGCAAAGGCAGTTGCAGGAGAGGCAGGAGTTCCCTTCTTTACCATCTCCGGATCTGACTTTGTGGAAATGTTTGTAGGTGTAGGTGCTTCTCGTGTCCGTGATCTTTTTGAGGATGCTAAGCAAAATGCCCCTTGTATCATCTTTATTGATGAGATCGATGCCGTAGCCAGACGCAGAGGTACTGGTATGGGCGGTGGCCACGATGAGAGAGAGCAGACTTTAAACCAGTTATTAGTAGAGATGGACGGTTTTGGCGTCAACGAAGGTATTATCGTTATGGCAGCCACCAACCGTGTAGATATTTTGGATCCGGCTATTTTAAGACCGGGAAGATTTGACCGTAAGGTTATGGTGGGAAGACCGGATGTTCAGGGGCGTCAGGAAATCTTGGAGGTTCATGCTAAAGGCAAACCTTTAAGTGAGGAGATTGATCTTAAGCAGATTGCCCAGACCACCGCAGGATTTACGGGAGCAGATCTTGAGAATCTTTTGAATGAAGCTGCTATCTTGGCGGCAAAGGAAGATCGAATTTACCTTCTTCAGGAAGATATTAAGAAGGCCTTTGTAAAAGTGGGCATCGGTGCAGAGAAGAAGAGTCGGATTATTTCCGATAAGGAAAAAAGAATCACAGCCTTCCATGAAGCAGGCCATGCCATTTTATTCCATGTGCTTCCAGATGTAGGGCCGGTTTACAGCGTGTCCATTATTCCTACAGGAGGTGCCGGCGGATATACCATGCCTCTCCCTGAGAATGATGAGATGTTTAATACTAAGGGCAAGATGTTACAGGATATTACCGTTGCTTTAGGCGGTCGTGTGGCTGAGGAAGAAATCTTCGATGACATTACCACGGGAGCTTCTCAGGATATTAAGCAGGCAACGGCCCTGGCAAAATCTATGGTTACCAAGTATGGTATGTCTGAGACGGTAGGTTTGATTAATTACGACAATGAAAATGACGAGGTTTTCATTGGAAGAGATTTGGCACATAACTCCAGAGGATATGGAGAGAATGTTGCTACAGTTATTGACTCTGAGGTGAAGAGAATTATTGACGAAAGCTATGCAAGGGCAAGACATATTATCCGCAAATATGACGATGTGCTTCATGCCTGCGCAGACTTGCTTTTGGAAAAAGAGAAAATTTCCAGAGAGGAATTTGAGGCACTGTTTCCGGCAGAAGTTTCGGAAGAATAATCTAGTTATATAGGGAAACAGTTTGTGCGAAAACTTCGTGGAACAGCTAAGTAAAGTTGGTTCACGAAGTTTTGCCATTGAAAGAGAAAGGGGAAACAATCATGAAGGAGCAAGCACTGTTTTGCGATGGAACTTCGGAATATGTATTTCCACCGGAACCAGATGCATATGCAACAGTAACTTTGCGGTTTCGAACAGGAAGAGATGATGTAGATCATGTTTGGCTGGTGACAGGAGATGGACGGTATGAATTAGGAAAGGAACATTCCTGGGGAGCTTTTGACTATTATCATGTCTGTAAGGAATTAGATCAAAAAGCATTTCGCTATTATTTTGAAATACAAGCTGGGGAGGAAATCCGATACTATAATCAGTATGGTGTAACAGAGGATATTCTTCCGATTTATGATTTTATTATCGTTCCAGGATTTTCCACTCCTGACTGGGCAAAGGGAGCTGTGATGTATCAAATTTACACAGACCGCTTCTTTAACGGAGATCCGAGCAACGATGTAGAGGATAGGGAGTATTACTATATAGGTGATTACAGCGCTAAGGTAACAGACTGGGAGAAATATCCGGCCAATATGGGAGTAAGAGAATTCTACGGCGGAGACTTACAGGGAGTAAAAGACAAACTAGGCTATTTGAAGGATCTTGGCGTAGAAGTGATTTATTTTAATCCTCTCTTTGTATCGCCATCCAATCACAAGTATGATATTCAGGATTATGATTACATTGATCCTCATTTTGGCAAGATTGTGGAAGATGGGGGCCAGGTTTTGGCTGAGGGAGATACCAGTAACAAAAACGCTACAAAATATCAAAAGAGGGTAACGGATTATAAAAACCTGGAAGCCAGCAATAGCTTTTTTGCAGAGTTGGTGGAAGAAATCCATCGCCTTGGCATGAAGGTGATCTTGGACGGAGTTTTTAATCACTGCGGTTCCTTTAATAAATGGATGGACAGGGAGTGTATTTACGAAGGAAAAGAAGGCTATGAACCGGGAGCTTATGTCTCGGCAGACAGTCCTTACAGAGATTTCTTTGGATTTTTTGGAGATGGAGCTTGGCCTTACAATCCTAATTACGATGGTTGGTGGGGCCATGATACATTGCCGAAATTAAACTACGAGGCTTCTGAAAACCTAGAAGAGTATATTTTAAATATTGGAAGAAAGTGGGTTTCCCCACCATACAATGTAGATGGATGGAGACTGGATGTGGCAGCAGATCTAGGCCACAGTCCAGAGTACAATCATGAATTCTGGAAAAAATTCAGAAGAGCTGTAAAAGATGCCAATCCTAATGCCATTATTCTGGCAGAGCATTATGGAGATCCGGCGGAGTGGCTAAAAGGGGATGAGTGGGATAGTGTCATGAACTATGATGCTTTCATGGAGCCTCTTACCTGGTTCCTTACCGGTATGGAAAAGCATAGCGATGAGTACCGAGGAGATATGTTAAATAATGCGGACAATTTTATTAAGGCCATGGCTCATCACATGTCTCGCATGTTAACCCCTTCTTTGCAGGTGGCTATGAATGAACTATCCAACCATGATCATTCCAGATTCCTTACCAGAACCAATCACGTGACAGGTCGGGTGGCAAATCTTGGACCGGAGGCTGCCAATAAAAATGTAGATATGGCAGTTATGAGAGAAGCGGTTGTAGTGCAGATGACTTGGACTGGTGCTCCTACACTTTACTATGGAGATGAGGCTGGAGTTTGTGGATTTACCGATCCGGACAATCGTCGTACTTATCCTTGGGGCCATGAAGATGAAGAGTTGATTAAGTTTCATCGGGAAATGATAGCAATTCACAAGGCCTATCCTTCATTGAAAACCGGATGCATCAGGCATTTATATCTGGATTATGGAATTATCGCCTATGGAAGATTCCAGGACAAGGAACAAGTAATCGTGGTTGTTAATAATCGTCCGGAATGGGCTCAGGTTACCATTCCTGTGTGGCAGGCAGAAGTTCCTATGAAGTGTACCTTGAATCGACTCATGTATACCTATGAAAATGGATATACCACAGAGTATGAAGAGTACAATGTGGAGCGGGGAGAAGTGGTATTGAACATGGGAGCTAAGTCAGCCCTTGTATTAACAAGACTGTAAAATGAAAAACTTTTTGAAACGAATATAAAGATAGAAATCCTCCTAGCAGACTAGATTTGCTGGGAGGATTTTTTTGTAACAGTTTCAGCTATGGGTCTACAACTGAACTGTAAAAAAAATAAAAATTACTGGTTGACAATAGGGGACCTTTGTGCTATGGTTAAAAATGCACTATTGTGGAATGCTATGCTATAGTGGTTTTAGTATATTCACTAAAAAATGAATGAGGAGTGAAACGTCAAATGGAGAAAAACAGAATTCGCCCAATGAAAAGCGGAAGAAGTTCACGTATGAGCTATTCCAGACAAAAAGAAGTTCTTCAGATGCCTAATTTGATCGAGGTTCAGACAGATTCCTATAAGTGGTTTCTTGAGCAGGGATTAAATGAAGTATTTGATGATATTTCCCCTATTTCTGATTATAGTGGAAAGTTCAGCCTGGAATTTGTAGGATTCACCTTGTGCGAGGACGACGTGAAATACACAATTGAAGAGTGTAAGGAACGTGACGCTACATTTGCGGCACCGCTGAAGGTTAAGGTAAGACTTCATAATAAAGAAACCGACGAGATCAACGAGCATGAAATCTTCATGGGAGACCTGCCACTAATGACAGCAACAGGTACTTTCGTGATCAACGGAGCAGAACGTGTTATCGTAAGCCAGTTAGTACGTTCTCCTGGTATTTATTATGCCATCGGACATGATAAGATCGGTAAAGAATTGTACTCAGCTACAGTCATCCCAAACCGTGGTGCCTGGTTAGAGTATGAGACTGACTCCAATGACGTTTTTTATGTAAGAGTAGATAGAACAAGAAAGGTGCCAATCACCGTATTGATTCGTGCTCTGGGTATTGGAACTAACCCTGAGATTATTGAATTATTTGGTGAGGAGCCAAAGATTCTTGCAAGTTTTGAGAAGGATGCTGCCAGCAACTATCACGAAGGTCTTCTGGAATTATATAAGAAGATTCGTCCGGGTGAGCCTTTGGCTATTGATAGTGCTGAGAGTTTGATTACCAGCATGTTCTTTGATGCAAGACGTTACGATCTTGCAAAAGTAGGTAGATACAAATTCAATAAGAAACTGGCTCTTAAGAATCGTATCACCGGTCATGTATTGGCAGAGGATGTGGCTAGTGCAATTACAGGCGAAGTGATCGCAGAAGCCGGAACTAAGATTACAAGAGATCTTGCTAAAGAAATTCAGAATGCTGCAGTTCCATATGTATGGCTTGAGCAGGAAGAAAGCGAGAGAAATATTAAGGTTCTTTCCAACTTAATGGTAGATCTTCAGGCAGTTTGCGACATTGACCCTGAAGAAGTTGGAGTTGCTGAACAGGTGTATTATCCAGTATTGGAAGGCCTTTTAGAGGAGAGCGCTGGAGATATCGAAACTCTTAAGGATTTAATTAAGAGAGATATCCATGACTTGATTCCAAAGCACATTACCAAGGAAGATATCCTTGCATCTATTAACTACAATATCCATCTTGAGTATGGAGTTGGAAATGATGATGATATCGACCACTTGGGAAATAGACGTATCCGTTCTGTAGGTGAGTTGTTACAGAATCAGTACAGAATCGGATTATCAAGACTGGAGCGTGTGGTTCGTGAGAGAATGACAACTCAGGATCCAGAGACCGTATCTCCTCAGTCTTTGATCAATATTAAACCAGTAACAGCTGCAGTGAAGGAGTTCTTCGGATCCTCCCAGCTGTCACAGTTCATGGATCAGAACAACCCATTAGGAGAGTTGACTCACAAGAGACGTCTTTCCGCCTTGGGACCAGGTGGTTTGTCAAGAGACCGTGCCGGATTCGAGGTACGAGATGTACACTATTCTCACTATGGAAGAATGTGCCCAATTGAGACCCCTGAAGGACCAAACATCGGTCTTATTAACTCTCTTGCTTGTTATGCAAGAATTAATGAGTATGGATTTGTTGAGGCTCCTTATCGTAAGATTAATCATGATGATCCAAAGAACCCGGTAGTAACAGACGAAGTTGTCTACATGACTGCCGATGAAGAAGATAACTATCACGTAGCACAGGCCAATGAGCAGTTAGATGAAGAAGGACATTTCGTTCGTAAGAATGTATCTGGTCGTTACCGTGAAGAGACTCAGGAATATGAGAGAAGCAAGTTTGACTACATGGACGTATCTCCTAGAATGGTATTCTCTGTAGCTACAGCTTTGATTCCTTTCCTTCAGAACGATGATGCGAACCGAGCGCTTATGGGATCTAACATGCAGCGTCAGGCTGTACCTCTTCTCTTTACAGAGGCTCCTGTAGTAGGAACCGGTATGGAAGAAAAGTCTGCGGTAGACTCCGGTGTAGCTGTAGTGGCTACAGAAGCTGGTGTGGTAGAGCGATCTACCTCAACAGAGATTACCATCCGGGAAGATGATGGTAAGCTTCACAAATATAAACTTACTAAGTTTATGCGAAGCAACCAGAGCAACTGCTACAACCAGAGACCAATTGTCTTCAAGGGAGACAGAGTGGAAGCTGGCGAAGTAATTGCAGATGGAGCATCTACCTCTCAGGGAGAGATGGCTCTTGGAAAGAATCCTTTAATCGGATTCATGACTTGGGAAGGATACAACTACGAGGATGCGGTACTTTTAAGTGAGCGCCTGGTAGCTGAAGATGTATATACCTCTATTCACATTGAGGAATATGAGGCAGAAGCCCGTGATACTAAGCTTGGACCAGAGGAAATCACCCGTGATATCCCTGGTGTTGGAGACGAGGCTTTAAAGAACTTAGATGAGAGAGGAATCATCCGTGTAGGAGCTGAGGTTCGTGCCGGAGATATCCTGGTAGGTAAAGTAACTCCTAAGGGAGAGACAGAGCTTACAGCAGAGGAACGTTTGCTTCGTGCCATCTTCGGTGAGAAGGCTCGTGAAGTAAGAGATACCTCTTTGAAGGTGCCTCACGGAGAGTATGGTATCGTTGTAGATGCTAAGGTATTTACAAGAGATAATGGAGATGAGTTGTCTCCAGGTGTAAACCAGTCAGTACGTATTTATATCGCTCAGAAGAGAAAGATTTCTGTAGGTGATAAGATGGCCGGACGTCATGGTAACAAGGGTGTAGTTTCCCGTGTGCTTCCTGTAGAAGATATGCCGTTCCTGCCAAATGGTCGTCCACTGGATATCGTATTGAACCCACTTGGTGTACCATCTCGTATGAATATCGGTCAGGTGTTGGAGATTCACTTGTCACTGGCCGCAAAAGCATTAGGATTTAATATCGCTACACCTATTTTCGATGGTGCAGACGAGAATGATATTATGGATACTCTTGGTCTGGCAAATGACTATGTCAACTTAAGCTGGGAAGAGTTTGAAGCAAAACACAAAGAAGAACTTCATCCGGATGTTCTGACTTATCTCTATGAGAATAGAGACCACAGAAAACTCTGGAAGGGTGTTCCGATTTCTAGAGATGGAAAGGTTCGCCTAAGAGACGGACGTACCGGAGAATATTTTGATAGCCCGGTAACCATTGGACACATGCATTATCTGAAACTCCACCACTTGGTAGATGATAAGATCCATGCGCGTTCTACAGGTCCTTACTCACTGGTTACACAGCAGCCACTGGGTGGTAAAGCTCAGTTCGGTGGACAGCGTTTCGGAGAGATGGAGGTTTGGGCACTGGAAGCATACGGTGCATCCTACACCTTACAGGAAATCTTGACTGTTAAATCCGATGACGTTGTGGGACGTGTTAAGACATACGAGGCGATTATCAAGGGCGAGAACATTCCAGAACCAGGTGTTCCAGAGTCCTTTAAGGTATTATTAAAAGAGCTTCAGTCTTTAGGATTAGATGTACGAGTTCTTCACAATAACGAGGAAGTTGAAATCAGAGAAAGCGTTGATAGCGGAAATACTGATTTTAGATCCATTATTGAAGGAGATAGCAGAAGACATCGTGATAATGAGAATTTTGCAGCTCATGGATATACCCAGCAGGAGATCATGGGTGACGAGATCGTTGATGTACAGGAAGAAGCTGAAGAAGACGATGATGATATGAGCTTCGAGAATGATTTTGCAGAATTCGATGAATTTGACGACGAAGAATAGGAAGGGGTGCCAATATGCCGGAAAATAATAACGAAACATACCAGCCAATTACCTTTGACGCCATTAAAATTGGTCTGGCATCACCTGAGAAGATTTTAGAGTGGTCTAAGGGCGAGGTTACCAAGCCCGAGACCATCAACTATAGAACATTAAAACCAGAAAGAGATGGACTTTTCTGCGAGAAAATTTTCGGACCTAGCAAGGACTGGGAGTGCCACTGTGGAAAGTACAAAAAGATTCGCTATAAGGGCGTTGTGTGCGACAAGTGTGGTGTTGAGGTTACAAAGAGTAGCGTGCGTCGTGAGCGTATGGGACACATTGCCTTAGCTGCACCGGTTTCCCATATCTGGTATTTCAAGGGAATCCCTAGCCGTATGGGACTGATTCTTGATATTTCACCAAGAATCCTTGAGAAGGTATTATATTTTGCTTCTTACATCGTATTGGATGCAGGAGACACTGACCTGATGTACAAGCAGGTACTGTCAGAGGCAGAGTACCAGGAAGCTTATGAGAAGTGGGGAAGTGGCGCCTTCCGTGTAGGTATGGGTGCTGAGTCTATCAAACAGCTTCTTGAGGAGATCGACTTAGAGGCAGAGTATAAGGAACTGACAGAAGGATTAGAGGGAGCTAGCGGACAGAAGCGTGCAAGAATTGTAAAGCGTCTGGAAGTAGTAGAAGCTTTCCGTGAGTCTGGAAATAAGCCGGAATGGATGATTATGACTAACATTCCAGTAATTCCGCCAGATCTTAGACCTATGGTACAGTTGGATGGTGGACGTTTTGCAACTTCTGACTTAAATGATTTGTATCGTAGAATTATCAACAGAAATAACCGTCTGAAGAGACTTCTTGAACTGGGAGCTCCGGATATTATTGTTAGAAATGAGAAGAGAATGCTGCAGGAAGCAGTAGATGCTCTGATTGATAATGGTCGTCGCGGACGTCCGGTTACAGGACCTGGAAATAGAGCCCTGAAATCTCTGTCAGATATGTTAAAGGGTAAATCAGGACGTTTCCGTCAGAACCTCTTAGGAAAGCGTGTTGACTACTCAGGACGTTCTGTTATCGTAGTAGGACCGGAACTTAAGATTTATCAGTGTGGTCTTCCAAAAGAAATGGCTATCGAGCTTTTTAAGCCATTTGTTATGAAAGAATTAGTTCAGAACGGAACTGCGCACAATATTAAGAATGCAAAGAAGATGGTAGAAAGACTTCAGCCAGAAGTATGGGATGTTCTGGAAGAAGTAATTAAAGAGCATCCGGTCATGTTAAACCGTGCTCCTACCCTTCACAGACTTGGTATTCAGGCCTTCGAGCCAATCCTTGTAGAAGGAAAGGCTATTAAGCTTCACCCATTGGTTTGTACCGCTTTCAACGCCGATTTCGACGGAGACCAGATGGCTGTACATCTTCCATTGTCAGTAGAAGCTCAGGCAGAGTGCCGTTTTATGTTACTTTCACCAAACAACCTCTTAAAGCCTTCTGATGGTGGACCGGTTGCGGTTCCATCTCAGGATATGGTCCTTGGTATTTATTACCTGACTCAGGAAAGACCAGGATCAAAGGGCGAGGGTATGGCTTTCAAGAGCTTAAATGAAGCAATCCTTGCATATGAGAATAAGGCAGTTACCTTGCACTCTCGTGTAAAGGTTCGTGTTACAAAGACTCTTCCAAGTGGAGAAGAGAGAACCGGTGTTGTAGAATCTACAGTAGGACGTTTCTTATTTAATGAGATCATTCCGCAGGATCTTGGATTTGTAGACCGTGAGCCAGAAGAGAATAAGCTTCTTTTGGAAGTAGATTTCTTGGTTGGTAAGAAGCAGTTAAAGCAGATCCTTGAGAAGGTTATTAATACCCACGGAGCAACAGCTACAGCTGAAGTATTAGACTCTGTAAAATCTATCGGATACAAGTATTCTACCAGAGCAGCCATGACCGTATCTGTCTCAGATATGACTGTGCCGCCGGAGAAACCACAGATTATTGCAGAGGCTCAGGAGACTGTAGATAAGATTACAAAGAACTTTAAGCGTGGTCTTATTACAGAGGAAGAGCGTTACAAGGAAGTTGTTGAAACCTGGAAAGCAAGCGATGATAAGCTTACCAAGGCCCTGCTTGACGGACTTGATAAATATAACAACATCTTCATGATGGCGGATTCCGGAGCCCGTGGATCTGATAAGCAGATCAAACAGCTGGCAGGAATGCGTGGACTTATGGCTGATACAACTGGACGTACCATTGAGTTGCCTATCAAATCTAACTTCCGTGAGGGACTAGACGTATTGGAGTACTTTATGTCAGCCCATGGAGCTAGAAAGGGAATGTCAGATACCGCTCTTCGTACAGCCGATTCCGGATATTTGACCAGACGTCTCGTAGATGTATCTCAGTCTCAGATCATTCATGACATTGATTGCTGTGAGAATGCACCAGAGATTCCTGGAATGTACGTAAGTGCATTTATGGATGGAAATGAGGAAATCGAGGGATTACAGGAGCGTATTACAGGCCGTTATCTCTGCGAGGACATTAAGGACGCAGAAGGAAATATCCTTGTAAAAGCTAACCACATGGTAACACCAAAGCGTGCAGAGCTTGTTATGAAGAAGGGTGTAGATGAGAATGGAGAGCCTCTTACAAAGATTAAGATTCGTACTGTTCTTACTTGCCGTTCTCACAATGGTGTTTGTGCAAAATGTTACGGTGCCAACATGGCAACAGGAGAGTCTGTACAGGTTGGTGAGGCAGTTGGTATTATTGCCGCTCAGTCCATCGGTGAGCCTGGAACCCAGCTTACTATGAGAACCTTCCATAGTGGTGGTGTAGCCGGAAACGATATTACACAGGGTCTTCCCCGTGTCGAGGAACTTTTGGAGGCAAGAAAACCAAAGGGACTTGCCATTATCACAGAGTTTGGTGGTATTGCAAATATCAGCGACACCAAGAAGAAACGTGAGATTATCGTAACCAATGAAGAGACGGGAGAATCTAAGGCATATTTGATTCCTTACGGATCTCGTATCAAGATTCAGGATGGTGTACGCTTAGAGGCCGGTGATGAACTGACAGAAGGTTCTGTAAACCCACATGATATCCTTAGAATTAAGGGACTTCGTGCAACTCAGGATTACCTTCTTAGAGAGGTTCAGAGAGTATACCGTCTCCAGGGTGTAGAAATCAACGACAAGCATATCGAAGTAATTGTTCGCCAGATGCTTAAGAAAATCCGTATCGAGGAAGCTGGAGATACCGGATTCCTTCCAGGAACAAACGTAGATATCTTGGAGTTTGAAGATAAGAATACAGAGCTTGTTGCAGAAGGCAAAGAGCCTGCAACAGGAGAGCAGATCGTACTTGGTATTACTAAGGCATCTCTTGCAACCAATTCCTTCTTATCAGCAGCTTCCTTCCAGGAGACCACAAAGGTTCTGACAGAAGCAGCTATTAAGGGTAAGATTGATCCATTGGTAGGATTAAAAGAGAACGTTATTATCGGTAAGCAGATTCCTGCAGGTACTGGTATGAGAAGATACAGAGACGTTAAGCTTAGCACAGAGTTTGAGGAGACAGATGAACTTTCTTTTGAAGAAGATTTCGATGAAGATGGTTTTGATTCCGATGACTTTGGAGGAGAAGAACTTTTTTTTGATGAGATGGAAGACGCAGATGACGCAGATGATGCAGAAGACGCTACAGAAGAATTCTCAGAAGAAGAACCTGTCGTTATAGAGTAGGGACTTTTGGGCCACCTGGTCGATTCTTGAAATGTAAAAACCACAGATAATTAGGAGAAACAACCATGGAAAATGAATTCCGTGGTTGTTTTTTTGTACAATTGTTTATCATTTTGCGACAATAGTGCTATTGACAATCATTATCAACAAGACTATAATGACTTTGCAAATGATAATTAATATCGTTTAAAGGAGGCGAATCATGGGTCAGGAAAAGAGGCTGGATCACGTTATCCGAGAATTAAGAGACAGCGGATGCCGGATTACGCCACAACGAAGAATGTTGATTCGCATAATTCTGGAGAACGAATACTCTTCCTGCAAGGAGATCTATTTTGCGGCTAAGCAATTAGATGACAAGGTAGGCCTCGCCACCGTTTATCGGACGGTACAGCTATTGGAAGACATGGAACTCATTCATAAGGAAATGGTAGTACACGTTTGATTCACAAAGGAGGTTAGGGGAATGCCTATTACTATGGTTAACATTGGAGAAGTTAACAAGATTAAAAGAATTAGTGGCAGTGAAGAGGTGAAGCGTTTTTTGGCGAACCTGGGTTTTGTTGTTGATGCAGAGGTAAGTGTTGTATCATCCATTGGCGGTAATGTAATCGTTAACGTAAAAGATTCTAGAGTAGCGGTTAACGCTGACATGGCAAGACATATCTACGTCTAAGAGACGTTGATATATAGATTGCAGATGCATGAGTTATAAAAGAAAGGAGAATGGTTATGACTTTAGGAGACGCAAAAGTAGGCAGTACTGTAGTTGTAACAAAAATTGAGGGAGACGGTGCTTACAAACGTCGTATCATGGACATGGGCATCACAAAGGGAAGCGAACTTTACATTAGAAAAGTAGCTCCTTTGGGAGATCCTGTAGAAATTACAGTTCGTGGATATGAGCTTTCTGTACGTAAGGCAGATGCGGCTTGTGTTCAGGTAAAATAATTTCATTTTACATAACCAGTTCACGTGATAGACAATTGAAGGAGGAAGCGAGAAATGGCAATTACAATTGCACTTGCCGGAAACCCGAACTGTGGTAAGACTACCATGTTCAATGCGCTTACAGGTGCCAACCAGTATGTTGGTAACTGGCCAGGTGTTACGGTAGAAAAAAAAGAGGGTAAAATCAAGAGTAAGAAGTACAAGGCAGAGGATGTTAAGGTGACTGACCTTCCAGGTATTTACTCTTTATCTCCATACACTTTGGAGGAAGTAGTCAGCCGTGACTATATTTTAAATGAGAATCCAGATGTTATCGTGGATCTTGTAGATGCGACCAATATTGAGCGTAACTTATATCTGACAACCCAGTTGATCGAGACAGGAGTTCCTGTAGTTATCGCTCTTAACATGTCAGACTTGTTAGAGAAGAGAGGCATTAAGATTGATACTGAACGTCTTTCTATGCTTCTAGGCTGCCCGATTGTTAAGACTTCTGCCTTAAAGCAGGAAGGTCTTGAGGAATTAATCGACAAGGCTATTGCCGTTGCGAAGCAGTCTGATGTAAAACTTCCTGGTGAGATTTTTGAAAAAGATTTAGAAGCAGCTGTTGCAACTGTTAAGGATGTTCTCCCAGAAACTATTACCGCTGACAAGAAGAGATGGTATGCAGTTAAATTCTTAGAGAATGACAGTAAGGTAATTGAAAGCCTGAATTTGAAGGCAGATGCTACTAAGATTGTAGACGAGCAGAGAAAGGCTATTGAGACAAAAGAAGACGATGATATGGAAAGTATCGTAACAGACCAGCGTTACAGATATATTCAGAAGATCGTAGGAACAGCAGTTCAAAAATCTGCTGACAAGCTTACTGTTTCAGATAAGATTGATCGAATCGTTACAAACCGTATCTTAGGTATTCCGATTTTCATCGCTGTTATGTGGCTTGTATATTACATTTCTGTAACAACAATCGGTACTTTGGTAACAGACTGGACCAATGATACTTTTGTTGGAGCAATTCAGACAGTTGTAGGAGACTTTCTTACAAATGTTGGCGCCAGCGATTTGATCAACGGATTAGTTGTAGATGGTATCATCGGTGGACTTGGAGCTGTCCTTGGTTTCGTTCCACAGATGGCAATTCTTTTCTTGTTCCTTTCAATCCTTGAGGACTGCGGATATATGGTACGTATCGCATTCGTTATGGACCGTGTGTTTAGACATTTTGGATTATCAGGAAAGAGCTTTATTCCACTTTTGATTTCTTCTGGATGTGGTATCCCAGGAATCATGGCATCTAAGACTATTGAGCAGGACAATGACAGACGTCTTACTATTATGACAGCTACCTTTATCCCTTGTGGAGCAAAACTTCCAGTTATCGCTATGATGGGTGGAGTAATTGCCGGTGAAGTAGCAGGATATCAGGAGAGCTCATTTATTGCTCCTCTTATGTACTTTGTTGGTATCGTAGCAGTATTAGTATCAGCAATCATCCTGAAGAAAACAAAACCATTCTCAGGAAAACCGGCTCCATTCGTTATGGAGTTGCCGCAGTATCACATTCCACAGGTTAAGACAGTTCTCCTTCACGTTTGGGAGAGACTGAAAGGCTTCATCATCAAGGCTGGTACAATTCTCTTCCTTGCATGCGTAGTTATGTGGTTCCTTGGAGGATTCGGATTTGTCGATGGAAGCTTTGGAATGGTAGAAGACAGTGCAGATAGTTTGATGGCTTTACTTGGAGGCATCATCGCACCAATCTTTGTTCCGCTTGGATTTGGTTCATGGCAGCCAGTTGCAGCATCCATCTCGGGATTTACTGCAAAGGAAGCTATCGTATCAACCATGGGAGTTTTGGCAAATGTATCCGGAGACACAGAGGATGCAGTGAACGTAGCACAGGGCGTTGCAAGTTGGTTCCCATCAACAATCGCAGCATTTACATTCTTGATGTTCAATCTTCTTGATTCACCTTGTCTTGCAGCCATCGCTACAATGGCTAAGGAAATGCAGTCGAGAAAATGGTTCTGGTTTGCAATTTTATTCCAGAATATCTTCGCATATGTAGTATGCTTGATTGTATATCAGATTGGTTCACTTGTTACAGGCGGAGCATTTGGAGTAGGTTCAATTGTTGCAATTATCCTTTTGGCAGCATTGTTATTCATGCTCTTTAGACCGGACCCGTACAAGGATCAGAAAGTATATTCTAAGCGTTCGGTTAATGCGTAAATAAAAGTATACTTAAGAATAATTTGCAGGAGGCCGGATGTATTTTACATCTGGCTTTCTGCTTTCTTGAAAGCTTGGTGAGGATAATGATAGCAAATGTAATAATCATCGCTTTGATTGCGACATATTGTATTTATTTGATTCGAAAAATCATTAAAAACTGTAAGGAAGGTAAGAACCCGGGGTGTGTTGGCTGCAGCGGAGGCTGTGGCGGAAACTGCAGTGGATGTGGTTCTTGCCCACCGCCCAAAAAGAAGTAGCTATACAAAGAAAGGTACAGCATACAAAAGTGTATATCATATAAAAACGCATATCATATAGAAAGGCGGAGACAATATGGGTAACTCAACCACATCAATGTTCTATGCATTTGGCTTGTTCCTGGTAATTTATATTGTGGGGGCGTCCATTTATCAGCTCTATCTATGGATCAAGGCTTGGAAAAATAAAAGAAAAGACAAGATAGAAGAATAAAATATAGTTAATAGATTAGAAAGTATAAAGAGAAAATACCATGGCAGATATTATTATTATATTGATTGTAATTGTCTTGATGGTTCTTGCCGGAAAAAGCGCAATCAAACATTTTAAGGGGGAAGGAGCTTGCTGCGGCGGTGGCTCAGGAAGCACCCAAAAGAAGGCAAAAGCCAAATTCTTAGATGGCCCTGTAATAGGAAGAAAGACCATTAAAATTTCAGGAATGACCTGTGAGCACTGTGCAGCGAAGGTAACAGATGCTTTGAACTCTTTGGATGGAGTAGTAGCCACTGTGAATTTAAAGGAGAAATGTGCAGAGGTTTCCTATGATCGGCAAATTAATACTTCTGATTTAAAACAGGCAGTAAAAAATGCCGGATATGAGGTCCTTGGAATTTCCTAGAAGTAAAATTTTAGGAAAAATTAAATCCGTTAAAAACATGTGTAACTTATCAAATTTAAAAAAGATGGTTTTGCACATGCTTTTGGCGGATTTTGTTGTATACTATATAGATATAAATTTATTTGCAGGAGGTGGGAAAGGTGAAATTATTAATCTTAGGGGTAGTAATTGTTTTAGCATTAGTTGCTTATTTTTCTTTGAAAAGTTTAGGACAGGGAAATGGAGAGGAAGCCTCAAAATCTCAGGGCTGTAGCTGCAATTGTTCCACTTGTTCAGAGGGCTGTAGCAGTGCAAAAAAACAGAAATCATAAGATATAAAGAATGTTAAAACTTTGTCCCACATCCGTTGACTTTGAAAAATCACAGGCCTATAATTTGACATAGAAAAAAGGGACACTTATTCGTAAAAGAACAATTGGGGTATGAGATGTCCTATAAAGAAAGGCTGGGAAATAATATGGATCAAAACAAAGTATCAAGAGTATTAAAGTCTATGGAGGACCATGAGATTCCACAGATGATCATTTCTGATCCGGTGGCAATCTTCTACCTGACAGGAAAGTGGATTATTCCGGGAGAGCGATTGCTTGCTTTATATCTGAATGTAAATGGCAATCACAAATTGGTAATTAACGAACTCTTTCCCCAGGAAAAAGACTTGGGTGTAGAACTTGTTTGGTATAACGATATTCAGGATGGTGTAGAGATTCTTAGCAAATTTGTTGAGAAAGACAAGGTTATGGGAATTGACAAGACCTGGCCTGCAAGATTTTTAATCCGTCTTCAGGAATTAGGGGGAGGCAGCAAGTTCGTTAATGCTTCGCCTATCGTTGATTACATTCGTATGGTAAAAGATGAGGGAGAGCAGGAGCTTATGAGAAAGTCCTCTCTTATTAATGACCAGGTAATGGAAGAATTGATTCCTTATGTTGCTAAGGGATATACAGAGAAAGAATTAAATCAGATTTGTCGGGATATTTATAAGAAACATGGCTGCGAGGATGTTTCCTTTGATCCTATTACCGCCTATGCAAAGGGAGCAGCAGATCCTCACCATGTAACTGACGACTCCAAGGGAAAAAGAGGAGACTGTGTTATCCTTGATATCGGAGGATTTAAAGATAACTATGCTTCTGATATGACAAGAACTGTATTTATCGGAGAGGTTTCAGAAAGAGCCAAGGAGATTTACAATATTGTATTAGAAGCAAACCTTAGAGGAATTGCTGCAGCAAAACCAGGAAACAGAATGTGTGATGTGGATTTAGCTGCAAGAAATTATATCGAAGAGAAGGGATATGGAAAATACTTTACCCACCGCACCGGACACTCCATTGGACTTGAAGATCACGAGTTTGGTGATGTGTCTTCTGTGAATGAAGATATTATTCAGGTAGGCCAGTGCTTTTCCGTAGAGCCGGGAATCTATCTTCCGGAAGAAGGATTGGGAGTTCGTATCGAAGATTTGGTAATTATTACAGAAGATGGATGTGAAGTGCTGAATCATTTTACAAAAGATATTATCGTAGTTCCAGAAGAATAAAAGTATAACAAAAAATAAAAGTGGCAGTTTCTATGGAAACTGTTGCGAAAAAAACCAAGAGAATGCCTTGACAAGCTGATAAATAAGTAATACTATTATCTAGCGTGCTGTAAAAAGGCATTCTCTTTTTGTGTGCTTTTTTAACAACACAATGTCAAAGAATGACAAGCAACTTATTACTATCATAGGAGGTGAAATGAAATGCCAACATTTAATCAGTTAGTAAAGAAAGGTCGCCAGACATCTGTAAAGAAGTCTACAGCACCAGCACTTCAGAAGGGATTCAACTCATTGAAGAAGAAGTCTACCAACGTATCTGCACCACAGAAGAGAGGTGTATGTACAGCAGTTAAGACAGCTACCCCTAAGAAGCCTAACTCAGCTCTTAGAAAGATCGCCAGAGTACGTCTTTCTAACGGAATCGAGGTTACAAGCTATATCCCAGGAGAAGGACACAACCTTCAGGAGCATAGTGTTGTATTGATCCGTGGTGGTCGTGTTAAGGACTTGCCAGGTACTAGATACCATATCGTACGTGGAACACTTGATACAGCAGGTGTTGCAAAGAGACGACAGGCTCGTTCTAAGTACGGCGCTAAGAGACCAAAAGACGCTAAATAAGATAAGTACTACTATTAAGAACTGTTATTCACGAACAGAACTATGATGTAGTAAGTTGCAAGGTATATATATAATGTATGCCCAGGCAATACACTGTATCATCAGAAAGACACATGTGAGTACCTATGAATTAATCTGTACGAAAAGTACAAATATATTAAGGAGGGAAGAACCGTGCCACGTAAAGGACATACTCAAAAAAGAGACGTATTAGCGGATCCATTATACAACAACAAAGTGGTTACTAAGCTTATCAACAACATTATGCTTGATGGTAAGAAAGGTGTAGCACAGAAAATCGTATATGGCGCATTTGAACAGGTTGCAGAGAAGACCGAGAAGCCAGCACTTGAAGTTTTTGAGGAGGCTATGAACAACATTATGCCAGTACTCGAGGTTAAGGCAAGACGTATCGGTGGTGCAACATACCAGGTGCCGATCGAAGTTAGACCAGACAGAAGACAGGCTCTTGGACTTCGTTGGCTTACAACATTTTCTCGTGCAAGAGGCGAGAAGACCATGAAGGAAAGATTGGCCAACGAGATTATGGATGCAGCAAACAACACTGGTGCATCTGTTAAGAGAAAAGAAGATATGCATAAGATGGCTGAGGCAAATAAGGCATTTGCTCACTATCGTTTCTAATTTATTAGGAGGCAATAATGGCTGGAAGAGAATACCCATTAGAGAGAACCAGAAATATTGGTATCATGGCTCATATCGATGCTGGTAAGACAACATTGACAGAGCGTATCCTTTATTACACTGGTGTAAATTATAAGATTGGTGATACTCATGAAGGTACTGCTACCATGGACTGGATGGAGCAGGAGCAGGAAAGAGGTATCACAATTACTTCCGCTGCTACAACATGCCACTGGACTTTGGAAGAGGATTGTAAGCCAAAAGCCGGAGCACAGGAGCATCGTATCAACATCATCGATACTCCGGGACACGTTGACTTTACCGTAGAGGTAGAGCGTTCCCTTCGTGTTCTTGACGGAGCTGTTGGTGTGTTCTGTGCAAAGGGTGGTGTTGAGCCGCAGTCAGAGAATGTATGGCGTCAGGCTGATACATACAACGTACCAAGAATGGCATTCATCAATAAGATGGATATCCTTGGAGCTGATTTCTACAATGCAGTAGAGCAGATCAAGACAAGACTTGGTAAGAATGCTATCGTTCTTCAGCTTCCAATCGGTAAGGAAGATGATTTCAAGGGAATCGTTGACCTTATGGAGATGAGAGCATACATCTACAACGATGATAAGGGAGATGACATCTCTATTGTTGAGATTCCAGATGATATGAAGGATGATGCTGAACTTTATCATACAGAGATGGTAGAGAAGATCTGCGATCTTGATGATGAGTTAATGATGATCTACTTAGAGGGTGAGGAGCCTTCCGTAGATGATATGAAGAAAGCACTTAGAAAGGCAACTTGCGAGTGTACAGCAGTTCCTGTTTGCTGCGGATCAGCTTACAGAAACAAGGGTGTACAGAAGCTCCTTGATGCAATTCTTGAGTATATGCCATCACCAGTTGATATCCCACCAATTCAGGGTGTTGATGAGGATGGAAATGATGTCGTAAGACATTCATCAGATGAAGAGCCTTTCTCAGCTCTTGCATTTAAGATCATGACTGATCCATTCGTAGGTAAGCTTGCTTACTTCAGAGTTTACTCTGGTACTATGAATTCTGGATCTTACGTACTGAATGCTACAAAGGGAAAGAAGGAGCGTGTAGGTCGTATCCTTCAGATGCATGCAAATAAGAGAGAGGAACTTTCAAAGGTTTACTCTGGAGATATCGCTGCAGCAATCGGATTTAAGTTCACTACAACAGGTGATACAATCTGTGACGAGCAGCATCCGGTTATCTTAGAGTCCATGGAATTCCCAGAGCCAGTTATCGAGCTTGCTATTGAGCCTAAGACTAAGGCTTCTCAGGGTAAACTTGGTGAGTCACTTGCTAAGCTTGCTGAAGAAGATCCTACTTTCCGTGCTCATACTGATCAGGAAACTGGACAGACAATCATCGCCGGAATGGGTGAGCTTCACTTGGAGATTATCGTAGATCGTCTTCTTCGTGAGTTCAAGGTAGAGGCTAACGTTGGTGCACCTCAGGTTGCATACAAGGAAGCATTTACTAAGGCTGTTGACGTTGATAGCAAGTATGCTAAGCAGTCAGGTGGACGTGGACAGTACGGACACTGTAAAGTTAAATTTGAGCCAATGGATGTTAACGGCGAGGAAGTATTCAAGTTTGAGTCTACCGTAGTCGGAGGAGCGATTCCTAAGGAATACATTCCAAAGATTGGTGAAGGTATTGAAGAAGCTATGCAGTCAGGTATCCTTGGAGGATTCCCGGTTGTTGGTGTTAAGGCAAACGTTTATGATGGTTCTTACCATGAAGTCGATTCAAGTGAGATGGCTTTCCATATCGCTGGATCTTTAGCATTCAAGGATGCTATGAAGCAGTCAGCTCCTGTACTTCTTGAGCCAATCATGAAGGTTGAGGTTACTATGCCGGAAGAGTACATGGGAGATGTTATTGGTGATATCAACTCACGTCGTGGACGTATCGAAGGTATGGATGACCTTGGCGGTGGAAAGATCGTTCGTGGTTATGTTCCATTGTCAGAAATGTTTGGATACTCTACAGACTTGCGTTCCAGAACACAGGGACGTGGTAACTACTCAATGTTCTTCGAGAAATATGAGCCAGTGCCGAAGTCAGTTCAGGAGAAAGTATTGTCCAACAAAAATGCCTAATAACCTATAAAAAGGCTTGAAAAACTGACTCTTTTGAAATATAATCAAAAATATGTCAGGATAAATGTTAATAATTTTTATTTGCCCATAAGGCACACATTTAAGGAGGATATTCAAAATGTCAAAGGCTAAATTTGAAAGAACAAAACCACATTGTAATATCGGAACAATTGGTCACGTTGACCACGGTAAAACAACTCTTACCGCTGCTATTACAAAGACTCTTTCTGAGAGAGTAGCAGGAAACGCTGCTGTAGATTTCGAGAACATCGATAAGGCTCCAGAAGAGAGAGAGCGTGGTATCACAATTTCTACAGCTCACGTTGAGTATGAGACAGAGAAGCGTCACTATGCACACGTTGACTGCCCAGGACATGCTGACTACGTTAAGAACATGATCACTGGTGCTGCTCAGATGGATGGAGCTATCCTTGTAGTAGCTGCTACTGACGGTGTTATGGCTCAGACAAGAGAGCATATCTTGCTTTCTCGTCAGGTAGGTGTACCTTACATCGTAGTATTCATGAACAAGTGCGATATGGTTGAAGATGAAGAACTTCTTGAGTTAGTAGAGATGGAGATTCGTGAACTCTTAGATGAGTATGAGTTCCCAGGAGATGATACTCCGATTATCCAGGGATCAGCTCTTAAGGCTCTTGAGGATCCTACAGGAGAGTGGGGAGACAAGATCATGGAGCTTATGGATGCCGTAGATTCTTATTTCCCAGATCCAGAGCGTGATACAGATAAGCCATTCCTTATGCCAATCGAGGACGTATTCTCTATCACAGGACGTGGTACAGTTGCTACTGGTAGAGTAGAGCGTGGTACACTTCACGTATCTGACGAAGTAGAAATCGTTGGTATTCATGAAGAAGTTAAGAAGACTGTTGTAACTGGTGTAGAGATGTTCCGTAAGCTTCTTGATGAGGCTCAGGCTGGAGATAACATCGGTGCTCTTCTTCGTGGTGTTCAGAGAACAGAGATCGAAAGAGGACAGTGTCTTGTTAAACCAGGTTCTGTAACTTGCCACACTAAGTTTACAGCTCAGGTTTACGTATTAACAAAAGACGAAGGTGGACGTCATACTCCATTCTTCAACAACTATCGTCCACAGTTCTACTTCAGAACAACAGACGTAACAGGTGTTTGCAACCTTCCAGAAGGAACAGAGATGTGCATGCCTGGTGATAACGTAGAGATGACAATCGAATTGATTCATCCAGTAGCTATGGAGCAGGGACTTCGTTTCGCTATCCGTGAAGGTGGTAGAACCGTAGGATCTGGACGTGTTGCTACAATCATTGAGTAATTAATATTATTCAATAAATTTAGGGCTTCCCGAGATTTTCTCGGGAAGCCTTTTTATGTTCAAAAATAAAGAAAAATTTCTTCTATGTAAAAAAATTTACAGAAGAAATTTTTCTTTTTTTTTAAACTGAAAAAAAAGAAAGCAGAAAGCAGAAAGAAGGTATTCACATGGTAAGAAACACTTATGGGGACTTGTTGAAACCAACGCAGATTGGAACTTTGAAGCTTAAAAATTGCATTTGTATGGCACCTATGGACTTTAAGTATTTTATAGGGAATGAGGAAGATTCCAGTATGACCCACAAACAGGCGAAGGTCTTTGAAGCCAGAGCAAAAGGTGGGTGTGGATTAATTTTTACTTGTGCAACTCATGCAGAAAGAAAGGTTATGCCCTATCCGAGGGGAATGCAGTTTCCGGCTATTGACCGGGTTGAACGCATTAAAGAATTTGCAGAGGCTGCAGATTTAGTTCATACTTACGGGGCAAAAATAGCCTGTGAGCTGACTATGGGAAGTGGACGTTATGCAGATTTTGTGGAGGGTGCTTACCCACCCATTGCTCCATCAGAGTGCGAGACCCAGTATGATCCAACGATACGAGCAAGACAGATGACCATAGAAGAAATCAAATATATGATTCGAACCTATGCAGAAGCTGCAGGAAGATTAAAGACAGCAGGCTTCGATGCCCTTTTGGTTATGGGAGGTGGTGGATACCTCATTAATCAGTTTTTATCTCCCGCATGGAATCAAAGAAATGATCAGTATGGTGGATCTTTGGAAAAGCGTATGACATTCTTGATTGAAACCCTCACAGAAGTAAAAAAAGTTGTAGGAGCTTCCTATCCGATTATCGTCAGTCTCAATATGGATGATCTTCTTCCGGAAGGTGTTTCCAAATGTCCAGGACTTGTAGTGGAAGATGCCATTGCTACTGCCAAGAAATTGGAAGAGTTAGGACTTGCAGATGCCTTTCATCTGCGAATTGGAAATTATTATAATCAAGAGTATATTATCCCAAGTGCCTATGTGACCAATAATCTCTATAAGGAAAACTTTATAAAATTCAAACATGCAGTTACAAAGCCAGTTATTTTTGAGAATAAGATGTCTGATCCACAAGAGATGCAGGAGATGTTGAAAAATGGAGATCTTGATTTTGTCAGCATGGGAAGAAGTTGGATTGCTGATGAGAATTGGGTGCAGAAAGTTCAGTATGAAAAACAAGTCCGGCCCTGTTTAAGATGCAATTATTGCCTTCACACGCTATGGTTAGGAAAAAGTACTTCCTGTGCAGTGAATCCTAGACTTGGCCATGAAGACGAAGAGAAATTGACATTGACTACAAAGAAAAAAAAGATTGTTGTAATTGGTGCAGGACCGGGAGGAATAGAAGCTGCCTTGGTGGCTTCAGCAAGAGGCCATGAGGTTTTGCTGCTGGAAAAGGAAAATCGAGTAGGTGGAAAGTTGGATATTGTTGCCGCTCCAGATTATAAAAAGCAGTATCTAGGATATCTATCTTTCTTGGAATCTGAATTAGAAAAATCAGAGGTAAAGGTTCACTGTAATATTCAGGCCAATGCAGAGATTGTAGATTGCTTTCAACCGGATGTGGTAATTTTGGCAACGGGGGCAGATCCAATTATTCCTCCTCTTCCGGGAATTTCTATGGCGATACCGGCAGACACCGTACTAAGAAACCACAGAAATGTAAGTGGTACTGTAGTAATTGTAGGAGGCGGTCTTGTAGGTTGTGAAACAGCCCATGTTTTATCTCAAAAAGGTTGTAAGGTTCACATTGTTGAAATGCAAGATGATGTTTTGAAGGATACTTCCTATGTAACCAGGCATTCTCAGTTGGATGTTTTAGAAAGGACAGGGGCTTGTATTCATACAAGCACCAAGCTTTTGGAGGTTCAAAAAGATGGTGTGCTTGTAGAAAATAATGGTATTGCAGAAAAAATTATGGCAGATTATACTGTTTTAGCTGTTGGCTACAGAAATAAAGATAGCCTATATGAAGAATTTCAGGATCTGGTGGAGGAAGTTTACCAGATTGGCGATTGTAAGCAGACCAGAAAAATTGCCGACGCAATTAGAGAAGGATATTTTATTGCAAAAGAAATATAGGCAGTTAATTTGTTTGTACTTTATGGTTTTAAGGTTTCAAGAGAGCAGTAGGATTCAAGAGCCTCTAGGTTGAGAATCTCAATCCATTTTCGGTGGGGAGCGATAATCTGTTCGTCCCTGAGCCTGGAAAGATTGTGAGCTGCATTTACCCGGGTTACGGTTAGAATTTCAGCAATATTTTCCTGGGTTAAGGAGATTTTGTGGGTGTTGCCATCAGGGGCATTTTGTGAAAACAGGTATAAAAGATTACATAATTTGACAAAGGAATTGTTATAGTCCTGGTGAGCGCTTTCAAATAAAAGGAGATTGATGTAGGTGGCATACCAGTCAATGGTGCGAAGCATCAGAGCCTGATTTTGACAGAGAACATCAAGAAAGTCCTTGTTGGAAAAGCAAAGAACATCCATGTCCGATAAGGCTGTCGTGATGATGGACCGTTCAATCTTAAAAACAGATTGATGGGCACCAGGGAAAACAGTTCCCTCACTATGAAGAGAGCAGATTTTGCGGGCCCCATTTTCATGCTCAAGACTTGTAAGGGCGATTCCAGATTTTATGTAGTATACCTGCTTTACAAAATCTCCAGGTTTCCACAGATAGTCCCCTTTTTCAAAATGCATTGGCTTGTGGGGGCATGATACAAGATATTCATAAAATTCTTCATAGTCATGGGAAAAATAGTATCTTGGAATCAACATGTGAAATACCTGCCTTCTTGAATAGGAGTCTTAAAGTAACTATATACAATATATCATAACCTAAATTGGAAAAGCAAAAAATATAAGGAGGAGAACCTATGGATTATGAAAAACTGGCAGAAATAATTCTGACGGGAATTGGAGGAGAAAAGAATATTAAGGGATTTACCCATTGCGCCACTAGACTTCGTTTTACTTTAAAAGATGAGTCGGTGGCAGATGAAGGCTTGTTGAAAAAAACGAAGGGAGTTCTTGGGGTAGCAAAAAATGGGGGACAATTTCAAGTCATTATTGGAAATGAGGTTAATAAAGTATATGCTGCTATTCAAAAGAAGCTAGGAAGTGAACAGGTAGAGTCGGGGGAGGAAGAAGCTTCGATAAAAACAAAAAGAAAACCTGTAGAGCTTATCTTTGATTTTGTATCAGCAGTTTTTACTCCAGTGCTTCCGGCAATTATCGGAGCTGGTTTGGTGAAGGCAGTGCTTGCCATTGCGGTGTTAGTAGGAATCAATACAGAGGGAATGACCTATTATTTCCTTAATTTAATTGGAGATGCACCTCTTTACTTTTTGCCAGTTATGTTGGCTTTTACTGCATCAAAGAAATTAGGCTGCAATCAGTTTTTAGCAGTAGCGGTGGCAGGAGCTATGCTGCATCCAAATTATGCTGCCTTAATCACAGATGCCTATAATTTGCATTTTACTTCATTTTTAGGAATGCCAGTAGCCCTGGCAACCTATAGCTCCAGCGTGCTTCCGGTATTGTTCATGGTTATTGCCATGAAATTTTTTGAAGATCTTATGGAGAAATATCTTCCAAAGACTATAAAGTTCTTTTTTAAACCGTTGCTATGCTTGTTGATTATTGCTCCTTTTACATTTATTGTGCTAGGGCCAATTGGATTTGTCATTGGTATTGCTGTCAGCAACGGATTAAATGCTCTGAATGTATACGCAGGATGGATTGTGCCAACTCTTATCGGAACCTTCTTCCCATTAATGGTTACAGCCGGCATGCATTATGGCTTGGTTCCTTTTATGATGCAGTCTATTGCATCAAATGGATTTGAAACCATTGCAGGTCCTGGAAATCTGCCAAGTAATATTGCTCAGGGAGCAGCCTCATTAGCAGTTTCCTTAAAGACTAAGGATAAAGAATTAAAGCAGACAGCCCTGACTACAGGAATAACAGGAGTATTTGGAATTACAGAACCAGCTTTATTTGCAGTAACCTTAAAATTTAGAAGAATCCTGATCTGTGTAATGATCGGTGGAGGCTTGGGAGGCCTTTATGCAGGAATTTTTGGAGTGAAATGTTTTAGTTTCTGTTCACCCGGACTGTTGTCACTGGCTACTTATGTAGGACCAGATGGAATTTGGAATTTGGTTCACGCCTGCATTTCTATGGTAATTGCTTTTATCGTGACTTTCTTTTTGGTATTTTTTTGGGGATTTTACGACAAGGATGGGGGAGAAGAAGCAGATACGGGTAAAGAAGCAAAAGAGAATCAAGCAGACCAGAAGGCAGAATATCTGCTCGTAAGTCCGGCAGAAGGCAAGGCCTTGCCTCTAAGTGAGGTGCCGGATCCTACCTTCGCAGAAGAAATTCTAGGAAAAGGCGCTGCAATCGATTTAAAGGGAAATGAAATTTATGCTCCAATATCAGGAACTATAGCCAGCGTATTTCCTACAGGGCATGCCATCTGTATTGCGGGAAAGCATGGAGAAGAAATTTTGATTCATGTAGGTTTGGATACGGTACAGTTAAATGGAAAATATTTTGAAGTAAAGGTTAAGGAAGGCCAGGAAATTAAGCAGGGTGACCTGATCGTAACCTTTGAAAGGGAAAAAATCATAGAAGCAGGATATTCTATGATCACACCGGTAATCATATCCAACTCCGATGATTTTGAGAAAATTGCTTTGATTGCTAAAGATCAAGTAAAAACGGGACAGGAATTTTTAAAGATAAGATAAAGGAGGGTTAAGTAAGTGACGCAAGAAGAAAGATTCCCCAAGGGATTTTTATGGGGTGGGGCTCTGGCCGCCAATCAGTGTGAGGGAGCTGCAAGAGAAGATGGAAAAGGTTTATCAACAGCGGACGCCCTTACCAGTGGGGTTTTTGGTAAAACCCAGATTCCTCCCCAAGGATTTTATTTAAAAGAAGAAGCCATTGATTTTTATCATCAATACAAGGAAGACATAGCCTTACTAAAAGAAATGGGATTTAAAGCTCTAAGAATTTCCATTGCCTGGACTAGGATTTTCCCAAAGGGGGATGAGGCAGAGCCAAATGAAAAAGGATTGGAATTTTATGATGGTTTAATTTCAGAACTTCTCAGTCAGGGAATAGAGCCTCTTGTTACCCTTTCTCATTATGAGATGCCCCTGCATTTGGCAACAGAATATGGAGGTTGGGGCAACAGAAAAGTGATTGACATCTTTGTAAGATATGCAGATACTGTGTTTAGAAGGTATAGGAATCAGGTGAAATATTGGCTGACATTCAATGAGATTAATATGATGCTTCACGCTCCCTTTAATGGAGGAGGCATTGATCAGAGTGCAGAGGAGGCAGATAAAAGCCTTTTATACCAAGCGATACACCATCAGTTAGTGGCCAGTGCAGCAGTAACGAAATTAGGACATGAAATTAATCCAGAATTTCAGATTGGCTGTATGATAGCAGGAAGTCCCATGTATCCATTAACCTGTAATCCAGATGATGTGATGGAAGCTTTAAGAAGGGACAGGGAATCCTTGTTCTTTGGGGATGTCCATGTAAGAGGTACATATCCAGCTTATATGAAGCGGTATTTTAAGGAAAATAAGATTTCTCTTGAAATTCAAGAAGAAGATCTGGAAGTATTAAAGCATACTGTGGACTTTATTTCCATCAGTTACTATATGAGCTATTGTGCTACCGCTGATCAGGAAAAGAATAAATTATCCAGAGGGAATATTTTAAGTGCAGTAAAAAATCCATATTTAAAAGAATCTGAATGGGGATGGCAGATTGATCCTAAGGGCCTCCGTTATCTGTTAAATCAATTATATGATAGGTATCAGCTTCCTATTTTTATTGTGGAGAATGGCTTGGGGGCAAAGGATGTGCTGGTAGAAAATGAAAAGGGTGAGAAAACCGTTCAGGATGATTACCGAATTCAATATCTGAATGACCATCTGATACAGGTTTCAGAGGCCTTGGCTGATGGGGTAGAGGTTTTAGGTTACACCAGTTGGGGATGTATAGACATAGTAAGTAATACCTCCAACCAGATGTCCAAAAGATATGGCTTTATTTATGTGGATCGAAATGATGATGGCAGCGGCAGTTTGAAACGTTATAAAAAGAAAAGCTTTGAATGGTATAAAAATGTTATTGAAACAAATGGTATGAGTTTAAATGAGACGCCATAGTAAATAGGAAGCCCCGTAGAATTTTCTTCTACGGGGCTTTCTAATGATAATATCTGTATTACATCCTCCGCTTCATCATCTCAGGATTGGAAGCGTAGGTTAAAGCTACATCTCTGGTAATCTGGCCTTTTTGATATAGCTTTAAGAGGCTGGAATCCATGGACACTAGTTCTCCGTTGGAGGAGGAGTAGACCACACCATCAATCTGTGGAATCTTGTTGTCCCGGATCATGTTGCGGATAGCTGGTGTAACTATCATAATCTCAAAAGCCGGCACCATGCGACCGTCTACCGTTGGCACCAACTGCTGGGAGACTACAGCCTGAAGTACCATAGACAGCTGGACTGCAATTTGCTGTTGTTGATTTGGCGGGAATACATCAATGATTCGGTCAATGGTATTGGCAGCACCGATGGTGTGGAGGGTGGAGAAAATCAAGTGTCCTGTCTCCGCAGCAGTCATAGCCACCTGCATAGTCTCATAGTCTCGCATTTCCCCTAAAAGAATTACATCAGGGCTTTGTCTTAGGGAGGCCCGGAGGGCGGTGACATAGCTTTCCGTATCCACATTAATTTCTCGCTGGCTAACGATACTTTTATCGTGGCGGTGAAGAAATTCCAAAGGGTCTTCCAGGGTAATAATGTGCTTGTTGTAGTTTTTGTTAATATGGTTGATCATGCAGGCTAGGGTGGTGGATTTTCCACTTCCTGCTGGCCCTGTAACCAAAACCAGTCCCTTGGTATAATCTGCAAATTCAATAATGCTTTCCGGAATTCCCAGTTCCTTAAAATCCGGCAGATCAAAGGCAATGATTCGAATTACTGCAGATAGAGAACCTCTTTGCTTGTAGGCATTTACACGAAATCTGGAAAGCTTAGGCACTGCAAAGGAAAAGTCGTCATCTCCTGTAGCTTCTAAAATGCCCATGTCCCGGTGGTTTGCCATTTCATAAATCTGCTCAATGATACTTCTTGAGTCATCAGGCATGAGGAGGTCTTCGTTTTGCATGGTAATCGAACCATTTAGGCGCAAGGAAACTGGACGGCCGGCTACAATAAAGATATCAGAAGCCCGGGACCTTACAGCGGCCTTTAATAGCTCTAGGGTGTCGATATTTAACATGTTACATTTACTCCTTATTAAAAATTATTGGCCTATGAGTTTGATAGAATTATCTCCCTCCCACTGGCCAGTGGAAATGCTCTGCCAGCAAGTAATTTGACACAGGCTCGTATTAGAGGCATCCTTAGGGTAGCTACATAAAATCTCTACATGAAGGGCCTGATTTTTGCTAATAGAGCAGTCATAGGAGATGCTTGCGCCCGATAGACTGCTTTCATCGGTCTCTTTAGACTTAAAGCTAAAGCCTTCCATAGCTTGGATCTTTTCTTCCAGTCTTTGATAGTAGTTGTCCGAGTCCTTAGAGGAAGCATAAGTTTCTGAAAGGGCCTGGCTTAAGTTTGCCAGCTTTTCTTCCGCATCATTGGAAGCTTTGTAATAATTTATTACATGCTTGGCAGACTTCTTTGCAGCACGAGAATCCGCACTGGCTGTGGAAAGAGATAAGGCGGCAAAGGATACCATGCAGACTACAATAAAGATCATCATTAAGGTAACGGATCCTATATTTGTAACAGGAAAATAGATCTTTTTCGTTTGGTACTTCTTAGTCTTATTCTTATAGGAATTTTTTAACATAATAAACCTCTTATTTTTCCTGACTCTTAGGAAGTGTGAAGTTTCAGGGTTAATTCTTCAATGGGTTCTTCTTTGGAAAGCTCTGTTACTGTGATGCTATAGACACAAAGAGAATCACTGCTTTCAGAAGGCTCTTGCTGTAAGTCAATGGTATAGACCCCGTCATAATATCTGCAGGCCTGCCAATTACTGTCAAAGCAAATCTGCCAGGAGCCTGTATCCCCTTGGTCTGCCTCTACGGATTTTCCATAATAATCGGTTAAGGCTTCTGTGACAGCATCCGTATCAGAGACCTTATCGGGATCTATAGATTTTAAAAGTTCCGCTACATTTTCCAACTCAGAGATTCCATGATTCAGGTTGTAGGTTTGGGTACTTAAGCTGTGGGCTTTGGCAAATACCTTCAGACAGGAGGCACTTACCAGGGCAAAGAATAAAATGGAAATCATTATTTCCAACAAAAACAAAGAAGAATGTCTTTTGGATCCTTTCATTGGCTGCTCCTTTCTGTTAGGATACGGGTCCTGGAATCTCCCTCTAAATCAGTAATAGTAATTTTATAAGTATGGGCAGAAAATTTTTCTACCTGCAAGTTGCCAGCTTCGATAATATTCTTTCCAGCTTCTGGGGAGGCATTAGTATCATCTCGAATGGTAAGCTCCTTTAACCAGCCATCATAGACATAAAGATAGGTGGAATAGGTTACATCAGAAGAAGCCCCATGGAGGACTAGACTTGTGGATCCATCAAGGTCTTCTATGGAAATGTTTCCCTGATTGTCATTTTGCCGTAGCTTCTCTGTAATATAAGAAAGGGGTGTGGAGCTTTCATAGTTTTTCAGGGTCCTGTCTGTCTGGTCTCCATAGATATGAACGGATAAAAGTAAAACCAAAAGGGCCGACACTGCAAATACAAAGAAAATAGCCAGAGGGAATATAAGGTCAATGACGTGTTTTTTTTCTTGGTGAAACTGCATAGGAAATCTCCTTTCACTAGGAATAAGAAAAAACAAGCAACTACAAAGTGGCCAAATTATCTTGGGATTATGGTTACGTCCGGAAGGATATTGGATCCTAGGGGCTGGTAGTCAATAAAGTATTTATCTTCGTCGTAGGCAAGGCCATAATTTTCCTTTAAGTAACTTAGGCTTTCAGGGTAGGACCCTTCCTCTGCGTAGCATCTGGTAATATCCCTTGTAACGGCATCCTGTAAAATTCGCAGCTCTTCCTCCTCCATACGGGTGCTTATAGAAGTAAATCCAATCAAGCATCCGGTGAAGACAATAGCAAAGAGCAAAAGAGAAACAACTAAGTTCCTGCTATATGAAATTTCTTTTTTTGAAATAAATCTTGCGCTCATTAATTTGTCCTTTTTAAAAATTACAATCCAGCCATAATACTAATCAGTGGCAACATAATTGATAAAAGAATGACGCCTACAATTAAAGATAGGATAATCACCAGAGTAGGTTCAATGGCGGATACAACTTTTGACAGGCTTTCGTTAATCTCATCCTCATACTGTCCGGCGATTTTGTCCATAACCTCATCCATAACACCGGTTTTTGCTCCAATGGAAGCCATTTTCGCATAGAGCCCTGTAAAAATCTTTTGGGACAGTAAGCTTTCACATAAATCTTCGCCGGAGGAAACTTCTTCCTCACAGCGTTCTAAGCGCCTACGAAAATCTGCATCCATTACCAAAGGAATAGAAAGGCGCAGGCATTCTAGTGGAGTCAGACCACTGCTTAGAGATAGGGCCATTCCACTGGCAAAACGTCTGGCTCCCATAAGCTTCTGCAAGTTTTTAAAGGATGGAATCCTTTCAAGAATCCCTCGCAAACATAATTGGCCTTTTGGGGCTTTGAAAAGATACACCAGAAAAATTGCCAGTAAACATAAGATGATTCCAAAAACCAGGGCGTGCGTGTTTAAGAATTGCCCGAAATTTAATAAGGCCAAAGAAGCCCCAGTCATTTCCGTACCCAATTGGTTAAAGACCTGATGAAATACCGGCATAACCTTAGTAATCAATACCAAGATAACTACAATCATCATGAGAATCATAAGAAATGGATAGCTAATGGCATTTCGCAGAGACTGGCTTAAGGAATGCTCTTTTTCATAATAGTCTGCCAAAGTTTCCATAACATTATCAAGCCTACCAGTTTGCTCTCCTAGCTGAACCATCTGAAGCATGTAGGCAGGGAAAACATTTGCATCCTTAACTGCCTCATAAAAAGATCCGGTAGCTAAAAGGGTATCGTTCATTATAGTTAGCAGGGCCTTTTCTTTTTCATTAGAGGAATCTTCTAGAAGAATGGAAACACCCTCCAAGGTGGAAATTCCCGATGTTAAGATCATGGACATCTGGGAGCAGAAAGCGGCGGTTTCTGCATTGGTTAAGGGTTTGTTTTGTGTTGCCATGGAATCTCTCCTTTGCTTGTTTAGTCGTGTGGTTAGTAGGAATACTTCACGATATAGTTGCTTCCGTCTCCTACGTATTCTTTTACGGAGGCTTGGTCGTTGTTGGCGGCCAGGGTTGGGTCCATAAGCTGCCAATCTTTTCCGTCAAATTCTATAATGTTGTCTACCCAGCCGGCCTCGTCTACGTAGGTACTGATCCAAGCGTGGTAGGCATCCCCGGAATAACCTACCTGTAGTTTGGTAGGAATGCGCTGTATCCGTAGCAGGGCACTCATAAGGGCCGCGTAGTCAAAGCAAATTCCTTTGCCGGAGGATAGGGTTTCGTCTATCGAGGGCAAATATCCGTAGGATACGGACTCTGCCTTATCTGTATCATAGCTAATATTCTGGGTGACATAGTTGTAAATATGTTCCACTACCTCAAGGTCTGTCCAGGTGTCTGTGGCTAGTTCCTTGCTTTTTTCTACAACAGAGGAATCCGTGTTAAAATTTACATATTGGTTGGGATAGAGAAAGGGGTCAAATTCACTTTCTAAGGTCACATCAATGCTGGCATCCAAACTAATCATGTAGGAATCTCCGGATACATTTTCTAATACCTGGAGAGAATAGCTTCCATCCCCTGCAGTTAGAGGAAAAACATTGTAGTTGCCCCGGTCGGAAATAAGATAGGTATAGCAATCCCCGTCAGGACCGGTAACCTGTAACTTTACTTTCTCATTGCTACCAGAGTAGCTGGCCATAATATAACCCTTTGAGCTGTTAGAAGCATCAATAGAAGCTACATCATTTTGAAAAGTAACGGTGTCATCGGCGGAGGGCACCAAAACCTGTGGGGTAGGGTCCCTGGGGTCTCCTTCGTGCTTGATCTCTTGACTTGTGCTGCTGGCACTTGAAGCACTAGAACACCCACCAGAAAATAGGAGGGTGCAGGCCATGCATGCAGCAACAAGGACACGTATTGGATTCGTATTCAAGGGTTGCCCCTCCTTTCAGTAATACATATAATTTGTGAAAATTAAAAATCAGTGTTTCACAAATGCCTAGTTATAGCCTAGGACGCAGGCGAAATCAGAAGGGTAAGCTCGTTCCCTGCCATGTCCGGAATTACCACCTGGGAGGGGGACTCTGGTATATCAAACACGATGACTCCGCTGTCTTGATCATAGGATACTGGTGTCATTCCGGAAATATTGTCATAGTCAATTCCGCTAAAAGTATCCACCACAGTCAGGTAAACCTTGTCGTCCTTAGAGTAGAAGTCCTTTAATTCCGGCTTTTCTGTGTCGATTTGGGTAACTTCATAGGTTCTGGAAACAGTTTGCCCATTGATGGCCTTGGCAGTGATTACTAAAGTTCCGTTGGTTTCCACATCAACAACATACTCATGGTTGGCTTCTTCTGAAACCCCAATAGGGACGCCATCAAGAGTTGCAGTGACTTTACCCATAGGAATCAAGGTTTTAATACGAATATCGTATGTGGCATAACTTGCCTTCTCTACATTGGTCCGCTCCGCTACAATAGTAGGCTGGAAAAATAGTAGGGGAAGCAGGATTAAAATCACTGTAAAAATATAGGAGCACATCCGGCCAATATTGAAGGCTGGTTTCTTATAATTGCCCCATGCTTCTAAGGTTTCCACTGGAATCAGGTTAGGTTTCATCTGGCAGCTGCTTAAAACATTGTTTAAGAGTTGGTTGGCTGTTTTTGCATCCAGTTCGGGAATCTTTAGTTCATTTAAATTTTTTCTTAAATCTTCTAAATCCTTAATCAAGATGAATCCCTCCCTTCTGATTTTCAAGAAGGTTTTCTAAAAGCTCTTGGGCCTTCTTGATACGACGTTTTGTGGTACTGCGGCTGCAGTCCATTGCCTCAGAAATCTCATCAATGCCCATGTTGTTGTAGTAACGCATAATAATGGCTTGGGCATATTGAGGGGGCAGGGAGAGGACCGTTTCCATAATGTTAATCTGCTGGTCCTCCAGAATGACCTTGTGTTCCGGATTTTGGGCAGAAATATTTTTTTGGGGGGGTGCTAAAGCCTCCACTTGCTTCATATCTTCGTAGACAAGTTCTTCTGCCTGCTTTTTTGCTTTTTTTGCGGCGTCAAAGCAGAGCCTAAAGCAAATTTGATGGAGCCAAGAAACAAAGAATCTAGGATTTTTTAAGGTTTGAATATTTCTCAAAACCACAATATACAAATCCTGGAGAATATCCTGGGCCAAATAAGGATCTTTTACATATTGATAAGCGAAACGGTATTGCTGTTTGTAGGTGGCGGCATAGAGCTCTGCAAAAGCATTGTTGTCCCCACCCTTCGTTTTCTTTACCAGCTTCGCAAGATAATCATAATCAAGCTGTTCCATGGATTAACCTCTCTTGTCGTCAAAAGCTTCTGAAATACGCTTATTTGCCAGGGAAATTAATTGATCGATCTGGGTCAGACCCTCCTTTGTGTTAAGGGCAGATCCTGTCTTGTATTCAATAGCCACTGAATCTGGCTGTGTATTATGCTCTTCAACCTTCTTATCAATGCGGGATAGGAAAATCTGAAGTTTTTTTTCTGTACAATCCTCAAAAATTGCAAGAAATTTATTTCCCCCATTTCGGCCTACGAAACATAGAGAAATTGCAGAGGCAGTAAGAATATCAGAAAAATCTTTTAGCATTTGATTTCCTACCTTGCGATCATACTGGTGATTGACCTTGGTAAGATTGGAAAGATCAATCATGACACAGCCAATGTCTGCAGGAAGGTCCTGGTCATAATATTTTTCAATCAAGGTGTCGCAGCTAAAGCGATTGGGCATGCCAGAAATCTGGTCTGCGTAAGCTGCGCCGTAAAGATCGTTGTAATCTAGCTTCATAGATGATATCACATTAAAATCTACTAATAAGAAAATAAAACTAATTAATAATACTAGCCATACCACAAGAAATAGCAAGGTGGCTGCTGTGGAGGAAAATACAAATTGTTTCACCTCCGGTTGTAATAGGGCAAACAGACTGACTAAGGTCAGCAAAATGAGAATAACTAATTGAACCATTTTAGATGAGTGAAATCGTTTCATGGTAAATCCTCCCTTCAATGTTCCTAGTATAACATAAAACAATCTATTTTTTTTATAATAATCCTGTGATTCATGTTATGATATTTCTAGTGTGTATAACTATTAAGAAGGGAATTTGACGATGGAAGAACATATGGGCCTTGAGAATATAAAAAAGAAAGTTTTGGATGATGTGGATCCAGTGCGGATTCGTGCAAGAAAAAGAGAAATGCGTAAACAGCGCATTTTGACTATCTTGGAGATTTTGGCTGTTTTTCTGCTGGTGGGCCTTGGTTTTTATTGGTACATGGGCATGTCTTCTGTAAGTGGAGATTCCATGTATCCCTCCCTTCACGATGGAGATATTGTTTTCTATCGCAGGCATAATTCAGAATACAAGCAGGGAGATGTTGTTGCAATTGTACGGCCTAATGGAGAGGAGTATGTAAAACGGGTAATTGCCATTGCAGGGGATACGGTCAATATTCAAAACGGTGAAGTTTACGTAAATGGCAATCTGGTGGAGACAAAGGAAGCCTTAGGAAAGACCACTGCCATGTCTGAAGATGTTAGCTATCCCTTGGTGGTGGGAGACAAGGAGGTCTTTGTTCTAGGAGACAACCGGGGAATTTCTAAGGACTCCAGAGAATTTGGCACAGTGAAGGTGTCAGATATTAAGGGGAAGATCCTATGGTATCTGGGGAAAATGTAGAACCAAAAGTCCCAGGGGAACTTTGAAGAAAATAAATAGAATGCCAAAGATATCTATAGGAATATCTACAGAAACATTGAAAAATTTTAGAAAGCGGGAGTAAAAAATGACTCTTACACAATTAAACTACATTATCACAATTGCAGAGACAAAATCCATGAATAAGGCGGCAGAGCTTCTCTACGTATCTCAGCCATCTCTTACCAGTGCAGTGAAGGAACTGGAGAAGGAACTGGGGGTTACCTTGCTTCACCGTAGTGGCAGAGGGGTTACCCTTACTAACGATGGTATGGAATTTCTTATGTATGCCAAGCAAATTTACGGGCAGTATGAAGCTGTTTTGGAAAAATACGGTCAAGGTGGTAACTATAAAAAGAAATTCGGGGTCTCTACTCAACACTACTCCTTTGCGGTAAAGGCCTTCGTAGACATGGCCAAAGCCTTTGACATGTCTCAGTATGAATTTGCCATTCGAGAGACCAGGACGGCTGAGGTTATAAAGGATGTCAGCACTATGCGAAGTGAGATCGGTGTCCTGTATCTTTGTGACTTTAACAGGAAGGCCCTGGAGAAACTTATGAAGGGATCGGGGTTGAAGTTTCACCATCTCATAGAGTGTCAGGCCTATGTATATATTTGGAAAAATCATCCTTTAGCTAAGAAAGAATCCATTAGCTTTAAAGAATTGGAAGGTTACCCATGTCTGGCTTTCGAGCAAGGGGATAACAGTTCTTTTTATTTTGCGGAAGAGATTTTGTCCACCAATGAATACCCCCAGGTAATCAAGGCCAACGACCGGGCTACCATGCTGAATCTCATGATCGGATTAAATGGCTATACCTTATGTTCCGGTATTATCTGTGAGGAGTTAAATGGAGACGACTATATTGCTGTGCCTTACAAGGACGATGAGCAAAATCCTAACAGTGTTATGGAGATTGGCTACGTAGTAAGGAAGGATATGGTCCTAAGCGACATGGGACAGTGGTATATAGAGTGTATTAAGAAATATTTGAATATTTAGCGGATGGGATTTGTACGAGTTGACACTCATAACGTTATGCGGTGCAATGCAAGCATGATAAAATCATTTCTTTTGGAAGATGTAATAAAACCATTAGATCTTACTATCACAGAGGCTGCACGTATGCTTGGCGTTACCCGCAAAACTGCATCTTCCAGATAATGTTATTCCATTTCCAGATGTGCAATCGGAAGAGATTAATACATTACAAATGTGATTTCAAACTATAAATTCTCCAAAAGTCTTAATTAGTAGGTGCTTATCTACAACATTGGAATATGGGGGATTGAAATTATTAGAATAAAAATACCGAGTTATAAATTCAAGTTATAACTCGGTATTTTTTTTGCGTATTAGACAGGGGAAACCGCCGGTGTTACTATAAGGTCACAAGATAAAACAAAGGCAACGTAGAGATAAAAAATTAAGACAGTTGCCCAAAACAAGCATAATCAACAAACAAATTTAAGAAAATGGAGGAAGTAAAAAATGGCAGATATTAAGGATTCAAAAAACTGGGGATTTGAGACAAAGCAGTTACACATTGGACAGGAGCAGGCAGATCCGGTAACAGATGCAAGAGCAGTACCAATCTACGCTACTTCATCTTATGTATTCCATAACTCACAGCATGCAGCTGACAGATTTGGTCTTCGTGATGCAGGAAATATTTACGGAAGACTTACCAATCCTACAGAAAGCGTATTTGAAGAGAGAATTGCAGCTTTAGAGGGAGGTTCCGCAGCCTTGGCAGTAGCTTCTGGTGCAGCAGCTATCGCTTATACCTTCCAGGCTCTTACAAAAGCTGGAGATCACATTGTAGCAGCAAAGACCATTTATGGTGGAACTTACAACTACTTAGCACACACCTTCCCATTAAATAACAACGTAACAACAACATTTGTAGATCCTGAAGTAGAAGGTTCCTTCGAGGCAGCAATCCAGGAAAATACAAAGGCAATCTTTGTAGAGACTTTAGGAAATCCAAATTCTAACGTTATTGACATTGAAAAAATTGCAGAGATCGCTCATAAGCATGGACTTCCATTGGTAGTAGATTCTACTTTTGCAACTCCTTACCTGGTACGTCCAATTGAGTACGGAGCTGACATCGTTGTTCACTCAGCTACAAAGTTCATCGGTGGACATGGAACAGCGATCGGTGGTGTTATCGTTGACGGCGGCCACTTCGACTGGAAGGCATCTGGAAACTACCCATGGATTGCAGATCCAAACCCAAGCTACCACGGTGTAAGCTTTGCAGAGGCAGCAGGTCCTGCAGCATTTGTAACCTACATCCGTGCAATTATCTTAAGAGATACAGGAGCAACCCTTTCACCATTCCATGCATTTATCTTCCTTCAGGGATTAGAGACTCTTTCTCTTCGAGTAGAGCGTCACGTAAGCAATGCATTAAAGATTGTTGATTATCTTGCAAATCATCCACAGGTTGAGGCAGTTCATCATCCATCTATTGCCACTGAGCCTACTCACGAGATTTACAAGAAATATCTTCCAAATGGTGGTGGTTCTATCTTCACATTTGAGATTAAGGGAGATGCAGAAACTGCACAGAAATTTATTGACAACTTGTCTATCTTCTCGCTGCTTGCAAATGTTGCAGATGTAAAATCATTGGTAATTCATCCGGCAACAACAACACACAGCCAGTGCACAGAAGAAGAGCTTCTTGATCAGGGAATCAAGCCAAATACTATTCGTCTTTCTATTGGTATTGAAAAAGTGGAAGACTTGATTGCAGCATTAGATGCAGCATTCGAGGCAGTAAAATAGACGCTTTCTCCAATTTAGATAGATTATGCAAGGGGATAGCGACTTCGTTAAGAGGTCGCTATCTTTCTTTTTTTAGTTTTTTTTGTGAATTTTTTGTGGTTTCGCGGTTGTTTGGGGCTTGTGGCTTGTTCAGGGGTGAAAAATGTTGTATCATGTTTAATATTTGGAAGGTAGCTAGAAGGGCTGCGGATTTTTTAGAGTATAAAAAGGACGTTTTGGGGTATGATCAAAGAGAATCAAAGATTGTTGAACAGGGTCCAGGTGGTCTTAGATGGCTTGGTTATGTTGCTTTGCTATGCTGTGGCCTGGTTTATTCGTTTTAAGACGGGTATTTTTCCTCAGGATTTGTGGGTTCTGTCTCTTGGGGGATATATGAAGCTTCTGGTTTATATTGTGCCGGGATTTTTGCTTCTATATTATATGTACAAACTTTATGAGCCTAAACGGGTGCTTGGAAGGCGACTGGAGGCTTGGCGTATTTTGCAAGCCAATGGAATCGGTGTTATGGTTCTTATTGTGGTTTTGTATGTGACCAAGCAGATTGACGTTTCCCGTAGAATGCTGGCGGTTTTTGCTGTGTTAAATGTTTGCGTTACCATTATTGAGCGTAATCTGATCCGCATCTTTCTCCGTAACATCCGGAAGAAGGGCTATAATTTAAAGCAGATTCTTTTGGTGGGATATAGTAATGCTACGGAAGGTTATATTGACCGTATTATGCAAAATCCGGAATGGGGTTATGAAATTCGGGGAATCTTGGATGACCATAAGGAGATCGGTTACCAGTATAGGGGCATTAAGGTTATTGGCTGGCTGGCAGATCTTGACATTATTTTGCCTGGGAGTCATCTAGATGAGATTGTTATTACTTTAGGCTTAAATGAATATACCAAGCTTGGCATGTTGGTTAATAAATGTGAGAAGTCTGGAGTTCACACTAAATTTATTCCGGATTACAACAATATTATTCCTACCAAGCCTTACACAGAAGATATTCTTGGCATGCCTGTTATTAATATCCGGCATGTACCTTTGACCAATTGGCTGAATCGTTTTGTGAAACGAACCGTTGATATTTTTGGAGCCCTGGTGGCCATTATCCTATTTTCTCCTACCATGATTGTGGTGTCCATTATTATTAAGATGACAGATTCCGGGCCTTTGATTTATAAGCAGGAGCGGGTAGGGCTGAAGAATGATCCATTTTATATGTACAAATTCCGGTCTATGGTGGTGCAAAAGGAGTCGGATGAGAAGAGCAAGTGGACGGTAAAGGATGACCCAAGAGTTACACCCATCGGAAGGTTCATGCGAAGGACTTCCATTGATGAGCTGCCACAACTTTTTAATATCCTAAAGGGAGACATGAGTCTTGTGGGACCAAGACCAGAGCGGCCTCAGTTTGTGGAAAAATTTAAAGAAGAAATTCCCCGCTATATGATAAAGCACCAGGTTCGTCCAGGTCTTACGGGATGGGCCCAGGTAAATGGATACCGGGGAGATACTTCCATTCGGAAGCGAATTGAATATGATCTTTACTATATTGAAAATTGGACCTTGGGATTTGATTTTAAAATAATTTTACTTACCTTTTTTAAAGGGTTTATTAATAAGAATGCATATTAGAAAAAAATAACTGGAGCGATTTTAATCTAAAAACCCAGTAGGTAGCTTGATGAAATGTAAGGTTTTCTTCTATATTGATGGAGAACCTTGCATTTTTTTTAGCCCTGTGCTAACATGTGAACCGTTGAAATGTTAAGAGAATCTTAATTTTCTCTTTAATAATGCTAAAATCTTTAGCATTATTGTTGTGTTTGTTATGAGTGGGGGATAGGTTGATCTGTGTAAGCAGAAAATACGTGTCCGAGGCAACCGCCGGAGTTACGTCCTTGACGGAATCCGGCGGTTTGACTTTGCAAAAAAGATTCCTTATTTATATAGAAGATTTATAGAAAGGCATGATTCAATGAATAGAGCAGATGCAATGGAAAAGGCAGTCCGTGCCTATGAAGCCTATTATGATGTAAATATAGAAACACCAGAAAAGCCATTCTTCGCAGAAGCTAGCTTTCATTCCCATGATGACGCCTTCTTCTTGGTCCATGGAGCAGTCATCGGAGAATCCGAATCCAATGAATATGTATTTTTTGCCACAGAAAAATACTTGAGTTTGGACCGCCTGAAGGAACTAGATGCCGTAGCTTGGGAGAAAGGAATCGCAAGGGTAAAACCTCACGGTCACCATCGCAACACGGATATCTCCCTGATCGTTCTTGCAGACCAGGTAACAGAAGAAGCAAGAGCCGCAGTAAAGGGACTCAAACACTACAAAAGCTACCGTTTCAGTCTACAAGGCTTTAGCCACTATCGCTTACTAGTCGTAGACCTAACAGAAAAAAAGATGTTCTGGAACCGCCAGGGCACCGACCTCAGGAAAAGTTTTCATAAAATCCTGAAATAAAAAGGCATATAAAGACAGAGAAATAATTTTTTTTCTCTATCTTTATATATAGAGAGGAACAGACTTTTGCGAAGCCCTCGGTACATTTGACTGGATTGCAGACAATAATCAAAACAAAAGAAGACCCTTGGAACACGCCTTCGTTGTTTTCGGTTATTGTCTTCAATCCTCGCGAAGTATATAGGGGTTCGCAATGGTCGTCCCCAAATAGTTAAAAAGGAGAGAGGAAAAATGACAGCTATTTTAATCATTGTAGTAGCCGTTGTGCTGCTGGTTATTGGTTATGTTGGCTATGGTTCATGGCTTGCTAAACAGTGGGGCGTGGATCCTAGCAAAAAAACACCAGCAATTGAAATGGAAGACGGCGTAGACTATGTTGCAGCAAAACCTGCTGTTTTGATGGGACATCACTTCTCATCTATCGCAGGTGCAGGCCCAATTAACGGACCAATCCAGGCAGCAGTTTTTGGATGGGTACCAGTATTTTTGTGGTGTATCATCGGAGGTATTTTCTTTGGAGGACTTCAGGACTTTGGTTCACTGTTTGCATCTATCCGTCATGAAGGAAAATCCGTTGGTGAAATTATCCACGATTCTATGGGTAAGAAGGCACAGAAGTTATTTACAATCTTTGCCCTTTTAGTTTTGATCCTGGTAATTGCTTCCTTCGTAAACGTTGTAGCAGGAACCTTTATGAGTGATTCTGGTATTGGTATTTCTACTAATCCAACAGGAAATCAGACCACAGCTATGATCTCAGTGCTGTTTATCGTATTGGCAATTATTTACGGTTATGTTACCAATCGCTTAGGGGTGAAAACCTTGCCGGCTACCATCGCAGGTATCATCGGTATCGTAATTATCGTTGCCATTGGACTGAACTTTGGTTTGGTATTAAACCGTGTAGCATGGATTGTTTTGATTGGTATCTATATTGCAGTGGCTTCTTTGGTTCCGGTATGGATCCTTTTACAGCCTCGTGATTACCTTTCAAGTTTCTTGCTTTACGCTATGATGGCTCTTGCATTTGTAGGTATTTTCTTTGCAGGATTTACCGGAAGATCAGCCTTCCAGATTCCAGCCTTTACCGGATGGACATCTTCTATTGGAAACTTGTTCCCAGCCCTCTTTATTACAGTTGCCTGTGGTGCTTGCTCTGGTTTCCACAGCTTGATTGCAACAGGAACTTCTTCTAAGCAGCTTGATAACGAGGCAAATGCAAAGCCAATCGCTTATGGTTCAATGTTAATTGAGTCAGCTCTTGGTATTGTAGCTTTGATCGCTGTAGGTATGGTATTTGATAAATACACCGGCGGTGAGTTCGGTGGACCTCCGGCAGCATTTGCAGCTGGTATCGGACTTATGTTTGCAGACGCAAATTCCGCTACATACAACACTATTTACGCATTGCTTACTTTGGCAGTTTCTGTATTCGCCCTTACTTCTCTTGATACAGGTACACGTCTTGCACGTTTCTTGTTCTCGGAGATGTTCCTTCATGAGGGAGAAAAGAGCTGGAAAGAAGCAAAGGGAAGCCGTAAGTTCTGGGCACACCCGGCAGTAGGAACTACTATCATGGTTGTAATTGGATGTATCCTTGGAGGATTATCATTAAGCCAGATTTGGGGACTTTTCGGAGCAGCAAACCAGCTTCTTGCAGGTATCGCTCTTATGGCCGTTGCCGCTTGGCTTGGACAGGCAGGAAAGAACAACAAAATGTTCTATGTGCCAATGGTATTTATGCTTGCAGCAACACTTACAAGCTTGATCTTAACTGTTAAGAATAAGATCATTATGATCGGTGCCGGAGAAGCTTTGTGGGGAGACTGGTTCCAGTTATTCTTCGCAGCAGCAATGGCAATTTTGGCAATCGTCCTAGTTGTAGAAGGTGTTCAGACTTTCAAAAAGCAGATGGATGCTAAGAAGGCAGCATAAGAATTATTAATAGAAGTATCATAAAAATCGTCGCACTCTTTGGAGTGCGGCGGTTTTTTTTCTAAACAAGCCTCTTTTTTGTGGGAATGCCTGTTTTTTTGTGATAGAATGACCTAGAAAATTTTATAATATTTTAGATAAGAGGAAAAAATAGTGAACGAAAAGAATTTGACTTGGGTTGATATTTTGGTTACGGTAATACTTGGCTTGGTATTTGCGGCCGCTCCTTCTTATATAGAAAATGGAATATGCAAGGTCACATTGGGCTATGTGCTCAGTGCTTTTGCAACCTTTCTTTTCTTTTTGGCCTTGGCCTATTTTGTAAGAAGATTTTTAAATCAGTATCAATGGAATCATAGAGGATTTCTTATAAAGGGAAATGATATTTTTGAACAAATCATGACAAAGAAGCATGCTATTTTAATAATCGCTTTGATTATCTGTGCTGCATGGTGCATCCCTATTTTATTTTTGTATCCTGGAACTTTTATAAATGATACCTGGGGACAGCTGGTGGAAGCTATAAGTTATTGGAATGGGGAATATATTCTTACGGACCATCAACCCATCTTTGATACTTTCCTTATGGCGGGCCTGATCGTTCCTGTATCCAACATTACAGGGAGGTGGAATGAAATTGTATTTCTTTATGTGCTGGTGCAGGCATTTCTTACCAGCCTAGCTTTTGCATGGACCCTTTCTTATGGATACAAAAAGTTGAATCTTGGGTCAAGGGTGGCAGGACTCATGCTATTGGTATATTCTTTCCTGCCGATTTTTCCGGCGGCAGTGCAGACCGTCTCCAAAGATGCTTTGCATAGTTGGATCTTTGTCCTATTTGCTCTTATGTATGTAGAACTAATTCGAAGCAAGGGGGAAGCAATCAAAGGGAAAAAGTTTTTGGTGGCTTTTGTAGTAATCTGTCTCCTTTGCTGTCTGACAAAGAAGGTAGGATTTTATATTGTAGCCTTGTCCTTGCTCCTTTGCCTTTTATTTCAAAAAAATAATAAAAAATACATATTGATTCCTCTTTTTGCCTCTATTTTATTAATGAAAGGAATTATGCCAGTGGCCATGGATGCCCTGCAAATAGAACCAGGCGGTAAACAGGAAATGTTTGCCCTGCCTTTTCAAATGACAGCCCGTTATGTAAAAGAACACGGGGATGATGTGACAAAGGAAGAATATGAGATTCTTGACAAGGTCCTTACCATGGATACCTTGGCAGACCGGTACGAACCTACCAATGCAGACCCGGTAAAGGACTATTATCAGAAGGCAGAGGACCAATATTATGTAAAATACATAGGTGTCTGGTTTAAACAAGGCCTTCGACATCCAATGTCCTACATAAAGGCAGGCCTGGCCATGCTTTCGGGATGGTTTTCTTGGTCAGAATATGATCCTCTCATGAACAGCGATTGGAGGAGTCAACAAAACACCGGTCTAATACCGGAATGGGTTTTGGTGCGAGGCTTTACCCAAAAAACAGCCGATGCTTATCAGGAACTGTATCATTATCTGTATAACATACCTTTTGTAAGAATTTTTCTCTCCTTCGGTTTCTACGCTTCCTTGCTGCCTGCCTTTGCAGTCTGCACTGTCTTTCGGAAATGGAAGAAACAGGATGTGAAATACTGGATGGCCATATGTCCGACTATGTTGGCCTTGTTTTTTGGATGCTGGTTGGCTCCAGTATCCTACCAGATAGAAGGGAAAAGATATCTGTATCCGGTGGTATATGTAATGCCCTTAATGCTTATGTGGTGTTTATATATTTACAAATCAAACAGAATACGGCCAGAAGGAGAAGTGTAAAAGTCTCGAAAACCTTGTATATTAATAGAATCTATGCTAATATTTATGCAGTATGTATTTAAAAAGAATGCCGAGAAATGTCGGAAATTCTAATAGAATCTAATTGAAAAGAATGAGAAGGGGAAGCATGATATGAGTAGAAGTGACAGAGAATACTCGGAAGGACGATCTTCAAGGTCAAGGTCTTCTAAGAGTCGGTCGGGAAGAAGTTCATCCTCTAGAGGGTATTCAGACAGGGATTATGATTCCGACAGATCTTCCTCCGGAAAAAGACGTTCCTCTGGAAAGAAGTCTTCCGGAAAATCATCAAAGAAAAAAGGAAGAAATAATAAGATTTCAAGAAATATAGGTTTAGTCTTAGTTGCCATTCAGGCAGTGGCCAGTGTGGTTTTCATGGGCACCCTATTTATGCTGAACATGTTGCCGGGAAGATACTTAGCAGCCATCGGAGCTATGCTCTTGCTACTTTGCAGTGCCATTTTGGTGTCCCAGTATTATTCCAGAAAAAAGGGAATCACCGGAAAAGTAATCAGCGTATTAATTTCTATTTGCCTGATTGCAGGAAGCTATTATATCACCAAGGGTAACAGCACCTTAAATAATATTACCGGTAGCGAGTATAAGTTAGACCGAGTGGTAGTTGCTGTAAAATCTGACGATGCGGCAGAAAGCATTAACGATGCTGCAGGCTATAATTTCGGTGTCCAGTATGCTATGAACGGGGATCAGATTAAGGATGCGGTATCCCAAATTAACTCAGAGCTAGGAAGTGACATTGCCACTGTTGAGTATAAGAGTTTGGCAGAACAGGCCAAGGCTCTTCAGGATGGCAAGGTAGGAGCCATCGTTTACAACGAAGGTTATACCAGTATTTTAAATGAAGCTGTAGATGGATATTCAGACAGTGTAAAGATTATTTATACCTATGAGATTAAGACCGCTGTGGAGAATACCGCAGAGGATGTTGAAGTAGACAAGAGCTTCTGTGTATACATCAGTGGTATTGATGTATATGGAGCCATTGAGACTAACAGTCGAAGCGATGTGAATATTATCGCTGAGGTAAATCCGGAAACCCATCAGATTCTTCTGGTAACCACCCCTCGTGATTACTATGTTGAGATTCCGAATATTTCCGGAGGACAGAAAGATAAGTTGACCCACGCAGGTATTTATGGTGTGGATGCTTCCATGGCAACCTTAGAGCAGTTGTATGATACAAATATTGATTTCTATGCAAGAGTAAACTTTACTTCCTTGGTGGATATTGTAAATGCCCTTGGTGGCGTAGATGTAGATTCTGAAATCGCATTTACCACCAGTGAAGATTCTGGCTTGGTTATGGACGTAGTTCAGGGAATCAACCACTTTAATGGACAGCAGGCCCTGGCCTTTTCCCGTGAGCGTTACAACTTAGATGGCGGAGACAACCAGAGAGGAAAGAATCAGCAGGCAGTTATCGTAGCCATGATTAAGAAGATGGTTTCTCCGGCAATTCTTATGGGAGCCAATGACATTTTAAATAGTGTCAGCGGCAATGTGGATACCAATATGTCCACAGAACAGATTCAAGAGTTAATTAAGACTCAGTTAGATGAGGCACCAAAGTGGAGCATTAAATCCATGTCTGCAACAGGTACTGGAGATGAACAGGTTTGCTATTCTTACCAGGGATCGGCTCTCTATGTAATGCAGCCGGATCAGTCATCTGTGGATGCAATTAAAGCAGCCATTACCTCACTGAAAAATGGTGAAACTCTGGACGATGTTGTAGTGACAGAGTAGCCTAGTGGAAAGATAAAGAGAAAAGAGGAGAAAAATGAGGGGGGGGTAGAGCGTCTACCCCCTTTTCCTCGTTTTTTAAGGTTTTATGAAGAGAAAAGTAAGAGAAATTAAAGAAAAATGGGATTTATCAGCAACCTACAAAATTATGCTGGTGGTATTGGATATTATTTTTATTAACCTTAGTTCTTTTTTAGCCCTATGGGTTCGCTTTAATATGAGCATTTCAGAGATTCCGGTAGAGTATGGGGATTGGGCAAAAGACATGGTGATCTTTAATACCCTCTTTACGATTTTGGTATTTTTTGTAATGCATCTGTATTCTAGCCTATGGCGGTTCGCCAGCGTGAGAGAGCTAGTATCCATTATTCAAGGGTGCCTTATTTCGGTGGTAGCCAATATTATCGCCTATACCTTTATGTTCTATCCTATGTATCGCAGTTATTTTGTGCTGTATCCAACCTTCCTGTTTATCCTAACCTGCCTTAGTAGATTTTCTTACCGGGTGGTTCGGTATTGGTACCGTTCAAGTATTCACGGTGGTCATATGCGCCGTACTATGATTATCGGTGCCGGCGAGGCCTGTAATGTGGCAATGAAGGAGCTGGAGCTAAGTCGAGAGTTAGATGCAAAAATATGCTGTATCATTGACGATAATCCGAGAAAGCACGGAACCTACATTCACGGTGTCAAGGTAGTTGGAGACCGCAATACAATTTTAGATTACGCCAAAAAATATGGAATTACAGAAATTATTATTGCTATTCCAAGTGCAGATAAAAAGGATCAAAGAGAGATTCTGGAAATTTGCCGTCAGGTTCCAAACTGTGAACTAAAAACCCTTCCGGGACTCTATCAGTTGGTAAATGGAGAGGTTACAGTAGAAAAACTTCGCCATGTAGAAATTGAAGACCTCTTAGGAAGAGATCCGATTCGTATCCAGACAGACGTTGTTGGTCATTATGTGGCAGATCGGGTTGTTCTTGTTACCGGTGGTGGCGGAAGCATCGGTAGTGAGCTTTGCCGTCAGATTGCAGCCAACGGGGTAAGACAATTAATTATCTTTGATATTTATGAAAATAATGCCTATGACATTCAGCAGGAACTTCGAAGCCAATATCCAAACTTAGACTTGGTAGTGCTGATTGGTTCTGTAAGAAATGGACGTAAGGTAAACAGTGTATTTGCAAAATACAGACCGGACATTGTCTTCCATGCAGCAGCTCACAAGCATGTACCTCTTATGGAGGATAGCCCTAACGAGGCTATTAAGAATAATGTATTTGGAACTTACAAGGTAGCCTTGGCAGCAGACCGTTTCAGAGCTTCCAGGTTTGTACTTATTTCCACAGACAAGGCAGTAAATCCTACCAATATTATGGGAGCTTCCAAGCGTATGTGTGAGATGGTGGTCCAGATGTTTAGTCGCCATTCTAAGACTGAATTTGTAGCAGTTCGTTTTGGAAATGTTTTAGGAAGTAACGGTAGTGTAATCCCTCTATTTAGAAAACAGATTTTAGAGGGGGGACCTGTTACGGTAACTCACCCTGATATTATTCGTTATTTTATGACTATTCCAGAGGCAGTATCTTTAGTACTTCAGGCAGGAGCCAGTGCCAAGGGTGGAGAGATTTTTGTATTAGATATGGGACAGCCGGTAAAAATTGCTGACTTAGCAAAGAACCTTATTGAGCTTTCCGGTTATACTGTTGGAAAAGATATTGAGATTAAATACACAGGACTTCGCCCGGGAGAGAAGCTTTACGAAGAACTCCTTATGAATGAAGAAGGCCTACAGTCTACAGACAATGAGCTGATCCATATTGGAAAACCAATTGAATTTGATGAGGATTTATTCCAGCAGCAGTTGGCAGAGCTTTACAAGAAAGCATATAACGAAAATGAAGATATGAAGCATTTGGTAAGTGAGATTGTTCCGACTTACCACATCAGGGAGGCAGATGTCATCAGAGATGAGAAGATTATGGAAAGCCTTCACGATGAGTATTCGGATACCGGATCAGAGCTTCCTAGTGCATTCTTGGAACTTGGAAATTAAGATAAAAATATACAGATAGACAGAAAGGCAGGATTATTATGAACGTACCATTTTCACCTCCGGATATTACAGAAGCAGAAATTAATGAGGTGGCAGAGGCCCTTCACAGTGGTTGGATCACCACAGGCCCTCGTACCAAAGAATTTGAAAAACAGATTGCAAAAAGATGTGGCACATCAAAAGGGGTAGCTCTTAATTCTGCTACTGCCTGTATGGAAATGACCCTGCGAGCAATGGGGATTGGGGCAGGAGATGAGATTATCACTACTGCTTATACTTATACTGCAAGTTGCAGCGTCATTTGCCATGTGGGAGCAACTCCTGTATTGGTAGATACCTTGCCAGGAAGTTATATTATGGATCCTGAAAAGGTAAGAGAGGCAGTGACAGAAAAAACCAAGGCCATTATCTGCGTAGACCTGGCAGGGATTATGTATCCTTACTATGATGAAATTTTCAAAATTGTAGAGGAAAAGAAAGACTTATTTACACCTAGCAGCGATCGCCAAAAGAAGCTTGGACGAATCTTAGTCATGGCAGATGCTGCTCACGCTTTTGGAGCAGAGGCGAAAGGAAAACACTGTGGACAGGTGGCAGATTTTACCTGCTTCTCCTTCCATGCAGTTAAGAACCTTACCACTGCAGAAGGCGGCGGAGCAACCTGGTCTAAGGCAGTTACCGATGCAGGCATTGATGAAGAAGCTTTGTACAAAGATTATATGCTTCTCTCCCTTCACGGTCAGTCGAAAGATGCTCTGGCAAAAACCAAGGCCGGTGCCTGGGAATATGATATTGTGGCGCCCCTTTACAAATGCAATATGACAGATATTCAGGCAGCCATCGGCTTGGCTCAGATGAAGCGCTACGATGGAATTTTGGCAAGACGTAAGGAATTGATTCAAAGATACGACGCGGCCTTAAAGCCATTGGGGGTAGATGTGCTAGACCACTATACTGAGGATAGAACTTCCACAGGCCATTTGTATCTTACCAGACTTCCTGGAAAAAGCAGGGAAGAATGTAATGACATCATTACCAAGATGGCAGAGGCAGGAATTGCAACAAATGTCCACTATAAGCCATTGCCACTACTTACAGCTTATAAGAATCTTGGATTTGATATTAAAGATTATCCAAATGCCTATGGCCAATTTGAATGTGAGATTACCTTGCCATTACATACTTGTCTTACAGATGAACAGCAGGAATACGTAATAGAAACTTTCAAAAGTTGCCTATAAAAGAAATTACCCCACAGGAGTTTGACTATGGAAAATTTGCGCCCCTTATTTAGCGTGGTAATGCCATCCTACGGTGTAGAAAAATATTTAGCTAAGGCGGTAGAGTGTATCAAAAACCAGACCTTCCAAGATTGGGAACTGATAATTGTGGAGGATGGATCCCCAGATAAAACAGGGGACTTAGCCGACCGGCTAGCCCTTACCGATGACCGGATTTTTGTGGTACATCATGAAAAAAACAAGGGTCTTAGCGAAGCAAGAAATACAGGAATTAAATATGCCCATGGACATTATATTTGGTTTATGGATCCTGATGATACGGTGGACCTGGATCTTCTTGAAAAAGTAGCTGCATCCTTAGAAAAGAATCCGGCACAGCTAGTGGTCTTTGGACATATCGAAGAATATTACAAAGAAGACGGAAGTTTTTCCTATGGACATGAGATTCGTCCTGAAGGGAAAATCTTTGCAAACCAGAAAGCCCTGAGGGAGTATATCTTGAAACTGGAGCAGGAAACCATCTACGGCTATGCCTGGAACAAGATGTACAGCCTAGACTACATCAGAGAAAAAGGCTTTCGCTATGAAACCGTACGGCTCATAGAAGATATTGTATTCAACATCCAATATTGCAATGATATCAGTTCCATGAACCTACTAAACATAGCCCCCTATCATTATGCCAAGCGAATGAGTGGAAGCCTTACTACTAAGTTTGTGCCAGATTACTATCCGGTTCACAGACGAAGAATCCAGATGCTCTATGACCAGCAAAAATACTGGGGGACTGATACAAAGGCTGCAAAAAGTCTCTTAGGAGGCCTCTACGGACGCTACATCCTATCTGCCCTGGAGCGAAACTGCGACAAAAGATCCGGCATGAAAGGAAGAGACCGGAGGAAGTTTGCAAGAAAGGTCTTTCGAGATCCGCTTTTTAAGGACCTTGTGATGCAGGCAGAGGCTAAGGATAGTCGGATGCTTAAGATCGCCTTGAAAATTCTGAAGACAAGATCGGCATTACTTTGTACCGGTTTTGGAAGGGGGATTCATATCGTGCGCAGTGGACTTCCTATGGTTTATTCGAAGACTAAGTCCGGAAGGTAGTGGCTTATGCTTTGGCTGTTGCTTTTTACGCCTTCGTTCTCGGGAGACAATGGCGAAAACTTGCTTAGGGAACGTTGAAGACAAGGCCTTGCTTTCGGTTATTGCAAAAATTCGGCGTCCCTTTGAATCAATAATTTAAACTGATATTTTGGAAGGAACATAGATTATGACTTTGAAAAAATGGGAGGAACTCCCCGCGCAAATGCGAAACGAAAAAGTGAAGCCATATTATAAGCGACTGAGAAAGAGAGGCCTAAGTCTTAAGGTTAAGAGAGGTATCGATATAGCTGGCTCCGCAGTTCTTATTGTGCTATTGTCGCCTGTTATGGCAGGTCTTTCCGTAGCCATTAAGTTGGACAGCAAGGGCCCAGTCTTCTTCCGCCAGGAGCGTATTACCCAGTATGGCAGAAAGTATCGTATTTTTAAGTTCCGTACTATGGTGGCGGATGCGGATAAGAAGGGGCCTGCGGTGACTACCAGCGGGGATAGTCGTATTACCCGCATGGGAAATCTTCTTAGAAAATGTAGATTAGACGAGCTTCCTCAGCTTTTTAACGTTCTTCTTGGTGATATGAGTTTTGTTGGTACTAGGCCGGAAGTTAAAAAGTATGTGGAGGCCTACACAGAGGAAATGTGGGCTACCCTTCTTTTGCCGGCAGGTATTACTTCCAAGACTAGTATTGTCTACAAGGACGAAGATGAGATTATGGAAAAATATATTTCCCAGGGAGAGGCTGTGGATGACGTTTATATTAAGAGGATTCTTCCGGATAAGATGAAACATAATTTAGCTTATCTAAAGCATTTTAGTGCTTTGGGAGATATTGGGATTATGATTGAGACTGTGTTTGCTGTTCTTAGATAAACAGTTAGAAGTTCTGAGGGAAGGTCTTAAAAAGAGAAAATAGAGGTATTATATGTATAAGATAGCGGTTATTACTATGGGTGTTCGCCTGGATGATGAGAAGGGGTATACAAGATTTCGCTCGGTCTGTGAATTTCTGGCAGATGCGGGCTATGAGGTGGATCTTATTACCACCACCTTCCAACACTGGGAGAAAGCCCAAAGGGATTTGGATAAGATAAAAAAAGAAGATTACAAATTCGGCATCAAATTTATCTATGAGCCAGGATATAAGAAAAATATAGATTTAAGAAGAGTTAAGAGCCACAAGATTGCGGCTAAGAATTTGACAAAGCTTTTGGAGGAAGAAGGGGACTATGATCTTCTCTATGCAGAGATCCCTCCTAACGATGTGGCTTTGGCGGCAGCAGAGTATGCGAAGAAAAAGGGCATTCCTTTTGTGGCTGATGTTAATGACCTTTGGCCGGAGGCTATGCGAATGGTAGTGGATATTCCGGTAGTTAGCGATATCGTATTTTATCCACTGCTTCGAGATGCAGAAAAAGTATACAGCCTGGTATCCGGTGTTATTGGAACTTCTGATGAGTACAGAGATCGTCCATTTAAGAAAAAGAATCGCCCTATTCCAAGGGAAACCGTTTATGTAGGAAATGAGCTGGCAGTATTTGATAAGGGAGCAAAAGACCAGGCAAAGAATATCGAAAAGCCTGGAAATGAATTTTGGGTATCCTACGCAGGAACCATTGGAACCAGCTATGATATCCGAACCATGGTTCTAGCTGGAGAGGAATTGAAGCGAAGAGGACGCAGCGATATCAAGATCAAGATTTTAGGAGACGGTCCTTTAAAGCCAGAGTTAGAGCAGCTGGCAAAGGATGTTCATGCAGATAATGTGGAATTTTTAGGTTATACCCCCTATGATCTTATGGCAGCCTATCTTACAGAGTCAGACGTGTTAGTCAACTCCTTTGTAAAGAAGGCGCCTCAGAGTATTGTTACAAAGATTGGGGATTATTTGGCAGCAGGAAAGGCTATGATCAATACCTGCATGAGTACGGAATTTCGCGGAAAAGTAAAACAAGATGGATTTGGATTTAATATTATGCCGGAGGACCCGGAGATTCTTGCTAATGCCATTGAGAAACTTTATACCCATGAAGAACGTCGCTTGGAAATGGGACGAAGAGCAAGACAGATTGCAGAAGAACAATTTGACCGCCCAAAATCCTACCGCAAGATTGAAGAGTTGATTCGCGGTTTGATTGAGGAAAATAAACGAGGCTAGGTTTTTGGGGAAGCAAGGGCCTGTGAAGAAACAGATAGATAGTTGAAAGGGAATTTGGAATGGAAATTAATAAAACAAAATTTATTTGGCAGGAATATTTAGAACTTGCATTTAAAATCAGCTACATTTTGCTGGCTTTTGCTACCTATGTGACAGTTCTTTATATGTCACCGGCTCAGTCGATTTTTGTAAAGCTTACTATGGCTTTAGGGGCTCTCGTGATTTTGCTTAGAGTCATTCGCTGGAAAGATTATAAGAACACGCCGGGCTTGATTCTTATGGTCCTCATGTGTCTTAGTCTTCTCCTGAGTACCTTTATGAATCGGCAATATGGAATGACCGATAATCTAAAGTGGTTAATCTGGATGGGAATCCAGTTTTTTGGACTTTATGCAATTCCCTTAAAACGGGAAAAAAGTCATGTTATATTTGAGTATAAGATTATCAGCTGCTTAGTTCTCGTTGCATCGGTAATAGGGGCCATTGCCAGTCTTAAAATGTTGCCAGATTCTTATTCAGAATTTTTGACCACTGCCGATGGGGAGACTATTATTACAGGCTTTACCTGGGACCGCCTTTGGGGTGTTTATACAGATCCAAACTACGGAGCTATCATTAGTGTGATTGGAATTTTTATTGCTCTTGGATGGATCTTTATCAGCAGAAGAATTTTCGTAAGGATTCTATGTGGTCTTGCTGTGGCAGCAGATTATGGATATATGACATTTGCAGATTCAAGAACTGCCTATGTAGCCTTGACGGTGGGCCTTGTATTTTTCTTTATTAGTTTTTTTTACAAGAAGGCGAAAGAACAAGCCCGGGATTCTAAAGGAAAAAAACAGACCCTAAAAAATATGTCTCTTATTATGATTTTAGTTCTTTTTGTGGGAGTCTGTTACTTAGGAAGTTATACCTGGAAAGAAAATAACATCCAGTTCCAAGAGCAGATAGCCAAAGAGCAAGAAGAGGCTGAAAAGGAAGCTCTGGCAAAAGAGCAGGCAGAAGCGAAAAAAGCTGCAGAGAAAGCTTCTCAGGGCACTAGCCAAAATTCTACAGGCACCAGCACAAAAAACACAACAGGAAGCACAACAGGAAACACCAACAAGAATACATCTTCAAGTAGCAGTCAGAAAAAAGAGACTACTGAGGAAAAGGTTGTAACAGAACGTGAAAAGCAGTTGGAAGACGATGCCTCCAACGGAAGAATAAGCCTTTGGAAGAGTGCAGTTGAAGTATGGCAGACCAGTCCGATTTATGGAACCGGATATAGCACATTTGCAGACTATGCCCAGGAAAATACACCAACTACCTATGCAGTTGATAATGCCCAGGGAGTCTACACCAGCCTACACAATGAGTTTTTCAATGTCTTGGCATACCAGGGAGGCCTAGGAGCAATTCTCTTTGTACTAATGCTTCTTAGACTTGTAGTTTACGTATTAAGAGGAGTCTTTGCCGGAAAGGAAATTAAAGAATTCGATCCAATCCCAATGATCTGTTGCGTAGGAAGTGTGGTAGTGGGAATGCTTTTCTTATTAGACGGCTTATATACTAATTCTGTCAGTGCAGCAGTTCTGTGGATCTTTGGTGGTTATTTAGTAAACCTATCAGGACATAGAATCGAAGAAAAAGATCAAAAACAGGCTTAAAAAGTTTTTGAATGAGAGGTGTATATGAAAGTTCTTACAGGATTTATAATGGATGGAAAATCCGGTGGAATCGATAAATATTTGTTAAATGTGCTGGAGCAGGTTTCCGGCAATAATCTATCAAAAATCCAGGGGCCTATCACCCTGGATTTTCTCACAAACGAAGTAGACCCAGATTTAGAAGAAAAATTGGCAACCTACGGATCAAAAATCTATGCTATTCCAAACCTAAAACACCCTAAGGGGCAATACGACAGGGTGCGAAAGATTTTGGAAGAGGGTGGGTATGATGCAGTCTATTTTAATATATCCACAGCCATCGACCTGATCGCAGCAAAAGCAGCCAAAGATGCAGGAATAAAGCGCCGTATGATTCACAGCCATTCCAGTGGAAATGACTGTGAAAGCAGTCTAAAGCGTTTTGTATTTGACAGCATCCATAAGACCTGCAAACACTTCCTTTACCGCTACGGAAATGAATTTTATGGATGTTCTATAAAAGCCGGAGATTGGCTCTTCCCAAGGAAAATTGTTAACTCAGATAATTTTAAAGTCATTCACAACGCCGTGGACCGAAAGAAATTCTCCTACGATCCGGAAGAAAGAGAAAAAATCCGGCAGGAACTAGGATGTAGTCCGGATGATTATATCTATGGCCATGTGGGAAATTTCTGCTATCAAAAGAACCACTACTTTCTATTAGAAATCTTTGACAAGATCCATAAAATCCAACCAGAAGCCAAGCTATGGCTAGTGGGAGACGGCCCTAGATTTCAGGAAGTAAACAGACGCGTTAAGGAAATGGGCTTAGAAGACAGTGTGAAGCTGTTAGGACGAAGAAGCGATGCCAATGCCCTCTATCAAGGAATGGACGCCTTCCTTCTCCCTTCTAACTTCGAAGGCCTTCCCATTGCCGGAATCGAAGCTCAGTCCGCAGGTCTCCCCTGCTATATGAGCGATACCATAACCAAAGAATCAAAAATCACCCAGAGCTGTTACTTCCTATCACTAAAGAAGAAACCAGACTACTGGGCAAAGAAAATCGTAGAAAACAAGAAAAAAAGAACCTGTGCCCATTACCTTGCAGGAGCTCAGGCCTACGACTTGGAAAGACAAACTCAGGAAATATGGAACCTATTTAATTGATTTTGCGTAACTATTTGGAACCATGCAAAACTGCGTTCTGCAAATGGGGGTCTGAATAGTTACGATTTTGATAAGGAAGACGACATGAGCAAAGTAAGTATAGTTGTCCCCATCTACAAGGTAGAACCATATCTACACCGCTGCGTAGATAGCCTCCGAAAGCAAAGCCACCAAAATCTGGAAATTATTTTGGTAGACGATGAATCTCCGGATGGCTGTCCCGCTATGTGCGATGCCTTGGCTAAAGAAGATGAAAGAATCAAAGTGATACACAAGAAAAATGGCGGCCTTGGAAATGCAAGAAATGAGGGGGCTAAATTAGCAACCGGAGACTATCTGCTTTTCGTTGATAGCGATGATTATATTTCTCGTTATTTAGTAGAAAAATGCTTGGCCTCTGGAGAAAAATATGGCAGTGACATGATACTGTTTGATTATCAGCGACTAGAACCAGATGGATCGATAGAAGTCTGCACCATGGATGCCTTGCCGGAAGATCGAGGCTTTAGCTTAAAAGAATATCCCATGGTATTGTTTGAGTCCATTTCCGCATGGAATCGCATGTTTAAAAGAGATTTCTTTGAAAAAAGTGGTGTGCGATATCCAGAAGGCTATTACTATGAGGATCTAGGCAGTAGCCCTAAATTTTTCCTAAAGGCGGATACCATCTCCTATGTAAAGGAGCCTTTTTACAATTATGTAATACGGGAAGGGTCTATTATGACTACCGCCAAGGAAGAGAAAAACTTCAAGGACCGCTGTGCCATGATTAAAACCGTTAAGAAGTTTTATGAGGACCAGGGTGCCTTCTTCAAATACCGCAGTGAGCTAGAGTATATGGCATTATTTCATGCCTACTTCATCCCTGTGAAGGAAATCCTATATCGCAAGGGAGATAGAGATTATATCCGGAAATTCCAAAATTTTGTGGCAAAGCAATATCCAGACTACAGGAAAAATATATATTTAGCCACCATGAATGGAAAAGAGAAATTACAATTTCGTATGATTGATAAGAAAAAATACTGGGTGGTAAATTTGTTGTCATGGCTTAGAAGTAAAATTCATAAATAAAAGCAGAATTCATAACATAAATAGAAGTAAAATTTATAAATGAAGGCAGAATCCATAGATAAAAGTAAGGAAAAAGAGAGGATTAAAGGGAAATTATGAGTAAAGTATTAACCATAACAGTGCCGTCTTACAACGTGGAAAAATTTTTAGAGAATACCTTAGATTCTTTTATGGATGAGAGAATCCTTGAAGATATCGAAGTATTAATTGTAGATGACGGATCTAAGGATGACACGGCCAAAATTGGAAAGACCTATGAGGAGAAATATCCAGATAGCTTCCGCGTGATTTCTAAAGAAAATGGAGGACACGGTTCCACCATTAACCGGGGAATCAAGGAGGCTAAAGGAACCTATTTTAAAGTAGTAGACGGAGATGACTGGGTAGATAAGGAGGGCTTTTATCAGCTGATCCAAAAGCTAAAAAGCTGTGATGCAGATTATGTAGTTACGAACTACTACGAAGTGGATGATGGAACGAAGGAAAAGACCCCAGTAAGTTTTAACTGGCTTCCGGCAGACAAAAATCTGGAATTTTCTGCCATTGCAAAAGAAACCAAAATTTCCATGCATGCCCTGGTTATCCGCACAGCCATTCTAAAGGATCATAATATCCGTTTGGATGAGCACTGCTTCTACGTAGATGTGGAATATATTTTATATCCTATTCCTTATGTAAATACTGTGGTATATTTTGATATTTACGTATATATGTACCGCCTGGCCCAGGCCACCCAGAGCGTTAGCATGGCTGGATTCCAAAAGCATATTCAAAATCATATTGATGTTATCTACCATGTACTAGATTATATTATTGACTACAAAAAGCAACCGAATTACAATAAAGTGAAGAGCGCTTACATGGCTAGAAGAATTGGGGACATGGTGAATGATCAGGCATCTATATTTTCTAGCTATTCCTTAGGGGATAAACACATTAAAAAAATGTTTATAGAATTTGATGCAACCATTAAAGAGAAAAGCCCTTACGTATATAAAAGATCTGGAGAGCTTAGTGGTATGTTGCGCCTCCTTAGAAAAACAAATTTTAAAATGTACAGACTTATTGTGGGACTTTCAAAGATTCGAAATAGAAAGTAATATGACGGATAAGCTGTAGTGGAGAGCCTATGGTATTTGATTCCTTTTCATTTATTTATATCTGCCTAGTGCCAGCCATTTTGCTGGTGCTGGGCCTACACAAAATTGGTGGGAAACATAAGATTCTACTGGAAAATATAGTACTTCTTATGTTTTCCATTCTTTTTTATTACTGGAGTGGAGGTCAGTATCTTACAGTGCTGGCAGTTTTGATTTTCGTAAACTATGTAGTAGGACTGATTGGCGGCAGTAATAAGAAGCTTCGTTGGGTATTGATAATGGGGGTCTTCTTTAATATAGGGCTTCTAATTTATTACAAATATTTCGAGCGGATATATGACGACTTAGTGGATTTTAAGATTCTTCAAAGTGGAAATAGCTTGGAAAAAATCGTTGCACCTTTGGGAATTTCCTTTATTATTTTTGAATGTATTTCCTATCTTATGGATCTATATCAAGACCATGCAAAACCTACCAAAAATCTCCTGCAATTTGCCCTATATCTTTCTTTCTTTCCAAAGATTACCCAGGGGCCTATTGTACTTTACCGGGATATGGAAAAGGAATTAAGAGACAGGCAGATCGGCTATGGAGAATTTGTGGCAGGACTGGAGCGTTTCATTATAGGAATGTCGAAAAAAGTTCTTCTTGGAGACATTTTAAGCCAAACTTACACGGATAAATTTTATAACATGGCAGAGGGAATGGATGCAGGCACCGCCTGGATTGTAGTATTTTGCTATACCCTAGGCCTGTATATGGATTTTTCAGGATATTCCGACATGGCAATTGGAATGGCCAAAATGTTTGGATTCCATTTTAAGGAGAACTTCAACTTCCCTTATCTTAGCACCTCCATTACAGAATTTTGGAGAAGATGGCATATTTCCTTGGGAAGCTGGTTTAAGAATTACCTATATATTCCCTTGGGAGGAAGCCGCAAGGGAAATGTATATGTAAATTTATTTATCGTATTTTTGGTAACAGGAATCTGGCACGGCGCAGGATCTGTATATTTTCTCTGGGGATGCTTACATGGAGTCTGCGTAGTCATCGAGCGCTTTATTATGAAAAAGGACTGGTATGAGAAGATCCCGAAGGTGCTTAAATGGGCGGTAACCTTTACCATTGTAAGTTTAGGATGGATTGCCTTTAACGTATCGGGGCATAAAGAACTACAGATGTTCGCCGGATATTTGGTTGGAATCGGTAAGAAGTCTTCCTTCTCGGCTATCTACTTCCTTACACCAAGACTCCTTACCATCTGGGCAGTGATTATTCTTGGAACTATCATTTGCAGCAGACAGAAAGTCCAGGACCTTTATAGGAAGCTGGAGCAGGAGAGCTTGCTGTTCCAGATTGTGAAATATCTATTCTTGTTAGGATGTTTATTCCTGTGCTACATTACCATCGTGTCTGAGGGATATTCACCATTCTTGTATTTTCAATTTTAGAGGATTGGGAGCAGTTGTATGAATAAAATGAAATATAAACCGGTGATCCAGGGAGCCTTCCTAGGTCTAATAGCCCTGGGTTTAGGCAGTCTTATGTATAAATTAAATACAGAACCCGAAGCCATTTCTGAAATTGACAATCGAATGCTGACAGAGTGGGAAGTTACCGACGAAGAATCCTTTACCGGCATGGTAGATGATTATCTTAGTGACCGTATAGGATTTCGCAGCCAGGCCATTGATTTCTATACAGAGTTAAATAACCAGGTGTTTGGAATGATGGTACATCCCCAGTATACCTGGGGAAAGGATGGCTACGTCTTTTCCAAAATGAGCAATGAGACCTGTGATGAAGAATTTCAGGATTTATTCTGTGACTATTTAAAACGGGTCCAGGACTATTGTGAGGAAAGAGGGGTCCCCTTTATCTATTGCCTGAATCCTTCCAAAACATCGGTATATCAGGAGTATTTGCCGGAAGGCTATAACTACCAGGATCTTACCAATAAGTCTATGGAAAAGAAGTTAAAGGAGTACGGCATAAATTATATTTCAAACGAAGAGCTTTTAATTGAAAAACACAAAACCGAGCAGGTCTACAATAAGGAGTATGATGCAGGCCATTGGAATGAGCTTGGAGCCTTCTATGGCACCAACCATCTCTTAGAAAAGGTGGCAGAATATTTCCCTTCTGTAAAGCAATTGGAATTCTCTGACTTTGAAATCTATGATGAAGAGGAACTAAGTCTTCCGGTATCAAAATTTAACATTGATGAGATAGTTCCTTATTTTGACAATTTAAAAGAAGGGGACCTTGAAGACCATACGGAAGAATATAGCGCCCTGGAACTGGATAAGGATTATAACGAAAAGGTGATACTGGTAAATCAAGGGGAAGACACAGAGGATTTGCCACGGGTTCTCATGTTTCAGGGCAGCTACTACAATGCCAATGAAAGGTATCGTTTGATCGAAAGTTCCTTTAAGGAGTACGATGCTATCCATAACTACGAAAATTTCCTGGATTTTGATTATTATTTTAATATTTTTCAGCCGGATGTAGTAATCCTGGAGACTGCCGAATATACCTTGAATGGAAATTATTTCTCCTGGGATGGCTTGCACTACAAGATCTTAAATCCCCTGCTGGATCTTTCCGCCCATGAGGGAGATTTGCGGAATCTGTCAGATTTTTCCTATGAGGTAGAGGAAGAAGAGGGATGCTTGGTAAAGCTTAAAATACCAAGAGAAGAATTAGGTATTGGAGATACCTGGTGCGCAAGAGGATATCTAATCATGGATGGAAAACAGTATGACTTTAAGGTGGAGGAAGACGGCAGTGTAAGTTGCACCCTGGATGAGAAGAGCCTTAAAGAAGAAGGAGCCAGGGTTTATTTTGAGGCCTGGGTAGAGGGGGGAGGATTATAAGTAGCAGGGGAGTGGAAGCAAAGAGTCAGTACAATGAAGAAAGAGAAGAAGAGCCTTAGCAAAATGCTAGGAGAAATTTAACTAATTCTAGTGTAATTAGTTTTAAAATTGAAATATAAAAAATTAGTTGATAACCTATGGATTTTCTGAGTATAATGAAGATGCCAAGAGAGGACTCTCTTCCTGGTAACAGGACACGAAGCATAAGGCGTTTGTTTCCGTTGCACTGGCAACGTAAAAACTTTGCATTTATTCTTAAGCGTAGAGGGTAATCAAGCCTTGCAGGTGAGAAGCCTGTTATTTGGTGGCAAAACACCATAACGAAACCAGTTTTAGTAATGATTTACGGAGAAACCTTTGATAAATAAAAAAGGTTTCTCTTTTCGTTTGATAAATCTGCTTGTTGCTGCAGGAATGAAATAAAATCAATGATTAAGATATAGTTATTAGATTTCATAGGTAAATTTAGATTAAGAAGCTAGTAACTATCGGAGAGAAGAAATGAATAAAAAAAGATTAGCCGTAGGCTGTATGGCGGGGGCCTTGCTGTTAACGGGATGCAGTAATTTGGGAGCATCTGGCAACAAACAAAATGCCTTGGATTCTACAAAGTCAAGTGCAGAAGCAGATTCCGCTGCCACAGAATCAAAAACCCAGGTCACCATGACCACCCAGGGAGATCAGGTAGCCACTAAGGAACTATTTGCCATGGATACCTACATGACCCTAACTGCCTACGGAGACAAGGGAGAAGAAGCGGTAGACCAGGCAACAGAAGAAATTAAGCGCTTAGACAAGGCCTTATCTACAGGAGATGAGGACAGCCAAGTGTCAAAGTTAAATGCCAATGGCGGGGGAAGTCTGACGGAAGATACGAAGTATCTGTTGGAGAAATCCGTGGAATTATATGATTCAACAGGAGGCCTTTTTGATATAGCAATTTACCCAGTTATGGAAGCCTGGGGCTTTTCAAGTCAGGACTACAAGGTGCCGGACAAGAGTGAGTTAGAGGACTTGCTAGGTTTGGTAGATGTCTCAAAGATTCAGTATAATGAAGAAGAGGGTACTGTGAAATTTGAGCAAGAAGGCATGAAGATCGATTTTGGAGGCATTGCCAAAGGCTACACCTCCTCAAGGATTATGAAGATCTACGAAGAGCAGGGAGTTACCAGCGGACTGGTGAACCTAGGAGGAAATGTCCAAGCCCTAGGAGAAAAGCCGGATGGCAGTAAGTGGAAAGTCGGAATCCAGGACCCGGAAGGAAAGATAGATTATCTGGGCACACTGTCGATAAAAAATCAGGCTGTAATTACCTCCGGAGGATACGAGAGATATTTTGAAGAAGACGGAAAAACCTACCACCATATCATAGATCCAAGAACCGGATATCCGGCGGACAGTGGATTGCTATCAGTTACCATTGTAAGCTCTGATGGAACACTGGCAGATGGCTTGTCTACTTCTCTTTTTATTATGGGGAAGGATGAGGCTATAAAGTACTGGAGGGACCATAGTGAAGAATTTGACGGGATATTGGAGACGGAAGATGGAAGCCTTTATGTGACAGAGGGGATTGCGGAGGACTTTGAAGCTAAGGGGCATAAGGTGGAAGTGGTAAAGAAGTAAGGGCATGCAACAGCTTATGTGCTACAAAAGTCGATTTTAAATAAAAAATACTGAAAAATGCTGAATCTACAGAAGTATATTCGGCATTTTTTCGTTTAATTATTTGGAAAACACCACGAAAATGCGGGAGAACTATTGCCTATCCTGTCGAAATCCTATACACTAGTCTAGTATGAATGTAAGAAAATATGATAAGAGGGAGAATCTCATAAATTCTATGAGAAAATAAAGTTAGAGTGAAAGAGAAACTGTTAAAACACAAATACATTTGGGTTGCTTTTTTGGTGGCTTTGATTCCAAGGCTTCTTTTTTTGTTAAAGACTTACCCGGTTTCTATTAGCGGCGATGAATTGTTTGCCATGTGGCCGGGAGCAAAGCTACTAGGAAGAGACTGGTCCGGAGTCATGGGAAATTACCGATACTATGGTTATGGATTTTCTGTCCTGTGGATTCCCTTTATGGCCATGATAAAAAATCCAGTGATTCTTTACCGAAGCATGGTGACTTTAATGATCTTCTGCCAGGCAGCAGTGGCACCTATAAGTTATCATTTGATGCGAAAGTACCTGCATGTAGAGAATAAAAATCTAACATGTTTACTGGCAATCGCCTGTTCTTATCTTGTAACAGTGCGGGCAACCTACACCTATCCAGAGTTTATCTATGACTTGATGGTGTGGATTATTGCTTGGATTCTTTTAAAGCTTATTACAGAAGAAGTACAGACCAATAAAAAGGCAAAGATAATTTACAGCTTGGCCTTGATTTTGGCCTTGACCTACGCGTACACGGTACACTCTAGGGCTGTGGCCCTGTGGGGAGCCTTGATTGTAACGCTGCTCCTTTGTGGTTGGATTTATAGAAAAGCATTGGTATCTATACCAGTGTGTCTTGTGGCAGGAATTCCAGCTTTTCTCTTGGTCCGTGTAGGGATTAGTAAAACCATTGGATTTCTGGAAAAGGGACAGGACGTAGGAGTTGGCAATACTTCTACAGGGGTCTCAGTACAACTGTTAGACTGGTTTAAAGATCCCAAAAGCTGGACCGCCTGGGCTAATATTATTATTGGTGAATTAAACGAATCTGTGGTTCTTACTGGAGGTATTGCAGTAGCCCTTGTGGTGGTAATCTGCATTCTTATCTGGCGAGGCCTTTGCAGAGAATCAGAGATTGTTGAAAGCGAGAAAAAACAATATCTTCCTTATGTTGTCATAGGAATTTTTTGTATCTTTGCCATTGGATGTACCATTGGAGGTCAGTCCATTACCTGGCTAGGAGGCGTTACCCTTCTCATGGAACAAAACGAAAGCGGAGATGCCTTTCGGGCCATTACTTATCTGAGATACTATGGTGCTTATATAGGGCCTCTGTTTATGGTGGGGGCAGTATACCTGATTAAGTATGTGGATATCATGGAAAAGATTAAGGGCAAGGTACTGCTAATTACAAGCTTGCTTCAGGGCTATTGGGTCTTAGTGATTTTGCCAATCTTGTGCTATGAGCTTGGGTGTGTATGGAGCTACGCTCCATTTTCCCTTACAAAGGGGTTTGCGGCAGAATCTGTGGGCCTGCGTTCTTATCTACCAGCTACCGTTTTTGTCTTTGCTTTTACCTTGGTGGCTTATGAACTCTTTAAACGTAAAAAGGTACAGGTTTTAGTTGGACTTTTGTGTCTAGTGCTTATGTATACCTACGCATTTAATGGCTTCTACCATGAACGGTACCGGGGTGAACAAAATTATCTTTCCTGCCAAGCAGTGGTAGAGTGGACCAGGGAGGAAGAAGAGAAAGGCATAGAGATTAATAAAATCTATGTAGAAGAAGGAGTTGTTGACGCCTATGAACTCCAGTATCTCTTGGCAGATAAAATTGTGGTAATCGGAACTCTGAAGCAAACCGATGGAGCTTACCTGTGTTGTGATAAGAAAAGCATAGAAAAAAAAATAAGAGATAAGGCCACAGAATTTGAGATTGATGAAGATACTTATATTTACCTGTGGAATGAAGAATGATTTTTTGAGATTTGAATAATCATGATTAAAAAATCAAAGTTTGAGAATGAGATTTAAGGAATAGGTTAAGGAGAGGAATGAGTCGATGAAACTGATTATACAGATTCCCTGTTACAATGAGGCAGAAACATTAAAAATAGCCTTGGATGAGCTACCAAAACATATTGATGGTGTAGACGTTATTGAATATCTGATTATTAATGATGGTAGTAAAGATGATACCGTTCAGGTGGCTAGAGACTGGGGAGTAAATTATGTAGTAAGCTTCCGAAACAACAAGGGATTGGCCAGAGGCTTTATGGCAGGTTTGGATGCCTGTTTAAGAAACGGAGCAGACATTATTGTAAACACAGATGCAGATAACCAGTACTGCGGAGCGGATATCGAGAAACTAATTCAGCCTATTTTAAGAAGAGAAGCCGGAATGGTAGTGGGAGAGCGCCCTATTGATGATACAGAGCATTTCTCTCCTTTGAAGAAGAAATTACAGCATTTAGGAAGCTGGGTAGTAAGAAAAGCATCCCATACCGAAGTGCCGGATGCACCAAGTGGCTTCCGTGCTTATAGCCGTCATACAGCTATGCGATTGAATGTTATTAATGAATATACATATACATTGGAGACTATCGTCCAGGCAGGACGCCAGAAGATGGCAGTAACTTCCGTGCCAATAAGGACTAATGCGGAGTTACGACCATCTAGATTGTTTAGTAGCATGTTTGGATATGTGAAAAAGTCTATGCTGACCATAGGAAGAGCTTTGATGATGTACAAGCCTTTGTATTGTTTTACTTGGTTGGCTGGTGTTTTTGGAATCTTCGGTGTGGGAATTGGAATTCGTTATTTAATTTATTTCTTTAATGGTGCTGGAAGCGGACATGTACAGTCACTGATTTTGGCTTCTATGTTCATTATAATTGCGGTCTTGTGTGAACTGATTGGCCTTATGGGAGATGTGATCGCTGCAAATAGAAAGTTGTTGGAAGAGATCCAGTTTGAGCTTAGAAAAATGGACTATGGCCCGGGACATGAAGAGAAGAAGACCAATGAGCCGGAAGAGGAGTAGGTAGATGCTGGAGGCAAAGACGCGGGCACAGGAAGAAGTCGTAGATTTAATAAAAGGCAAAAAAATCCTCTATATAGCAACCAAAAATGAAGATTATATAAGAATTCAGCAAGAAATCAAATTGCTAGAGAATCATGCTGATAAAGTTACTACAATTGTTTCTCGTGATAAGAAGTATTTATCTAGAATACATTTTGTATATAAGAAATTGCTTTTGACATCTGTGAAAGAATACGATGTGATTTATGTCAGTTTTATGGCGCAAATGATAGTTCCTTTTTGGAAATGGAAATTTCAAGAGAAAACCTTAATAGTTGATTTCTTTATTTCTATATACGATACCTTAGTCGATGATCGGAAAAAGGTTGTAGATCATAGCTTTGTGGCGAAGATTCTTCATATAGTTGACGAATGGGCAGTAAAACCAGCAAAGTATGTGATATCTGATACACAGGTACATGGAAAGTATTTTAGAGATGAATTTAAGATTCCGTCTGAAAGGCTGAGAACACTGTATTTGGAGGCGGATACATCTTACTATCATCCAATGAAGGTTGAAAGGCCTGAAAAGTGGAAGGATAAATTTCTTGTTCTATATTTTGGATCCATCCTTCCGGTTCAGGGAGTGGAAGTTATTCTAGAGGCAATCGATTTGCTGAAAGAAGAAAAAGATATTCACTTTATTATGATAGGACCTATTGATAAGAAATATAAGAAGATTCAGTCAGATACAGTTACCTATATTGATTGGTTGAAACAGGATGATTTGGCCAAATATATTTCCTATGCGGATCTTTGCCTTGCAGGTCATTTTAGTGGGACTGTAGGGAAAGCAAATCGAACCATTGCAGGGAAGACATATATATATCAGGCGATGGGAAAACCGATTGTTTTAGGAGATAGTGAGGCGAATAGGGAGTTGTTTGCGGAAAATGATAAGAATATCTTTGTGAAGCGCGGAGATGCCAATGTATTAAGTGAAACAGTATATCAGAGGTATCAGAAAGATAAAACGGAGATTTGAGATGAAAGTTAGTTTTATAGTCCCGGTGTACAATGTTGAGAAATATTTAGTTGAGTGTATTGAAAGTCTATTGAATCAGGCTGTAAAGGACTTTGAAATTATTTTGGTGGATGATGGAAGTACAGATAATAGCGGAAAGATTTGTGATGAATATCAATGTAAATATGAAAATGTCCAATGTATTCATCAAGAGAATGCTGGGGTAGCAGTTGCTAGAAATGTAGGAATCAAGGAAAGTCGTGGAGAGTGGATTTTCTTTGTGGATAGTGATGATGCTGTTTCTAGGTATTTAATTAAAGAGTGTTTGGTTTCGTTGGATAGTGTAGATGATGTGTGCTTTGTTGGACATCAAGAAATGCTAGAAAATATTGTTGCAAATGACAACTTTATTACTCAGAAAAAAAAGAAAATTGAAAAAGGTGATTTTGAAGAATTTATACTAGCTACCTTCAATAGAGACAAAAAAGGAAAATATGATTATCATGAATTGAAAATGGCAACACCTTGTAAGTTTTATAAAAGAAAGTTGCTTATAGATAATAAAATTGAATTTCCAGAGGGGATTTGCACGGGCGAAGATGCATTGTTCAATTTGAAAGTCTATGAGATGGCTTGTTCTGGTTGCTATATTCCAGATAAATTATATTATCATAGAGTTTGGTCAGGTTCGGTATCTCAAAAATATGACAAGGATGCAGTAAAACATTTTGAAGATTTACATAGAGAATTATTAAAATATATTTCAAAAGTTGGAAAAACGCAGGCTTTGATGGATGCTTACAATGAACGCTGTATATGGTCGATAGGGTTTTGCTGTATATTAGATTTTTGCAGTAGTAAGAATAATGAGACTTATAGCAAACGAAAGAAAAGATTCAGAGAGATGCGTAAAAAATACGAGACTCAAATTACGAAAGTAGACTTGAGTCAATTTCGGTTACAAAAAAAGATTTTGTTTTATTTTATAAAGAAAAATAATTTTGAATTGATTTCACTTTTATGTTATTTGCAAAGAAAAATCAATGTTAATTAAGGAGCTTGAAGTAGGAAAGTCATTGGAGGACAAGATATGCAATTAGATAGGTTTGCTTTTGTTATTTTACATTATTTGGATTTTGAAATGACAAAACAATGTGTGGAATCTATTTTAAAAAACATAGCCTATGATAATTACAATATAGTAATAGTAGACAATGCATCGCCTAATAAAAGTGGAGAGAAGCTGAGTAGTGTATATGCTGATGATAAAAGAATCAAGGTGATATTACACAAGGCAAATGATGGATTTGCAAAGGGTAATAATATTGGATATGCGTATGCTAAAGATACATTAAATGCAGATTATATAATTTGTGTTAATAATGATGTGTTGATGAATCAAGAAAATTTACTTCAAAGAATAATAAGTGTTACAGAACGGACAAAGTGTGCTGTTTTGGGACCCGATATACTTTCGTTAGATGGACAAAAGCAAAGCCCAAGACGTCAAAATAGGTTGACAGAAAATGATGTTACTAAAGAGTTGATGAGGAAAAAATTAACGCTTCAATATTTTAAGTGGAAAAAGTATCTCTTTCCTATTCCATGTGTGGAAAAAACTTATCAAAAGGCATCAAAAAAAAGGGTAATGGATAGAAGTGTAGATGGTGAGAAAGAAGATATCGTTTTATTGGGAGCATGCATTATTTATTGCCCAAAGTTTGTGAAAAATGAAAAATATGCATTTTCACCGAAGACATTCATGTATGGGGAAGAGGATTTGCTGGCATGGTATTGCTATAGAAAATCTTACAAAGTGATATATTCACCAGAGATATCTATTATTCATTTGGGAGAGGTTTCCACCAAAATGAGTACAAAATCAGAAGTGGACAAGATGATTTTCTTATATAAATATATGATTGAAGGATTGCAGTTGTTGAAAAAGGAAATGAAACAGCCTGGCAGATAAGGAAGAGTTAATGAAACAATATAAAAATTACATTTCATTAGGATATTTTTGCTCTGTAGCATAAGAATTAGAAAGAAAGGGATTGAGAAGTACATCATCCCTTTTTGATTGGATTATATCCAATTACGAAGGTTTAATTAATGCAATAAAGAATCATTTCGAGGATTTCCTTAGTTATGAAAATTTATTACAGCATGAAAGCATACACAAACGATATTTTGATGAGAAATATAGAATGTGGTTTTTTCATGATTCTGATCAGTATCATTCACTTAAGACTCAATTACCAACAGAATAAAATTTTGGCTGTAATAGACAATAACACAGTGAAAGAGCCGTCGTTTGAAATAGAACTAATAGGGAAAAAAGAAAATGAGATAAGCTCAATTATTGATGAAATGTAACTGTTCAGAACCCCTTAAGTAAAAATGATGTCAGCATTACCATTTAAT
>CAVBQS010000025.1:0-5157 GCA_963597615.1 Bacteroidaceae bacterium
AATATTATAATATATTATTCGAACAAGTTGTTACAAATTCACTATACCACTACAAGTGTCTCTTCTAAGGTCTGTTCCATCTTCCTGTTTCGAACCTTAAATTCCAAAATAATTGCCGGATTTTTTTGATCTGACACTTCTCTTGGAATCAAGATTACATCATATCGTCCAAATCCACTTTCACGATTGGACCGAATCACGTAAGTCTCCCTAAGTTCAACAATTAATCCCAGGACAAATCCGTGATAAAAGCGCTCTGGCTCCAAATAATCAGAACTATCCTTACTTGTATCAAAATAACTGAATGTGGCCATCATTACTTCATTCAAATAATGATTCATTGCTTCCATATCACCCTGCAATAGTGCTTTCATAAATGCATTATAATTTGATCCACTAATTTTGAACCAACCTTTAAACATATTTGAAAACATACTGACTGTTTCCAGATTAGTAATCCTAAGATGATACCACGGATCCATGGTAATTCCTTTGTATTCTACGTCTTCAACCTTCAAGTAACCACTTGCAAGCAGCAGACTCCATATGGCATCCTCATCTCGGTCTAACTGCTCAAATACAATCTGTTCATCAAAGTTTGAGACAATCGAATCTCCCGAAATCAATGCCTCCATCTTTGTTTTAATCTCCGGCGACGCAAGCTGAAGCATCTTATTCACCAAACCATTGGAACTGGTAGCAGCCCAGTAAGGCTTCAACTGCTTTTCTTTTAAAAAGTTGGTAATCGACCAGGGATTATAGATATCATTTCGGCTTCCAAAAGTAAAACCATCATACCATTTTCTTACATTTTCTCTTTCATCACCCATGCCAAATTGCTCTAAGGCATCAAACAATACCCGCTTTGTTTCACATCTGCAAAACTTAAGTATAGCACCGGATATGTTCCCTGCAATGTTTGAAACTTTTCTTCTTTCCATATGGAAAGGCCCTCAAATAAATCCCTTCTTTTTTTATATTTTTCAGAAAAGAAACAATTAAGCATGCTCATATTTAAGGTTTTTCCAAAACGGCGGGGACGGGCAATTAAGGTAATGTCATCTGCCGATTCCCACCACTCTTTTATAAAACCAGTCTTATCCACAAAGAAATATCCGCCTTCTCTTAAAGCTGCAAAATCTTGTTTTCCAATACTAATTACGTTTCCCATGCGCCCTACTCCCTGAATCATTTGCTTAAATTATATAAAGCCGCATTTCATTCTTCAAGATGATTTTACAAACTCCATAACTATAAAAAACAAGAATATAGCACATTCATAACCCCTGCCAAGGCCATTACCACGATTGGATTTAGCCTTGTCTTTCGAAGGAGCAAGAGGCAGATTCCAAAGATTCCCACCATATACCATCTGGTATCTGCCAGCTTCACCACTCCATTTTTCCAGAATGCTTCCAGCAAGATGGCGATTCCGGCAGATCCAATGAGGGCTACCACCGCCGGTCTTAATGATTCTAAAACTCTCTGAAACATCTTCATCTCTTTATATTTCAGATAAAACCACGCAATAACTGTGACAAGCAAGCAAGAGGGAAGAATACATCCACAGGTTGCGACTATAGAGCCAAAAATTCCTGCAATTTTATTTCCAACAAAGGTGGCTGAATTCACGGCAATGGGCCCAGGTGTCATCTGGGAAATGGTAATAAGATCCGTAAATTCCGTCATAGTGAGCCAGTCATGCTGCGTCACCACCTGTTCTTTTATTAGAGGCATAGCCGCATAACCACCACCGAAACTAAGCAGTCCAATCTGAAGAAAGCTCAGGAACAATTCTAGATAAATCATTTTCCCTCACTCCCCTTTCCGTCTCTATCTTGAAGGACTCTAGACTTCTTTCTATTCTTCCTTCTTTCAATAAAAGCTCGAAGGACACCCAGCAAGCCACAAAACAGGATCACATAGACTACATTTACTCCAAAGAAACAGGCTGCCACAAATGCTCCAATCATCAAAAGATCCGATACTAGCTCCTTCTTTTTTACAACTCCAGCTGCCATATCATAGGTCACCGAGGCAATGACTGCCCCCACTCCTGCCTGCATTCCTTCTAGCATTCGACTGATTATGAAATTGTCCCGAACCACCTGATAACAGACAGAAATCAGAGAAATAATTACAAAAGGCGGAAGCACCGTTCCAAAAATTGCCACCAGAATTCCTGGGATTCCTGCCAGTTTATAGCCCACCACTATGGCTCCATTGACTGCAATGGCCCCTGGCGCCGCCTGGGCAATGGCTACCAAATCCAGCATTTCTTCCTCTTCAATCCAATGATACTCATCTACAAACTTCTTCTTCATTAAGCTAACGATTACGTATCCTCCACCAAAGGTAAAGGCGCTTAGATAGAAAGTGGACCAAAAAATTTTCCAAAATTTATTCTCTTTTCTTTCCTCTTTTGCTTGCTCCATAGCCTGTCCCCATTCTCTTACTATGGTAGTTATTGTCCCATGTTTGCAAAGCTCTCCACCGCATCCTCGGCCGAATAAATACGGCATCCATTCCGTCCATGTTCTTTCACATAATACAGGGCCAAGTCGGCATCTTTAAACAAGCTTTCTCCCGGATTCTTTCGGTCCATAAATGCGGCTCCTACACTCAAGGATACCCCCGGAATATTTTCTTCATGCCTAGCAAGCCGATTGTTAATCTCGCTTATTTTATTCTCAATAGTATATCCAAGATCACTTGTCACATCCATCATGATAACCGCAAATTCATCTCCACCGATTCGGCAGACATGATCAATGGAACGAAAGCCCTCTGCCAAGGATTTTGACACTCGTTTCAGAATAATATCTCCTACATCATGCCCATAACTGTCATTGACGCTCTTAAAATTGTCCACATCCACTAGGATCAATGCAAAATCTCTTTTATCCTTTTCCATTAATTTTAAAATCTGGTCAAAGGCCCCACGATTGAGTACCCCAGTCATCGGATCATGCTCCGCCTGGTGCTTCATAAGCTTCTCGCGTTCCTCATTTTCTTGGAATACTTCGTTATAGGTTTTTGCCAAAAGTTGCAGTTCATATGCTCCGCAAACTGGGAAAATCTTTGCTTGCTTAATGCTCTCGTTGTACTTTGCAAGGGGTGTGACAATCCAATGCCGCATAATGTAGTAAATTACAAAAAGGAATATTGCAAAACATCCGATACAGTAAAGTATCTTCTTGAAGATATCAAAAAAAATAGTTGCAGACCGATTTTGTTTGTTTCCAATTTGATTGGAAAGCGTCTCTAAAGCCTCATTTGTGCCTTCCAGGATTTTTTTCTTAGCAAGCTCATAATCCTGATTGCTCATAAGATTTTGTGCCCGCACAAGCTTCTCTGCTCCTGAAAGCTCCTCATCTGCTTCAGAAAGTTCAATATTTTGAAGTTCCTGCGACAAGTCGCCTTGCTCTATTCCATTTGACTCTTCCACGAGACGCATAACATAATATTCTGTCTCCATCAATTCTCTTGAATTTTGCATGGACTCTTCCAGCTGCTTTACCGCATTCTCATTTCCCTCATAAGCCGCAATCTTTTCCAACGCTTTTTCTCGGTTCTGATCTACATTAGCTTCCCTAAAGTAACCGTCAATATACGTTACATCTCCTGTTGATGCTGCAAGTCTTGCCTGCTCCGTCAGGGTGTCGGATCCTTTAATAAATTGAAGGATAGCTGATTCGCATGACACATATTCCTGAAGCGAATTTCGCAGAACCTTATACTTTTGCAAACCATATGTCGAAATCCCAACACATAAAATAGTCAGGGCTATTGTTATGATCAAACTCAATTTACTAACCGTACGTATTTTTACCTTACCTGCCATAATGTTCATACCTTCTTTACTGCAAATGTCTCGTCTAACACCTTGGCAATTTCCTCAATGCTGATCGGCTTGATGATATGTCCGTTCATTCCAGACTCAATAATCTTCTTCCTATCCTCTTCGAAAACATTGGCCGTCACTGCCACAATCGGAATATTGGCCTTCTTATTATCAGCTAATGTTCTGATTTCTCTGGTGGCTGTATATCCATCCATTCTCGGCATCTGAATATCCATCAGAATCAGATCGTATTTATCTGCCGGTTCCTTGTCGATTGTCGCAACCGCAATGTCACCATCCTCTACACTATCAACCAACATACCCGTCTCTTCCAGAATAGTCGTAGCAATTTCTCGATTCAATTCATTATCTTCAACCAAAAGCGCACGCTTGCCACTGTAATTGTAACCATTTTTTTCTTTTTTCTTCTCTTCTGCCTTAACCGATTCATTGGCAAAGCCCAGGTTAAGTGTAACCGTAAACAAAGAACCTTTGCCCTCTTCGCTCTCTACCTGTATGTTCCCTCCCATCATATCCACGATGTTCTTGGTAATAGCCATACCAAGTCCTGTGCCCTGAATGCCGCTGACAGTAGCACTATATTCTCTGGAGAAGGTATCAAATATATGCCCGACAAATTCCTTCGACATACCGATTCCGTTATCCTTCACTAAGAACTCGTAAGTTGCATAACGCTTCAGATTGCAAGGTTTTTCAATCAAACGAATACTAATATTTCCGCCAGGCTTTGTAAACTTAATGGCATTACCTACAATATTCAAAAGTACCTGAGTCAGACGCAACTTATCCGTCATCACATCCTGGTGCACAAGGTCTTGCGTATCAATAAAAAGATTCAATTTTTTTGAATTAACAAGGCTCTGAACCATCGCTCTAAGATCGTGCAGCAAATCCGGTATGTGCACGGCCTTCTCATCTAACTTTACATTTCCGCTTTCAATACGGCTCATATCCATAATATCATTAATCAGACTCAGTAGGTGATCACTTGATGTACTTATCTTTCTAAGATAATCTTCTACCTTAGCAGGATCATCCATGTGGGTTTGAGCCAGCGCTGTAAAGCCAATGATGGCATTCATGGGTGTACGGATGTCATGAGACATACTGTTAAGAAATGTTGTCTTTGCCTTGTTAGCCTGCTGTGCTGAAGCTAACGCCTGGGTCAAGAACTCCTGCTGTTTAAGATCTCTGTTTTTTTCCCCCGTAATATCACGGGCAACATACAAGGTTTCAACAGCTCTGCCATTTTCATCCCTACGTTTTACAATGAAACGTGCCTGCATCCACTG